>NZ_LLXX01000173.1 GCF_001440405.1 Bradyrhizobium valentinum
TTCGTGCCGATGGCGTTCTTCCCGGGATCGGTCGGCATTATCTACCGCCAGTTCTCCGTCACCATGGTTTCCGCAATCGCTTTCTCCGCGTTGCTGGCACTCTCGCTAACGCCGGCGCTGTGCGCGACGCTGCTGAAGCCGGTCGAAGCAGGCCATGGTCATGCGAAGAAGGGCGTGTTCGGCTGGTTCAACCGTGTGCTCGAGAGCGGCCGCGGCGGCTATACGCACACCGTCAAGGGATCGCTGAAGCGCACCGGCCGGCTGATGGCAATCTACGCGGTGCTGTTCATTGGCCTCGGCTGGGCCTTCGTCCGGCTGCCCGGCGGCTTCCTGCCGGTCGACGACCAGGGCTTCATCACCACCGACGTGCAGACGCCGTCCGATTCCTCCTATGCACGCACCGAGGCCGCGGTCGAGCAGGTCGAAAAATATCTCCGCGAGCGCGCCGGCGTCGAGGACGTCACGTTCCTGACCGGCTTCAGCTTCCTCGGCCAGGGCATGAACACCGCGCAGGCCTTCATCACGCTGAAGGACTGGTCGGAGCGAGGCAAGAAGGATTCCGCTGCGGCGATCGTCGCCGACATCAACCGCGAGCTATCTTCGATCCGCGACGCCAGGATTTCAGCGCTGCAGCCGCCGCCGATCGACAATCTCGGCAATTCCTCGGGCTTCTCGTTCCGCCTGCAGGACCGCGGGCAGAAGGGTTATCCGGCGCTGGTCGCTGCGTCCGATCGCCTGATCGCGGAAGCCAATGCCAGCCGCGTGCTGCAAAAGGTCTATGTCGAGGGCCTGCCGCCGGCGCCGCAGGTCAATCTGGTGATCGACCGCGAGAAGGCCGGCGCATTCGGCGTCACCTTCGAGGACATCAACCAGACCATCTCGACCAATCTCGGCTCGAATTACATCAACGACTTCCCGAACCGCGGGCGGATGCAGCGCGTGATCGTGCAGGCCGACCGCGCCAGCCGCATGAACGCGGACGACATCCTCAATTACAACGTCAAGAACAGTCGCGGGCAATTGGTGCCGTTCTCCGCCTTCGCCACGGTTCAGTGGTCGAGGGGGCCGACCCAGATCGCCGGCTTCAACTATTATCCCGCCGTGCGCATCTCAGGCGAGGCCAAGCCCGGCTTCACCTCCGGCGACGCCATCGCGGAAATGGAGCGGCTCGCCGACAAGCTGCCGCGTGGCTTCGGCTACGAATGGACCGGCCAGTCGCTGCAGGAAAAGCTGTCCGGCTCGCAGGCGCCGTTCCTGCTCGGCCTCTCGGTGCTGGTGGTGTTCCTGCTGCTCGCCGCCCTCTATGAGAGCTGGACCATTCCGCTCGCGGTGCTGCTGACGGTGCCGCTCGGCATCTGCGGCGCGGTGATTGCGGCCACGATGCGTGGGCTGCCCAACGACGTCTATTTCACCGTCGGACTGATCACCATTATTGGCCTTGCGGCAAAAGACGCCATCCTCATCATCGAATTCGCCAAGGACCTGCGCGCGCAAGGCAAGCCGCTGGTCGAGGCAACCGTGGAAGCCTGCTCGCTGCGCTTCCGCCCGATCCTGATGACCGGTCTCGCCTTCGTCTGCGGCGTGCTGCCGATGGCCATTGCTACGGGCGCCGGCGGCGCCAGCCAGCAGGCGCTCGGCACCAGCGTCATGGGCGGCATGATCGCGGTGGTGATCCTGGCGCTGTTGATGGTGCCGGTGTTCTTCGTCAGCGTGCAGCGCGTGCTGGCGGGGGACCGGGAGCCAAAGGTGGTAGAGGATGCGGCGAGCGAGCCGTACGGACCGCCGGCGCCTGCGAAATCCTGACACTCGTCGTGCCCCGCCACCTTGCGACGCCAGGGCTTCGCCGGGACTTGCGGTCTCGGGCCGTCGAGAAGCCTTGGCGCAGGCGGCGGCCGATGCATCCAGTCCGTGAACCCATAACTTTGCCGGGCTGACGCCGCGCCAGAGTCCGCTATGCCCCGATAGCCGACGTGCTGCTGCATAGCAGCGAAACGACGCTATGTGCCATCACCGGACTCATGCGCCGCAGCAGAATGCCGGCATTCGATCACCTCATGGACGTCGGGGAGCTACTCGGGCAACCCCGCCTTCCGAAGCCCCTCAATCAACAGCTTCGCGTTTGATTGTCCGCCCCGGGCGATGAACGCAGATATCGTAGAACCGGGATCGGTCTCAAGCACACGCGCCGCCGCCTCACGCGCCTCGGCGTCGCGTCCGAGGTGGGCGAAAGCGGACGCGAGACAGCGGTACGCTGTCGGATGGGAGGGGTTCTGACGAAGGGCTTTCTTCCCTGCGGCGATGGCCTCGTCAAAGCGACGAAGCTCAATAAAGGCCATCCCCATCCCAGTAAACGACCGGTGTAGCGTCGGGTCTACCGGGCTCATGCGCACGGCGCGTTCGAAGCTCCGGACCGCTTCCTCCGGCAGCCCCGCATTTCGATAGACCCAGCCTCTGCCGCGCCATGCCGTATATGAATTTGGGTTGAGCGCGACCGCGCGATCAGCCATTTCGATTCCACTTTCACTATCGTCGACCATGAACGCGGAGATTATGGCAGCGTACGCTAACGTTTCCGGATCACTATCGTCGATGCTCAATGCCAGGCGAAGCAGTCGAACTGCTTCCTTGCGGTTGAATTGAGGGTCGTCATAGCCCAAAAGGACCTTAAGCGTATAACAGTTCGCGGCCAGAGCCGCGGCAAAGCCGAACCGAGAGTCCAGCTCCAGAGCGCGATGCGCCAGCCTGAGCGCCTCTGCCAGCCCTTCGCGGGTCGATAGGTAATACTGCGGCAAAGCCCGGAGATAAAAATCATAAGCGGTGAGGTCCTCCGGTCGCCGCCGCGCCGCCAAATCGATTTCTGTTTGAAGCAATCTTGGCTGAATGGCCGAGACCACGGCAACGGTGACTTCGTCCTGGAGAACGAAAATATCCGTGAGGTCACGCTCGAACCTGTCCGCCCAAATGTGTGCGCCAGTAATCGCATCAATCAATTGCCCGGTGATGCGGACTTTCCCCGATGCCTTGCGCACAGACCCCTCGAGGACATAGCGCACGCCAAGCCTGCGTCCGACCTCCTTCACATCGACGGCTTTGTTTTTGAACGTAAAGCTCGAATTGCGGGCGATCACAAACAGCCATTTGAACCGCGAAAGCGCGGTGGTGATCTCCTCAACCATTCCGTCCGCGAAGTATTCCTGCTCGGGATCGCCGCTCATATTGTCAAACGGCAGCACGGCGATGGAAGGCTTGTCCGGGAGTGGCGGGGCCGCACTTAGCCTATCGATCAGTATGCTGTGCGCTCCCGCGCGAACAGCGTAAGCGCGGACCGGCCTGGAGATGTTCTTGAGCCGCTGTTCGCCCCGGTCCTCGAAGCCAACATCCAGCTTGCCCTCGACCTCGCTGTACACCTTCTCGGAAATCAGGATGCCGCCCGGATCGGCGGTCCCCTCCAGCCGGACCGCAATGTTGATCCCGTCGCCAAAAAGATCGCCGTCAGCTCCAACGATAACTTCCCCGAGATTGACCCCAATACGAAGCATAAGGGGGCTTCGGCCTGATACGATGCTTTCCTGTATGTTCACAGCGCATCGCACCGCAGCCGACGGACTTGCGAACTCGGCCAACGCGCCGTCACCCGTGGTCTTGATCAGCCGCCCGTCGTGGCAGGAGAGGCCAGGCTCGATTACTTCGCGCTTCAGCCGCTCGAACTCGGCGTAGGTGGCCTCCTCAGCGCGTTGCATCAACGCAGAGTAACCGACCACGTCGGCAGCCAAGATCGCCGCTAATCGCCTTTGAACCCGCTGCTCCGTCACAGCGCCCTCCGAACGACCAGACTGACCCACGCCGCTGGGACAAGGGGACCCTACCACTTTGTTGCGCACCTGTGAGCGGTAATCGAAGGAGCCCGATTGTCTCTCAAGTGGGCATTATGCCGGGCAGTGGCACAGCAGCAATGAACGTGCGTCATCTTTCGGGAGGTCCGAGTTGGGTCATTAGCGCCGTTCTGACCGTTCGCCGACCACTTCCGGTCCACCCCCGACAAACGGACATCGTTAGACCGTCCCGGCTGGTCCGGTTCGTGCCACAAGGCGACATTCAACCGGCCTAACCAGGTTCGCTTTTCCCCCAAGAAGCAGAAAATCACGGTTGCCAAGCCCGCGTCCTCCAAGAGTCGATGCAGATCTTCAGGCTGGCCGAGATCCATCTCAACGCAGGACGTTCGGAAGTCTGCCGGGTCATGCCCGCCAAATGTCAAGGCAGTACACCTGGGGCAATTGATCTTGGGCTCTTACCGAGCGACACTATGGAATGGAGATGCGCTATCCCACTTGGAAAGATTCTTGGCTTCCCTATTGTTTGGCCATCTTGATATTTTTTTGTTCGCGGGTGGTGGTCGCACTCGGACTGGTATTCTCCCAAAAATATTTGCCCTCGGGGCCGGATGTCTGGTCTGCGGGACCGATCTGGTACCACCAACTGCTGCAATGGGATTCGGAATGGTATTTCAAGATCGTCACAGATGGCTATCAGTATAACGGCGATCCGACTGTTCAACAGAACATCGTATTTTACCCGCTGTATCCGATGCTCGCACGGGGCTTGGCGACGATTAGCGGTCTCACGCCTGCGGATGCATTGCTGTTGGTATCGAACGTCGCGGGATTGCTCGCGATCGTCGTCCTTTTCAAGCTGGTTCGTGAGGAATTTGGTGATCAACTGGCTCTCGCCACAACGGCGCTGCTCAGCTTTTTTCCCGCTTCGGTCTTGCTATCGGCCGGGTATACCGAGCCCTTAGCACTGCTGCTAATCGTCTCGTTTTTTCATGCTTTGAAACGAAAGTACTACTTGTCGGCAGCACTGCTTGCAGGCTTGGCAGTCTCTACTCGATCGACGGGCGTCGTCCTATTGCCTGTCCTTCTTTGGGAGATGTGGGCCAATCGCGATCAGACGAAGTTCCTCCTTGCCCTCCTGCCAAGCGTCCTTCTTGCGACGTCGGGCCTCTGGCTATTCATGATCTACCTTTGGAGCGCTTTCGGAACTCCGTTTGCTTTTGTGGATGGCCAGACGGCTTTCCATCAAGGAACGACGCTAGCGACAAGATTAGTTGCGGCACTAAAGTTTGAGCCGTTCACGCGAATGATGCTCAATGACTGGAATCCTTGGGGACAGGCTAGCTGGTTTACATTATTGTTCATTATCCTGATTGTTTTGGGCTGGTCTCGACTGCGCTCAAGCTGGACACTGTTCGCCATGGCTGTCCTGCTTCTGCCATATCTAACACTCAGCGGCGGGCCAGCAGGCTTCGTCTCCATGAGTCGATTTAATCTCGTTTCATTTCCCCTGTTTGTGACGTTGGCTGATTTAGGATTGCGAGCAAAGTGGCTTTTGGCAGGAGTGATAGGACTCTTCGGCGCATCCTTGTTCATGAACACCGCGTTGTTTGCTCGTAGAATTTGGATTGGTTGATCGCTACAAATACTCGCGATGACATGCTTGAGCAGCGAGCCAGTTTCACACTGCGTGTCCACCATAATTTTTCAGATCGAATGTCGGGTCAATCGCATCGTCGTGACGGTCGCCAGCCACTTCCGGTCCACCCCGATCGGCGGAGGGTACGTCGGCACGTCAAACGTGCCGTAAGCCGGCCGAAATAACCGCATGGCTGACCGAGAGTCGCGCAGATTGGCTTATAAGGAAGTCGAGGCGGCAATCACGGAACCACGACCCGCTACCAATCTCGCATGGTTTGCTTGATGCGCTTCAGCTTCTCTGACGGTATTATGCTTATGTGACGGATGATGTTGCGCCTGACGGTGGAACCCACTCCTGCAGAGCCGGCCCGCCCGCTGCTACAATCGGAGCCTGAATATAGGAGGAATGCTCGCAGAACCCAGTTCGTGCGGGCATATCAACGGGTTATTAGGAGTTGTCCGGCGATCATGTGTAGCGCGAGTTGGTCAAAGCGCACCCAATAGAACCCATCAGGGCTCCACCAAGAGGGCAGCGACTTGCAATCCATATCCAAGATTCACGGTCGCTACTATCTGGCAATCTTTGTACTGGCGTCCGCGACGCTTTCCTACCAGATACTGATAACGCGCTTCTTCAGCGTTATGCTCCATCATCATTTCGCATTTGCCGCCATTTCGCTTGCCATGCTCGGGCTTACGCGCGGAGCGATGGAGGTGTACGGCAAACCCGCCCGTTATGACGCCGAGCGGGTCGGAATCGAATTCGCCCGCCATGCATCATGGTTCGCACTCAGCAGCGTTGGCGCAATGATCGTCTTCCTGTGCGTGCCGCTCGTTGTATCCGCGGAAAATGTACCCCTCGCTCTGGCACTGGCGCTCATCGCCTTCGTGGCTCCGTTCACGGAAGGCGGGGTTTGCATCACGTTGCTGCTGACGCGTTTGCCATATGGCGGCGGGTGGCTCTATGCAGCCGATCTCCTGGGCGCCGCAGTTGGATGTCTCGGGGTGATCTTCGTGCTGCTGGTGATTGATCCCGTAAGCGCTACTCTATGGATCGGAGCCGTCGCTGCCGGCGTTGGCTGGATCGTCGTGAGGCGCAGCGAAGACGTCCGCAGCGTGCGTTTGAGCGGGGCTGTCGCGCTGACGCTGGCCGTCGCGGCCACCGTGCACTCCGGCCTTGACCTGACCGGTCGAAGCCATCTGGGTGTGTTCTGGGCCAAGGGCGCCGAACAGACCGGCACGCTGTTCGAACGCTGGAATACCTATTCGCGGGTAAGGGTGCGCGAATTGGCCGGGAAGGTCCCGTTCGGCTGGGGTCTGGCCCGCACTCCTGATGCCCGGGTCGACCAACATTACCTCGACATCGATGCCGATGCCGGCACGGTCATCACCAGGTATGATGGCGACATTGGAAAGCTCGCCTACCTGAAAGATGACGTCATCAATGCGGCCTACCACGTGCAGCCGGCGGCCGATGTCGCTGTCGTCGGCGTCGGCGGCGGTCGTGACATCCTTTCCGGTCTGCTCTTCGGCGCCAGCCGGATTCGCGGAATTGAGATCAACCCGGCGATCTTCGAAGTGCTCACCGAAAAATTCGCCGATTTCTCCGGCCATCTCGATCGCCAGCCCGGCGTGTCCTTGGTCAATGCCGAAGCGCGAAGCTACATCAACCACTCGCCCGAGCGATACGACCTGGTGCAGATTTCACTTATCGACACCTGGGCGGCGACGGCGGCCGGTGGCCTGACGCTCACCGAAAATCGTCTCTATACCGTGGAGGCGTGGGATGATTTTTACAGGGCGCTCAAGCCTGGCGGGCTGTTGTCGGTATCACGCTGGTATGATGCCGAGAAGCACCGTGGCGAGCTATACCGACTGATCGCGATTGCCGCGAGCGCGCTGCAGCGCAAAGGAGTGTCGGCCGGGGAGCTGCGGCATCACGTCGTCGCGGTCAACGTCGGCGGCATCGTGACGGTGATTACCCGGCCTGACGCGTTCAGCGACGCAGAATGGCAAGGCGCGCGCGAGAGACTTCAGGCGCAGGGCTTCAAGCTATTGTTGGGGCCGGACGTCACTTTCGATGCCGTCACCTCGACATTGCTGTCCGACAAGGCGGACCAGGCTTTCTTCGATTCGCTGCCGGAAAACATCGCTGCTTCGACGGACGACAATCCGTTCTTCTTCTATACGTCGCGTTTTAGCGATTTCTTGAGCACGCATGGTTGGGAGATCATGAGCAACAATGCCGCGATCGGCATCACCGGCTTGCTCATCGTCGTAGCGCTCTGCGCTTGCGGATATTACATCGTGCTGCCCTTCCTCCGTCTTGCGAGGCGGATGCCGATGGCGACGCTGACGCCGCCCGTGGCCTATTTCAGCGCGATCGGGATGGGCTTCATGCTGATCGAGATATCGCAGATGCAGCGCCTGATGGTCTTTCTCGGACATCCCGTCTACGGGCTGAGTGTAGTGCTATTCACAATTCTTCTGTTTAGCGGGATTGGCAGCGCCACGGTCGGTGCGGACACCTCCTCCCGATCACGCGTCACCGCCTTCAGGATTGCCGCCCTCTTCACCACGCTCGTGGTGGCAGGGCTGCTGACGCCGCTGATCACCACCTGGGCGCGGTCGCTGTCAACCGACATGCGTATTCTGGTGTCTGTCCTGCTGCTGGCTCCTCCTGCATTCTGCATGGGGATGATGTTCCCGCTTGGCCTCGGTGTCTGGCGCCGTCATCATGAACTGCTGCCGTTCTTCTGGAGCACCAACGGAATTACGTCGATGCTGGCGTCGGTGCTGGGCATGGCCTTGTCGATCCAGTTCGGCATCGCCAAGACCTATGCGCTGGGGGTGTGCTCCTATGCGGTCTGCGCCATCGTGATCGTTGCAAGCCGCCGGGTGCAGTCTATCGACATGTCAGCCGCGAAGGCGGCCGTTAGCCCGGGGCTCGTATCGCAGGAAAAGACGCCACATCAGTAAAGGGAAGTCCGAATACCGCATCTTCGGCCAGATAAGACGACAGTGGGGAAATGGCGGTCGCACCCACTGCGGGTGCGAATGGTGGTGGCAAGCGCAACATGCGGCGCAGGACGGCTATGCGTCAACAACGGAAGTAGCCCTCTCACTCGATCACCCCGTCGGCGAGCGCGCGATCCGTCGGTGAGATCGTGAGGGTGAGCGTCGTTCTCTGGGAGTCCTCACGGGCTCGCTCCGGGGTTGATCCGCAGGTTCCAGCGCTTCACGGGCCAAAAAAACGTGTTCCGCCCCGCGGGGTGGGGTAAACTGGCTATCTCATTCTGGTGCGACGGCTTAGTCCGCGAGCGGTTCGACCGACGGCGCGCAGCTACCGTAGTTGCCGACGTGGCGGCGGCCAGAGCCTGTGGATGAGTGCCGCCAAGTGTGCGTGTGAATGCCATGGATATTTGTGCCTGGCTGCGCGGCCTCGGCCTGGAACGCTACGAGCAGGCATTCCGGGAAAACGCGATCGATGAGGCAACTCTACCCAAGCTGACGGCCGAGGACCTCAGAGACCTCGGCGTGACGGCGATCGGCCATCGCCGTATTCTCCTCGATGCGATCGCCGCGTTGCGAGCCGAAACTTTTCGCGACACGACCGAACATTCGATCGAGCCCGACCGCTCCGGCGGCACGGCTCCCGAAGCTGCGCGCCGCCGGCTCACGGTCATGTTCGCCGACCTCGTCGGTTCGACGGCATTGTCTGCACGCCTCGATCCGGAGGAGCTGCGCGACATCATCGGCGCCTATCACCGCCGTTGCGCCGAGGTAATCACCAGCTCCGGCGGCTTTCTTGCCAAGTATCTCGGTGACGGCGTGCTGGCTTATTTCGGTTACCTCATGAGGAGGACGCCGAACAAACGGTGCGCGCGGGCCTCGCCTTGCTCGAAGCCGTGGCCAAGCTCGATGCGGTGCATGTCTGGCGGGTCCTGGGCGCGAGCCTGGTCGGCAGTCGGTTCGAGGCCCTGGGCCATGGCCGCGAGCTTGCCGTCGAACGCGAGATGGGCAAATCCAGGAACAGTGCCAGTAGCGGCATGGCGCGCAAGGGCCGCTCGCGCAAGGGCCGCTTCAGTCCGGCGTCAACCACCTTGCCCATTTCCCTCATTCTTCCCGTTGGCAGAATCCGTGGAGTGGTTGTCATTGCTGACATGGGTCCGAGATGAGATGAAGGAGATGAGATAAGAAGATTCCGGCGAGTATCCCGGAGACAGGAGGCGGCGATGGCTATGCCGCGTGTGGTAGTGGTCGCGATGCCCTGCAACGAGGTCGTTGACGTGGGTGGCATCCTCGACATCTTCTATGCCGTCAACGAGCATGCCAGCCATACCGGTGCATCCGACGCGGGCTACGCCGTCGAGGTGGTGTCGCCGGTCGAGACTGTCTGTGCCTGGCCGGGGCTGCGGATCGTCGTCGATCGGTCGTACCGCGCCGTCCGTGGTCCCGTCGACACTTTGATCGTCACCGGGGTCGACGGGCCCGACGACGCGAGGCGCGACCCGGAGCTCGTGCGCTGGCTGGCGCGCATGGCACCGCGGACCCGGCGAGTGGTCGGGCTCTGTACGGGATCGTTCGTCCTGGCTGAGGCGGGGCTCCTGGAGGGCCGCAGTGCGACGACGCACTGGGCCTTTTGCGGCGAGCTGGCGCGGCGCTTTCCTGGCGTCAGAGTCCAGCCAAATCCTATCTACGTTCGGGACGGCAATGTCTACACATCAGCCGGCGCCACGGCGGGCATAGATCTCGTGCTGTCGCTCGTGGAGGAGGACTTTGGCCGTCGCGTGGCCCTGGCAGTGGCCCAGTGGATGGTCATCTTCCTCAAGCGGCCGGGAGGCCAGGCGCAGTTCAGCGTCCAGCTCTCCACGCAGATGGCTGATCGCCAGCCACTCCGCGACATGCAGGCCTGGGTCCTCGACCATCCCGGCGCCGACCTCTCCGTGGAAGCGCTCGCGCGCCGGGTGAACATGAGCCCGCGCAACTTCTTCCGCGTGTTCGTGCGCGAGGTGGGCATGACGCCGGGGTGTTTCGTGGAGCGCGTGCGCGTGGAGGCGGCCCGGCGGCTCCTTGAGGAGACATCGCGCGGCGTTCCGGACGTCGCGACCACGTGCGGGTTCGGGAGCCAGGAAACGATGCGCGTGGCCTTTCGGCGAACGCTGGACGTGAGCCCGAAGGGCTACCGGAGCCGCTTCCGCACGACCGCCGTGTCGTAGGAGATTCTCAAAGGAAAACAAAGATGATCAAGCAATGCGCGCTCGACGACTTCCGCTCCAAGCTTCGCGGCGATATCCTGCTTCCCCAGGACGCCGACTACGACGCTACCCGTCGGATCTTCAACGCCATGATCGACCGGCGGCCAGCCCTGATCGCCCGCTGTGCGAGCGCGGCCGATGTGGTCGCCTGCATCGGGTTCAAGCGGGCGGAGGCGCTCGAGATCTCCGTGCGGGGCGGTGGGCACAACGTGTCCGGCAAAGCGGTGTGCGACGGCGGGCTGATGATCGATCTCTCGCGGATGAAGGGCTGCCGCGTCGATCCCTTGAGGCGGAGGGTCCGCGCCGAGGCGGGCTTGACCCTCGCAGACCTCGACCGCGACTGTCAGGCTTTCGGCTTAGCCACGCCCACCGGCATTGTCTCCCCAACCGGGATCGCCGGTCTGACCCTGGGCGGCGGCATCGGGTGGCTCGGAGGCAAGCACGGTCTGTCGTGCGACAATCTTGAATCCGTCGACATCGTGACCGCGGACGGCCGCCTGCTGGTCGCCGCCCCCACCGAACATCCCGACCTCTTCTGGGCGGTGCGCGGCGGGGGTGCCAACCTCGGCGTGGTCACCTCCTTCGAGTACCGCCTGCACGAGGTTGGACCTGTGGTGGGCGGTGGAATCGCGTGGCCGCTTGCCCGCGCCAAGCACGTGCTGCCCTTCTACGACGAGTTCGCGCGCGCCTGCCCGGACGAGCTGAGCCTCAACGCCGGGTTCTTCACCGCGGAAGACGGTACCAAGGTGGTCGGCGTCAAGGTCGCGTGGATCGGTCCGCTAGACGTCGGTGAGCGGCTGCTCAAGCCGCTGCGGTCACTTGACAGTCCGGTCGCCGACGGCATCGCCCCCATGGGCTTCGTGGATCTGCAGCGGGGCGGTGATGGCGCGTTTCCACGCGGTCGCCGGCATTACTGGAAGGCGAGCTTCCTTCGCCGTCTCGAGCAGGGCGCGATCGACGTGCTGGTCGAGTTTACGGCCACCTGCCCCTCGCCGTACACACAGGTCGGTCTCCAGCAGATGCACGGGCAGGCGGCGCGGGTGTCCCCGACAGAGACGGCGTTCGCGCATCGTCACGACCAGTGGGACTGTCTCATTCTGACGCAGTGGGACGATTCCGCCGACGACGAGCGCAACATTCGCTGGACGCGCGAGCTGCACGCCGCACTGCGGCCGTGGGTGGAGGACGCGGTGTACGTGAACAACCTCGGTGACGACGAGGCCGACCGCGTTCGCTCCGCCTACGGCGCGAACTTCGACCGGCTCGTGGCCGTCAAGGCGAAGTACGACCCGGACAACTTCTTCAGAGGCAACCAGAACGTCGCGGAACATCGCATCTGATGCACGAGAAGCACGCATTGGCCTACAAGGCAGCAGTCCAGTCCTTCCTGGCACGCACCGTCAGCTGAGGCACGACTCATGGCCAAAGTCGAGCGCGTGCTGATTGTCGGTGGCGGACTGGCAGGCTTGGCGCTGATGATCGCCCTGCGTCAGCGGGGGCTGTCGGCCGCCATCGTCGAGCGGGGGAGCGACCGGACAGCGCCCGGCACCGGTCTGTACCTCATCGGTAGCGCGACGCGCGCCCTGCAGGCCCTGGGAGTCGCCGACGACGCTGCACGCAACGGCTGCGTCATCCGCACGCAACGCTTGTTCAACCATCGAGGCACGCGCCTCGCCTCGATCGACGCCGGAGCATTCTGGAAGCCATGCGGCCCATGTTTCGGGATCGCGCGCAGCGATCTGCACAAGCTGCTCACGCAACAGGCGGCAGGCTCGCACATTCGACTCGGCGTGACGGTGCAATCGCTTCGGCAGCATGAGGATCACGTCCGGGTTCAGCTGAGCGACGGCTCCTGCGAAACCTACGACCTCGTCGTGGGCGCGGACGGCATCCGGTCGTCCATTCGGCAATTGGAGTACGGAGACTTGGGCGTCGAGTTTCGCGGCCAGGTGGGATGGCGTTTCATTGTTCGTCGGCCGCCGGGTCTCGAAGGCTGGACGGTGTTTCTCGGCCCGCAGTCCGCATTCTTGATGCTGCCAATCGGCAATGAACTGGCATACTGCTACGCGGACAAGGCCAGTGCCCGGTCCATCCATGATCCTGCGCAAAGGAGCATCGAAAGACTCCGTGAAAATTTCGTCGCCTTCGCCAGTCCGATTCCCGAGGTTCTTGCCCAGCTCGAGCCAGCCGACCCGATCCATTTCTCGGCCATCGAGGAGGTCGCGCACCCATGCTATGGCCAAGGACGCGTCGTACTGATCGGCGATGCAGCCCATGCGATGTCGCCCAACATGGCGTGCGGCGCGGCGATGGCCTTCGAGGATGCACTGGTCCTGGCGGAGATTGTTTCGCGCGCGGGCGCCGCATCGGAAGTCGTCCCCGAGTTCGTCCGCAGGCGATCGGCGCGTGTGGGCTGGGTGCACCAACAGACCGATCGCCGAGACCATCTGCGCAGTCTTCCTCCGATGGTGCGCGACGTGTTCGTGCGCCTGCTGTCGGGCCGGCTTTACAGGGCCAACTATCGGCCGCTGCTGGATCTTCCATAACCCATGAGATGCCTCCTCCTGCGAAGGAAGCGCAAGACCTCGCCCGAGCGCCGTGCAGCCCAGCTACTTGATTGGTCCGAAATCTTTGCACCTGGACACTTCGCCCCTGATGGTTTTTCTTCTGATGCAGGTCACTATCACCTAGCGGCGGCGTATCTACGCCTGCCGAACACACGGAATGGAATCGTGGAGATTGCGGCAACGATCATGCGAAACCCCAAAGAAATCCTTATCGAGCCTGGCTAAGTCAGCGAGATTCCGTGGCCGGTCGTCCCGCAAATATTCGTGGTTAGGGCGCTATGCTATTCAGATGGTAAGAATCGACTGGATTAGAGTGCTATAGCGTAGAGCCCATCATCGTCGGGCGTGGCCCGCCCGAAGAGATTCGAACTCCTGACCTCCGGATTCGTAGGCTGGTGCCCCGTGTCAGAGGTTCGGGCCGTCTTGGTCTGCGACTTCTGCTCCGGGTCAATCGCGTCGGTTCGTCCCACCGCTGACCACTTCCGGTCGTCCCCCAACTGCGGACATCACGCATCGGGATCACCACTTCCGAAAGGTGCCAACAGCCGACATCGCGCCTGTGCCGGAATGACGAAAGAGGCCGCCGATTGAGGCGGCCTCTTTTTATGCTTCGGCGCTTCGTTTTTACTTCTTGCGCGGATCGTCGGCTGGATCGATGAACACGATGCCCCCCGGCCCGGTGAATACAATTTGGACCATCGTTTCTTCGTTTGTCGTCCAAACATAATGGGGGTGCTTCGCCGGCAGCGCGAAGACGGAGCCCGGCTTCAATATCTCGCCTTTCGAGGGATCAAACTTTTCCCCCATGGCGTTCCCAAAGCTGCCACTCATCACGGTGACGACCTCGGCATAGGGATGAGTGTGCGGCGGAACTTTATAATTCGGCGGGAATTTCACCCGCTGGACGATCGTCTCGGCCTTTGTTGGGTCACCGATCAAGATGGCGGTTTGCACGCCCCTGAAGACCGGATGCTCTATCCACGTCAGCCCATCGGGCTTGACCACCTTCATCGCATCTTGAGCCATCGCAGAACTTGCCAACGCGATCAAAGTGGCGGCGACAAAGGACTTGTTCATCCTAACCTCCTCCCAAATGTTGCGGAGCTCGAAGGCCCAATAGGATACAGCAAAAACTCAGACTGAAGCGCTTAAATTCATTTTCGGATCGGCTTGAACCGTCCATCGCGAACCAAGTCCGAATTGGGTCAAACTGAGAAGTCGGGGCGCGCAATCGGGAGGTCGGCTTTGCCCTCCATACCGGACATTGTCAGCCAAGGCTGTCAGGTCTGAAAAGTGCCAGAAGCGGAAATGGGGAGTGTCTATTTGGCTTTCGCGGGTCGTCTGACGCATTCAAATAATCAATCCCGGTGCGTGGTTCACGGGCGGCGCAACGGCATCGCGCTAGCCAACTAACCGTTGATCACGCGTTGTCCGCCACCACCCGAGAAGGTGCATCCAATCAATCAACACTCGGGCTGTGCCAATGCCTCTCTCCCTGAGCGCGGGAGAGACGAGTCGCAAACGGGTGAAAGGCCTGCCTCGCTCGGAGACAGACCCCTCAACCGCTTCTTTCGGGAGGAGAGAGAGGAGATCCGTGCGTATCTAGAACACCTTGTCCACCGGCAGGCCGAGCGCCATCGAGCCGGCGTATTGCGCCTGCGGGCCGGTCTGCAGCGGGTGGTATCGGGCGGCTTGGATGTCGCGGAAGCGACGCTCCAGCCCAGTGGCGCGGTAGAAGCCGGCGCCGCCGGCGAGTTCCATCGCAAGCTCTACGGTGGCGATGGCGTGGCGCGCGACGAGCGTGCGGCCCGTCATCACCTGGTTGATGGTCTCGGCCGAAGGCGCATCGAGCCGCACTGCCGCCAGCATGTGTTCGCGAGCAAGGCGCGCACCGGCCAGTTCGGTGTCCATGCGGCCGGCGAGCTGGATCATGTGGTTATCGACCTTCTTCTTTTTCGCGACACCAACCGCGATGTCGCGGGCGCTCTCGGCGACGCCGAGATAGACCGAATAGATCAGTGGGAACGCGATGGTTGCGATGATCTGGAACAGCGGATGCCATTCGCCGGCCTTGCGCTTCACCGCGACGGCTGCCTCCGGCACCACATGGCCGTCGATCAAGACGTCGTTGGAGCCGGTGCCGCGCATGCCGAGCGTGCGCCAGTTGTCCATCACCTTAACCTGCGGCGAGTTCATCGGCAGACCAAAGTGCAACACCTGCGCCGGTTCGCCTTCGCTCTCCAGCACGGCGGTGGTCATGAACAGGTTCGCGGCCGGCGAGCCGGAGGCAAACACCTTGCGCGCGGTGATGCGATAACCGCCGTCGACCCTCTCGGCCTTGCCGGAGCCGCCGATCCAGTCGCTGCCGCCGCTCGACAGCAAAAAGATGCGCTCGGCAGCGATGCGCTTGAGCAAGGGTTCGACGGGCGCCGCCTTCTGTACCTTCCAGCGCCAGGCGGGAATCGCGACCTGATGGGTGTGCATGGAAAACGCCAGCGCGGTGGAGCCGCAATGCTGGCCCAGGATGCGCAGCATTTCGGCGAGCTCATCGATGCTGGCGCCGCCGCCGCCAAGCTCGGCGGGCACGCCGGCCTCGACCAGGCCCGCTTCCTTCAACGCGGCAAAATTCTCGGCGACGAACTGGTCCTCGTCGGTCGTGGTGACGGCGCGCTCGGCGAAGGTGGGGCCGAGCTCGCGGGCGATCTCGACGGGGCTGCGGTGCGTTGTCGCATCGACGGCGCGTGCTGCGTTGCTGCTCATGGTCATCGCTCCATTCATTGGGACATTCGCGAGTAAGCGAGATGTCTAATGCCCGGAAGCTAGGCCCGGGCGTAATATCCCTCCAGTTCAGAAAGTGTACTGCCGCGGCGACGATCCGCCGCAAGCAAAACAGGCCACTGTAAACACTCGACTATTCGCTTCCATGTCACAATCGGCAGCCAGAGCGGTATAGTATCTGTACTGCCCTCGCGTGTGCAAAGGAGATCCCGTTGCCCGACAAAAGCGAACGCGGAAGCTATGGGCAGTTCTGCCCGGTGGCGATGGCGTCGGAAATCTTCTGCAACCGCTGGACCGCGCTGGTGATGCGCGAACTGCTTTGCGGCACCACGCGCTTCAACGAACTGCGCCGCGGCGTGCCGCGGATGTCGCCGACGCTGCTGTCGAAACGCTTGAAGGAATTGGAAGAAGCCGGCGTGATCGTCGCCGTGCCAACCAATCAGCACGGCGTGGTGGACTACAAGCTGACCGAAGCGGGCGAAGATCTGCGCGGCATCGTGATGGCGCTCGGCTTCTGGGGGCAGCGTTGGGTCGAATCGACGCTGTCGTTGAAGAATCTCGATCCCGGGCTGCTGATGTGGGACATGCGGCGCAACCTGCAGCCGACGCCGCTGCCGCCCCGCCGTACCACCATCAATTTCATCTATCCGGAAATGCGGCCCGACCGGAAATCATGGTGGCTTGTGGTCGAGCGCGAGAAGGTCGACCTCTGCCTCACCGATCCTGGCTACGAAGTCGACCTCTATGTCAGCTGCCCCCTGCGCGCCATGACAGCGGTGTGGATGGGCGTCGCCAAGCTGAACAGCGAAGTCGAAGCCGGCCGCATCAAGGTCACCGGCGACAGCTCGATCGCCAAATCGATGCAGCAATGGCTGGGTCTCAGCCCCTTCGCGCAGGGGCAAAGGGCTGCGGTGTAGCTGGAAATAGGCGGTTACCGCTAGGGCCGGAGGGGTCCCTTCCTAATCGGCTTATCCTGCGCTCGTCTCTCTTTGGGGTCGGTCTTTCCTATCAGTTCCATCTGTTCTGCGCGGGCCATATGTCCGTGTTGGGTCAAACTGAGAAGTCGGGACGCGCAATCGGGAGGTCGGCTTTGCCCTCCATACCGGACATTGCCAGCCAAGGCTGTCAGGTCTGAAAAGTGCCATGAGCTGACTCATGCATCGCGGCACAGCACATGCACACACTACGATCGTCACGGGTGCAAGCCAAGGCAGACGCCTATCAAGCACGAATCGAGATCATGTCGCCTGCTCGACGACTGCTTCAATTGGGCAGCCATGCTGTCTTGTAACGAGCCCGAGCCTGCAGGAACGATAGCGGGTGCAGAACGACGAGACCTTTTGGCGCGGAAATCAGCGCGGCGACCATGGGCAATGCGTTCAATTCAGTGGCAGCCCCGAGCGCCTGGCGCATCGCTTTGGTGGCTGCTTTCGTGGCGCATTGCACAAACGGAAGCGGGACAGCTGGCGCGGCGCCCGCGCCAGCACCGGAAAAACTGCAGCTCATTGCCGAGTTCTTCAACAACGAGGTTGCAACAGGAAAACTGCCGGGCGCCGTCATCCTGATCCAGCAGCATGGCCGCCCCGTCTACCTGAAGTGCTTTGGCGTGCGCGACGTCACAACCAAGCTCCCCATGACGCCGGACACGATCTTTGCCCTTCATTCCATGACCAAGCCGATCACGAGTCTGGCGGCGATGATGCTGATCGATGCCGGCAAGCTTGCACTGGACGATCCCGTCTCAAAATACATCCCGGCCTTTGCCAATATGCACGTGGGGCTGGAAATGACGGATGTACGGGGCGAACCAACGCTGAAGCTCATCCCGGCCGTGCGGCAAGCGACCATCATGGACCTGCTCCGGCATACTTCGGGCATCAGTTATGAATATATCGGCGGCAAGTGGGTGATGAAGGTCTATTCGCAAGCGCATCTGTTCGACGGGAAATTCGACAACAAGGAGTTTGCCGAGCGCATCGCGAAACTACCGCTGGCACGGCAGCCTGGCACACTCTGGCGCTACGGTCATTCCACCGATGTGCTCGCCCGCGTAATCGAGATCGTCTCGGGCAAGACGCTCTATCACTTCATGAAGCAGCACATCTTGGATCCGCTGGGCATGAACCACACCAAATTCGTGCTCGACGCGACCCAGGAACTCACGCTGATGGCGGAGCCATTGCCAAGCGACAGGGTACTCGTCGATGCGGAGCGCGAGCGCCGTGCGCATCCGGAGTGGGAATCCGGTGGCGGTGGACTGGTCTCAACCATTATCGATTATGCGCGCTTTGCGCAGATGATCCTCAATGCCGGCGAGCTTGACGGCACGCGTTATATCAGCCCTGCGGCATTCAAGGACATGACGACGGACCATGTCGGGCCGAATTCTGGCGTCGGGCGCGACTACTTCTATTTTCCCGGCGATGGCTTCGGGTTCGGCTACGGCCTCGCCGTGCGTACCGATCCGGGGGAGGCAAAACCACCGCCGCCGGGTTCAATCGGCGAACTGAAATGGGACAGCGGCAGCGGCACCTATTTCGGCGTCGATCCCAAGCTCGACATGATCTACATCCTGATGGCGCAGACGCAGAACGAGCGCGCCCGCACCAGGGCTGCGTTCAAGAAACTGGTCTATGACGCCTTCGCCGCAGGCAATTGAAGCGACTGAAGTGCGCGCTCCGCCTGTCCAGGCGACGCTTGTTCTTTCTACTCACTATAGACGAGACTACGGCCTCGGCGAACCTCCGCTTTACCGCTGATACCCGCTGCGACGAAGACAGCGAAGATGGTCAGGGTTGGGTCAATTTCGTTGTTTAGATTAAGCACCGATCATTTCCGATCATCTCCAATTAGCGGACATGCGCTGACTGGGTCGTCACTTCCGCTTGGTGCTAGGAACGGACATCGCTGGTTCATCTACTATCGATGGCGCCCCAGCGGCCCTTCAATCTCGTCGTGCGCCGCTCGACGCTCACTTTGGCGACGGTAAATCGAGCAGCTTTATACCCGCTTCTCTAACCAGCTTCGCCCATTTCGGAATCTCGCCGTCAATAACGGCAGCGAATTCTGCGGGTGAGTTACCAATTAGCTCGATTCCAAGATCATCGAATCGCTTGCGCATCTCCGGCATCACGAGAATCTTCACGGTTTCCCGGTGCAGCTTTTCGACAATTGCCGGTGGAGTTCTGGCAGGCGCCATCAGGCCGAACCATACCGTTACCTCGAAGCCAGGGAAGCCTGATTCTGCCATGGTCGGGAGATCGGGTGCGCCGGCATATCGCTCCAACGATGTCACTGCGAGCGCCCTGACTTTCCCATCGCGCGCGAGGGGTAACGCGGTGGTGGGAGGAACAAACGCCATGCTGAGCCGTCCGGCGATCACCTCCGGTGAAAAGGTGCCGCGATACGGCACGTGCAGGATGTCGACTTTCGCCATCGATTTCAGCAGTTCCCCGGCGAGGTGCAGCGTCGAGCCAAATCCCGCGGACCCGTAGGTGAGTGTGCCCGGCCGGGCGCGTGCGACCGCAACCAATTCTTGCACGTTCTTCGCCGGCACGTCGTTGTTGACGATGAGGATGTTTGCGTAAGCACACACCTGAGAGATCGGCACAAGATCCCGGACCGGGTCAAACGGCATCTTCTCATAGAGGCTGGGATTGATGACGATCACCGGGTTGGCCGCGAGCAGCAGCGTATGACCGTCCGGCTCAGCCCTTGCGACGCGCTCGCCGGCAATATTGCCGTTGGCGCCCGCCGCGTTCTCAATCACGACTGGCTTCCCCCATGCTTGGAAAAGCTTATCGCCGAGCAAGCGGGCAACAATATCTGGAGATGTGCCCGGTCCGAAACCGACGACGATTCGAACCGTGTGGACAGGATAATCCAGCGCCAGTGCAACTGGCCCCGCCGTAACGGACATAATAAGTGTGACAAGAACCAACACCAACGAATGCAGAAACTTCATGACTGCCTCCCTTTAGGGAACCCCATTCCTCGCGGTATTGCTGTCCGGCGAAGCCCCTTGCGTCTTTCGCGCAGGGCAATTCCAAGCGGCGCGGCGGGGCAGCTAAGCCGACGCTGCCACGGCGGACGCTCGGCGTAACGAGGGCGCAATGGCAACAACGGAAGTCCCTCTTTCGATCACCTCGTTGCCACGGGCGAGCATCTGGCTGCGATCGTCATTCGGGCAGCCCGGCTCGCCGCAATCCTTCTTGGTATCGCGAGATGTCTTCGGCCCGCCGATAAGGGGGCAGCACGTCCTTGAGAGTGGAAACACGTAACGCGGGATTCACTTGCCGCAGCCGAGCCACTGCCTGACTTGCCTGCTCCGGTCGCCCGGCCATTGCGTTGCTTGCGGCGGCGATGCGTAATCCAGGTTGATAATCCGGCCTGTACTGCAATGCCATTGCCGCCCACGATGCCGCTTCGTCATAGCGGCCCAAGAGGAAATGGGCAAGCGCGGTCCCGACCCGCATACCGCTCATCCGCGGATCAAGTGGGCTCAGGCGCATGGCACGCGCGAAGCGCACGATCGCAGCTTCTGGCTCGCCGAGCCAGTTTTTTGCCCAGCCGCCGCAATACCATGCCTCCGCCGAATTGGAATTGAGCACAAGCGCGCGATCGATCAAGGCGGCGCCTGCCTCGAGATCGCGAACGACATACATTAACGCCTGCCCGCTGGCGGCGAGCGCGATCGCGTCATCCTTGCCCAACTCAACCGCCCGCTGGGCGAGCCTCGTCACTTCGGCAATCTCGTTCGCTGTGCCTGAAATCCAGCCATTGAACTTGGCAATGACATAGCAAAAGGCTGCACAACCATAGGCGGAGGCAAAATCTGGGTCGAGCTCGATCGCGCTGTTGAACAGGCGCAATGCCTCGTCGTTCGCTTGCCGGCTCGCAAACTGATAAGACCTGGCCAAACCGCGTAAGTAGAGCGTATAGACATCGAGACTCTCGGTCGGCTTGCGCTTGGCGCGCTCGATCTCGGCTTGTTCAACCGCTGGGGCGATCGCCCCGACAACGCTCTCAGTAACCTGGTCCTGCAGATCGAAGATGTCGCCGAGACCTCCATCAAACCGTTCTGCCCAAAGATGTGCCCCAGTGGCGGTGTCGACGAGCTGGCCCGTGATGCGCACCCGGTTTGCCGCCTTCCTAACGCTCCCTTCCAACACGTAGCGCACGCCAAGCTCGCGTCCAACCTGCTTCACGTCGACGGCGCGTCCCTTGTAGGTGAAGCTCGAATTGCGGGCGATGACGAACAGCGCCTTGAAGCGAGACAGTGCCGTGATGATGTCCTCGACCATGCCGTCGGCAAAGTAATCCTGTTCCGGATCGCCGCTCATGTTGATGAATGGCAGAACAGCAATGGAAGGTTTGCCGGGAACTGTGAGAGGTTGAGCAGTAACCGCAGATGGTCTCATCGACGTCGACACAGCCACGTCAAACCTCACGCACCACGCACGCATGGGCTCAGCAATATTCTTGAGGGCCTGCATGCCCATATCGACACAGGCAAGCTCGACCTTGCCCCGGATTTGCCGCTGCGCGTCGTCGGAAATGCAAATACCTCCCGGTTCTGCGATCCCTTCGAGACGCACGGCGATGTTGACGCCATCGCCAAAGATATCGTTGTCATTAATGATGATATCGCCGACGTGAATGCCGATGCGGAGTTCGATACGCTTGTCTTGCGGCACGTCGATATTTTGTTCGGCCATGCGGCGCTGAACTTCGACGGCGCATCGCACGGCGTCGACGACGCTGGCGAACTCAACGAGAGCGCCGTCCCCGGTATTCTTGACGATGCGTCCGCGATGCTCAGCGATTTTGGGATCGAAAACCGTCCTTCTAAGCGCTTTCAGTCGCGCCAGCGTGCCTTCTTCGTCTATCCCTATTAAGCGGCAGGAGCCTGCGACATCCGCCGCCAGAATAGCTGCTAGTCGTCGCTCTACGTGCTCGCTGCTCAAGATGGTCCCCCGTACTGGGGAAATCGAATGGTTATATAGCACGATTGTGGGTCGATGTCCGGCTACGCCCAAGGTCCGAAATGGGTCATTCGCGTCGGTTTGGCCGGACCACGGCGACTTCCGGTTCACCCCGGTGAACGGACATTCTCAGGATAGGCCGGCGTGTCTCAAAGGTGCCATTCAAGCTTCGAAACCGGAGCCTCGATTCGTGAGCTGCGAATTCAGCGAACATGAGTGGACCGCCATTAAGCCGATGTTGCCGAACAAGCCGCGCGGCGTTCGGCGGGTAGATGACCGCCGCGTGCTCGATGGCGTCGTTTGGGTCCTGCGTTCAGGTGCGCCATGGCGCGACCTGCCGGCGACCTATGGTCCCCGCACGACTTGCTACAATCGCTTCGGTCGGTGGATGATGGTCTTGTCTCGCTGATTTGCCCGACGTGTCAAATGTCTACTTCGGCACCCGGCGAGTGCCGGCTACTGTGCATGGGGTTGTTTTGGATATTTTGGCTGGGAGCGCCGAGGCTCCTCCGTGTCCTTCCGCCGTCTCCGGAAGGCTGCATCACCCGATCGCGAATGAAGCGACGGCGCGTGGCTTGGAACCGTCGCCCTATTTTCCCAGCGGCCCGAGTATCTTCACCAATTCCCCGTGCACGAACTCGTTGCCGCAGACCACATGCCCGGTCTTAAGTGCGTCGTCATTGCCGCCGATGTCCGAGATCATTCCGCCTGCCTCGCGCACCATGATTTGCCCCGCTGCGATATCCCACGGCGACAGGTCGCGTTCCCAGTAGCCGTCGAGGCGGCCGGCGGCGACGAAGGCGAGATCTAGCGAGGCGGCGCCGAAGCGGCGGAAGCCGGCCACTTTGTTCTGCAGCGCGGCCATTTCGTTCAGTGCCAGTTGGTGGTCGCCGCGGCCGATATGCGGCAGGCCGCAGGCGATCACGCATTCGTTGAGCTGGCGGCGCCCGGCGACGCGCAGGCGCTGGTCGTTGAGGAAGGCGCCCTTGCCGCGTTCGGCGATGTAGAGCTCGTCATTGGCGGGATTGTAGATCACGCCGGCGATGACGGTGTCTTCGCGCCGCAGGCCGATCGAGATCGCGAATTGCGGGATGCCGTGCAGGAAGTTGGTGGTGCCGTCGAGCGGATCGACGATCCAGGTGTGGGTCTTGTCGGCGCCCTCGCGCGTTCCGCCTTCCTCGCCGATGAAGCCGTAGCCGGGCCGTGCCTTGGCGAGATCCTCGTACAGCATTTCCTCGGCGCGCTTGTCGGCCTTGGTGACGAAGTTCGCCGGCCCCTTCAACGACACCTGCAGATGCTCGATCTCGCCGAGGTCGCGCTTGAGGCTGCGGCCGGCGCGGCGCGCAGCTTTCACCATAACGTTGATAAGGGCTGAATACAGCATGATGCGAGCGCTTATAGTGAGAGGGAACGGCGCAATGCCGTCAGGGTTTAGGGACTGGGTGCCCTGCTGATATGCCGCCGTCAAGGCGTGATTTCTCGGCGGTACCGGTCCATTTCCGCGCCGCCGCCTCAACCTTGGCGCGATCCTCGGGGCTGAGCTCCGAGAGCCTCTCATCCAGCTCGGGATCGCCCTTGCCGGCGGTCTTGGCGACAAGATGCCACTTCAGGCCTTCGATCTTGTCCATCTGCACGCCCAAACCGCTCACGAGCACGCGGGCGAGGCGGTTCTGCGCGATCGGCGAGTTCTGCCGCGCTGCCTTACGCAACAGCGCGACCGCCGCAGGCTGGTTCCTCGGCGTGCCGGTGCCGTTGAACAGCGCGATCGCGTACTCGACCTCGGCGTCGACATTGTCGGCGAGCGAAGCCGCCTGCAACAGCCGCACCGCCTTGTCGATGTCCTTCGGCACGCCGGTGCCTTCCTTGTAGAAGGTGGCGAGCGCGTATTGCGCCTCCGGGTTGCCCGCATCCGCCGCAGTGCGCAGCAGTTCGGCGGCGCGCTTGAGGTCTTGCGGCAGCGTGTTGCCGTCGAGATAGAGCAGCGCCAGATTGTACGCCGCCTTGGGGCTACCGAGCTTGGCCGCGGAGGCCAGCAGCTTGACGGCCTGCTCGCGATTGGTGGGGCCGCCGCGGCCGGACAGCCGCATCATGGCGAGCGCGAACATGCCCTCGCGGTCGCCGGCATCGGCGGCGCGTTGGTACCAATCGGCAGCCTTCGCATAGTCGCGCTTGATGCCGAGCCCGTTGGCGTAGAGCTCGCCAAGCATCGTCATCGCCTTGGGGTCGCCGTTATATTGCGCGCGCGTTGTCGCGAGATCGAGCGCGGTCTTGTAGAGGCCGCGCTGATAGGCGCCGTAGACGAGATCGGCGTTCGGATCCTCGAAGGCGGCCGTCGGCGAGGGGGAGGGCGTCGGCGTGGGCGGTGCCGGTTTGGGCGCTGCCGTTGGCGTCGGTGTCGCGGCGGGCTTTTTCGCTGCGGCCGGAGCCTTTGGTTTCGGAGCTTCCTTTTTCGCAGCCGGAGGGCTCGCGGGCGGTTGCGCGGCGGGCGGCGTCAGCGAGACCTGCGCGGAGGCGCCGGCTACCGTTATCAGCAGGCCCGCAAGCAGCGATATGGGACGCAGGAGTTTCATATCCGGCGTTATCCGTGCCCGGCTTTATCAGGGCTGGTCTTGTCAGGGCTGGACTTGGCGTTTCCGAACGCTGCTTCGTGCGCTTGCGCGATAGCGTGCCCGGCATCGATCAGCGCCGCCTTTGCGCCGCGCGGGTCGGTCCAGATGAAATCGCCAACCAGCACAAAATCTGCGCCGGCGGCCGCGAATTCGGACGCCTCCTCGCGCGAGGCGGCAAAGCCGATGCAAGGCGGCTCGAACAGTTCGTCCCACCATTGCAGGCGCTCGGCGATCGCCTCGGTCGAGGGCCGCTGGCCCTTGGCATCCAGCTCGCCGAACAGCACGTAGTCGGCGCCCGCTTCGCCCGCGGCCATCGAATCGTGCCGCGTGGCAAGGCCGCCGACGCCGGCAATGCGGTCCGGCTTCAGCGACGGCAAGGCATCTTCCAGCGCGGCAAGGCCGTTCAGATGCGCGCCGTCGGCGCCCGCGCGCGCCACCAGTTCGACATGGCCGTCCAGCAGGAGCGCCGCGCCGGCATTCTGGATCGCGGGCGCAAGCGTTTTCACGCGCGCGATCATGGTGCGCTGATCGGTCTGCTTCAGCCGCAGCAGCACCGCGGCGACGTCGGCCGCTGCCAGTAGCTCCGGAAGATGGGTCGCGAGCTGCGACGGATCGTCCACCTCTGGCGTCGCGAGATAGAGCCGCGGCGCCGGGCGCGGCGGAGCAGGTTTATTGGCCAAGTCTAGGCGACCTTCTTTTCCAGGCCGGTTTCCCACTCGCCCTTGCTTGCCAGCGCGTTCATCCGCGCGCGGTGCGTGAAGGCGCGCTGGCCTGCGGCGAGGTTTTCGGCCTTACCCGACCAGGCCTTCTGCGGCGCCGCCTGCAGCGCCCGGCCATAGGAGAATGTTAGCCGCCAGGGCAGGCCGCCGATCCGGTTCATGGCGTTCAGATGCGCCGTCGCCTCCTCATCGGATTGCCCGCCGGAGAGGAAGGCGATGCCCGGCACCGCCGCGGGAACGCAAGCCTTCAGCAGGCGCACGGTCTTCTCCGCGACTTCTTCCACGGAAGCCTGCCTCACGCACTTCTTGCCCGAGATGGCCATGTTGGGCTTCAGCACCATGCCTTCGAGCTCGACGCGCTGTATCAGCAATTCCTGGAACGTCTTGTTCAGCACATGCTGGGTCACGTCATAACAGCGGTCGATATCGTGATCGCCGTCCATCAGCACTTCCGGCTCGACGATGGGCACGATCTGCGCCGCCTGGCACAGCGCCGCATAGCGCGCCAGCGCATGCGCGTTGACGTGGATCGCCGTCTGTGTGGGGATCCCGCTGCCGATATCGATCACTGCACGCCACTTGGCGAAGCGCGCGCCGCGCTCGTAATATTTTTTCAGGCGCTCGGCGAGCTTGTCGAGCCCGACGGTCACCAGTTCGCCCGGACATTGCGGCAGCGCTTGCGTCCCCTCATCGACCTTGATGCCGGGGATCGCGCCGGACTGCTCGATCAGCTTGATCAGCGGCGTGCCATCTTTTGCGTTCTGCCAGATGGTCTCGTCGTAGAGAATGACACCCGAGACGTACTTGCTCATCGCCTCGGTGGAGCGGAACAGCATCTCGCGATAGTCGCGGCGGCTCTCCTCGGTGGATTCGACCTTGATGGCGTCGAAACGCTTCTTGATGGTGCCCGAGGATTCGTCGGCGGCGAGAATGCCCTTGCCTGGGGTGACCATGGCGAGGGCAACCTTGTTGAGGTCAGCAAGATTCATGGGAACGTTCTCCGGAAAACATCATGCCCTTGCGCACCAAAATAGGCGGTTCTCGGGCAATTGCCTAGAAAACGTTCGTCGCACCGGGGGTGTTTGCGAGGCGCGGGTGCCGGCTCAGGCGACCTTGTCAGGCGATCTTGGGGTCAAGTTCACCCTTGGTGTAGCGCTTGGCCATTTCGGCTGTGGTCAGCACCTTCTTGATCTTGCTGGCCTGGCCTGCGGTATTGAACTCCTGCAGCCGCTGTTTGCACAGCTTGGCCATGGCTTCCATCGCCGGCTTTAAGTATTTGCGCGGATCGAACTCTTCCGGATTGTCCTTGAAGACCTTGCGAATCTGCCCGGTCATCGCCATGCGGTTGTCGGTGTCGATGTTGATCTTGCGCACGCCGTTTTTGATGCCGCGCTGGATTTCGGAAACCGGCACGCCCCAGGTCGGCTTCATCTTGCCGCCATTGGCGTTGATGATCTCCTGCAGTTCCTGCGGCACCGAGGACGAGCCATGCATCACCAGATGCGTGTTCGGCAGCTTGCGATGGATCTCCTCAATCACGTTCATGGCAAGGATGTCGCCATCCGGCTTGCGGGTGAACTTGTAGGCGCCGTGCGAGGTGCCCATCGCGATCGCCAGCGCGTCGACCTTGGTCTCCTTGACGAACTTCACGGCCTCGTCCGGGTTGGTGAGCAACTGGTCGTGCGAGAGCTTGCCTTCGGCGCCGTGGCCGTCTTCCTTGTCGCCCATGCCGGTCTCCAGCGAACCGAGCACGCCAAGCTCGCCTTCCACCGAGATGCCGCCGAGGTGGGCCATGTCGGTGACCGTCTTGGTCACGCCGACATTGTAGTCCCAATCGCCGGGGGTCTTGCCGTCGGCTTTCAGCGAGCCGTCCATCATGACCGAGGTGAAGCCGGCCTGGATCGCGGTCATGCAGGTTGCGGGTTCGTTGCCGTGATCGAGATGCACGCAGACCGGAATCTGCGGATAGATTTCGGTGACGGCGTCCATCATGTGCTTGAGCATCACGTCATTGGCGTAGGAGCGCGCGCCGCGCGAAGCCTGGATGATGACGGGCGCGTCGACCGAGGAGGCGGCCTCCATGATGGCCAGCGCCTGCTCCATGTTGTTGATGTTGAACGCCGGCACCCCGTAATCGTGCTCTGCCGCATGATCGAGCAGTTGACGCAAGGTAATGCGAGCCATTCAAATTCTCCCTGTATTTGCAGCGCCCCTGGCGCCCGATTGGTCTTGATCAGCGTGATTTCAGAACTTCGACGCCGGGCAGCGGTTTGCCTTCCATCCATTCGAGAAACGCGCCGCCCGCGGTCGAAACATAGGAAAACTCGTTGGCTACGCCGGCCTGGTTCAGCGCCGCAACGGTGTCGCCGCCGCCGGCGACAGAGACCAGTTTCTTCGCCTTGGTGCGCGCCGCCGCGTGCTTGGCCGCAACAACCGTGCCGCGGTCGAACGGCGTCATTTCGAACGCGCCGAGCGGGCCGTTCCAGACCAGCGTCGCGGCATCGTCGATCGCGGAATGAATCCGCGCGATCGATTGCGGGCCAACGTCGAGGATCATACCGTCGGCCGGAATGGCGTCGAGGCCATAGGCGTGCGAGGGCGAGTTGGCCGCAAAGTGATAGGCGACCACGGCATCGACGGGAAGGATGATGGCGCAGTTCGCGGCAGTAGCCTTCTCAAGGATCCGCAGCGCGGTGGCGGCGAGGTCCTTCTCCGCCAGCGACTTGCCGACGCCGACGCCCTGCGCATGCAGGAAGGTGTTGGCCATGCCGCCGCCGATCACCAGCGCATCGACCTTGGTGACGAGGTTTTCGATCAGATCGATCTTGGTGGACACCTTGGCGCCGCCGATGATCGCGATGACCGGCTTGGTCGGTGCTTCCAGCGCCTTGGAAAGCGCGCTGAGTTCGGCCTGCATGGTGCGGCCGGCATAGGCGGGCAGCTTATGGCCGAGGCCTTCGGTCGACGCGTGCGCGCGGTGCGCGGCCGAGAACGCGTCGTTGACCCAGATGTCGCCGAGCTTGGCCAGCTCCGCGACGAAGGCCTGATCGTTCTTCTCTTCCTCCTTGTGGAAGCGGGTGTTCTCCAGACAGAGGATGTCGCCATCTTTCATCGCGGCGACTGCCTTGGCCGCAGCTTCGCCGATGCAGTCGTCGGCGAAGGCGACCGGCTTCTTGATGACCTTCGACAGGGCTTCGGCGACGGGCTTCAGCGACTCCTTGGCGTCGCGTCCCTTCGGCCGGCCGAAATGGGCGAGCAGGATGACCTTGCCGCCCTTGTCGGAAATTTCGGTGATGGTCGGCACGACGCGCTCGATCCGCGTCGCGTCGGTGACGCGGCCGTTTTCCGTGGGGACGTTGAGATCGACGCGCAGCAGCACGCGCTTGCCCTTCACGTCGACGTCATCGAGGGTGCGGAAGTTTTTGGACATTGGCGGACTCGGACTCTCGGCGGTCATTCCGGGGCGATGCGAAGCATCGAACTATGGTGCGCAATTGCGCACCTTAGAATCTCGAGATTCCGGGTCTGGTCCTTCGGACCATCCCGGAATGACGGTTCAACAAGACAAGAATGCCCGGCACCAGGGCCGGGCATAACGAAATCACCTACAGCAGCTTCCCCATCGCGACGGCGGTGTCGGCCATGCGATTGGAGAAACCCCATTCGTTGTCGTACCAGGACATCACCCGCACCAGCGTGCCGTTCAGCACCTTGGTCTGGTCCTCATGGAACGTGGACGAGTGGGGGTCGTGGTTGAAGTCGATCGAGACGTTCGGAGCGGTGGTGTAGCCAAGGATGCCCTTGAGCTGCTGCTCGGAGGCGCGCTTCATCGCCGCGTTGATTTCCTTGGTGTCGGTGGCGCGCTTGGCGACGATCTTGAGATCAACCACCGAGACGTTCGGGGTCGGCACGCGGATCGCGACGCCGTCGAGCTTGCCCTTCAGTTCCGGCAGCACCAGGCCGATCGCTTTCGCAGCACCCGTCGAGGTCGGGATCATCGACATCGCCGCCGCGCGGCCGCGATAGAGATCCTTGTGCAGGGTGTCGAGGGTGGGCTGGTCGCCGGTATAGGCGTGGATCGTGGTCATGAAGCCGGTCTCGATGCCGACCGTGTCGTTCAAGACCTTGGCGACCGGCGCCAGGCAGTTGGTGGTGCAGGAGCCGTTGGAGACGACCAGGTGATCCTTGGTCAGCGTGTCATGGTTGACGCCGAAGACGATGGTGGCGTCGGCATTGTCGGCGGGAGCCGAGACCAGCACGCGCTTGGCGCCGGCGGTCAGATGCGCAGAGGCCTTGTCCTTGGCGGTGAAGATGCCGGTGCATTCCAGCGCAATGTCGACGCCGAGCGCCTTCCACGGCAGCTTGGAGGGATCGCGCTCGGCGGAGACCTTGATCTTGCCATTGCCGAGGCTGAGCGAGTCGCCGTCGACGGTCACCGTGCCGGGGAAGCGGCCATGCACGGAATCGAAACGCAGCAGGTGGGCGTTGGTCTCGACCGGGCCGAGGTCGTTGATGCCGACCACCTCGATATCCGTGCGGCCAGATTCCGCAATCGCCCGCAACACGTTGCGGCCAATGCGGCCAAATCCGTTGATCGCGACGCGGACTGCCATGCTGATCTCTCCTCTAATAGCCGGTGCCGGCCCCGCGGAGACGTTCCACGGAGGTGCTGACGGCGGAACGCCCGGTTCGGCCGGGCGGGAACGGTCAAGATGGGGGTCTAGGTAGTCCTTTTTCCCAGTAATCTCAACCTTCAGCCCAAGCGCTTCAGGGCAGCGTTAACTGCAGCCTCGGCGGTAATTCCGAAGTGCTTGAAAAGGTCCTTGGCGGGTGCGCTTGCGCCGAAACCGTGCATGCCCACGAATTCACCATCCTGGCCGATCACCGCGTCCCAGCCCCAGCGCACCGCGGCCTCGATGGCGACCTTGACCGGGGCGTTGCCGATAATGGCCTTCTGCCGGTCCGCCGGCTGCGCCAGCAGCAGTTCGAGCGAGGGCACCGAGACCACCCGCGACGCGATGCCGCGCTCAGTCAGTTGCTTCTGGGCGGCCACCGCGATCTCGACCTCGGAGCCCGAGGCGAACAGCGACACTTTGGCGTCGCCCTGGGCGGCGACCAGCTCATAGGCGCCGTGGGCGCAGGGGTTATCGTTCGGCGCGTTGGTGCGGAGCTGCGGCAGGTTCTGGCGGGTCAGCGCCAGCACCGTCGGGCCGTCGACCCGGTTGAGCGCCAGTTCCCAGCATTCCGCGACCTCGACGGCGTCGCAGGGGCGGAACACGCGCATATTGGGAATCGCACGCAGCGCGGCGAGGTGCTCCACCGGCTGATGCGTCGGTCCGTCCTCGCCGAGCCCGATCGAATCATGGGTCATCACGTAGACGACGCCCGTGCCCATCAGTGCGGCGAGCCGCATCGCCGGGCGGGCGTAATCGGTGAACACCAGGAAGGTCGCGCCGTTCGGTGCAAAGCCGCCATGCAGGAAGATGCCGTTCATCGCCGCGGCCATGCCGTGCTCGCGGATGCCGTAATGGATGAAGCGGCCCTTCGGCGTCTTGGCCGAGAACGCCACAGCCGACTTCGCCTTGTTGTTGTTGGAGCCGGTGAGATCGGCGGAGCCGGCGAGGAATTCCATCGGCATCGCGGCGGCGATCGCCTCGATCGCGGATTCGGACGATTTCCGCGTGGCGACGTTCTGCGGCGTTTCCAGGAGCGCCTTCTTGTGAGCCCGCAGCGCCTTCGAAAGCGACGCCGGCCGCTCGTGCCGCATGCGCCGTTCGAACTCGGCGCGCTTGCGGCTGCCGAGTTCGGCGAAGCGGCCTTCCCATTCCTCGCGCGCGGCAGCGCCGCGGCTGCCGGCAGCGCGCCATGCCTTAAGCACGTCGTCGGGCACCGAAAAGGCTTCGAGCGAGATGCCGAGCTTTTCCTTGGCGCCTTTGAGCTCGTCGGCGCCGAGCGCCTCGCCATGGGCCTTCGCCGTGCCGGCCCGCGTCGGCGCGCCGTAGCCGATGGTGGTCTTGCAGGCGATCAGCGATGGCTTGTTGGATTTTTGCGCGCGGGTGATCGCCGCTGCGATCGCCTTCGGATCATGGCCGTCGATCAGCTCTGCCGCCCAGCCGGCGGACTTGAATCGCTTCACCTGATCGACCGAATCGGCGAGCGAGGTCGGGCCGTCGATCGAGATACCGTTGTCGTCATACAGCACGATCAGCTTGTTGAGCTTCCAGTGCCCGGCCATCGCGATCGCTTCCTGCGACACGCCTTCCATCAGGTCGCCGTCGGAGGCGACCACGTAAGTATGATGCGCGACCACCTTCTTGCCGAACTCGGCCGCCAGCATCTTTTCCGCCAGCGCCATGCCGACCGAGGTGGCGATGCCCTGGCCGAGCGGTCCGGTCGTGGTCTCTACGCCGCTGGTCTCGAAGTTTTCCGGGTGCCCCGGCGTCTTGGAGCCGAGTTGCCGGAAATACTTGATCTGTTCGAGCGTCATGTCCTTGTTGCCGGTCAGGTACAGCAAGGCATAGAGCAGCATCGAGCCGTGTCCGGCCGAGAGCACGAAGCGGTCGCGGTCCGGCCAGTTTGGAGCACTGGCGTCGAATTTGAGGAACTGCGTGAACAGCACGGTCGCAATGTCGGCGGCGCCCATCGGCAAGCCGGGATGGCCGGATTTCGCCTTTTCGACGGCATCCATGGCAAGCCCGCGAATCGCATTGGCCATACGGGTGTGATCGACCTGCGTCATGATGAAAATCCGCCTGAAATGAGGTGCTTGGTTGTCGGTACGTACCGGGCGAGGCCGCAATACGGGCGTGGGCCTAGGGGAAGTCCGGGCTGGATAGCACCACAATCCTCGTGAGTCCAAGGCGGGGAAACGCCCTTCCGGTCCGAAAAGTTGCTTAGCGGTGCATAGCTTCGCGTCGGCGTTGCACTCGGCTCGCTTGCCACGTAAATTTCGTGCTCTAACCGCTTGCCGAACCGCGGATTTTGCTGCCGTGCGGCGGGCCTACGCGAAGGTGCGCGCTGCCTCCCATGAGCGATCGTCACACCAACGGGGCCGGCAATGCCGAGCCGGTCTATGCCGACATCGACGCCGCCACTCGGCGCCTGATGATGGCGCTCGATGCCCTCGAGGCTGCGGCGGAGCGGCGGCGCGACGCCGACCGCGACGAGAACGAACTGGCGAGCCGCATCCAGGCGCTCGGCGCCGATCGCTCACGGCTCGCCGACGAACTCGACGGCTCGCTGGTGAAGACGCGGCGGCTGGAGCGCACCAACCGCGAGATCGCCGAAAAACTGGATGTCGCGATCGGCACGATCCGTGCGGTGCTCGATGCCGGAGAGAGTGAATGAGCCACATCAACGTCACCATCAACGGCCGGCAGTACCGCATGGCCTGCGAGGAAGGGCAGGAAGTGCGGCTCCTGAAGCTCGCCGAGAGCCTGGAATCGCGGGTCGGAGAGTTGCGCGGCAAGTTCGGCGAGATCGGCGACGCGCGCCTCACCGTGATGGCCGCTTTGACGGTGTGCGACGAACTGCTGGATGCCAACGCGCGCATCCGCGCGCTGGAGGGCGAACTCGAAACCTTGCGCAACGTTCGTGTCGCCGCTGCCGACCGCGCCAAGGCCACCCAGGTGGCGGTCGCCAATGCACTCAACGCCGCCGCCGACCGCATCGAGAAGACCACGCAAGTCATCAACCGCACCATCGGCAGCGGCGTCGCGATCGGGTGAATTGCCCGCGACTCTCTTCACCCACCCCTGGAGGGGGAGGGTCGCCGCGTAGCGGCGGGGCGGGGTGACAGTCTATCGTCGTCGGAGGTGTTTCAGTGGCATCGCCTCTGCGTCACGCGACCCATACACCTCCACGTAAATCTTCTCCATCACCGCGCTGAGATCACCAGTAACATCCGAATTCCAGAAGCGGACAACACGGTATCCTTCCTGTTCCAACCAGGCTTGCCGGTCGCTATCGCGCTTGGCGAACGCGTCGTCATTGTGATGACCGCCATCGAGTTCAATGATGAGACGCTTTGCCGGACAGAAGAAGTCCACGACATAGGGACCGATCGGCGCCTGACGCCGAAAATGTGTACCTTCTATCGGCAGCTCTTTCAGGGCGCGCCATAACGTACGCTCATGCGGCGTGGTATTCGCCCTCAGTTTCTTGGCTGCTGCGCGTCGGATTGCCGTTGAAATCATGTCGATCTCGCTCGTGGATAGATCACCCCACCCCGCTCGCATCGGACGATGCTGCGCATCGCCCGATGCGAGCGACCCTCCCCCTCCAGGGGAGGGTGAAGTGAAACGCAATCTAAGGGTGATCGCAAGCGGTACCTTTACCGCTGGCGGATTCGGTTCGTAACCCTTACATTGTGCTTGCGAAGCTGCGTCGTGCGTCAGGAGCCATATATCCCCGGGGCCTTATCGATCCTTTAGGGAACTGTCCCTGGCCGGGTCCGTGGATCCGGACATATGGTGCCCACCTACTTTCGTAGGGAACTCCGGGATCGAGTGCTTCAACGGCGTTCGCGGCCTCGCACTTTGATTTGTTCGTTGCGTGCGTTTTTTGTCCTACCCCGCGCGTTCGTCATACCCGCGAAAGCGGGTATCCAGTACGCCGCGGCACGGCAGTTTGATTGCGACGTCTCTGGAATACTGGATCGCCCGCCCTTGCGGGCGATGACGGCAGAACAAAGATCCCGCATGACCGCAACCCTGTCGAAAGCCGACCTCCGCACCGCCGCGCTGGCGAAGCGCGATGCGTTAAGCGACGAGCAGCGCGCCGCCGCGGCGCAGGCCATGGCAAAGCATGGCGTGCCGTTTGCGATTCTACCCGGCATGGTCGTCTCCGGCTATTCGCCGATCCGCAGCGAGATCGATCCTGCGCCATTGATGCGCAAGCTCGCCGAGCAGGGCGCCAAGCTGGCGCTACCCGCGGTTCTGTCGCGCGGAAAATCGCTGGCGTTTCGTGCGTGGTCGCCCGACGACCGCCTGATGCTCGGGCCGCTCGGCATTCTCGAGCCGTCGCCGGCGGCCGAAGAACTCATTCCCGATGTCATGTTGATTCCGCTGGCGGGGTTCGACCGCCAGGGCCATCGCATCGGCTATGGCGCCGGACATTACGACTTCACGCTCGCCCATCTGCGCAAGGCCAAGGCTATTACGGCAGTTGGCACCGCCTTTTCCGTGCAGGAAATAAAAGCTGTTCCAGCGCTGCCGCACGACGTGGCGCTGGATTATGTGCTAACGGAAAAGAAAGTGTTCGATTTCCGGAGCTGAAACTTTGCGTATTCTATTCGTGGGTGACGTGGTCGGCCGGGCAGGGCGCACCGCGATCGCGGAATATCTGCCCGGCATGGTCCGCGACTGGGCTCTCGACCTCGTCGTCGTCAATGGCGAGAATTCCGCGGGCGGATTCGGCATCACCGAGACGATCTATCAGGAATTGCTCGACGCCGGCGCGGATGCCATCACGCTTGGCAATCACGCCTGGGATCAGCGCGAGGCGCTGGTGTTCATCGAACGCGCCCCGAAGCTGATCCGCCCCGCGAATTTTCCGAAGGGCGCGCCGGGCCGGGGGGCTGCGCTGGTCGATACCAAGAACGGCAAGCGCGCGCTTGTGGTCAACGCCATCGGCCGCGTCTTCATGACGCCGTTCGACGATCCGTTCCAGATTCTCAACCGCGAACTCGAGGCCTGTCCGCTCGGCGAGGCGGCAGACGCGATCGTGGTCGATTTCCACGGCGAGGCGTCGAGCGAGAAACAAGGCATCGGCTTCTTCTGCGACGGCCGTGCCAGCCTCGTCGTCGGCACCCACACCCATGTGCCCACCGCCGATCATCAGATCCTTACCGGTGGCACCGCCTACATGACCGATGCCGGCATGACCGGCGATTATGATTCCATCATCGGCATGCAGAAGGAAGAGCCGCTGCGGCGCTTCACGACCGGCATTCCCTCAGGGCGCTTCGAACCGGCGGCCGGCGTTGCGACACTCAGCGGCGTTGCGGTCGAGACCGATGATGCGACCGGCCTCGCGCTGCGCGTCGCGCCGGTTCGGATCGGTGGAAGGCTGGAGCCTACTCTGCCGGGCTTTTGGGCCTGAGGAAGTCCCTCATTCAAACTGAACGACCTTGTCGAGCGTGATCGGCAGGTCGCGCACTCGCTTTCCCGTGGCGTGATAGACCGCGTTGGCGATCGCCGCGGCCACGCCGACAATGCCGATCTCGCCGAGGCCCTTGATGCCGAGCGGATTGACGATCTCGTCGGGCTCCTCGACGAAGATGACCTTGATGTCGTGTATGTCGGCATTAACAGGCACATGGTACTCGGCAATATTGGCGTTCATGACGCGGCCGAAATGATGGTCGAACAGCGTTTCCTCGTGCAGCGCCATGCCGATCCCCCAGACCACGCCGCCCATGATCTGGCTGTGAGCGGTCTTGAGGTTGAGGATGCGGCCGGCAGCCACCGCATTGACCACGCGGGTGACGCGAATAACGCCGAGTTCCTCATCGACCTTGACCTCCGCGAAGATGGCGGAGTGAACATTGCGCGCGTGAGACTTGTCTTCGTCGACCTTGTTGACTTCCTCGCGCGTGATGCGCTCGGCGTTGCCAGATTGCATGGCGCTTGCGATCGAGACTGCGCGGTTCGCATCCCGCTTGCTGACGATCTTGCCGTCGATCAGCGCGACTTCGTCTACGCCGGCGCCCGCCAGCGGAGAATCCTTCATCCCCTTCGCAAGCTTCAGCAAGTCGCCACGAACCGCGCGGGCGGTATTTGCGATGGCGTTGCACACCGAGGACGCGATCCACGAGCCACCCTCGAGCGGACATTGCGGCAGCGTCGAATCGCCGAGCTTGACGCTGATATTGTCGATCGGCAGGCCGAGCATGTCGGCCGCGACCTGCGCCATGATCGTGTAGGTGCCGGTGCCGATGTCGGAGGCCGCGGTTGCCACTTCCGCATGACCGTTGGCCGTCAGCACGATGCGGACCGTGGCCGGCATCTGCAGCGCTTCCCAAACGCCCGACGCCATGCCCCAGCCGACCAACTCGCTGCCCTCGCGCATCGAGCGAGGCTCGGCATTGCGCTTGTCCCAGCCGAACTCTGCGGCGCCCTGGCGGTAGCATTCGCGCAGTTGCTTGCTGGTATAGGGAACATCCTCGCCTTGATTGCGGTCGGAATAGCATTGCAGCCGTAGTTGCACCGGATCGGTCTTAAGCGCGATCGCAAGTTCGTCCATCGCGCATTCCAGCGCATAGACGCCGGTCGCAGCGCCCGGCGCCCGCATGTCGCAGGATGTCGGCAGATCGAGCTTCACGAGCCTGTGCTCGAATTTCGCATTGGGGCTCTTGTAAAGCAGATTGCCCCAGCCGGTATCGTTGCGCGCGAATTCCTCGAACTGCGAGGTCACGGCGATGGTTTCATGCTGCATGGATTCGAGCGTGCCGCCGCTGCTCGCGCCGAGCGCAAGCCGTTCGATGCTCGCCGGCCGGTAGCCGAGCGCATACATCTGCGTGCGAGTCAGCATGACGCGCACCGGGCGCTTCAGCGCGCGCGCCCCCAGCACCGCCAGCACGACCTGGTATTGCGGGCGCAGGCCGGCGCCGAAGCCGCCGCCCATATAGGGCGACATCACGCGCACCTCGTCTGGCTTCATCTTGAACACGCCGCAAAGATATTTTTGTACGTTCTGCACGCCTTGCGTCTTGTCGTAGACCGTGAGCCGGCCGTCTTCCCAGATCGCGGTCGAGGCAAACAATTCCATCGGATTGTGGTGCTCGGTCGGAATGAAATATTCGGCCGCGTGGCGCACGGCGGCAGACGCAAACGCTTTTGCGGCGTCGCCGCGCGGCTTCTCCGGCGCGTCGATGGCAAACGCCCTGCTGCGCTCTGCGTGCAAGTCGGTGACGTGCGGCTCCTTCTGGTACTCGACTTTCACCATTGAGGCGGCGACACGCGCGGTTTCCCAATCGTCCGCCAGCACCAGCGCGACCGGCTGTCCGGTGAAAAGGATCCTGTCGTCGTAGAGCGGGCGATAGGGCGAGCCTTTTTCCGGCGCAACTTCGTCCTTGTAAGCAAGGTCATTATCAGCCATTGGCGGCCGATTCCGATGCGTGAGCACCTCGAGCACGCCGTCAACCTCCAGTGCTCCGCCGGTGTCGATGCGGACGACCCGCCCCTTCGGAATAGTCGATTCGACGACGTAGCCGTGGACGAGGCCGGGGACGTTGAACTCCCCGGCATATCTGGCTTCGCCGGTGACCTTGGCCCTGCCGTCAACGCGGGATGTCGCTGATCCGATATAGGATGTCATGGCGCTCACCGTATTTTCTTGTCGGATAGCGATTGCGGCATGCCGCGCGCGGCCTGACCGAGCGTCCGCACGATGGCGCGCCGTGCCAGGCCGATCTTGAAGTTGTTGTGTCCGTAGCCTTTGGCGCCGTGCAGCAGCCAATCCGCGGCTTGCGCAAATGCGGTCGCGTCGGCGCGTTTTCCGAGCAGGGCCGCTTCGGCCGCAGAACTGCGCCATGGCTTGTGCGCAACGCCGCCGAGCGCCAGGCGAGCTTCCTTGATCGTGTCGCCATCAAGTTCGAGCGCTGCCGCCACCGATACCAGTGCGAACGCATAGGACAGGCGATCGCGGATCTTCAGGTAGGAATAGTTCGCGCTAAAACCCTTCGGCGGAAGCTCGATGGCCGTGATGATCTCATCGGGTTCGAGGTTGGTGTCGCGCTGCGGGGTGTTGCCGGGCAACCGATGGAAATCCGCAAACGCGATGGTGCGCGCCCCGGCGGGACCTGCGACATGCACCGTGGCGTCGAGCGCTGCGAGCGCAACGCACATGTCGGAAGGATGCGTGGCGATGCAGGCTTGGCTTGTTCCGAGCACCGCATTGATGCGGTTGACCCCGTCGATCGCCGAGCAGCCGCTGCCCGGCTCGCGTTTGTTGCACGGCGTCGCCGTGTCGTAGAAATAGAAGCAGCGCGTCCGCTGCAAGAGGTTGCCGCCGGTCGAGGCCATGTTGCGCAATTGCTGCGACGCGCCGGACATGATCGCGCGTGCCAGCAGCGGATAGCGTTCCTCGATCATCGGATGGTAGGCAAGGTCGGTATTCGGCACCATCGCTCCGATCAGAACGCCGCCGGTTGAGGTTTGCTCGATGCTCCTGAGCGGGAGGTGCGAAATATCGATCAGCCGAGTGGGCTCCTCGACATCGTATTTGATCAGGTCGATCAGGTTGGTGCCGCCCGCGATGAACTTCGCGGAAGGATCTGCGGCGATCTGCTTGATGGCGTCGGCGACGTCGTTGGCGCGCGCGTATTGAAACGGGATCATGATCGCTCCATCGCTTGCAGGATCGCCGCCACGATGTTCGGATAGGCGCCGCAGCGGCAGATGTTGCCGCTCATCAGTTCGCGGATCTCGTTGGGCGTTCTTGCCTTGCCCTCGGCGAGCAGCCCGACGCCCGAACAGATCTGTCCCGACGTGCAGTAACCGCACTGAAACGCATCCTGATCGATGAACGCCTGCTGCAGCGGATGCAGCACGCCATCGCGCGCAAGGCCCTCGATCGTGATTATCTCGGCGCCTTCCTTCATCACGGCCAGCGTCAGGCAGGAGCTGATCCGCCGGCCGTCGACGAGCACGGTGCACGCGCCGCATTGCCCGTGGTCGCAGCCCTTCTTGGTGCCGGTCAGGTCGAGATGGTCGCGCAGCGCATCCAGTAGCGTCGTCCACGGCGCGACCCTGAGTTCCATCTGGTTGCCGTTGACGGTTAGCCGGATCGGAATTTTCTCCGGCACCGAGGCAGTCCGCGTTACCCGCTTTGCTGTGCCAGATCGCGCCATGTTGATCTCCGCCTGCCTGGGCTGGCGCGCCGATGGTGCGCGGGACGGGCCAGCCTGCTTGACCTTTCGCGCTGAGGGACCAGCCGCGGTTTCAAGCCTGCCTATCAACCAGTTCGAACAAGGAAGGTTCAAAGCGAAGGCGCGATATGCGCGTCCACGTCACTGCGCAGTTTCAGCGCAGCCTTCGGCGCCGTCGCGCGCGACTGAATGCGAGCGTGTCCGCAAGGTGAGTGTGGCTACAGCCTGTAGGCCGTGCGGAAGCCGCCCCAATGGCGGCCTTTGACGCGGATCGGCACGTCGATTTCGCGCATCATCACGGTGTTGCCGTTGCCCATGTCGCGGGCGTAGCTCTGGATCAGATAGGCGCGCTGGTTGCGCCCGGCGGCAAGCCCGGCCGGATCGTTGAAGATGCGGCGGTTGCGGCTGTTGGCGGTGTTCCAGGTGACGTCGCCCGGCCGCTGCGGGTGCGAATAGATCTTGTTGTGCACCGGCAGGTAGCCGTTGGTGTCGATCATGGCGCAGAACGCCATCCGCTTGTCCCTGGCCAGGAACGCTTCCTGGAACGGCGGCAAAGCGCGATCGGCCCAGTCCAGGATCTTGGTGCGGTACTGCACCGGGTTGCTGCCTGGTATCTCGACATAGTTGGTGTCGAACATGTCCTCGATCGAGATAGCACCGCTGTCGACGGCGTTCTCGAAAATCTTCTTCAGCGCAGCGCCGGCTTCCATCGCGCGGGTGACTGCCTCGGTGTTGTCGTCCTGGATCGACCACAGCTTGTCTTCGATCTTCTCGGTAAGCGCCGCATCCGGCCTTTCGAACTGTGCGTGCGCACCGGCTTTCGACCGCTGGACGATGCGAATCCGGCAGGCGCCGACATCGTGCAGCGTGGCGTCAAAACTCTGACCCTGCACCAGCGCTTCCGCGTTTGCCCCGCTGACCAGAATGCCACCCATGGAAATCTCGTAGACCGGTGCTGATATCACCCCGCGCGGGGTGACAATTTCGATCTTGAGGCTGCAAGGCAGCCTTTCGTCCTTGCGGCGCTCCTGGCGGTCGCCCTCTTTCTCTCCCTGCCGCAGCAGCACGGCGCAGCGCGCCTTCAGCTTCTGCGCAAAGGAGGTGACGGCCCGCCCGGCCTTGGCGACGCTTTCGCTATGGGCTTCGGCTTCCTTGGTCGCGCTGTCGATTTCGGTAGCGCTGTCGCCGACCGATGCGATGAAGCTGGAAGCGGAAGCCGCATTGTCGGCCATTTCGCCCGTTGTCGCGTTCTGCTCGGCGACCGCGCCGTTGACGTTGTCGAACACGGGCCGGATCGCCTCGATCGCCTGCGAGATGCGGTGCACGGCGTCGACCGAGCCCGCGGCGTCACGCTGCAGCGCCTCGATCTTCCTGGTGATCTCCTCGGTGGCGTTCTGGGTCTGCACCGCGAGCGCCTTTACTTCGGTGGCAACGACCGCGAAACCGCGCCCGGCCTCGCCGGCGCGCGCAGCCTCGATGGTGGAATTGAGCGCCAGCAGCGTGGTCTGCCGCGCGATCTGGGCGATCAGGTTGACGACGTTGCCGATCGCAGCCGAGGATTCCTTCAGGCGGTCGACATTGGCGCTGGCTTCGCGGGCGGCGTCGCTGGCCTGGTCGGCGAGCTTGCCGGCGTCGCGCACCTGCGAGCCGATCCCCTGCGCCGATTGGGTGAACTTGTCGGCGGCTAACGAAAAGGTCGTCGCGGTGCCCTGTGCGGCGCTGGTGCGGCTCGTCAGGGCGTCGGTGCGCTGGCGGATGGTGGAAAGCGTCGCGGCCGTTGCCTCGGCGCCACCGGCGACCGAATTGGCAGCGCGTTCGAGTTGGCGGATCATCGCGCCGAGTTCGAGCTCCAGCAGCTCGAGGATGGCCTTGGCCGAATCGCCGTCGCCGGAAACCGTCTCCACCGCGGTAGCGGCCGTCTGAGCCGCTGTCTGAGCCTTGGGCTGGACGGCAGGCAAGGCGGGTTCCGGCATCTGCTTTTTGAACAAACCGAAGGCCATGACGTCTCTTGAAAGTTAGGGATCGGTGCGAAATCCTCTCATCCGAGCATGAAGTCGTGGTTAACAACTGCCTGATACTTCGGCGCACGGCAGGACGGGCATACCCGAAGGGGCTGCAAATCTTTGATTTCGGCCGATTACCGGCCTATAAGGCCGCGCTTCACCCGCATCCCCTGGACGAATCCAAGAGACCCCGCATGGCCGGCCATTCCCAATTCAAGAACATCATGCACCGCAAGGGCCGGCAGGATGCCCAGAAGTCCAAGCTGTTCAGCAAGCTGGCGCGCGAAATCACCGTTGCCGCCAAATTGGGAACCCCGGACCCGGCCATGAACCCCCGGCTCCGCGCGGCCGTGATCGCGGCGCGCCAGGAAAACATGCCGAAGGACAATATCGAGCGCGCCATCAAGAAGGCGATCGGCGGCGAAAGCGAGAGCTATGATGAAATCCGCTACGAGGGCTATGGCCCCGGCGGGGTCGCCCTGATCGTCGAGGCGCTGACGGATAACCGCAACCGCGCCGCCTCCGACATCCGCTCTTACTTCACCAAGTCAGGCGGCAATCTCGGCGAAACCGGCTCGGTTGCCTTCATGTTCGACCGCACCGGCATCATCGAATATGACGCCAGCGTCGCCTCCGACGACGCGATGCTGGAAGCCGCGATCGAAGCCGGCGCCGACGACGTGGTATCCAGCGAAAGCGGCCACGAGATCTATGCCTCGCAGGAAACTTTTCGCGAGGTCGCGAAGGCGCTGGAAGCGAAGTTCGGCGAAGCCCGCAAGGCAGCGCTGACCTGGAAGCCGCAGAACACGGTCGCGGTCGACGACGAGACCGGCGAGAAGCTGTTGAAGCTGATGGACCTCCTCAACGAGCACGACGACGTCCAGAACGTCTACGCCAATTTCGAGATTTCCGACGCGCTGGTCGCCAAGATGGGTGGGTGATTGGTTGCAGGTAGTTGGTCGTCCCTGCGAAAGCAGGGACCCATACCGCGTTGCCCTATCGATAAAAGCGAGATGACTGTCGCCTTCCAAGACAATTGGAGCCGCGGCGTATGGGTCCCTGCTTTCGCAGGGACGACCACAAGTGACCGGTGCGCAGCGTCCGGGGCACGAGCCAGCCGCAAATCGGGGATTTCCGTTCTCTTTATGTTTCGTTCATCCGGCTCTGGCGTTATCACTAAGCCATGACATCTCCACCGATTCGTCACCCCGTCCGGATCATCGGTATCGACCCTGGCCTGCGCCGTACCGGCTGGGGCGTGATCGAGACCGAGGGCAACCGGCTCGTCTTTATCGGCTGCGGCTCGGTGGAGCCGCCGGACGGTCTGCCGCTGGCCAGCCGCCTGCTGGCGATCCATGAAGGGCTTGCCACAGTCCTCGGCGACTTCAGGCCGGCGGAGGCCGCGGTCGAACAGACTTTTGTCAACAAGGACGGCGTCGCGACGCTGAAGCTCGGCCAAGCCCGCGGCGTCGCCATGCTCGCGCCCGCGATGTTCGGCATCGCCGTTGCGGAATACGCGCCCAACCAGGTCAAGAAGACCGTGGTCGGCGCCGGCCACGCCGACAAGAACCAGATCGCGGTGATGCTGAAAATATTGCTGCCGAAAGCCGAGCCCAAATCCCCCGACGCCGCCGACGCGCTGGCGATCGCCATCACGCACGCCCATCACCGCCAGGGTGCCGCGCTGCGGCTGAAGGTGGCCGACGCATGGTGAGCTACTGCGTAACGCGAAGTGAGGAGAGCACACTTTTCAGGCTCCCTCCCCCCTTGCGGGGGAGGGTTGGGGAGAGGGGTAAGCCGCGGGCTCCGATCGAAGGTATGTGGCGACGACCTAGCGACGAACGCCGCAAGATGATGCGTAAGGATGCGAGTGCTTTGCGTCAGGCAACTGAGCAAGCGGCACCCCTCTCCCTAACCCTCCCCCGCAAGGGGGGAGGGAACCCATCCGCCGGTGCGCCCCTCACTGACATCAGCGTCGAATCTGGGTGGCAGCGATGATCGGCAAGCTCAAAGGCCTGATCGATTCCTACGGCGAGGACTACGTGATCCTCGACGTCGGCGGCGTCGGCTATCAGGTGCATTGTTCCTCGCGCACGCTGCAGGCGCTGCCGTCACCTGGCGAGGCCGCGGTGCTGTCGATCGAGACATATGTGCGTGAGGACCAGATCAAGCTGTTCGGTTTTCGCACTGACACCGAGCGCGAGTGGTTTCGCCTGCTGCAGACCGTGCAGGGTGTCGGCGCCAAGGTCGCGCTGGCGGTGCTCTCGACGCTGCCGCCAGCCGAACTTGCGAACGCCATCGCACTGCGCGACAAGGCCGCGGTGTCGCGCACGCCGGGTGTCGGGCCGAAGGTCGCCGAGCGCATCGTCAGCGAGTTGAAGGACAAGGCGCCTGCATTCGCCAATGTCGATCCGTCCGTGGTGCACCTTGCCGGCGCGGTCGACGATCACCGCGCGCCGCGACCGGTTACGGACGCGATCTCCGCGCTGGTCAATCTCGGCTACGGCCAGCCGCAGGCGGCGGCCGCCATCGCCGCCGCCTCGCGCAGCGCGGGTGAGAATGCGGAGACGGCGCAGCTTATTCGGTTAGGGCTGAAGGAGCTCGCGAAGTGAGCGGCGCGGTGGGCTTTACGCCGAAGACAGCGCTGGTGTTCCTGATCTTTCTCGCAGCCGGTCCGCCGTTCGGCTTCCTGGTGATATGGGCAACGGCAATGATTTTCGGGCCTAGTCAACCTGTCGCAAGCTACGGTCCCTCGGCCTATTTGCAGACGTTCGGCTTCTTTGCGATCGCTTCCTATATTGCCGGCGGTGTGCAGGCGCTGTTCCTGGCCTTCGTGGCTTCGATTGCTCAAGCGGCATCGCGAACCGGATTGGTGCCCTTCTGGCCGGTCTTTTTTGGAGCGCTGTTCATAACCGTGGCATACGCCGTTTTCATGATGGTAAAGCGCGCGGGTCCGCCTGCCTGGGAAGGGTTGTCGATATTGCTCGTCCTGCATGTCGGGAGCACGATATTGTGCTGGCTGGTCTGCAACGCGGTGCTGTGGCCGTTCCGTCGCCGCTCAAACCCGTCAGGTCCTCGCATGAACACATCGTTACCCCCGGCCGGTCCGACGATGTCGGCGACACAGCGCTACGCCGGCGAGAAGGCCGAGACCGCGCAACGGATCCGGCTAGGCCTAAAGGAATTGTCGAAATAGACTGCTATCGCCTGGCCACTGACTGACGAAGGAACGCATTCTCCATCATGCTGAGCAACAAGGACGAGGAGCTGATCGCCGTCGCGACCGAAGCCATCAGCCAGCGCTATCGCAACAAGTGGCAGGAGGTCGGTGCCGCCATGCGGACCCGCGATGGCCGTATCGTCACTGGCGTGAATATCGACGCCTATATCGGCCGGATCGCGGTCTGCGCCGAAGCGATCGCCATCGGCCGCGCCATCACCGAAAGCGGCGACCACGGCATCGAAACCATCGTCGCCGTGCGTCACCCCAAGCCCGGCGAGCCCGGCAAGATCGCGGTGGTCTCGCCCTGCGGCATCTGTCGCGAGCTGATCCACGACTATGACGCCAACGCGCGGGTCATCGTCCCCGATAGCGGCCGGGGGCCGAAAGTCGTGACCATCGGCGAACTGCTGCCCAACAAGTACAAGCGGGGCAGCGAGTGAATCCGCCCTCCCGTATCGTCACCCCCGAGCGCCGTTCCGACGATGTCGGCGGGACGCTGTCGCCCTTCTGGCGAGTGCTGTCCATCGTCTCGGTCTTCCTGGTGCTTTGGCCGCCGATCTGCGGGAGCGTGGTGTGGTGGGTCAAGTTCGATAACGCAGCGCCGATGCTTGGCTGGCTCGTTGCGGCGATGATTTACGCTTATCTGTTTTGCGTGCCGTCGGCGTTGCTAGCGGGAATAGTGCATGCAGTCGCAGCCTTAAGCTTTCGTCACTATTCGATCCTGGTGCCCATCGCAGCAGGCGTGCTTGCTGCAGTCCTGATCGAAATGGTCATTGTGAAGCCTTTCCTTTTGCGGGAGCTCGCAGATAAGGCCATGAGCAGTCTTGAACTCCTGCTTTTTGCTTCCCTGATTGCATCGGTCATCTGCTGGCGCCTGACGCGCCGGTTCGCGAGGATGGCATGAATCCTCCCTCCCGCATCGTCACCCCCGAGCGCCATTCCGACGATGTCGGCGACACCGCGTTGCGCCCGCAACTGCTCTCCGAGTTCGTCGGTCAGGCGCAGGCGCGAAAAAATCTGTCGATCTTCATCGAGGCGGCACGCAAGCGGAACGAGGCGCTCGATCACGTGCTGTTCGTCGGCCCCCCCGGCCTTGGCAAGACCACGCTGGCGCAGATCGTGGCGCGCGAGCTCGGCGTCGGCTTTCGCGCTACCTCCGGTCCCGTCATTGCCAAGGCCGGCGATCTCGCCGCGCTGCTCACCAATCTCGAAGAGCGCGATGTCCTGTTCATCGACGAGATCCATCGCCTGAGCCCGGCGGTCGAGGAAGTGCTGTACCCTGCGATGGAGGATTTTCAACTCGACCTCATCATCGGCGAGGGACCGGCGGCGCGTTCGGTCAAGATCGATCTTGCAAAGTTCACCCTCGTCGGCGCCACCACGCGCGCAGGCCTCTTGACCAATCCGCTGCGCGATCGTTTTGGCATTCCGGTGCGGTTGAATTTCTACACCGAGGAAGAGCTGGAAAGGATCGTCACCCGCGGCGCCCGCGTGCTCAATATCGGCATGACGCCGGATGGCGCCAACGAGATCGCGCGCCGTGCCCGCGGCACGCCGCGCATCGCGGGTCGCCTGCTCCGCCGCGTGCGGGATTTTGCTTCCGCAGCGGATGCAAGCTCCGTCGACCGCGCCATCGCCGACCACGCGCTGAGCGCGCTGGAGGTCGATGCCGCCGGCTTGGATGCCATGGACCGGCGCTATCTCACGACGATTGCGCTGAACTACGGCGGCGGGCCAGTCGGCGTCGAGACCATGGCGGCGGCGCTGTCGGAGCCGCGCGATGCCATCGAGGACATCATCGAGCCGTTCCTGATCCAGTGCGGCTATCTGCAGCGCACCCCGCGCGGCAGGCTCCTGACCTCGCACGCTTTCCGCCATCTCGGGCTTGCCGAACCCGCGCGCGATCCCGCGCAGTTCGGTCTGTTCGGTAATGGCGACAACGACGCCTGAGCGTTCGAACCCGATCATCCCAGCGATGCACTAAGGACCAAATGCCTGGCGCGCTTGAGCGTCGGGCTGCGGCAGAATCGCTGGTGAGAAGCTGCTTAAGGTCTGCTAACGTTCTGCACAAACGCACCGCAATTCAGGCTCAATCCGCCACCATGTTTGCGATGCATCACGATTGGATCACATGTTAACACGCCGTCATTTTCTGAAAACCATGGGTGGTCTGGGCGCGCTGGGCGTCTCGACCACCGCTTACGGATTCAGCGCACCGGTCGTCCGGCTTCGCGTCGTGCGGTACAGCATCTCGCCGCCGCAATGGCCGGCAGGGCTCAAGCTCAGGATCGCCGCCATCGCCGACCTCCACGCCTGCGATCCCTGGATGTCGCTCGATCACATCCAGGAGATCGTCGAACGCACCAATGCGCTCAAGCCTGACATCGTCGTCATGCTCGGCGACTATGTGGCCGGACATCGCAAGGTGACGCGCTTCATCCCCGATGCCGAATGGGCGCGGGTGCTGGCCGGCTTGAAGGCGCCGCTCGGCGTACACGCGGTGCTCGGCAATCACGACTGGTGGGAAGACAAGACGGTGCAGCGGGAAGGACAGGGATTGCCGTCCGCCGGCCGCGCGCTCGAGAATGTCGGCATTCCTGTTTACGAGAACGACGCGAGGAAGCTCAGCAAGAACGGCCATTCGTTCTGGCTGGCAGGTCTCGGCGATCAGCTCGCCTATATGCCGGCGCGGCGCTTTCGGCCGCTCAAGCGCATCGGTGTCGACGATCTCGGCGCGACGCTGGCGAAGGTCACCGACGACGCGCCGGTGGTTTTGATGGCGCATGAGCCCGACGTCGCCAAACGCGTGCCCTCGCGCGTCGCGCTGCAGCTCTCCGGCCATACCCATGGCGGCCAGGTGCGGATGCTGGGCTGGTCGCCCATTTCGCCGTCCGGGCAGCAGCTCGCTTACGGCCACATCCGCATGAACTGCGACGTCGTCGTCTCCGGCGGCCTCGGCTGCAGCATCATGCCGTTCCGGCTGGGCGTTCCGCCGGAAATCGTGCTGGTGACGCTGGGGGCGACAAGGCCTGCGGTGGCGTAGTTTCGTTGCTCACCGTCGCGGTTTCGCGACCTGTGCATTCGCTGCCAAAGCTGTTAATCTGTCCTCATGGATTTACCGGCCGAACACGCCAGGAAGCGCGCTCTGCTCAAGAGCCTTGTCGAAAAGGGCATGGCTGACGTGGAAGCCGGTCGCGTTGTGCCGTGGGATTTGAAAGAGTTTCTCAAGCGCGCTCACGAGCAGTTAAATCGTTCGAAATGACTTTTCCCCTCGACGGCGAGATCCGCGACGGCCGCCATCACATGCAGGTTCGTGTCTATTACGAGGACACCGATTTCCCTTGTTTGGCGTTATCGGAGTAGCCAAGGCCTTGAGCCGCAATGACTTCCTGCGTTGATCGGCGCGCTGGAAGCGGGCTTTGGCCCGTAATGGCCGCCAATCGGGCATAGGGCGTGATCTCGTAAGGCATCCGCTTGGCGGTAGGGTGAACCACGATGCTATCGATCAGGTTTGCGAGGGCAATCCGGGCCTCGGCAGACTGCGGGCTTTTGGTCAGCAATTCGTGGACCTCCATGACGTTCTTCCGATAGGCATCTTTGAATTTGGGCGGGAACGGTAGGACATTGCCGTCCGCCATGGCCGGGCCGAGATGCTTGATTTGTTCCTCAAGCGAGGCGCGCTCCATCTCCTTGGTATCAATCTTTTTGTAGAACTCGGCGGGGGGATTATTGATCTTCATGGTCGCCTCAACCAGCCGGGCGATCTCAAGGCTGAGGGCGTTTAATTTCCGCTCCAGCGCCTTGCGCTGACTGTCATTTGTCGCGCCAAGTTTTCGCTCCTCCCGGAACGCCTCGAACGCCGCATCAATGGCTTCGTCAGTCGTCAGATGGGTTACCATCTTTTCCGCCATGCCTTCCCGCAGCGTGTCAATGTCATAGCTTTTGGAATGCGAGCAGGTCTGATGTTGATGGGCGGCGGCGCACGCTACCCGGGAGGTGCCGCTCCGCGATGTGTTTGCAATCCTCATCGGGCCATTGCAGGCACCGCATCGAAGCAAGCCGCCGAACAGATGCTCGCCGCGCGGCGTGACCGGGCGGCGAACGACCTTGCCGCCCGGCCCGAATTTCTTGACCGCACGCTGCTGGCGAACCTTCTGTGCGGCGTTCCAGAGTTCATCCGAGATGATGCGCAAGGCCGAGTTAAATTCCTTAATGTGATCCCCTTTCGGATTGCACCGCTTCACCTTGCGCTTCGTGTCCGGGTTCTCCTCGGTCGAGTGGGTGTTCCATTCGATCTCGCCGATATACTTCCTATTGCCGATGATGCCTTTGGCATACATCCCGCCAACGAAGGCTTGGCTATTCCAAATCGTGTTGCCCTTGTATCGGCTGTCGCGATGACTGGCCGGGCTCGGGATGCCTTCGCTCGTCAAGTCGGCAGCGATGGCGCGTGGCGAGCGACCGGATGCATACTCTTCGAAAATCCGAACGACGATCTTTGCTGTCTCGGGGTTGATCTCATGCTCGCCCGGCTTGCCGGGTACGGCGCGATAGCCATAAGCAGGCGCACCGGGCACACCGCCATTAGAGAGGCAAAGGGTTTGGCCCCGGCGAACGTTTATTGCGCGAGACTCGTTGTCGAGAGTCGAGACCAGACCATGGATGGCGATGTCCTTGTCGGTCTGCCATCCCTTCTGGGTCAGCATTTCGACGCGATTGTAGTTGCAAATCTTCTTGAGCATGCCGGTATCGATTGCGTCGCGAGACAGGCGGCTCAAATCTTCGATGATTATGACATTGAATTCGCGGCGGCGGATCGCCGCCACCATCGCTGCATAGCCATCGCGACCGGCAATCGATTTGCCAGATCGCGCCTTATCAAAAAACACCTCGGTAACGTCCAGCCCGTTCCGTTTGGCAAGCTTCCCGCAAACGAGCTTCTGGCCCTCGATTGAACTATCTTTCTGCATGATGCTCGAATAGCGAGCATAGATCGCCGCTGTTTTCAGATTACCCCTTGCCGCCGCTGACATCGCTCTCGTCCCCTATGTGCTCGGTTAAGCCGTCTCGTTCCGCCCGCGCCATCTGCCGTCCGATTGCTCTCGCAAATTCAAGCCATTGTTCGCGGTGGCTTGGATGATCGAGGCTGCGCGGGTCGGAGGGATCAAGCGGCCGGATGACCGCTTTTTGCCCTTCGGATTTCCGGGAGACTACGCGGGAACGCATTACTGAAGGCTCCTCGGACATGCGGGACAACGGTAAAAAAGGCAATGATTTCCGCTATGTAGCGGTAGTGCCTACGTTTTTCGGGTCGGTTTTTGGCCCCTCGGCCGCCGGGGCCGCCGCACTCAGGCTGATTTGCCGAGTCGGCCCGGGCCGGGGCCGGGGGCGGCCCGGGGCGGGGTCATGGCCGCCCTCCCGCCGCCGCCTTCGGCTCAATCCGCCGTAGCGCCGCGCGCTTGTAGGCATCGACTGTGTCGAGGTCGATCAAGGTCCGGCCGCCGCGCTTATAGGCGTCGATCTGCCCGGCATTGAGGAGCTGGTAGCACTTGGTGTGGGAGAAGCCGCCATAGCGGCACGCCTCGCGCACCGTGACCAGCCGCTGCGGCTCATTCACAATCTCGCTCATCGTCGGTCCTCATTCCGCCGCCGCATCGGGCGCGACGGCCATCTGCCTTTCGGTCTCCGCTCACCACGATCCTTCGCCAGCAGGCGGGCGCGGAATTCCGCCTCGGCATCGGTGACATGCCTGATCTTCGCAATCTCGGGCATGTCCTTCTTCGCGGTCTTGATCCGATGCTCCAGGATCAGGCGCGGGTCCAAATTCCACGGCTCGGTCGGCCCGCCTGCCTCGACCCGGATCGGATAGTGATCAAACTGGAACAGCGAGATGATCTGATCCGCCGACATCAGCTTGGCGTGCTCATGCGGGATCAGGCGCTCGCCGTCATCGTCGGTCAGCGCGAGCAGCGCGGCGGCGCATTTGATCCGGAGGCTGGGCGCGCAACGGCTCATCAATCCTCGCGCCCCTCAATCCGGTACGGGATGCGCCCGCCCTTGCTGCAAACATCGGCGACGGTCTCCCGGATCGGCACGCGGATCGATTGCGCGATCAGGTCGGCCTCGGCGGGGGTCAGTTTGCTGACGATCAGCTCGACCGTCGCCGTGCCATCGGTCTCGCGAAAAACCTGACAGTTGATCTCACGGCTCTGCATCTGTCCCGCCATCGCCGGTCTCCTTCACAAGTAATCGGTCAACCACCGCGCCGATGATGCTCGACGGCTGGTTCTGGCTGTCGCGCGTGATGGCTCTGGCCACCGTCTCAAGCGGGACGCCGTATTGCAGCGCCAGCGAGAGCAGGACCGCGCCATCGCGCGCGACCGCCTCGACGGCCTCGCCCGACTTGCCGCCGGTTATGAACACCTCGCCGAGCCTGCCGTCGTCGTAGTAGCCGACCGTCACCGCATGGTTGCGGTTCAATCCGCCGAACGGCAGGTCGAACGTTTCGGCGGCGCGGCGTGGCGGCAAAACGTTACGGTCAACCATCATCGACCTCCGCAAGCGGCCAGCGCGTCCCGTCATAAACCAGCGTTGCCGGTCGCATCAGTTCGTTGCTGGCGTCCATCGCCACGGCGAGCGGCTGGACCTCGCTGCCCTTGATGAACGCCACATGCACATCGCGGCACCAGACTTGGACCGCGAAACGGTCGTGCTCATTGTTGGGATCACGACGCAGCGTCAGCGGCTCGCCTGCCTTCATCGCGGCCACGATGCCGCTGGCACCGGGCCGATGCTTCATGCCGACAATGGTGTAGAGGTTCTTCATCCGATCAACCATCGCGTGGCACCGAGGATCAGCGCGGCGGCGACGTTCGAACCGATGACGACCGCGAGCGCCGGGCCGATCCGCTCGAACATCTTGCCGTAGTCCCAGCCGAGCAGGATGTAGACCGCAACGAGCAAGCCGCCCGCCATGATGATCCCCGCATCGAACAGGCCGAAATAGAAAACCAGCGTCGGATACCAGCTCATGATCTATCTCCCTCGCTAGGCGGCGACCGCTGCCGCTTTCGGTTTGCGCTGACGCTTTTCGCCTTCAAGCAAGGAGGAGAATTGCTTGATCGCGGCGGCTAGCTCATTCGCCTGCGCCTTGGTCGTGATAGCGGCGGTGATGTGCAGTTCGACCACCTCGTTTGCGGTATCGACGCGGATGTCGGTGCCCTTCGGAATTCTCATCGGTCTCTCCATGTTCGCCAGAAGTATCTGGCATTGCTCAATAGCCACGCGCCGCCCATCGCCGCGAACGGGATGAGCTGCTCGCGGGTCACCGCCGTCCCTTCTTGACGCGCGGCGCGCCTATCGGCTTGGTCTGAAGCTTGACGACGTCTTGACCTTCTTCCGCGCGGCAAAGTTCTGCTCGCGCATCTCGCGCAGCCGCATCTCGTTTTTACCGATCTTCGATTTGGTCATGTTCGCCTCCTGCGGTAGCGGCGGGCGTATCGACGCCGCCGGAAATGTTTGCGATGCCGCCGCTTTGGCCGAACCTCTGTCACGACGGCGGTCTCCGCTGCGGCGGTGACCGGCGGCGGCGCAACGTTCTCGCGCAGCACGATGCGCCGGTCCCATAGTGCGCTGAAGCTTTCGCCCTCATTGGCCGCCGCCAGGGCGGGCGCGGCGATGGCGCAGGCGAGGGCTTGCAGGAGGGCGCGGCGAGCGATCATCGCTTGCGGCCCATGATGACGACAAAATTGCAGCCCTGCGCCGCGATGTCGGTGACGGCCTTGCACTGGTCGCAGGTGCCCTTGGTGTGAAACTTGTTCGGCGTGCTGATGGTCAGGCGCGCGCCGCAGCCCGCGCAGGAGAACTTCTGATGAACCTCATGGCCCATCAGCGCGATCTCTTTCGCCTTGGCTGCAACATCGACCAGCGGGAAATCCTGATGTCTCATCGGCGCTTCTCCACATACTGTTTCGCCAGCATCGACGACGCCCAATCGCGGTCCATGTGGCCGCCGTCCATCATTCCGTTGCGCCTGCCGTGCCAGTAGCTGCGGCTGCGGTTGTCGCCGCAGGGGAAGTTCTCGCGGCCATCGAGATAGCCCTCGACGATCTCGTCACTGTCGAGCGTTGCGAGCGCGCCCAGCGTGCAGACCGGCTGCCGGTGCAGCAGCCGGTCGAGTACCTGCCGCGCGTCAGGCGTGAGGTTGTGGTTCGAGTGCACCATCTTTGGCCTCGCCATAGTCGATGGGGTCCAATCCGCGATACCGGCCACGCTCATCGGCGGGCGGCGCGCTCGGCGCAGGCAGTTCATCGAGGCGAATGGCGTCGCGCTCGGCCAGCTCGCGCTCGGCGGCGTGGTACTTGTGCAGGCCGGTCACCAAGTTCGCGCCGGTCTGGTCGAGCAGGATTTTGATCTGCTCGGCTCTCCGCATGTAATTGTCGCGCTCGCGCTGCAAGGTCGAGCAGCGGCGGGTCAACTGCTCGCGCTCGAATTCCATCACCGACAGCGTGTGCCGAAAGCTCTCGTTCTCGGCGAGCAGCATCTGCACTTGGCTTTCGAGCGCCGAGATTTCGTTGGTCAGGTTCATCAGTCGGTTCTCCTTCGGTTGGTTAAGTCGGGCCAGTCAGCAGCAGCGGCATCCTGCCGCCCTTGTAGGCGTCGGCGATCTGCGGGCGGATGGTCTCGCTGACCGTCTGCCCGGTCGGCATGACGATGTGAGGCATGAATGCATCCTCGAACGTCTCAATGCCGCTATCGATGGACACCAGCTTGGACTTGATGGTCAGAAACAGCGCGCGCCAGCGCTCGCGGTGGTGCTTCTGCGTCCTCGCGTCGTCGCCCTTGGTGAGCGGCAGCGAGAACCGGATGCGCCGACTGTTGCACTCGAACGCGATGGACGCGCCGGTCTCATGGACCGCATAGGCGAACGCGGTCGCGCCAAACCGGGCGAGCGTGGTTTCGATCTCGATGCGGGTCTGGGGGACCGGCACCTTGGTATCGACGGCATATTTGGTGCGCTTCATCGGTCGATCACCCGGCGAACGATGGCCTCGAAGCGCTCGACGCCAACGGCGACGGCGGAATGCTTGCGGTTGAAGGCGTCCGCGAGCTGATGGAACGTCGCGCCAGTGGCGACCCGCGCGAACGCCATGATCTTGTGGCGCTTGTCGGTTTTCTCGCGATTGTTGTCGCGCGCAAGGATGTCATCGACCGGGATGTCGAAGGCAATCGCGCCGAGCTTGATGACGACGGCGCAGTGCTTGTGCCATTTGCGATTGCCGACCTCGCGCCGGTACTCGCGCTCCATCCAGGTATAGCGGTCAATGTCGTCGTGGTGGTGCGCCGCATCGGGCGCGGCATGGGGAGAGTTGTGGCGGTCGTAGTTGCCAACGCAAACGAGAACTTCAGTCATGTATCGGCCGCCTTCATCGGGATGTCGCCGGGGAATTGCTCGGTCGCTTCGCTGGGTTGCTCAATGGTGGTGCCAGCGCCCGATGTCTCGGGCTCGGCGACGACCTTCTCAGGCTCGGGCTCCGATTTCTTTCGCGATCTCGATGGTTTGGCCTCGGCAGGCGGGGCGGCCTGCGATGCGCTCGCGGCAATCGATGCCTCGATACCGGCCAGCGCCTTCTCCGCGCCGCTGAAGCCTTCGGCGGATGGACCGCGCAGCCGCGCCGAAAGCTTGGGCGAGACATCCTTGGCGATGTCGGACGCGACCGTGAACCCGGCGTCCTCCATCTCGTCGCGGCCATACATGCCCGCGATGACATCGGGGCAGTACATCCGCGCCCAATCGCGGCTCATGTTGTAGAACAGTTGCAGGTCGGGCTTCTTGTCCCAGAGCGGCGAGCCCTTCACCTTGCCCTTCTCGTTGTGGCCCGGATGCAGCTTGCCGAGCGTGAACTGATCCGGGTCGGCATCGAGCGGCGGGAAATAGCGCGGCTCGGTCTCGCCCTTGAAGGTCGCCCATACCCGGCACCTGCGCGCATCGCCGCTGCCTTCATAGCCGACCTGCAATCGCGTCGTGATCGGCGCGCGGGCCTCGATGATCGCGTGAAAGAACTGGCTCTCATAGGCGACGCGCTGGACCTTCTGGCCGTTGACCCATTGCTCGACAACGTAGGACCAGTTCGCCAGAGCGAGCGGCGAGATACCGAGTTCTTGCGCACGGAGATTGTTGGCGAAGCACATGCCGACATTGCCCTGCATGTGCGGCGGGATCATCGGGCCAGCCGTCGCCATCAGCTTCGCGGCATCGACCATGTCGCGCAGGTTGGCGTAATCGACGCCGCCGCCCTTGAACAGTTGCACCGCCTCGGTACGCTCGCTGACGATTTTCTCGGCGTCGCCGCGCATCAGGTCGCCCTTGGTCACGCGCTCCGCAGTGATGGTGGTGTCGGACATCAGGCGGCCTCCCTTAGCTGGTAGTTGATCCGGTCATCGACCGACTTCCGATACCAGTCCGGCAGGTCGATATATTCGGCGTCGGCGTGGTCATCGCCGGGGCCGGGCCAGTGCTTGGCCTCGTAGCATTCCATGAAGGTACGCAGCGCCAGCTCGTTCTGCTTTTCGCCGCGCAGCAAATCCTCGTCGCGCAGGGTCTGGACGCGGACGCAATAGGGCGGGTTCTTCTCGACCCAGACCAGCGTGAATGACGACGCCGGTATGCCGAGCGCGCGCGCGGCCTCAAGGATCATCGCGCCCTGCATGTGATAGCCGTAGTTGATGATCGACCGCTGGCAGTCGCGATACAGCACGCTCTCGGTCGTTTTCAGATCGACGAAGTCGCCGCTGTCATTCGGGATGTTGTCCGGGCGCGCCTTGATCCAGTAGCCGTGCTTCTTCCAGAACAGCGAGCGCTCGACATCACCGGCCAGCAAGCCCTGCATCACCATCGGGTGCTTGCCGAGCGCCAGCATCATGCCCTTGGCCTGCTCGACATCGTCCATCGAGACGACGGACTGACCGCGTTCCCGCGCATCAGCCATCCATTTGATGCAGGTCTTGTTGGCGTGGTGCCAGTCGCGACCATCTGGCGCACGCTCGGGCCGGATGATGTACCGGCTCTCGTTGAAGGGCACGCCCTCAATAAGCAGGTGCAGCAATCGACCGAGCCGGTAGGCATCGGTTTCCTTCTGGATGATGCGGTTCGGGTTGAACGCAGCTCTGGCGAAGAAATGTGCGGGCGACTTCTCGTCGATGCCCCGCAGCATTGAGGAGGAAACCGAGACGCCATCGCAGATGTCGGCGCGATGGTAGTCATCCAGCGGGATGTGGCGGTAAATCCCTGGCGCAGCGATGCGCTGACCGTTCCATGGCATCGACTGCATTGCGCGATCCTCCCGAATAGCGGTTGGTCAAACCTCGCCCGTTGAGCGGCGCGCGTCGGCGCACCGTTCTGGGACAGGTCTGATGATCGTCGTTCTATTTGGTCCGCGTTGTGCGCGCTGCGGTTGGCAGGTCCGTCCACCAACTTGCGCGGTTACGATGAGCGTTTCTGTTTTTCGCTGTGCTCAACCGTACCGCGTTATCAAAATTCGATTGCCTGCAACTGTCAATCGTGCCGGAGAAAAATAGCTTCCGGTTCCGATCTGCATCGTTTGAATGAGAAAAATCGTTTTGCAATTCGTCGGTAGTAAAAATCTATCCGCGATTGTTCGCGCGAATAATCTCTTTCCGGTTCCTGCAAATAGTTTCCGGTGTCTTGTAGCGCGCGGCAAAAAACAGTGTCTACAAGGTGAGCGCTCCGATTTTGAAAAACGGGATCGCTCATCATGACCGATGCAATCTGGTCGGACCCAGCCAAACTCAAACAACTGATTGAGCTGTTCGACAGCGGCGTGACGGTGCAGAGCATCGCGGACACGCTCGATGTGAGCCGCAACGCTGTATGCGGAAAGATCGCGCGGCTCGGGTTGAAGCGCGAGAAGAAATCTCCGGAAGCGAAGCCGACGCCAGCGCTGACACCAGCGGCACCGCCGCAGCCTGCGCCTATTGTCGTTGCCGCTGGCGCGTCGCCGACCTTCACGCCGAGGCCGATCAGCGCAAGCCCGGTCGGCAAGCCTGTCTCGATCATCCGTGTCCGAAAAAATCAGTGCCGCGCGCCGCTCGATGAAAGGGGCGGCGACGGCCTGACGATGTTCTGTGGTGCGCCAAAGCTGGCGGGCTCGTCCTATTGCGAGATGCACCACGGGATATTCCACACCCACCGCCAGCACTGACCCAGCAACGAAAGGAAGCGACTGAATGGCGAAGTCAGCCAAATCGACCAACGACTTTGAGCCGGAAGTGGTGCAGGAAATCCTCGCCAAGATCGACGGCTTTCATGCCGATCTCGACAGCGAGCGCGGTCAATCGATGTCGCGCTGCCGCAACATCCGCGAGAGCATTTCCAACTGCTACAAGGAAGCGAAGGCGCGCGGCATCCCGACCAAGGAGCTGCGCTCGCTGGTCAAGATCAGGGTCAACGAGGCGAAGAACCGCGACATCTACGAGGAGCTTGAAGCTGATCAGCAGCAAGTCCTCTCGATGCTCGCCACCGCCGAGGGCGTCAAAGACCTGCCGCTCTGGCGCGCCGCATCGGTCGGAACGCAGTCAGCGCATCCATCGATGCAATGACGTACCTGCCGCGCATACTCGCGCTCGATCTCGCGGCGCGCGCCGGTTGGGCCTTGGCACCGTGCACCGCTGATGCGGTGCCGCGCTCGGGCTCAATCCGGTTCGCGCGCGAGGGCGCGAGCATGGCGGCAGTGTTCTCCGGCGCTCGGCAATGGCTCGCCGACTTCCTCGCTGTCGAGAAGGACATCCAGCTCATCGTATTCGAAGGGCCGCTGACGCCGCAGCAGATGGGCGGCAAGACCAACATCAACACCATTCGCCAGCTCATCGGACTCGCCGCCGTGGTCGAGGAGCTGACCTATACGCTGTCGGGCTATGACGTTCGCGAGGCGCGCGTCGCCGATGTGCGCGCGCATTTCATCGGCTCGAACCGGCACAAGCGCAAGGAAGCGAAAGACCTGACGGTCGCCGCATGCCTGCGGCTCGGCTGGTCGCCCTGCGACGACAACGCCGCCGATGCGTTGGCGCTTTGGCATTACCAAGCCTCGATCCTCAACCCCGCAATGTCCGTGCAGACTTCGCCGCTGTTCCGCCGGAGGATCAGCGGATGACGGCGCGCGGGATCGTCCTAAGCCTGTGCGACCGAACCGGCATCATGGTGATGCCGTGGCTGGATGCAGGCTATTCCGCTATCACGGTCGATCTGCAACCGGCGGCGAACCCGCATCCGCATCGTCATCACATCGTCGCCGACGTGACCGAGTGGCGCTATCCGAAGCATCTGCCGCCGCCGGTCATCGCATTCGCATTCCCATCATGCTCCGATCTCGCCGTCTCCGGCGCGCGCTGGATGCGGGAGAAGGGCCTGACCGCGCTGATCCACGCGCTGCAAGTGGTCGATGCCTGCCGCCAGATCTGCGAGGACAGCGGCGCGCCCTTCATGATCGAGAACCCGGTCAGCACGCTCTCGACCTATTGGCGCGAGCCGGACTGGATGTTCGATCCTTGCGACTACGGCGACCCCTATACCAAGGCGACATGCCTATGGGTGGGCGGCGGCTTCGTCATGCCCGAGCGCATCCGGCCCGGGGATATGTTCGACCCGCCGACATGGGTCGAGCCGACCAAAGGCTCGATGATCCTGAATTATGGGCCGAGCGCTGATCGCGTCGATAAGCGCAGCGCCACGCCGCCAGGATTTGCCGGGGCCGTGTTCAAAGCAAACGCGAGGGCGGCGTGATGGTGACGTTCTACAAACACGACATTCCCGACTGGATGGACGGCACCGAGGCGCTCGATGCCGAGACCTATCGGACCTATCACGTCATCTGCCAGTTGATCTATTTGAACGAGGGGCCGATTGCGAACAACGAGCATGGGATCGCCGGGCGATGTCGGCAGCACATCCACACATATCGGCGCTGCTTGCGGACGTTGACTGACCTCGGGAAACTGCGGGTTGAGGACGGACGCATTGCGAATGACAGGGCCATCACCGAGCTACAGGCCATTGATGACAACCGAACCCGCGCCGCACACGGCGGCAAGAAGTCCGCCATCGTGCGCGCACAGAAGCGGAATGACGAAAATAACTCATTGAAAAATAACGATCCGGCGCAAGCGGCGCTTAGTAAGCATTCCAACATAAGAGACAAGACAAGACTAGAAGAGACTAGAGAAGAGAAGAAAGATGCCGCACCTAACGGCGCGCGCTCGATCTCTGACGAGCTTCCGCTGGGTCACGACGATGGACCGAGGTCCGTCACGACCGATCCCGAAACCGATCTGTTCCGTCGAGGGCGCGAAGTGCTCGGCAAGAGCGCGGGCGGACTGATCTCGCAATTGCTCAAGGCGAAAGATGGCAAGGTCGCGCTCGCAAGGGCGGCGATTGAGCAGGCGTCAACGAAGGAGCGACCGCGCGAGTACGTCGGCGCGGTCATTCGCGGGCAGGCACCGCCAACGGTGGTGCAGCCATGAACCGCTCGATGGACGAAACGCTGCGGATGCTCGCGAGCATCGGGTTCGATCCCCGATCCCATCGCGGCACGAAATACATCCGCTGCCCCGCGTGCTCGCCCACGCGGCGCAAGAAATCAAACCGATGTGTCTCGATCCGCTGCGAAGCGGACGGGTTTTTCTTCCGATGTTTCCACTGCGACGACTTCCACGGGAGCTACAGCTATGACCGCAACGCTCGCACCGCGCCACGCCGAATGGTTCGAACAAAGGGGGATATCAGCCGAGCTGGTCACGAAGTTCGAAATCTATACGGGGGCGGTCGTCGGTAAGCCGGGCGAGCGAACGGTCGTTCCAAATCCGCGCGGCAACGTCATCGCGTTTCCGTTCGTCGAGCATGGCGCTGTCGTCAACGAGAAATACCGCACCGAGCGCGACGGCGAAAAGTTCTTCTGGCATCGCAAGGGCGGTCGGCGGACGTTTTGGAATTCCGATGTGCTTGATGACCCGCTGCTCGAAAGCGGCGCGCAGGCGCTGATCATCACCGAGGGGTTCGAGGACGCGATTGTGTCGATCCAGAGCGGATGGCCGCTGACGGTCTCGGTGCCCGATGGTGCGCCGCCGCCGCCGAAGGATGGCGCACCGCTGCCGCCGCTCGATCCCGAGACCGAGCGCAGCGGCAAGTTCGAATTTCTCTGGAACAACCGCGACCGGCTGAAGCGGGTCAAGCGGTTCATTCTCGCGGTCGATGACGATCCGGCGGGTCATCGGCTTGCTGCCGAGCTGGTGCGGCGGCTCGGTGCCGCGCGCTGCCTGTTCGTGACCTATCCGAAGGGCTGCAAGGATTTGAACAAGGTGCTGGAGATGCACGGCGAGGATGGCGTGAGCGATGTCATTCGCAACGCGCGGCTCTACCCGGTGCGCGGCCTGTATCGTCTGAGCGAATATCCATCGCTGCAAACCTTGCAACCGATCTCAATCGGCTGGCCGATCTTCGACGGCATCTTTCCAGGCAACGGCTGGATGAAGATTTTCCCCGGCGAGTTCATGGTGGTCACCGGCATCCCGAGCCACGGCAAATCGACATGGGCCTTGAACGTGCTGGTCAACATCGCGCGCGCCTTTCACTGGCGGTCTGCGGTGTTCTCTGCCGAGATGCCGACAGTTCCTTACCTGCGCGACAAGTTGCGGCGGATCATTTCGGGCAACGCATCGCCCGATGTCGAAACCGACCGCTTCATCGAGACGTTTTTCACATTCATGGACAACGATCCGAACGATGCCGAGGAGGACGATCTGACGCTCGACTGGATCATCGAGAAGGCGCGCGATGCGGTTCTGCGTGACGGCATCCGGGTGCTGCTGATCGATCCATGGAACGAGATTGAGCACGCGCGCCGCCGCGACGAAAGCGTTTCCGAGTATGTCGGGCGCGCCATCCGCATGCTGAAGCGCTTCGGCAAGCAGTACGAGGTTGCGGTGATCGTGCTTGCGCATCCGACCAAAGATGTTTGGGAGCACGGCAAGATCAGGACGCCGACGCTGTACGACATCGAGGGCAGCGCGCACTGGTTCAACAAAAGCGACCACGGCGTCGTGATCGAGCGCGCCGCCGAAGGTGGGCAGGCCACTATCCACATCGCAAAAGTTCGGTTTGACGAGACCGGATACAAGGGCGCGATCAGGATGAAGTTCGAGGGTAGCACGCAGCGTTATCAACAGCTCGAAGAACCGCAGGGAGAATTGCTATGACGATGCTGGTCCGATGCGGCGATATCAAATTCAATCCGCTCGAAGATGCCGTGATGGAGGACATCGCGCCATCGACATGGAACGGGCCGCATGTCGGCAAGCGCCTCGCCGAGGCAATGCGGACATTGCGCACGCTGCCGGTCGGCGCGGGCGGCGGCTCCGGCAACGCATGGCCGCCCTACTGTTACGAGTTCGATGATCTGGTCGCTCAGAAAGAGCAGGGCGAGCTGGAGCAAACGCAGAAAATCCAGAACCGCGTGCGTGTCATGCCGTCGCTGTCGGACGTGTCGCGGATGGAGATCGCGATCTTCTGGCCCGCGCAATTTCTCGGCCATCGGCCCGAGCTGATGACCGCCGTCAACGCCGTGGCGCTGGCGCACTCGATGGAGCGCGATGCCGGGTGGGTGACGCGCAAGCGCGGCGGCTATGCCGACACATGGCGCGCCCGGCATGACGCCGGTTGCGTGGTGATCGCCGATGGCCTGCACTTCGACCGTGTCCCGGTTTTTTGAGAGGACAGCAATGGACTTCGAACTGCCGGAAGGCGCAGACCGCGAATATCTGATCATCTTCGGTGTCGCTGCCGTCTATGTCGGGACCATCCCGGTCGGTGAGCCCTGCATCGTCGGCGCAACGCGCGATCTCGAACGAACCTATCAGGCGATGCGCGAGAAGTGGCCATGGTCGGAGATCGGTGCCGCGTTCTGGGTCAAGGACCGCGACACGGCGGAAGTGATAGCGAGCGAGGTCAACGGCGTGCTGCCGCACGATGCCAACGACAGACTCGATTGCCGTGCCGAGCGCGCGCGGGTCGAGATCGAGCGCGTCGCAAGGGACTGGAAGATTTCGCTGACAAACCACGATGCCGCCATGGCGCGTGTCCAGGCGGCGGTGCGCCGAGTCGGCGACCTGATCGAGCGCGCCAACGTCAACGGCGATCTGTCGTGGTTCAACACCGCCTATCGGGATTGGCGTCTCGCCGCAAAAAAAGTTGGTCGGGGCATGTCCTACGCCGAAGCCCGCGCCAGATTGCGCAAAGCCGTGACTAAGCGACTCATTTGTCACGACAAATTGGAAATGAACACCGATCTGCTGGATGGCCTATTCCCGGAATTGCCGGAAGTGACCGGAAGGAAATTTCGTGAGACCGCGTTGACAGGTCAGAAAAACGGGGGTTTCCTTCGCCCGCGCACCCCCCGCCACACTCATGTCCGCAGTGGCCGGGCCGCACTCCCAAAAGGTCCGAACTGAAACTTCGACGGTCATGCCGCAGGTAGTTCTGCGTTCGGCATGACCGTCCTCGTTTGAGCGAGTGCCATGGCCGCCGCTATCGTCATCAAGCTCGATCTGGCGAACATGCGCGCATTTCAGCGCGCGGCGCAAGAGCTGGGCATGGGCAAGGCGCGCAAGATCGTGGCGTGGTCGATGAACCAAGTCGGCAACAAGCTGTACACCCGGGTCAAGCGGCAGACCACCAAGCAGCTCGGCGTGCCGTATGCCGACGCAGGGGCGTCGTGGGAGGTCGAAAGAGCAAACCCGGGCAGGCTCCAATACGCGATTACAGCCACCGGCAAATACTATCCGCTGTCGAAGTTCAAGCCGAGGCAGTTTTCGTTCGGCGTGCGCGCCAAGCCGTGGAACCGAGTGCAGCGCTTCAAGGGCGCGTTCATGGTCGGCAGCGATGTCTATGTCCGGACCAGCAAGGAGCGCGGCCCGCTGAGAAAACTGATGGGCGGCTCGATCCCGCGTGAGATGGAGCGCGACGCCGTCCCGTTCATCGCAGATGCCGCAATGGATCAGGAGCTGCCGCAAGTCATCGAAACCAAGCTCGGTCAATTCCTGCCGTGGTGATCCAATGCTCAGAGCCGATGTCATCGACAAGCTGGACCCCGAGCATGTGCAACGATGGCGCGCGGTCTATCAGCGCTCGCGACGGCAGTACATCGAGGGCGCATGCAGCCGCGTCGACGCCGAGCAGAACTTGCGGCGGCTCGGCTTTCGCGATCAGGCGCTCAAGATCGAGGTTCTGATCTGGGCGGCAGAGCAGCAACGGCATTTGAGCCGACTAGCAGCAAGGGAAAACGATCATGCACGCTAAGGAATTGAGGGCGCTTGGACTCGGAGGAGACATCATGAACGATCCGGCCGGAAAGTACGTCAAGATCACCAGCGCGCAGGCGTTCGCTGAGTGTCGCGCGCTGCTGGTCGGCACCGCAGGCACCGCCACCATCGTCGATGCCGATGGCGACACCGCGACCGATTACCCGTTGCAGCAAGGCTACAACCCGATCCGCGCGACCAAGGTCACGCTCGGGACGGCCAACAACGTGTGGGCGCTGTACTGAGCCATGGGCATCTCTCTCGCGCTTGGTCTCGGCGTCACTGACGTTCGGCCGCCCATCGCTGGCGCTGGCCCCGCGCCCGTGCTCCTTCCGCTGCACTCCCGCATCGTCTTTGAGGGAGACAGCATAACGATAGGATCGAACGGGCCGACCTATGCGGGCTTCGCCCTGATCCGGTCGCTGGGTCGCTTCTTCGCGCCATCCGGCTACAACCAAGGCACGGGCGGACAGACCGCGGCGCAGATGGCGACGCAAGTCGCGACCATCGCGGCGCTCAATCCGAAAGTGGTTGTCCTGCTCGCCGGGACCAACGACCTTTCCGGAACGAGCGATACGCCAGCGACGATCTTTGCCAACCTGCGAACCTGCATCGACGCCTACAAGGCAGCGGGCGCGCAGGTGGTCAACATCTGCGTGCTTCCTCGCAATGACGCGACATGGATGGGGCTGAGCGCGGGGCGGCGGGCCGACCGGGAAGCCCTCAATGCTCTGATACGCGCGCAAAACGATGTCGCGGTTGTCGATCTTGAAGCGACGTTCGATCCGACAACGATGTGCGGCGATGGTCTGCATCCGCACTACCGTGGGGCCATCCATGTCGGCAACGCGGTCGGCGACGCGCTCAATACGTTGATCGCTTCGCAGAGCGTGCTGTCGATTTACGACACGGCCGAGAACTTCCTTGTCGGGGCGAATGAGAACCCGCTCTTTGCCGGAGCGGCAGGCACCAAGACCGGCACGCCTGCGCCGACCGGCGATGTGCCGACCAACTGGATCGTCGAACACAACGATAGCGGCTTCGCCGTGGTATCCTCGATCACGACGTTGAACGGGCGACCGGCAGTCCGGCTTCAGGTCTCTGGAAACAATACGACCAACGGTCGGATCGTGAACCTCCGCAACGTCGTGACGTATGCCGGGGCAGCGGGTGAATTCTGGGAGATGTGGTGGGATTTCTCCCTTGCCGCTGGCGCGCAGAACCTGCGGGCGATCTGGGCGAGCACGGACACCGCAGCAATGCCGAACAATACCGCGACGGTGCTCTATCCGAGTGACGTGGCGGTGGCCGGGGTGCTGCGGCCACCGATGACCACGGCGCTCGCCGGTTCGGACGTGAGCGTAACCATGCAGGGCGCGATGACGTTCGCCGCCGGGCCTGTTGCCGCCGACATCACATGGGCAGCGCCATGCTACAGGAAGGTGCCGGTTGGGCAGTGAATGAGGAGCTGCTGTCAATCGATGCCCCGCACTTCAATGCGGGCGTCGTGATCCGCAACGGCATTGTGGTCCGGAGCGCGCCGATCATCAGGCGCATGGTCGGTTGGCACAAGGCGCGTGTGCTGTCGTATTGCCAGCGCATGGGATGGCGCGTCGAGGCAGCCGAATAGATGCCGCTGGCATTCCTGATCCTCGCCATCGCCGCCGCCATCGACAAGTCCTATGCGGTCGGTGTCGCGTGCGCGGTGATCTTTGTCGTCATGCTGGCGGCCAAGACGTAGGAGCGGCCCCATGGACAGTCTCAATGTCACCGCCAGGGCGAAAGGTTTGATGTTCGGCGCTGCCGCCGCGCCGCCGACGATGTTGGACCCGCAGTATGCCGCGCTCTACCAGCAGCATTGCGGGATCGTGACGACCGACGTGGCGCTGAAGTTTGGCCGGGTCCGTCCGACGAGCATGGCCCCGAACTGGACCGATGCCGACGCGCTCCTTTCATGGGCCGAGGCGAACGGCATCAAGGTCAAGGGCCACGCCCTGATCTGGAACGAATACAATCCGGCATGGCTGTGGACCGAAAGCGCCACGGGGCCAGACTTCGGAGCGCTGACCGCGCCGGTCACAGTGCAGCAGGCGGGCTGGTACTTCGATAAGCACATTGTTGAAACGGTCGGCCGCTATGCCGGTCGCATCCCTATCTGGGATGTGGTCAACGAGCCTATCGAGCTGGCGCACGGTCGCGCTGACGGTATGCGCTCCAAGACGTGGATGCATGTGTTCGGGAACAAGTACGTCAACCGTGCATTCGTGCGAGCGCACGAGGCCGACCCGGCGGCGAAGCTGTTCCTCAACGAGGCAAACCTTGAGCGGTTCGCCTATGAGGACCATCGCGTTGCTTTCCTCGCCCTGATCGACCGGCTGCTTGATCAAGGCTGCCCCATCCATGGCGTCGGACTTGAAAGCCATCTGATCATGTGGGCGAGGGCCACGCATGAAGGCATCATGTGGCTACTCGGCGAGCTGAGCGAGCGGGGTCTGGAAGTCCACATCTCGGAACTGGACGTGCATCATGCGGGCAATACCGCGCCCGCGCTGCCAACCGGCACGGCTGCGGCGACTATCGATGCGGCGGTCGCTGCCTTCGTCCGACCATTCCTTGATGACGTGCTGTCGTTCCCATGCGTCACCGCGCTGATGACGTGGCAGTTGGCCGACAAGTATTCATGGTTGGCGGGCACGGCACCGCGACCGCTGCCATTCGACAGTGCCTATCAAGCGAAGCCGCTCGCATTCGAGATTGAGCAGGCGTTGCGGAATGCGCCACCGCGCGCCGCCGCACCATGATCCGAACATCGGCATCGAAAATGGGCATACGGGGAGGGAGGGGAGAGGGGGGTCTCCTCGCCTGTCATCATCGAGCGATATAGCCCTCCTCCCCTCGGGAAGGGGGCGGTCTCCCGATGGCCCTGTCTCCCATCTCGCCGAGTCATGCGCCTGCCCGCTGCCAGCAAACTCCGGCTAACGCCGCCGATCAGCGTGGCTTGCCATGGCCCATGGTGGGCGGCCCTTCCCCGGCGGGAGGGAGGGGAGGCCTGATCGATTGAAGCCATGGCATCGCCCCGCATGGCCCGCAATGGGCCAATGCGTCGCGATTTTCGCGAGAAAATTTAGGGACCGTATCGGTGAGGGGCCCCCTTCGCGCGGCCGCCGCGCCCGGATTTTGCCCATATTTCTGTTCGGGTTTTCACCGCTTTGTTTTGGGTTGCGCCGGACAGTCACGAACAACGAGGGACGGCATCGCAATGGATGACCTGGCGCAATCATCGCGCGCGGTGGAGATGTGGCCGATAGAGCGGCTGCGTCCCTATGAGCGCAATTCGCGGCGGCATACGCCCGAGCAGATTGAGCAGATCGCGGCATCGATCCGCGAGTGGGGCTGGACTATGCCGATCCTCGCCGCTGACGATGGAATGGTTCTGGCCGGTCATGGCCGGTTGGCGGCGGGCAAGCTGCTCCGCATCGCCGAGGTGCCTGTCATCGTCGCGCGCGGGTGGACCGAGAACCAGAAGCGCGGCTATGTCATCGCCGACAATCGCCTGACCGATGCGAGCGATTGGGATGACGAGATGCTGCGGCTCGAATTGAATGATTTGCTGGAAGGCGGTTTCGAGCTATCGCTGACCGGCATCTCGGCGGACGAGCTGTCGAAGCTGTCGGTTGGCGTTGGCGTGCTTGAGACGATGCCGGAGATCGCCGATGGCGAGCGGTCGCCGTACCGCGATATGACGTTCATCCTCTACGGCGACCAATGGGACACCGTGAACGCCGCGATTGAGCGCGCGGCCAAGCCGCGCCAGGCGGGCGACGCCAATCGATCTCCGCAAGGCAATGCGCTCGCCGCGATCTGCGCGGAATATCTGGCGGGCCATGGCGAGCGCTAAAGATATCCGCGTCGCGCCGATTGCGAAACGCGATGCGGACGCGCTGATCCTGCGGCTGCATTATAGCCACAAGGTCACGAACAATTCGGCGCTGGCGCTGGGCGTCTTTCTGGGCGGGCGGCTCGAAGGCGCGATGACGTTCGGGCCATCGATGGACAAGTCGCACATCCAGCCGCTGGTGCGCGATACCAAATGGAACGGCTTTCTCGAATTGAACCGGCTGGCGTTCTCCGAGGCGCTGCCGCGCAACTCCGAAAGCCGCGCGCTCGCCATCGCAATGCGGATGATCCGCAAGTCCTATCCGCACATTGAATGGATCATCTCGTTCGCCGATGGTTGCCAGTGCGGTGACGGCACGATCTATCGCGCGGCGGGCTTCGTGCTGACCGGCATCAAGGTGAACAAGTCGCTGCTGCGATTGGCCGATGGCTCGGTCACGCACAAGATGACGCAAGTGACCGGCAAGAACCGCAATGATCACTTCGCCAAGACCGGCGGCAGTTGGACAGGTCAGGGCACGCCGCTTGACGGCTACCAGATGCGCTACATCTATTTCGTGAACCCGGCGGCGCGCGCCCGGCTCGCATGCAAAGAAATCCCGTACTCGGAAATCGAGCGGCGCGGCGCGGGCATGTATCGAGGAATTGCGCGTGGGAAGCAGGCGATGTCCGATGTCCAGTCGGAACAGCGGCGGAGCAGCACCGACCCCCACGCTCCAAATTGAAAGGCTGTTGGCACCCGTCGTGGCGTGGATGATTGATCGCGGTTATGTCGCAAGCTGGCCGCTACAGATCACACGCAAGGGGCGGCGGATTGCGCGCACAAAAAAAGCCCGTGGAGTGCCCGGGCTTTCAAGTGCTTAGAGTTTTTCCGCCTGATCCGGCGGCATGACGAGCGAAAGCCCGCGCCCGTTATCCCATTTGACCGGGATGCTCCAAGCGCCTTGGAAGAATACCGGCGCCGCGATGACGGTGCCCGTCGATCCCGGCCGGATGGGGTCGGGATCAGCGGCCATGCTGATCAGGCGAAGGCGGTCGCCCTCGGCAAACGGCGCGTCCGGTCGCGCGATGTGCGCGCGCCGCCGCTGTTCGAGATAGAGCGCGATCTCGCTGCGCCGCTCGTCGATGGCCGCGATGATATCGCCGAAATCGTCGCTGTTGACGTGCTCGGCGGGCGGCTCGATTTCGTCGTGCGGCTCCAACGTGAACCGCTCTCCGCTCGGGTGCTCGCGCATCGCCAGCTCGGCATAGTCGATCCAGATGGTGAGCCCGAGCGCTTCATTGGTAAAGCTCGGGCAGGCGTCGTTATGCCAAGAGGTATCGGCGAAGTCCGCCGGGATCATCGCGGGCATGTCGTCGTCGGGGAAGTCGGGGAACTCGGTTTTCCAAGTCACGGTGTCACGCTTTCGGTTTTGAGGACGAGGGCTGTTAGTTTCTGGATCAGCTCGGCGGTAATCATTGTTGCAATGCCATCGCTTGCAATCGCGTAAATGATCGCCCGCCGGGTGAAGGCTTGCGGGTCGGTCTCGATGATCCGGGCGGCCCTGACCGCCGCCCAGACCGTGGGTGCCGTAACGACGCGGTGCTTGCCGCGCCCGAGGAAGATCGAGGCGGTGAAGTGATCCGCCTTTCGGATTGCATCGATGGCGCGGGCCTCGATGTCGGGATGCGGCGCTTTCATCGGTCGTCACCGTATGGTTGGACGCCCAGCGCAATCGCGGCCATTGCGAGGCCGATATAGTGCGGGATGGGGTTAGTTCCGCTTTCCCATCCGGCCCACGCGCCGCGCGAACAGCCGATGACGAGGGCCGCCTCGCGCTGCGAGTAGCCGAGCCGCTCGCGCCATGCCGTCAGCGCTTGCGGGGTTAGAGGGATACGGGAAGCGCGGGCGTTGTCATCCGCCCGCGCCGCCTCGATCCCGACATCTGCCGGGGTTTTCGTCATCGATCATTCTCCGATGTCAGGCGGGCCGAAAATTCGCCGAGCGTCATCGACCCGACGTTCTCATCCGGGGCGAGGATTTCGCCGAGCGGGCGCGCGGTCGGGGATGGCATCACCGATCCGATATTCTCGGCGGGATGAACCGGGCGCGCCGCCGCGTTCATGTCGGAAAGCTTAAAGAGCTGGCCGCCATGCTCATCATCGGCGTGGATGATGTTGAGCAGATCGCCGTCGAGAACGATGACGTGATTGTCGAACTCGCCGATCATCGGCGACCGGCTTTCGCATCCGGCGAACATATCCCAATCGGCCCGGTCGAAATGGCGCATGGATGTCATGGCCAGCATCGAGAGGGCCTGAGCGGCGGTTAGGTTAGTAGTCATTGCAGTGCTCCGTGGGTTTGCTTTGAGGGTTGGCGGCGCGCCTCGATGGCGCGCCGGATCATTTCGAGATGTGCAAGCCGGGCTTTGATTTCGGCGATCATGGCCTCGATGCTTTGGCCCATTGGTCACCGCGCGAAATAGGTTAGAGCGGTGAGGGCCGAAATCGCGGCAGCGGCGCTGATCAAGGCGACGCAAAGCAACGCGGTCATCAGCGGCGCTCCTTCGCATCGACCGGATACAGCGCGGCCATGACGCGCGCGAACTGCTCCGGGGTCAGCGAGCCGATGCGCTCAATCGATGCGCTGCCATCCGGGCCGACGCTGCCCGAGAGATACGGGCCTTTGTTATCGTTGCGGTAGAACGTCGCGGAATGACGGGCGTCATCCTTCACCGTGACCGAGAGGCCCGGATAACGCTTGCGCAATTGATCAGCGGTCGCGCGCAGATCGGTGCGCTGCCGATCGCAGGCGGCGGCATGCTCGCGAAGCTTTTCAATCGGCGCTTTGCCGGGATCGATCACGCGCCGCTTGATATCGGCGGCGATGGCGGCGAGCGGGCGGGCGGTGCTGACCTTGGCCTCGGGCGTTTTGAATTCCGGGCCGCGCGGCATGTCATTGTATGAGAGGTTGAGGCCGAGCGCCGATATCCGAACGCTGACCTTCTCAATCTCATTGCGGCCCCAACCGGCGGTGAAGCTGATCGCCGCGCCGTCCAGCTCAATCGATGCATAGCGCTCGTTCGGGATTTCGCCCGGCTTCTGCGGAATGACCTTGCCGCCAATCGCCTTGGCGAGATCGCGCGCGAAGCGATGGATGTCGAGCGATTGCTCGGGGCGGCCGTATTTGGTCTCGGTTTTAACGTAGGCAGACATTCTCAATATCCTTTTTTGGTAGAGGCCCGCTGGCCCGGAATTGGGCCAAATCAGCGGGGTAGTGGCCCAGAACTAGGCCAACCAGTGGTTGTTGGAAGGAAAATCGACCGCCGGAAAAGGGCTAAAAATGGCGGAAGATCAAAGGGTTACAGGCGGGCCGACAGGGGCCGCACAGGGGCGGGAAACTCCGGCCGGGGCCGCAGATCGCGGCGGCGCGAATAACGCACCAGCGGGCGCGGACGGCGGGCGCGGGCAATTGCTGACAAGCAATCTGGCCGGGCGCTTGCTCATGATTTCCGCTGAGCGCGTGCGCCAATTGGCGAAAGAAGGCTGGATTGAAAAGGCGGGGAAGGACCAGTTTTATCTGGTCGATGTCGTACAGGGCTATATCCGCTTTCGGAATGACAGCGAGCGGCGCGCGACCAAGAGCGCGTCAGCCAGCCGCGTCTCGGATGCGCGCGCGCGCGAAGTCGAATTGAGAATTGCCGAGCGCGAGCGCCGCTTGGTCGAACTCTCCGAAATGATCGCGCTCTCCGACCAGCTCGTCGGCATGTTTCGCGCGGAGCTGTCGGGCTTGCCTGCGCGCGTCACGCGCGACTTGCAAATCCGCCGCACAATAGAAACGGCCATCAATGACATCCTCGACCGCATCGCCGATGCTGCCGTCTCGCGCGCGGGAATGGTGGCAGAGGGTAGCGATACTAAGCCGCCCATCGCGCCGAACGCCGCCTGATGTCTGGGGTTCGCAGAACCGCACCTATCCGCAAGGCGCATCGGTCCCGGGTCCGCGCGACGCGTACCTGACGCCGTACATCGTGCCGTTCGAGCGCGCGGTCGCCGAGGGTACGCACAAGCGCGTCGTCATGGTGACCGCATCGCAGTCCGGCAAGACCGAGGCGATGCTCGACATCGCCGGTCAGCGGCTCGACCAGAAGCCCGCACCGATCCTGTACGTCGGGCCGAACAAGCAATTCCTGACCGAGCAGTTCGAGCCGCGCGTCATGTCGCTGCTCGATGAAGCGCCGACGCTGGCGATCAAGGTCGCGCGCGGCAAGCGGATGACGAAAACCCGCAAGGTGATCGCAGGCGTGCCGCTGCGTCTGGCGCATGCCGGTTCGTCGGCGGCGTTGAAATCCGACCCCGCAGCGCTGGCACTGGTCGATGAATACGACGAGATGCTGGCCAACATCAAAGGCCAGGGCGATCCGCTCGGGCTCGTTGAACGGCGCGGCGACACCTATGCCGACTTCGTCTGCGCCGTCACATCGACCTGTCGGCGCGGGATGATCAAGATCGTGCAGGATGAGGAAAGTGGCCTGCGGTTCTGGGATGTCGCACCGACCGACGATCTCGAAAGCCCGATCTGGCGGCTATGGCAGCAAGGCACGCGCTTTCATTGGGCGTGGCCGTGCCCGCATTGCCGCGAGTATTTCATTCCGCGCTTCGAATGCACGCGCTGGCCTGAGAAGGCGACGCCGTTCGAGGCCGAGCGCGCCAGCTACATCGAATGCCCGCGCTGCGGCGGCGTCATCGAGGAGGAGCACAAGGCGCTGATGAATGAGCGCGGCGTTTACGTCGCGCCGGGGCAATCGATTTCGAGCGATGGCGTCGTTACAGGCGAAGCGCCGCAGGCGCTATCGCTTTCGTTCTGGGTCTCCGGACTCGCCTCGCCGTTCGTCACCATCGGCGAGCGCGTGCGCGCCTATCTCGAAGCCCTCACCATGGCCGACGACGGCATGGTGCAAACCGCCATCAATGCCGGGTTCGGCGAGCTGTATGCGCCCGGCAGCATCGGGGCGAATGACTGGCACGCCTTCAAGCGCCGCCGCATGCCGCACAAGTTCGGCGAGGTGCCGCTTGAAGTGATGCGCCTGACCGCTGCGGTGGACGTGTCCGGCAACGGCTTCTGGTATTCGATCCGTGGCTGGGGTGAGCGCGCGTCGTCATGGCAGATCGAGAGCGGCGAGATCGCGGGCTTCACAAACGAGCCGGAAGTCTGGAACGATCTGGCGAACGTGCTGCTCGACACCTATGGCGGCCTGCCGATCTCGCTTGCTCTGATCGACAGCGGCTTTCGTGCCAACAAGCCGAACGAGGGGCCGACCAACGTCGTCTATGACTTCTGCCGACGCTTTCGCCGCTTCTGCAAGCCGACCAAGGGTTATGACACGCTGACCGCGCCGATGATGCGCGGCAAGGCCAAGATGACCATTCCCGGTCAGCGCGCGCCGGTCGAGCTGGAGCTGGTCCGTCTCGATACCGATTTCTGGAAGTCGCGGCTGCATGAGCGGTTGGCATGGCCGCACGAACAGCCCGGCGGCTTCCTGCTCGCGGCCGACGCCAGCGACGACTACCTGAAGCAGCTCGCCAGCGAGGTCCGCAAGATCACGCCGAGCGGCAGGCCGCAATGGGTGCCGCTGACGCGCCGCAATCACTTCCTCGATGTCGAGGCGATGAACGAGGCGGCGGGGCACATGCTCGCGGTGCAGAAAATCCCGCTCGGTGCCAAGCGCCAAGAGACCATCGACGATGACGATCCGTCGCCGCCGCCCGTGGTCGATCCGCCGCCAGGCGCGCCGCCGCCAAACGGCGTGCGCAGGCGAATGAGCGGCATCGCCGCGCGATTGAACAGGTAACAGTGAATGGCAAGGACGAAAGCCGCGACCCGACCAAAGGCTGCGCCGAAGCGCGCCGCACCGAGGCGGGCTGCGCCAGTGCAGCGCAAGCGCGTCGGCGCGGCCTACATGAAGGGCGAGGCCAACCCGTTCTTTCATTCGTGGCGACCGGCGCTGCGCGAGGCATCGGACGATGTTCGCTCGGCCTATCTGCTCGCGGCCTCGCGCGCGGTCGATACCATCCAGAACTCGGGATGGATTTCGGGCGGCGTCGAGCAAGCCGTCGCCATGACGGTCGGCCAGAGCCTGCGGCTGTCGGCGCGGCCCGATGCCGATGCGCTGGGCTGGACGCAGGACACGGCGCAGACATGGGCGCGCAAGGTCGAACGGCGCTGGGAAGGCTACGCCAACACTCCGATTGAATGCGACATCGAGGGCAAATCGACGGTCGGCAAGATGACCGCGCAGGGCCTTCGGACATGGTTCTGCTATGGCGAGATCGTGGCCGCATTGCCATGGTTGCGCCGCCGCTTCGGCCAGTACGGCACCAAGGTGCAGATGCTGCCGCCGCACCGGATGTCACAGGACACGCTATCCGACACCGGGCTGTTTCAGGGCGTGTTCCGCGACCGCTATGGCTTCCCGCTCGGCTATCGCATGCTCAACCCGCCGCAGGGCAGGCAGCCGCTGATGCAGGCGTATACCGACGTGGCGGCGCGCGATGCCGAAGGCCGCCCGCGCATGATCCATGTGTTCGACGGCTTCCCCGGGCAGGCGCGCGGCATTCCGCCGATCACGCCCGCGCTCAAGGTCGTCAAGCAATTCGACCAGCTTTCCGACGCGACGCTGACCGCAGCGCTCATTCAGTCGATCTTCGCCGCCACCATCAAGTCGCCGGAGCCGACCGAGGTCGTCTTGCAAGCCTTCCAGGACTTGGCCGAGCAGCGCCTCGGCACGGTCCCGGACGGTAGCCCGTCAACGCCGCTGGAAGCGATGCTGGAAAGCCGCGCCGGTTGGTATGACGGAACCCAGATCGATCTCGGCGGCCATGGCAAGGTCGCGCATCTCGCGCCCGGCGACGAGCTGGCGTTCAATTCGACGCAGCACCCGAATTCGACCTATGAGGCATTCGTCCGCTTCCTGCTGCGCGAGATTGCGCGCTGCCTCGGCATCACGTTCGAGCAACTGACCGGCGACTATTCCGGGGCAACCTATTCGTCGGTTCGCATGGCGACATCCGAAATCTGGATGATGACCATCTATCGCCGCGTCAACATCCTCGCGCCGTTCCTGCAAGCGATTTACGAGAGCTGGCTTGAAGAGGAAATCGAGAACGGCTGGATCGAATTCCCCGGCGGCATCGGCGGCTTCCTGATGGCCCGCGCCGCCGCATCGCGGAGCCACTGGCGCGGACCTGCCAAGCCGCAGGCCGATGATCTGAAGTTCGCCAAGGCGGTCGAGGCCCTGAAAGGGCTCGGCGTCATCACCGACGAATGGATTTGCGCGGAGATGGGCGAGGATTGGGAGGACATCTATGAGCAGCGCGCCCGCGAGATGGCGCTGCGCAAAAAGCTCGGTCTGCCCGAGCCATCGGCGAAGGTGGCGACCGCGCGCGATGCCATCGGCAGCGGCGAACGCGATGACGATGATGACGACGAGCGCGAGGACGATGACGAGCGCGAGGACGAGCGCCTTATCCGGAGCTGACCGATGGCCGACCCGATCAATTTCAACGATCCCTGCGCCGCTGCCGACCAGTTGCGCACGATCTACTATCAATTGCTGAGCGGGCAGTCCGTGGTCAGCGTCAGCTTCGGCGACCGCACGGTGGCCTATAGCCAAGTCAGCATGGAGACGCTGAGCCAAGAGATCGCGCGCTTCGATGCCGAGTGCCAAGCAAAAGAGACCGGCAGGCCGACGCGCTATGCCATGCGCCTCGGATCGTTCGCGCGGAAAAGGTGATCCCATATGACCTATCTGTCGCATGTCGCCGACCGCGTCTTTGGCCGCCCGCTGTTCATTCACCGCTACAAGGCCGCCGTCATCGCGTCGGTGCTGGGCGAGCGCGTCGGCATCGATCCGTCGATGTTCGACCTGTCGGAGGTGCCGGAGGCGTTCAAGCGCACCGGGCCGCGCGCCAACCGGCTGATCGGCGAGCCGGAAGGCGCATATGACGAGCGCGGGCGCTTGATCGCGGTGCTTTACAACGTCGTCGATGGCGTCGCCACCATCCCGGTGATCGGCACGCTGATCAATCGCGGCGCGTTCATCGGCGAGGACAGCTCGGGCTTCACCAGTTACGAGGGTTTGGGCACGCAGATCGCGGCGGCGGTCGCCGACCCGAAGGTCGGGGCCATCCTGCTCGACATCGATAGCCCCGGCGGCGAGGCGACCGGCATGTTCGCGCTGGCCGAGCAGGTGAGGGCGGCGCGGCAGGTCAAGCCGGTCACCGCGCTGGTCAATGACATGGCGGCGAGCGCGGCCTATGGCATCGCGTCGGCATCGACCGAGGTTGTGGTCTCGCCGACATCGATCACCGGCTCGATTGGCGTCGTCATGCTGCACATGGACCAATCGAAAGAGATGCAGAACAAGGGGCGGACTCCGACGCTGATCTACGCCGGGGCGCACAAGGTTGACGGCAACCCGTTCGGGCCGCTGACCGAGAACGTGCGCTCCGACCTGCAACGCGAAGTGAACGTTTTCTACGACCGCTTCGTCGAGACTGTCGCCACAGGGCGGCCGTCGCTAACTGCCGACGCAATCCGCGCGACCGAGGCATCGACCTTCATTGGTGCCGAGGCAGAGGCCAACGGCCTCGCTGATCGCGTCGGCACCTTTGCCGAAACGCTGTCGCGTCTCTCGGCGCAAGTCCGCAGCAATCAAAGGAGAACCCCCATGACTGCGAATAACGGCCCGGCAGAGATCACCGCTGTCGATCAGGCGCAAATCCGCTCCGAAGGCGAAACCGCAGGCGCTCGCGCGGCACAGGCGCGCATCAGCTCGATCCTGACCTGCGAGGAAGCCAAGGGCCGCGAGCCGCAGGCGCAGAACCTCGCGCTCAACACATCGCTCTCGGTCGATGAGGCCAAGGCGCTGCTGGCGACGCTCCCGGTCGCGCCGCCGCAGCAACAGCAACAGCCGACGCGCACCATCGAGGAGCGCAGCGGTCCCGCCTTCGACGCGGGCCTGCCCGAGACAAAGCCCGATGCGCGGGCGAGCTGGCGCGCTTCGTTGAAGCGGGTTGGCGCAACCCTGCCGCAGTAACCGGCAAGAAACATAGGAGAGTTGAAACATGGCTACCGTTCTCACAGAAGGTCGGCACCCTGCCGAGTTCATCTTGAGCGAGGCGAATGGGCAGCGCTCGCGCGGCAACATCACCATTGCCGAAAATCAGGAGTTCGAAGCGGGTCAGGTGCTTGCGGAGATCACCGCGTCCGGCGAGTACGTCGCGCATGATCCCGCTGGCGCTGGCGGTGCCGCAGTCGCGACGGCCATTGCGCTCTATGGCGCAACGACCGAGGAAGGCGAGACCGCAGACATCTCGGCGATTGTCCGCGATGCCGAGGTCAACGGCAAAATCCTGATCTACAAGACCGGCATCACCGCGCCGCAAACCGAAGCCGCCATCGAGGCGCTTGCCGACCAAGGCATCATCGTCCGCTAAGGCGCGGGCCTAACCCCAAAACTCTGAGCGTCCGTCAACCCCGGCAGCACCGCTGACCGGGGCGGTGCCGCTTGCACTTTTCAGAAAGGACAACGTCCATGTTGGACATCTTCCGCTCTAATCTGTTCGGCGTCATCGAGCTGACAGATGCCATCAACTCGCCGATCTTCCGGCCGCGACGGCTGGCAAGCCTTGGTCTGTTTCAGGAAACGCCGGTCGCCACGACCACCGTGATGATCGAGATGCGCGGTGGCCAGCTCGTGCTGGTCGCGCCGTCGCCTCGCGGCGGTCCCGGCCAGACCATCGACAAGGTCAAGCGCAATGGGCGTCCGTTCTCCATCCCGCACTTCGAGATCAACGATGGCGTGATGGCAGAGGAAGTCCAGGGCGTGCGCGCATTCGGCTCCGAGGATCAGGTCATGTTTCTGCAAGACCTGCTCTCCGAGCGCCTGATGCTGCATCGCGAGTCGCACGAGGTGACGATTGAGTATTCGCGCATCGGCGCGGTGCAGGGCTTGGTGACCTATGCCGATGGCACCCAGCTCAATCTGTTCACCGAGTTCGGCGTCGCGCCGGAGCCCGAGGCCAATCTTGATCTGGCCAACGCCAACCCGGAGCCCGGTGGACTGCGCAAGCTCTGCGCCGGTCTCACCCGCAAGATGGGCGGCAACCTTGACGGCATCCCGTTCTCCGGCATTCGTGCCGTGTGCGGTGATGATCTGTTCGACGCGCTGTTGCAGCACCCGGAAGTCCGCGCGACCTTCCTCAACAATCCCGCCGCCGAGCAGCTTCGGCAAGCCTATATCGGGCCGAATGGCGAGATTTGGGGACAGTTCGAGTTCGGCGGCATCGTCTGGGAGAACTATCGCGGCGGCGTCGGCGCGACCAAGTTCGTCAATGACGACAAGGCCAATCTTTTCCCGATTGGCGTGCCCGGGCTGTTCCGTACCTACTTCGCACCCGCCGACTACATCGAGACGGTCAACCGTCCCGGTCAGCGGACCTATGCGAAGCAGTACGAGATGCCAAATGGCAAGGGTATCCATCTCGACAGCCAGACCAACAACCTCAACATCTGCACGCGCCCGAAGGCGCTGATGACGGCGCGGCGTGCCTGATGGTACTGGCTGATTGGCGCACGCTCGCCGCTCAAATCGACAGCGTCGTCAATGAGCAGTTCGGCGAACGTGTCCTCATCACGCCCATGAAGGCCAGCGACTATGCCGCTGGCGTCAGAGACGAGACGCGGCCACTGGCGACCGTGGTCGCGGTCTACATCATGACCGACGAGCAGATGTCCAATCTCGCGGGCGATCATTCCGGCTCTCCGTTCCGCGAGCGGATGGCGGTGGCGACGCTGACGCTGTCGGTCAGGACCGTCGATGTGCAGGCGGCCGATCCGCGCCACGGCGATAGGGTCACCATGCTGGACCGCAACAATCAGACGTTCGAGATCAACCGCGCCTATCCCGACCCGACCGGGCGCACCGTCATCGAGATGATCCGGCCATGAGCGTGGTCCGGCTCTGCATTCGCATGGCGGCGGTCCTCGCCCTGCGCGAGCGCACATGGGCCGGAACGCTGGTCTATGACACGCGCAACCTGCCGCTCTCCGAGGCCATGACCGAGCATCAGGATGCGCCGTGGCTGTCGGTCTATACCGACAGGGATGAGCAAGAGGGCGTCACCGGGCGCGATGTCAACGCGGCCGACCGCCAGTTGCATCTGGTTGTCGAGATGGGCATTGCGGGCAAGGTGCCGCAGGCCGATGGCGGGCCAGCGGTCGAAATCCCGGCGAGCGATGCCGGATACGAGCGCGCCATCGACCTGATCGAGATGCAGGTCCGACGCGCGCTGTTCCATGATCCGCTCAACCCTTGGGGCGAGTTCGTCCGCAAGATGGTGATGTCGATCAGATCGACCGATGCGGAGCGAACCGGCGAGGGCGAGCGCGGCGCGCGCTGGGCGGCGCGGTTCATCGTCTTTAACTGCGACACCATCGCCGAGCCGCAGCCAGGTATTCCGATGGCTCCCGACCATCCGGTCGCCGAGTTTCTGGCGGCGATCAGGGCGGCTGATATCGAGGGGTTGGCGACGGTGGCGACCCTGATCGAACAGGAAATCATCGGCGCGCCGTTGCCGAGCTGGCAACAGGCGCAATCGATGCTGGGCCTGACCGAGCAGGGCACGCGCGGCATCGGCGTCGCGCCGCCCTATGCGACGCCCGCGACCGAGGTGACGACCGAGGTGATCGGCACCACGCCCGGCAGTGACAAATTCCGCGACACCGACGTTGACAAACAGGTCGGCCGCGATCTTCCGGAGGAAGGCGGGCCGATCATCATTGTCGGCACCGAACAGCGCATATGAACCTTGAGGATCATCTGACCGAGCTGTGGGCCGAGGTCGGCGAGACCAAGCGGCGCATTGCCAACCTGATCCGGCACGGGCCGATCACCGACATCGATGCCGAAAAGCAGGTGCTGCGCGTCCGGCTCAATCCCGAGAGCGAGGACAAGCCGTTCAAGAGCGCGTGGATACCGTATGCCCAGCAGGCGGGCGAATACAAATTCCACAACCCGCCAGTGAAGGGTCAGAACATGACGGTGATCGCGCCGGGCGGCGAGCTGGGGCAAGCCTTCGCGGTGCCGATGACGTGGAGCGAAAAATTCCCGTCGCCCGGCGACAAGGAAGATGAACACGTCATGAAGTTCGACAAGGTTAAGACCGTGATCAAGAAAGATCAGGTCACCTTGACGGTCGGCGATGTCAAGATCGACATCAAGAAAGAGGACATGAGCATCACGATTGGCGACACCAAGTTCAAGCTGACCAAGGAAACGATAAGCTCGAAGGCGGGCGAAGCGATCTATCAGGATGCCTCCAACGTCCACATCAAGGGGTCGGAGGCCGTCAAGATCGGCGGCGGTGGCGCGGTGCACGTCGTGAGCGGTGCCAATCTGGCAACCCCGCCGTGGGTCGATGGCGGCGAGGAGCCGGAAGAAGCGCCATCGGACGTCGACGGCGACGATGGCGAGGGCGGTGAGGAAGGCGCGCCAGTATCATGAGCGGAATGAACCGGCAGACCGGCAAGCTGCTTTCCGGATGGGATCACGTTGTCCAATCGGTGCGCGTGATCTTCACGACGCCGTTTTTCGAGCGCGTCATGCGCGGCTATGTCGGCAGCCACGTCATCCGGCTGCTCGGCGAGAACGTCAGCGCGCAGACGCTGTTGCGCATCCGCTGGGGCATCGCGCTCGCCATCGACCTGTTCGAGCCGCGCCTGACGCCGTACCGGATCGACATCACCGAGTTCGACCGCACGGGCGCATCGACATGGGTCATCGAGGTGATCTATCGGCCCAACGCACTATCCGGCGACATGACGCCCAGCGGAATTAGAACGCTCGCGTTCGACCCGGATGAACTGAAACAGGCCATCGTCGCCGCCTATCCCGAGGCCGCATAGAGGAGGGGCAATGTCGTCTCGCTTTCTCGCCCCCGACCTGACGCAACTGACGCCGCCCGACCTGATCGAGGAAGTCAGTTTCGAAACCATCCTCGATGCGCAGAAAACGTGGGTGCTGTCGGCGTGGGATGTCGTCAGGCAGAAGCGGCCCGACCTGCCGCCGCTCGATACGCTCGGCCTTGAGACCGAGCCGATGACGATCATCCTGCAAGCCTATGCCTACCGCGAGACCGTGATCCGCGCGCTGATCAATGACAAGGCGCGCGCGGTGCTGCTGACCTATGCGGTCGGCAACGATCTCGACCATCTCGGCGCGCTGTTCGGCACCTTCCGGCTTGTGCTCAATCCGGCCGAGGTGGCGCTTGGCTCTGCGCCGATCATGGAGAGCGACGACCGCTTTCGCCGCCGCATCCAGCTCGCGCCGGAGGCATTCTCAACGGTCGGGCCGCGCGGCGCGTATATGTATTTCGCGCTGACGCTATCGCCCGAGATCGTTGACGCATGGGCCTATAGCCCGCGCGACGGCCGGGTCAACGTTGTCGTCTCCGGCGCGAATGGCGCGGATGTCTCGGCGGCGACGCTCGGGCAGTTGGTGCGCCGGTTCGAGAGAGAGGACACGGTCCCGTTGACCGATATCGTTTCGGTCTATCGGGCGCAGCGAACCCCGTACACCGTCGCGGCCACGGTCTATTTCCCGCGCGGTCCTGACCCGCTGACTATCGAGACCGCCGTCGAGGACAAAATCCGCGCCTATGCGGCCGAGCGCTGCCGCATCGGTGCCGAGGTCTATCGCGCCGGGCTCTATGCGGCGGCCAAGATCGCGGGCGTCGAGAACGTCGTCATCGACATGATCGGCGACATCATCTGCGATGACGATCACATTCCGGTGCTGACCGGCGTCGAGGTGACAACCGTGGTGGTCGAGTAGCGTGGCGATCCCGTTCGACCAGCATCTGCAACCGCGCAATGCCTCGAACCTCGATATCGTGCTGGCCGCCGCTGGCGCGCGGCTCAATACGCTGCCGGTCCAGATCGACCTGCTCAAACGGCCCTATGAGGTGCCGAGCCAGTTTCTGGCACATCTCGGCTTTGAGCTGTCAGTCGATATCTGGGAGCGGACATGGCGCGAGACGCGCAAGCGCGCGGTCGTCGCCAATGCGCTCCTGTTGCAGATGAAAAAGGGCACGGCCTATTGCCTGCGCGAATATGCGCGCTATGCCGATGCCGAGGTTACCCGGATCGAACGCCCGCCGATGCGGGTCTTTTCCGGCAAGTCGCTGACCAAGGCCGACCGCGAGGCATGGCTGGCGACGCTGCCGCAGGTTCGGGTCTGGCATGTCAGGGATAGCGTGCCCGCCGCGCCGCGAAAGGCGTTCTATGGTGGACGCGCGCCGAGCGCCCGGCTGCATTCGGCGCGGTTCTATCTCAATTGGCCTGCGCTGATCCCATCGACCGCGCTGGAGCGGCTCGGTCGGCGCGCGCGCTGGATCGTCGATGGCGTCGAGACCGATACGCGCGTGACCAACGTCGGCTCGATCTTCCGGCTGCATCTGCCAGCGCCCGCCGCGCTGCGCGTGTTTGCAAACCGCGTCGCGGGTCGCCGCTACTACGAGCCATCGACCGCGCGCACCCGGCTCTTATCGATCCGGCCCAAGGCGGCGCTGCCATGGCGGTCGGCGGTGACGCCGGGATTGCAGGCGGTCGATAGCGAGCCGGAGACGATCCGCAATCCAGGCACGCGCGGCTTTGCCACCTATTGCGATCTCCCGGCCGGGCTCAAGGCGTTCTTCGTGCCGTCATCTGCACCGATGCGGGTTTACGAGCGCTATGCCGTGCTTGACGGCAGGTCGGCGGCGCGGCGCGCGGCGGTGCAGTTCATGGGCGTCGGGCGCTATGGCTTTCCGACGCACACGGCATGGGCGCATGTCTCGGTCTATTCGAAGCGCAATCGCCATCAGGCGGGCGAGGGCATCACGGCGCGGCGTCGGTTCTGGATGCCGCACAATCCGCTGCCGCTGGAGAAGGTTCGCAGCGCGCTCGCAGCATCCAAGCGGCTGTCCGACCGCATCAAAATGGTGACCGGCCCGGTGCCGCCGTTCATTGCGGGCGGCAGGCCCGTGCTCGCGGGCATCGATAGCGTCATCGTCTCACGGCAATAGAGGTTCAAAATGGAAAAGCAGGTCATCTTCCGCGACTACATGGAGCAGCAGGCGCAGGATCACAATGACATCCAGACCTATAGCCGTGCCGCGCTCGACCATCTCGTCGCCGATGCCGTCACCGCGACGCGCCGCTATGCGGGCTTCAACGTCGTCAAGACCGCGCAGACCGAAATCCAGATCGCGCCCGGCCGGTTCTATGATGTCGCGGGCGCGGTGTTCCTGCGCTCATCGACCACGGTGCAATCGCTGATCGCCTCGCTGCCTGCGGTCGCGCAGCGCAAGGTGCTGATCTCGGTGTTCGGCTCGGAAAACGAGACCGATGTCGAGGAACGCGATTTTCTGGTCGATGTCGATACCGGGCGCACCGAGCCCGACGCCGTCGCCACCACGCGCTCGCGCGACGCGGTCATTGCGATCACGGCCGGGACGGAAAGCTCCGACCCGCAGGCTCCGGCAACGCCTATCGGCCATGCCGCGATTGCCTATGTGACGCTCGATCCGACGCAAGTCGTCTCGGTGCAGATGCTCGGCGAATTTCAGGTGGCATCGACCGAAGTGCTCGACACGAGGGCCGATGCGCTGGAGACCTTCCGCGACCAGATCGGCCCGCGCGTTGCCTCCCTCGCGTCCGATCTGGCGGCGCTCGCCGCGCTGATCCGCGCGAGCGCCAGCCAATTCGATGTCGGCATGCTGTTCCGCGATCTCGCCGAGGTGAAGGAGAAGGTCGGGCTGCCCGCGACCTATTCGCAATATGGCGCGGACTACTTCATCGAACCGTCCGACAGCGACATCGATGACGGTCAGTCGCTCGGCTATGACGCGCTGACCGAAATGGGCGCGCGCTTCGCGGCGGCCAATTCCGACATCTTCGAAATCTCGCTGTTCTCGGCCAATGATCCCAACGCCGCCTATCAGGGCGGCCTGTTGCTGCCGAAGTACACCAGCGAGGTGAAGCTGACGGTCAACGCCTATCACGACGATCTCGGCATCGCGCAGTACGGCTATCAGACCTATGAGCTTGTCGAGCGCAAGATCAAGAAAGAACGCCTGCGCTACGGCGGCGGTTACACCCAATGCACCAACGGTGCCATTCTTCGCTCGCAGCAGGGTGAAGTGGCACCGTGGTGGTTGCCGAACTTCCAGACCTTTCAGCAGACCACCGTGCAGCGGCATGGTTTCATCCAGGTCGATAATTGGTGGCACGACACTTGGACCGAAAGCTATTGGGAACTGGAGACCATCGATCACACCATCACGGGCGCGCAGATCGCGCAGACGTTCCTGGTGGCGAACGATATGTGGGCGACGCGGCTCGGCTTCTACGTCACCGCCAAGGCGGCGCAGGAGAACATCGTTGTGTCGCTCTGCGAAGTCACCAACGGCATGCCCGATCTGGACAAGGTGATCTTGCATCAGGTTCACAACGCGGCCTCCATCGTGGTCGGCTGGAACAGGGTGGACATCGTCCCGACGTTCCTTGAGCGCGGCAAGCGCTATGCCATCGTGCTGACATCGAACGCCAACCATCGCATCGGCATGGCCTACGGCCAGAGGTATCTCGACGGCACGTTCTTCTATTCGACCGATGGCGCGTACTACCTCGGCGACCTGATGAAGGACATGCTGTTCGAGGTCTGGGGCGCGAAGTTCAATGCGGCGCAGGCGACGATTGAGTTCGCGCCGATCAATCTCGATGGCGGGTTGCGCAACATCGACATCACCGCTGGCACTATCGTCCCGGCGTCGTGCGAGATGATTTATGAGATGCGGCCGAACGGCTCGGGTGAGTGGCAGCCGCTGACGGTGACCAATGTGAGCGCCTTGAACGGAGCGCCGCCGCTGTGCCAATTCCGCGCGCGCTTCATCGGCACGCGCGACGTGCAGGCGGGCCTGATGCTGACCGGCTCGCGGGTCTACGTCTCGCGGCCAAAGACGGCGTTCAAGCACATCTCGGAAGCGCAGACCTTGGCGACGCCCAGCTCCAACATCTATGTCCGGTGCATGCTGGAGCGGTTCGATGAGACGCCGCATGACTTCACCTGCAAGCTGCGGGTCGGTGCCGCCGATGTCGATCCGGTCAGCGTGGTCGATGAAGTGATCGACGCCAACCTGAAGCGGATCAACCGAACCTTCCGCTTCACTCCGGCATCGACCGCGAACTTCACCATCCAGATGATCGCCGCGACCAACTCGCCCGCCAACGTGTTTCACGTTGCGGCGCGGACGTTCTGGTCGCTGTAAACGGAAAGAGAGAGGGTCAACATGGAAACGATCAAGCCGATGGAGAAGCTGCCGAAGTTCGAGGACGGCAAGCTGTACGAGATCAAGGTCAGCCGCACGGTCGAGGTCGGGCCAGAGCTGATGGCGCGACCGTCAAGCCCGAAAATCGTCGTCGCCGGTCAGGTCGCGCGCGATCTCGGTGATGTCGTGATCTGGGCAAAGAAGGTCTGACCGAATGCGCCGGTACGACGCCTATAGGATCGAGCGCAACGACAACCTCGCCGCGCCCGAATTCTGGAACACGCGGTTTCAGGATATCGACCTGCGGCTGGCGACGCGCGAGAACGACGCGGAGCGGATCGACAATGCGGTCGATGATCTGGAACGGGTCGCATTGCAGCGGCTCAACGACACATTCACGCCGCTGATCATCGAGGCGCAGGACCGGCTCAACTCGCTCGGCGCATCGTTCTCGGCGGAAAGCTTCACGCCGCTGGAGATCGGGCTGGGGCCGAGGTCGTTCATCCTCACCGAGGAGAGCGCGGAGAACTACGTCTACACCGACTATGTCAAGGCGCGGTCGGCGGCGGACGGCGCGCGCTACATGCTGGGTGAGGTGGTCTCGTTCGACCGGGCGACCAAGCTGCTCGAAATCAGCGTCGATGAAGTCGGCGGCAGCGGCACCGTCAATGACTGGCTGATCCGGGTCGGTGCGCCGCCCGATCTGACGCATGCTGCGCGGAAAGACAATCCGCATGAAGTGACGGCGGCGCAGGTCGGCGCGTGGACGACTGCCGAGGCTGCGGCGGCGATTGCGGCGGCGATTGCGGCGATCCCCGGCGTTGACCTGTCGTCACGGCTGGCGCGCGATCAGAACCTTGCCGATCTGCTCGATGTGGCAGCGGCGCGCACGGCGCTCGGGCTGAAGCTGCTCGCGACGCAGGACACGGTCGGCTGGAGTCAGCTCGCGGCCAACATCTTCGCGACGGCGGCGAACTTCCGCGCCAAGGCGGCGAACAAGCTCCTTACCGCTGAAGCGGTGTGGGATGCGGCAATGCTGGTCACGCTGCCGGAGCAGTCCGGCACGATCACGCTCGATCTATCGACCGGAGTGAACTTTTGGCTGCCACTCAATGGCAGCATCACGCTGCTAAACCCGATCAACGGGAAGAACGGCCAATCGGGCTGCATCTATATCTATCAGGGCAGCGGCGCGGGGCGCACCGTCTCCTATGGCAATCTGTGGTATCCGATCAACGCGCAGTATCCGGCGCTGTCAACGGCCACCGGGGCGTCGAACTATCTGACCTATCAGTACACCGGAAACCTGTTCGCCTTTACCGGCGGCAAGCTGACGGGCTGAGCTGATGGCATTGGCCGCGCGCAAGCCCTCGCACCTGTTGGTGCCAGAGCGGCGCGTGCTGATCCCGCAGCGGCGCGTCTTGCGACCGCGTCATGCGCTTCCAGGCATTGCGCCGCTGCCAGTGGTCGCGAGGCCGCCGGTCACGCCCGGTTCGACGAACTACACGACGCCGGGCACCTATAGCTTCACGGTGCCGCACTTTAATTCGTTCTTCGCCGACGTGCGCGGAGCGAGTGGCGGCGGTGGCGGTGTCTTCTTGACCGGCCCGTATTCCACTGATGGCACGGCAGGCGGCTACAGCTACTTCAATGCCCCAACCGGAAACTTGGTTGGCTACGGCGGAGGTGGCGGAGGTCGCGCTTATTACCATGCCGAAGCCCCTAGTGAATGGGAGTACTACGACTACAGCGTGCGTCAAGGCGCTAACGGCGCGCACGGAACGGGCGTGAACGGTGACTACAACGGGACCGGCGACGCAACGTCGGGCGGTGCCGGAGCATACACCTATAACGGCGAGTTTCGCGGCGGTGCAGGCGGCAACGGCGCTCGTGCTTACCGCACCTGGCTCTATGGATCGGCGCTAACGCCGGGTTCGACAATCACAGTCGTGGTGGGAGCGCGCGGTTCGTCGGGACAATCCGAAACGAACCCGGCACTCCAAGGCAACTTCGCCCAAGCCCAGTACGGCGTCAATGGCGCTGTCTATCTCTCTTGGAGCTAAAAGCATGAGGTTCGTTCGCGAGACATCGCCGGACGTGTTCACCGAACTCGGTCTCGACACGGTCATTGTCATTGCCGAGAACGGCGTGCCGGTCGTCAAGCATCCGCCGCAGGTCTGGCAGTCATGGCCGCCTGAAGATCAGGAAGCGGTCGGCATCTTCGAGGTTGTCCCGTTCGCGCCGCCGCCCGGAAAGCAGACCATCGGCGAGCCGCGCATTGAGCGCATCGATGGCGTCGTGTCCGAAGTCTATGACACGGTCGATCTGCCGCCGGTTGCGACCCCGCCGAAAACGGTCGCCGCTGCATTCAACATCAAAATCGTTGACGGCTGGATACCCACCATCGACGGCATGTTCAACATCGGCGCGGCGATCTATCTCGATGTCGGGCTTTACATGCTGTTCTTCGTCGAAGCGCAGCCCGACACGAATTATTTCGCGTTGATCACGGGCGATGCGCCAGTCAAGCGCGTTGGCGAGGCGACAGTCGAGTATTTCACGATTGAAGTGAAAGACGGACCTGATGGCAGCGGGTTCGATCCTGCCAGCCTGTCCGTTCAAGTCATGAGGATCGAACCGTGACGGAGGCGAAGATGGGTCGGCTTGTTTGTTTCGTTAAGATCAGCGGCCAGGATCAGTTGAAGGTGCTCACGACCATGCCCGGCACCGCGCCCTACATGGTGCGCAATTTGTGCGTCGGCAAACCGTACTGGTATTGGGAGACGATCCCGCTCGGCAGCGTGGTCGGTGCCGACTTCACCAACGCGCCAATCGGTACTGCGAACGTGCAAATCAATCAGCAGAACATGGCCGCCATCACGGCGAGACCGGAGGACGTGCTGATCTACGATCCGCCGCTCGACGCTTGAGCAGATCGGCGCGGCGCTAACCAACGGGAAACTTGGAGGTCCATCAATGGCGGTCAATCCCAATTTCGGCTTTTCGTTCATTCGGGAGGCGAACGAACCCGCGCCGCCGTCGAATGCAATCATGTCGGTGGTCGGGCTCTGCGGCCCGGCCACCAAGAAGGCGACGGTCGATCAGACCGAGTTCGACGCGGCGTTCCCGCTCAATGTGCCGGTCATGTTCACTTCGACCGATGCCACCGCGCAACTGATCGAGCCGACCAGCCGGATCGGTGACGCGCTGAGCGCGATCAATTCCCAGCTCGGGCGGATGCAGCGCTCGGCGCGCGTGATCTACGTTCGCACCGAGGAGGACGCCGACGCCGACGCCACCAAGCGCTACTGGAACACGGTCTCGAACATCATCGGCAACTCGGTTGGCGGCACCGGCATCTGGGCCTTCAAGCGCGCGGGTGCGGTGTGCGGCGCTTATCCGCGACTGGTCTGCGTGCCCGGCTTCACCGACCGCATGCCGAATGGCGTCGCCAGCATCACGGTCACCGCGCCAGGCGCAAACTACAACGGCCAGCCGACCGTGAGCGCGGCCGGGGCCAACGGTTCCGGGTTCGTCGGCGAGGTCGTCTTGGGCACGGGCGCGGACGCGGGCAAGGTCATGAGCATCCGCGTGCTGTCGCCCGGGAACTATACCGCGCCTCCGGTGCTCACCATCGAGCCGCAGGACGGCGAGGACGGCAACGGTGATCCCTTTACCGGCGCTGGCGCGACGGCCACCGCGACGCTGGACGCGCTCGCCAACCCGATTGCGGCGACGTTGCCAGCGGTGCTCAACTCTTATCTCGGCGTCGCCGTGATCGACGCGCCGCCGAGCACCGAGGCCGCCGCGCTCGACTATCGCGAGACCTTGTCGTCGAACCGGCTGATCATCGTTGATCCCGACGTGAAGGTGCTGGAGAACGGCGTTGTCGTGCACAAGCCCGCCAGCCCGCGCATCATCGGCGTCGCGGTGCGCCGTGACTTCGAATATGAGGGCCGCCCGTTCCATTCATGGGCGAACCAGCCGATCTATGGCATCGTCGGGCCGGGAAGGAACATCGAGTTCTCGCTGACCGATGGCGCGACCGAGGGTCAGGATTTGCTCGGTCACCAGATCGGGCCGATTGTGCGCGGCGAGACCGGCGACGATTTCGCGATTGCCGAAGGCGGTTTCGTCTTTGTGGGTTACGAGAACGTCGGCGAGGATGCGGTCTGGCAACAGTACCACAAGGTGCGAGGCCGCGATTTCATCGAGCTGACCGTGCTGCGAACGCTGCGGTACTACCTCGGCAAGTTCAACCTGACCACGCACACGATCCAGACCGTCGTCAATGTGGTCGGCAACCTCCTCAACATCGCGCAGAGCAAGGGCGACATTCTCGGCTATCTGTGCCGGTTCGATCCGGACCAGAACAATCCCGACGATCTGAGGACCGGCAAGATTTACGTCGATGCCCGGTTCGAGGAAGCGCCGATGTTCCGGCTGGCGACGATCCTGTCGCGACCGCACCGCCCGGCGCTTGAACAGACCATCGCGACGCTGACGGCATCGACCGTGCTGACCGAAGCCGTCCAGTAGTCGCCAACCCGCTCGCCAGAAGGAAACGATCATGTCCAATGTGTTGCTGCTCGAAGCCGTGTCGCTGTTCCTCGGCGATGCGGACCCGACCAAGTCCAAGCATCTGTCGCTGACATCGCTGACGCTGCCGACGCTCGAATATCAGACCGTCGATCACAACCCGGGCGGCGGCTCGGGGCAGATTTCGTTCTCGATGAATTCGATCAACAAGATCGAGCCGACATTCAAGATCGCGGGCTTCGATCCCGAGGGCTTCAAGCTGTTCGCCATCGGCTCCAACGCGGTGAACAACGTCACCGCCTATGGGGTTATCCGCGACAAGCGCGAGGGCCGCGCGCTGCAAGGCAAGGCGGTGTTTCGCGGCTCCATCGGCAAGCTGACGCCGGATGCGTTCACGCGCGGCAGCGAATTCGGCCACGACTATTCGATGATCGAGGTCTCGCACTATGAGCTGTGGGTCGGCGGCGTCGAATGGTGGACATGGGATTTCTGGACCACGCCGCGACCGCGCGTCTTTGGCGTCGAGGACCGCGAGTACATGGCCATGCTCGGTCTGGTCTGACCGGGAGGAGTCATCATGAAGTGGCACGTCGATGTTCACATTCACCAACCCGGCGGCTCCGAGGGTATCGACGAAATTCGGGGTCAGATCAGAGAGATCGCGCGAATGGTCGCCGGTCTCGTAGTTATGGAGCGACACAACATGCGAACGTTGGACGAAACCATTGCCGAGGTTCAGGCCCAAGGCACGCAGGTCGATGGCCTTATCACCTTGACGCTCTCGCTGCGGCAGCAGCTCGGCGACGCGCTGTCGGGCGCAAGTCTGCCGCCCGACGTGCAGGCCAAGGTCGATGCCGTGTTCGACGGCGTCGCGGCGAACAATGCCAAGATCGTCGCTGCGCTGACAACGACGCCGGAGGGCGACCCGGCCCCGGTCGGCGAAGAACCGCAAGCCGGCGCGTAAATGGACCAGCGCGTGTATCCATCGGATATCGCGCCGGAGGGCTTCACGCCATCGGGCGAACGCGACCCTGATCCCATGGGCGCGTTCGCTCCATCCTCCTCGCTGACCGACGATGACGAACCTTCACCGGAACCCACACAACAGCCCCCGTGGCCGGGTGAGGAGGAGCCGTCGCCGGTCGGCGGGACCGCGAAGGAAGCGGAGCCCGAGCCCGCGCCGCCGCGACCGAACGTCGAGTATGTCGGCGTCGGCGGCCAGCGCAGGCACATGCTGCTTTGCCCGCTCAAGATCGAGGGGAAAATGCTGCGCCACGTCACCATCGCGCCGCCCGCGCTATGGGATGTCCAGGATTTCCTCGCCGGTCGGATCAGGAGCAATTTCGAGATGGCGTCGCGAATGACCGGCATCGACGGCGTGGCGCTCGGCGCGCTGAAATGGCCGGATGCCGATATCGTCCTGCAGATCGTCACCGACATGCTGCCGGAATTCATCCGCGACGCGATTGAGAGAGCCGCAGGCACGTAATGGCGACACGATCATCCACGTTGCTGATGCAACTGATCGACGGGGTCACCGGCCCGGCGGCGCAGATTTCCGGCGCGCTCAACAAGACCGAGCGGGCGGCGCAAAGACTTGGCAAGGGGCTCGGCCCGGCCGGAATGCTCGGCACCAGCATGGGCAGGCTCGGCGGGCTGGCGGCGGGCTATATCGGCATGCAGCAGGCCGTCGAGTCGGTGCAGATGTTCGCCAAGCGCGAGCGCGATCTGGAGCGCATCGGCATCGCGGCGGGGGAGAGCGCGGCGGCGATCAATATGGCGCGTCAGCAGCTCTACAAGGTGGCGCAGGAATTCGCCTTGCCGCGCGAGGAAGTCGAGGCGGCCTATGCCGACATCGTCGCGGGCGGCGATACGCTCAATGAAGCGATGCAGCAAATGCCGCAGGCGGCGATGGCTGCGCAGGCCTATGGCATGAACATCAAGGACGTCGCCAACGTCAACCGCGTCATGGTCGGCCAGATGGGCCTGTCGCAGGACCGCCTCGTCGCCGCATGGGATGCGATTGCAGCGGCGTCGCACAAGGGCAACGTCACGGTGAAGGATTTCGCCGCCGGTCTGCCCAACATCATGGCGCAGGTCGCGCGCGTGGGCGGCAGCGGCGAGAAAACGTTCGAGAAGGCGTTGGCGCTCGCCGAAGCCATCTCCCCAGCCTACAAGGACGGCGCTGGCGCGATCAACGCGGTCGGCGCTGCCTACGAGGCCATGGCGAACAAAAAGACGATTGCCGCGCTCCAGAAGGCGGGCGTCAACCTGCCGAAAGAGTTGGCGCGCGCGGCCAAGGAGGGCAAAGACCCGCTCGAAAGGTTCTTCACCATCATGAAGAGCATGACCAGGGGCGACTGGTCGAAGATCGGAATGATCACGCAGAACGAGGAGCTGCAAACCTTCCTGTATGCGCTCGATCAGGCGCGCGGCAAGCTGCGCGGCATTCAGGCCGACGTTAAGATGGGCGGCGGCGAGACCGCAGCGGCGAATGAGCGCATCTTGGGCGGCACGCAGGCGAAGCTGGAGCGGCTGGCGACTTCATGGAAAGAATTCAAGGAGAGTTTCGGGCAGGGTCTCGCCGATTTCCAAATCCCGGAGGGGTTGCGCATACTGGCCTCGATGCTGCGCGAGGCGGGCGAGGGTTACCGCTATCTGCGCGAGCACGGCAGCACGCCAAAGGCCCAGACCGAGGCGATGCAAAAGCGGCACGCGGAATTGGGCCTGAGCCCGGAGGAGAGCAAGGCGCGCGAACAAGCGGACAGGGAATTGAAGCTGGCGCAGGAGGACTACGAGCGGGGCAAGCGCTCATTGTTCCCCCAGCCCGCTTACCGCAAGAAAGAGGAGGAGAGGTTGCGGCGCGCGCGGGATGCCGTCCATCACTTCACCGTGCGCGATGCGGAGATCGAGGCGGCGGCGCGCGCAAAAGAGATGGAAGAGGCGAGGAGCATATTCCCGAAAGGCCCGCCAATGCTGCCGCGAGCGCGCCCGGCTGGTGCAGGCCCGCCAGCATCGGCCTCGCCGTTCACTGGCGGCGCGGCGGCGGTGCCGTTCACCGCGCCCGAAATGGCGCAGCTCGGCGCGCAGGCGGGCTCAAGCTTCGCTCAGTCGTTCGCCGATAGCGCTGCGCAGCTCTCGCCGAGGGTTGCCGGTCTGCGCGCGGAGATCGAGGCCATGCTGCGCAACATCCCGATCACGTTCTCGGTGCAGACGCCAAACATCAGCATGAACGGCATCAAGGCTGACGGCGCGAACCATCTCGGACGGGCGTCACCATAATGCTGCTACAGGTCGGGCCGCTGCAATTCTCCATCGCGCCGATGAACGCGCACGAGATCACGCGCGAGGCGGCCACCGACTATGCCAAGAAGGAAGTCGTCGGCCGCCGCAAGATTTACGAGCATGTCGGCGAGGGCGACGACAAAAGGACCATCCAGGGCAAACTGTTTCCGCTCAAGACCGGCGGCGCGGGCGCGCTCCAATTGCTGCACACCATGCGCGAGACCGGCTCGCCGCAATACTGCATGCGCGGCGACGGCTACGCGATGGGCTGGTTTGTCATCATGAACGTCAACGAAACGCACCGCCATCTGTCGCCCGATGGCGTCGGGCAGGAAATCGACGTGACCATTACGCTGGAGCGCGCGGATAGCCCGGGCGCGATGGGCGCGTTCATGTCGTTGTTCGGGCTTGCGCCATGACCACGGGCGAGATCGTCACCATCAGGGGCGAGGCCATTACGCTCGACCGCTACATCACGCGCAAGCTGCGGAGCTATCAGCCCGGCTATCTGGAGCGGGTGCTTGACGTGAACCCGGGGCTGGCGGCGCTCGGCGTCGTCTTGCCGGTCGGAACGAGGTTCGTCCTGCCGCCGTTGACGCCGCAGGAGATGGACGCGGCAATCGAGGTGGTCAAGCTTTGGGAATGATCGATGGCAATCGTCGAGGCGACGCAGTTCTTCGTCTACGTCGCAGGCTCTGATGTCTCGACCCGGTTCGCGTCCCGCCTGATCAAGCTGACGGTCACCGACACGGCGGGCCGGAACGCGGATACCGCGACGATTGAGCTGGACGATACCTATGGCTCGATTGGCATGCCGCAGGAGAAGGCGTCAGTCATCGTCGCGCTCGGCACCAGCGACGGCGGCGTGATGCAGGTGTTCGACGGCGTTGTCGATGACGTGAACCACATCTTTGATCGCGGTGCCGGTCGGCGGATCACCGTCGAGGCGAAGTCGGCCGATACCCACGGCAAGCAGAAAGAAGAACAGACCATCCACAACGACGACAAGTCGGTGCAGGACGCGGTCAAGGAGGCCGCGCAAAAGGCGGGCGTCGAGATGTCGTTCCCGAGCGGGCTCGGCAATGAAAAGCGCAAGTACATTGCGCAGGATCATGAAAGCTTCCTGCACTTCGCCGAGCGCATGGCCCGCGAGGTCGGCGCGACCTTCAAGATGATCGGCGGCAAGCGCGGCGTCTTTCTCGACCGCAACTCCGGCAAGACGGTCGGCGGCGGCGCGGTCGGCAACGTCACCGCGCAGGTCGGCAAGAACCTGATCACGTCCCGCATTTCGCCGATCCTGTCGCGGCCCGCCTTCGCCGATGTCCGGGCGCGCTGGTACGACGTCAAGAAGGCGAAGTGGATGGAGGAGAAAGTCCAGATCGAGGGCGATGGCGGCGGCAAGTCGGAGGACGTGGCCGCGCACATCCGCCATTCGAAGTTTGATGCCGCCGAAGGCAAGGAGCACGGCAAGTCCGCTGGCAAGGAGAGCAGTCGCGACAAGGGGTCAGGGACGGTCGTCATCGACGGCAATCCGGCGGCGCGCGCCGAAGGCATCTGCACCGTGGTCGGCGTGCGCCCGGGCGTCGATGGGGCGTACATCATCGACAATGCGAAACATGAGCTGGCGCGCGGCTCCGGTTATCGGACAACGCTGACGCTCAAACGTCCCGGCGGCGAGGCGGGGAAAGATAGCCGCAAGGCAGGCAAGAGCAGCGGTGGCGGCAAAGGGACCGGCGGCGGCGGCGAAACACAATGGCCTAACGAGTTCGATTGAGGTGGCCCATGGCAGTCAGCCTTGCGAAGTTGAGAGACGCAAATTTGCGGCGCTGGACAGCGGCCACTCTGACGCGCGCATCGGAGTTCGCGCCCGTTGCCAAGCGATTGGTCGCAGCGAAAGCCAGATATGAGGCGGTCTCGGCGCGAACCGGCATCCCGTGGCCTTTCATCGCCGTCACCCATCAGCGCGAAAGCTCGCAGAGCTGGTCGCGAAGTCTGGCGCAGGGTGATCCGTGGGATCAGGTTTCAACGCACGTTCCGAAGGGGCGGGGACCGTTCAAGTCGTGGGAAGATGCGGCTTATGACGCGCTGGTCAATTGCCACCCCTATGCTTCACGCAACAAGGACTGGAGTATCGCTGGCACGTTGACCAAGCTGGAAGAGTACAATGGTCTCGGCTACGCGATGAAGGGCATTCCATCGCCCTATCTCTGGTCGGGGACCGATCAATATAAATCCGGCAAGTATGTTCGCGACGGCGTGTTCGATGCGAACACGGTAGACAGGCAGCTCGGCTGCGCCGGTCTGCTGATGGTGATCATGCAGCTTGATCCTTCCATCAAGTTTGGCACCGCACCGCCAACTGTCGCGCAAAATACCGCAACCGGGGCCATTGTCGCCGGGGCCGTTGTCGGTGCGCAACAGGCGCATGCGTCGGGATTTTCGCTTGGCACCGCCATCACGATAGCCGCAATCGGCATAGGTGCTGCCGGGGTCGTCTGGCTGCTCTGGCACTTGTACAGGAATAGAGCATGACAAAAACGTCGGTTTGGAATTGGTTCGTCAATTCCGGCACCATCGTCTGGGCGCGCGTTCAAATCATCGTTGGCATCATCTGGAGCGTGCTGGTCGTCACCGATCTATCGCCGCTGCTTGCGCCGAAATGGCTCACCCTCTGGCTGATCTTCAGCGGCATCGTCACCGAGGCGGTGCGGCGCAGCGGCACGGTGACAGTCGAGCAGGTCAAGCCGGACGGTGAGGTCGCAAAGGTCTTGGCCCCAGCGCCGCCCGAGCCGCCGCTGGCGGGTTAGATCATGCTCGCGGGATGGCTCACAGGGCCGATCATCGGCGCAATCTTCAAGCCGGTCATCGACGGGCTGCTGACTGCGCAAAAGCAGAAGCTCGATGCGGCGGGGAGCCGCGATGCCGTCGTTGCCGATCTCGCAAAGCGGCAAGTCGATCTCGACAAGCGCGAGGCCGAGGTCAATGCCGCTGTCGTCATCGCCGAGCAGGGCCATTGGTATACGCGCAGCGTCCGGCCAACGCTTGGCTGGATCGTGATTATCTTGCTCGGGAAGATATTGCTTTACGACAAGGCGTTCGGGCAGTGGACCGGCGGCCATACCGATCCGCTCGATCCAAGGCTATGGAGCGTGGTGATGGCGATCATCATCTCGTACATGGGCGGCAGGTCTGCCGAGAAGATCGCCGACAAGATCGCGGGCGTGTTCCGGAAAGAGAAGTAGCCCTTGCGCAGGGGAGTGGCGGTTGGAACATTTGACCGCATTCATCGTCACTGGCGGCTTCGTCCTCACGGTCGGCGGCATCATCGTCGCGATCACGCGCAACGTGGACCGGATCAGGTTCGATGCCGAGGCGAAGATCGCCGAGGCCGTCTCCCGCGAGCGGGCCACGCTTTTCGAGACCATCACCAAGGCCGAGGACAAATTCCAGGCCGATCAGGACACGCAGGACTCACGGTTCGGCGAAGTCAACAAGGCGCTCCGGCAGTATATCACCGATCTGGAAAAGAAGGTCTTTCAGGTCGAGATTTGGGCGCGCGACCGCTTCGCGACCAAGGATGAACTGTCGGCAGCGGAGGTGCGCCAGCACGCCTTGGCGCTCGCGGAGGTCATCAAGGACGTGCGCCATATCAAGCGGAATTTCGAGCTGCACCAGCAGATCTACAAAGACCTGAATGACCAAGTGATCCGGCTGGAAAAGGATGTCGAGCGATTGAACAAGGCCGTCAACGGCAAGCACTGAGGGACCACGCCTCCCCGGTCCCTATTGGCCCCGCTTCGGCGGGCTTTTTTTATGCCTTGATGAAAGACGAGGGGCCGGATAAGCATGAGTATCCGACCCCTGCGCCATCAGCGGCCTTGGCCCGAGCTTTAGCCGCCGATCTCCTCAACTACCTCGCGCGTCGTCAGTCTGACAAGGCGAACCTTCTTGCCGCTCATCAGCGCGATCTCGCGCGCCCATGGCCTCAAGGCTTCGAGCCGCGCCAGCGCGTTGCGGCGGATGGTGGCGAGAGTACCCATGAGCTAGATATGGGGTTGCGCTCGGCAAGGTTGACTGACATTGATTAGAGATTCGACTGACGTTTCGGGGGCAAAATGGATTTTCTGGATGCTTGGCGTCGTGCCACGCAAGTTACATCCCGCTTGCGGAACGCCGGGCGCACGGTCTCCGAACGTGTCAGTAGGTCAGTGGCAGGCGGATTGAGCGCGACGGCCTCTGTTGCCGGCGACGCATATACGTCCACGCTCAATTGGAAGAACAACAACGAGTTCAGCAATTGGCTGACAGATCACCTGAGCAACCAGTACGCGACCGTTGCTAGTAAGGCTATGGATGCTGAGTATCTCCGCACGCACATCGGCGGCGGCTGGCACAGGCTCTACGATGGCGGCCACACCCTTGCCGGTAGTTGGAAGGCCGTTAGCTCGTCGTTGCCCGACCTTGCAGCGCTGGACCAACTTGGCGTTTGGGCGAATGAATACTGGAAAGACCTAATCACCACGCGCGGCATGCCGATCCTAATCCTCGATCATGCTGATCAAGTCAGCGAATATTTCAAGCACTTAGATTGTGTAAATGTCGCTCAGCTTATAGGCGGCGAGATTTGCGGCGTGTCAATCTACTGCAACTGGAACGACCCGGCTAAATTAGTGGCGTCGGCCACGGCGGCTGGAGGCAGCGGCATTGTCTACGCCAACGTGGTGGCTCCGCTGGTTAGTTTAATCGCCCTCGGGCGAGCCTATTTCCTGATGAGGAAATCTGAGCAAGATGATCTCCAAGATTTAATTGCGCCAGCATTGCAAGGGCTGTCGCGCAGCGGCGCTACTGTTCTGCTAATCACCGTTATACCGGGTGGCTTCCTGCTGCACCTTAGCAGCGGCATCGTAATTAGCCTCGCCCATGGCTACGTCTGGAACAAGGGCAACGAGAATAAAGAGGCGATTTTGGCAATGATGAAAGACTGCCTCGGTAATTTGCAGAATGGATTGCCCCGGTTTCGCGGGCTTCCGCTTCTGCCCCAAAATAGTGGGCCAATCTCGATTTAGTTCCCGATCTCGCCTAGCACCGCCCTGATCTCGGCATCGATCTCCGCAACATCATGCTTCGACAGATGCGGCAGCCGCGCCGCGACCCGCGACGGCACCGCCAGCATACCCGCCCGGACCGTCCGCAGGCAATTGCGACACGCGCGCGCCTCGATCACCTTGGGGATGGCTTGCCGCTGATGCTCGCCGCGCACCTCGTCTAGCGCGGTATGAAAATCAGGCGGGGCAGGTGGCCGGGGCTCGCCCGCTTTGATGGGCTTGGAATGAGCATACGCCCGCGCCGAGCGCTCCCTGTCGATATAGTCCTTCCATTCCGAGAGGCACTTCTCAAAGGCGGCGTCGGCGATCCGCTCGGCGGGCTCCATCGGGTTGGCGATGGCGTACTCGGTCAGCGCAGCGTCGCTGCACTTAATCGCGTTCTCAAAGGCTTGCGCGCTTGCCGGGATCAGGATCAGCGCGAGGGCGGTGGCGATGGTTCTCATTTGACGGCCTTGATGTTGTCGCCTCGCATCAGCGCGACGGCTTCGGCGTGCTGGCGCTCGGCCTGCGCCCATGTTGAGCAGCGCTGCTGCGCAAGATCGCGCGGGCCGCCGAATATCATGGTCTCAAACAGGAGTGGTACTCCGGGAAATCCCGGATGCACCAAGCCCTGATCCATGCCCAAGAACACGGTGGTCAGTCGTGCAGACCTCCTTGTGGTTTCGCAGACTTCTTGGCGACTTACTTTCTGCCCCTCTATGGTCTATCATCTTAGCCAGTTTTGCCTATCCGTCTCGGGGGATATCGTGCTTAGAGTCATGATAGTCGCATTTTCGATTGGCTGCATGTCATCGGTAGCCGCCAAGGACATTGACTACGACAAAATCGATTACAGCCAGTTTGCGCAATCGGAAAGAAAGTCTCTCGCGAAGTGCTTTCTGGACATGCTTGCTGTCGTGCAGCGCCACAAGCTGCGCAATGAACTAACTGACTTTCTTGAAGCGGGTTGTCAGGCCGAGATGCGCGCTGTCGAATCTGAATTAGGACGGCATCCTCCCCCCGGACTAGATGGGATGTCTGAGGAGCTTAGAGGACGCGTACTTGGTCCAATGTTCATCGGCCCGATGGAGACGGCTGCAATTGAGATTTACAAAGACCAAAAAGCATCTTTCTGCACAGGAGATGCTTGCGTTTTCGATGCCTATAGAAAATGCATAATGTTACAGGCTGCGGATGATATCGTACGACGCTTGAAGCCAACCGAATTCGAGAACCAGCTAAAGGTCAAGTGCAAGGTTTCAGAGATAGCCGCGCGTGCAACACTGACCAACGATTTTCTCGGCGTTCAGCGGCTTCAACGAGAGCCCGAGCTTTCGGAGAAAACCCGCGAATTGATTGATGGAGTCATCAAAGAAATTCGACAGGCTTCGATCATTTCTTATGCAGAAGACCTCGTGAAGGTGCAGCCAGGGCGAAAGTCATGTAAGATTCCGATCGAAATGTGTGGGAAAACTGAGTGTATTTCGCTGGACGATGTTCCGAAATCACAACGCGAGTACGAGTGCGCAATTCAGAATTAATCGTCAACCGTTTTGATTATGCCGCTGCTGCGTCGTCTTCCTTATCCTCACCTCGCCTAACGATCATCAACTGATCATCGGCTAGTGGCCGCTGCAACGCTTTTGCTTCATCCCAAGGTGCGCGCATCCACACGTTGCGCTCTTCATCCGTGGTAAGGATCACCGGCATGGCCTTTGGATGAATTGGTTCAACAACTGTATTTGGTTGCGTAGTGAAAAAGCCATAGACCAGATGCGGACCAGGAATCGGCTTGGATTTCGTGCCGCGATCACCGTTGAAGGCCGTCCAGATGCCAGCGAATGCGCACAGCGGCCGGTCTTCGTTCAGCGCGAACCAAACCACATCCTTTTTCTTCGTCTCTGGATTTGTTTCTGGCGCGTACTCGGCAAAACTGTTTAGCGGCACTAAGCAACGGCTCCCCGGCTTCAACCAGCCGCGCCAATGTGGCGATGACGTGTTGCGGATATTGGTAACCGGTGGCCCGCCAGTGCGAGGCGGCGGTGGCATGCCCCATCGCATCATAACAAGCTCGCTGCCGTTCTCAGTGTTGCGGATCACCGGCGCTGGGTAGTCGGGAAACACGCCGGGCATTCTTGCGAGGTTGCCAACGTACCTGTTCACCACGCGGAACAGGCGAATGATGGCCTCTTGGTTGGTCGTTATGCTGTAGAGATTGCACATAGGCCCTTCCTTCAGGCGAGCAGATGATCTGCGCCGGATTGAGTGAGCCTCACAAAGGTGCCCGACTCGTGCATGACTAGCCAGCCGCGGTCGATCGCGTGTTTCAGCGCTGCCCCATATTCGGCGACGCTGCCCCGCTCCTTGTAGAGGAACGGCGCGTTGATCTTTTCGATATGGATGCGGCCGTCCTGGACGGATTCAACTGCCTTGGCGATCTCCAAAAGCTTGCGGGCGGCCTTTTCAGGATCGGCAAACGGGCGATTAGCGGCGAATTTCACGCTGGTGCTCAGTTATGTGGGGAATGTGGATACGGGTGTGCTCGAGCCGGTGGCTATCAAACCGTTCGCCGCAGGGACAGCGCATGATCGAATTAGGCCTTTGTGACGGGAGCTTTTCCCCACGTTCCCACATCGCGTATTTACGGGCCGTCCACTCTTGCTGATCCCGCCAGGCTTGGAAGTCCGCTGGGCTGCGCCGACTCAGGAAAGCCGCCCAGGCGCGCTCAAAGGCTGCCCGCGCTTCATCGAAACTGTCTTCCGAACCATACGTCTGTTCACCCGGATTGCTGCCCGGGTAAAACCCACAATGCCAATTCCAGCGCTCCGTGGCGCCGGGGTTACCTACAGCGAGGCCGATCTTGCCGCCGTAAACATCCCCGCAGTAGATCAGCCACGTTTCTTCTGTGCGATTCGGATCGCGGCGGCGGGTGAGATCAGTCATCGGTCGTATCCAGTTCCGCTTCCGCCGATTGCTTCAAAATGCCGGTCTGCTCCACCACGCGCGTGAAATCGGCGATGGTCTTTTCGTTGATGGTCGATGGCTCAGAATCCGGGCGCTGCCGAATGATCGGCATGTTGCGTCCGGTAAGAAAGGTCAGGAAGCGAGGAGCCATGCCCTATCAAAGCGCAGCTTCCCAGGCGCGGCAAATTTTCAATAGATGGTAGGTCGCGGGGCGCGCTGGCTACCGCCATTTGATGCGTCCTCAAGGTTGATCGCTTGGGGGCGAGATGTCGGTGCTGGAGCCGACAGGATGCTGGCTTGACTTCTTTGGACAAATCAAGAACATACAGGAATATGCCAGATTCGGAGCGTCAGCCCACAAGATGTTGGGGCTGGAGCCCTAGACCAGACCGGGCCAGTAGCTCTACTGCTGGCCTGTTCGATTCAAGCGGGGGACCATGGGCAAGGGTAGCGGGCTCACATCTTTGGAGCTTTGTGCGGGTGCCGGGGGACAGGCAATCGGGTTAGAGGCGGCGGGTTTTGATCACCGCGCACTCGTCGAAATCGACACTGCATGCTGCGAGACGCTGCGGGCTAACCGCCCGCTCTGGCAGGTGGTTGAGGGCGATCTTCGGAAGTTCAACGCGAAGGCGCACGAGGGCATTGACCTGCTCGCGGGCGGCTTGCCCTGCCCGCCGTTCTCGGTCGCAGGCAAGATGCTCGGCGCACAAGACGAGCGCAATCTCTTCCCGGCCGCACTGCGCATCATCGAGCAGACGAAACCACGTGCGATCATGATCGAAAACGTCCGAGGGTTCCTCGAAGCGGTCTTCGAGGATTACCGTGAGGGATTGCGCTCCAAGCTTTTCAAAATGGGCTACATGACCGGTTGGCGGCTACTGAACGCCTCCGATTTCGGCGTGCCGCAGCTACGGCCGCGGGTCGTCATCGTCGCGCTCCAAAAGGACATCTGGGATAAATTCGATTGGCCGCAGGTGTCTGGACATAACCCACCCACTGTCGGCGAGATGCTTCATATGCAGATGGCCGCTCGCGGATGGCCGGGCGCCGACGCATGGCGCAAGCAAGCAAACGAGGTCGCTCCGACAATCGTCGGCGGATCGAAGAAGCACGGCGGCCCCGATCTTGGGCCGACCAGGGCCAAGCGTGCTTGGGCGTCGCTCGGTGTGGACGGGATGGGTATCGCTGATATGGCGCCGGGCCCGGACGCACCGGTGATCGGCTACAAGCCGCGGCTTACGGTAGAGATGGTCGCCCGGTTGCAGGGCTTCCCGGATGACTGGAAGTTCTCCGGCAAGAAAACCGCTGCGTATCGACAGGTCGGAAACGCCTTCCCTCCGCCTGTTGCGCAGGCGGTTGCCGGGCAGATCAGGAAAGCCTTGTCGGTCCGCAGGAGCGTCAGGGTCATAAAGGCCGCCTGAAGGCAAAAAAGCCGATTCGGAATCGCTACTTGAATCGTGCAAGAGTCGCTCGCTATGCGAGTGATTCGGTCGCAACTTACAGACACACACCCTGACTACCCGGCCTTATCCGCCCTGCGCGGTGAAATCGCTGCGCGAGCTGGTGGTCTCGACGCGCTGACGGCCCGGTTTCCAGAGCTTGTACGCGACGCCGTCGATTTTGTCCTGGATCCCGTCCGCACCGCCCGAACTCGTCTGCACGAACTCGATAACGTCGAGAAGACCTTTATCGGCCTCAAGTTGGAGCATTTCGTCCGCGATTTGCTCGATGTGCCTAAAGGGCTGCGTGACCTGGAAATCAACGGCATGGACGTTGATATAAAAAACACAGTCGGAAGCAACTGGTCCATTCCGCAAGAAACGTATCGGGGTTCCGAGCCGTGTCTTTTAATGGCCGTCGATGAGGTGGCGCATCTGTGCTTTCTCGGCCTCATCATTGCAAAACCGGAGTACTTGCATGGCGGCGCGGGAAATAGGGATACTAAGAAGGGCGTTTCTGCAACGGGATTCGCCAATATCCTGTGGCTCGTGAACAGTGCTGCGTTTCGGCCTAGTCGTTTCAATGGGCTAAACATGGATCGCTTCCGTGAATTGCGGAAGACGTTGGCTGGAAGCGAACGGGTGGCACAGTTCTGTCGAGAAAACTTGCGGCGCGTCGTCCATCGAGACGTGATGCAGGCGCTTTTATTCGACCAATACGATTACATGAAGAGATTGCGGGCGAACGGCGGAGCGCCTGACATTTTATACCGCGAAAAGATCGCTATCCTCATTGGGACGTATGTGAATGATCGGGTTGTCGCAGCGCGCCTTGACTTTCCCGACCTGAAGCGTGACGAGGTCGTTGCAGTGACTCCTCGATCAATGGTGGAAGAAGCCATGATGCGGAAGGAGGGGTTAATCGCCTAGCTTCGATGGACAATCTTACGCCAGATCGCCGCTCTGAGAATATGCGGCGGATCAAAAGCACCGGGATGAAGCCTGAAATGCTGGTCCGGCGGATGGTGCACGGGCTTGGCTACCGCTACCGGCTGCACCGGAAGGACCTGCCCGGGAAGCCCGATCTGGTTTTCGGGCCGAGGAGAAAAGTGATTTTCGTGCATGGGTGCTTTTGGCACGGCCATGAACGGGATGGATGCCTCGACGCTCGGCGGCCGAAGTCCAATACCGGGTACTGGAATCCCAAACTGACCAGAAATAAGGAGCGCGATGCAGAGCGGATCGCGGCGCTGCAAGCTAACGGGTGGGATGTTCTCGTGGTATGGGAATGCGAGACAAGGAATGATAAAGCATTACGGGCGAGGCTCGGGCAATTTTTGAAGTAGGCAGGGATGCGGTACGACTACACCAAGATCTCACAGGTTTTAGAGAGGACGCTCGAATGGCTCGGCGAAGAGCGTTTTTCCAAAATGCGCGTCACCGAACTTGAAAAGATGATCCGGGAGCGAGAGACAACGACCCCGCTGCCGTCACGAAGTCAGTTTCGGGCGGCAATACATGATTTTCGTGTGAAACGTTGGCCGGAGGCTGTGCCGCGCCGCAGATCGTGACCGTACCCCGCGCGCCGTTCCCTAAGTTAGCGGTCACTGCTCTATAGCGGTGCAGAAGCGCTTCCTAGCCTCGGCTAACGAAGCGTCTTCTTTCTGAAATAGCCTAACCTCAACTCCTGATTCGAAAAGCATGGTCTCAGCCACGCTGTAGTGCCTCGCGAAATTTGCATCCATCATGTTCGGAGTGAAACTGTTCAATTGAACAATACCAGACTGGACAATCGCACGCGCGCAATCGGCGCAGGGAAAGTTATTAACGTACATTCTGCAGCCTACGGTTGACACACCTGCTCGGGCCATGTTGTAGATCGCGTTACGCTCCGCATGCTCAAACCAGAGATATTTTTCTCCATTCTCACGAGAATGCCGCGCTTCGTAGTCGGCCGATACCTTTCGAGGCAGCCCATTGTAGCCAGTACCCAGGATCGTGTTACCGGACCCTACGATGACACTGCCCACCTGACGACTTCGATCTTCACTCCATGAGCTCAGAAGAGTGCAAAGCAAAAAGAATCTCGCATCCCAACTGTCGCATTGATGTGTCATCGTCATATTTACCTCGGGGAGAAGCATGCTAATCGTCGGAGAAGAGATTCTGAAGCAGAACCTACTAATCGATGCCGACAGAAGCCACATAAAAAATTCGAGCTACTACCTCACTATTGGAGCAATTATCCCCGTAGGGGAAGACGCGAAAAACTTTGATCTAACCCAACCTCCTGAGATGTTGGTGATTAAGCCGCGGCAAGTTGCTTGGGTTGTCTCGAAAGAAGTATTCAGCATCAAATCCCATCAGATAACGGCGCTTGTCACGCTTCGGAGCACTTTTACGAAACAGGGGCTACTTGCTCTAGATGTCGGAATGGTCGATGCCGATTTTGAAGGCCCCATCGGATCGATTGTAATTAATTTCTCGAAGAACGACGTGCCTCTGTCAAAAGGAGACGAGTTTTTTCGGGTTGCGTTCATAGAACACGCGGAGGTGCCCGCTGAGTTCAGGCTGAAACGGGACAAGCTTACGGCAGCTCAATATATTAAGCAGCGCCACCATGAGATAGTTGTCGGCTTCCCGGCGACGTTCCTGAACACCGAAGTTCTGTCAGATGAAATGGCTGGGAAAATCTCCGAGAAGGTGAAAGACGATATTCTGGATAAAGCGCTTGTCCATATCGTCAAGAAATATTGGTTGAGACTTCTCGTTCTAGCGGGTTTGACGTTAGCCGCCGTTGGGGTCGCCGCCTATGTTCTGTACTCCAAATTCGGGCCGCCTCTGACACAGGAAGATGTGCAATCGATCGTCAAGACCTGGTTCGAGCAGAATCTCCCAAAGCAGCTTCCACCAAAGAAGTAGAAGGATCAGCGCGCAGGAACGCAACAGGCAGGCGAGCATTGCAGGTCTCGCGCCCGCAGCCTTCTGCAGCAGCGGCACCGGCAGCAATTTGCAGCAGAGCTGGCAGTCACCGCATTGCACGCTTCATAGCTTGGTCACCTCTCGCCATTCCGGCGGCACCCGGCCCTCGTCGATCATTTCCTCGATGACGAGAGGGGTCAGGTTCTCGCTGACTTCAAGCAGCAATTTGAACGAGGCTTCGCGCAGCTCCGGCGCGTGAGAGGCGACAAAGATCGCAAGCAGCTCGCCCAGCGCCGCGCCGACGACGCCCGGGTTTTGCCCGGCCAAGATCGGCTTGATCTTTTCGACCAGCGCGCTCGCGGCGCGGGTGGCGTCGTCGGGGTCCATCTCGGTCATGGGGATATCCTCGTTCCCTGCATCGCCTCGAATGCTTTCTCGACGCCCGCGACGAACGCGAGCGCCGTCGTCATGGTCGGGGCCTCGAATATGATGTCGCCGGTCGGCCCGCCCCACATGATCTCGACGCGGTACGTTCCCTCGCCGGGCGCGCGCCGGATCGAGCCGACCACAAGCGGGCCGTTCTGGATCAGCCAGGTATCATCGCCGCCGTCCTTGGTTTCCCACATCATGCGGGCAAGCTTGAAGGAAGTCATGTCGCGCTGCTCAAAATCCAAACCGGGCGAGAACCCGCCGCAGCAACGATGGCTGCGGCGGCTCCGGTTTTACCATGTAATCGGTGACGGCCCATTCTGTCCCGCTGCAGCTCGGGCAGGGCGCAACGCTGACATCCGGCGCGCTGGCGATATTGGCCTGCTGGACGGCAGTCTGATGCGCCGAGCGCGCCGCGAAGCGGTCAAGACAGAATGAGCAGACCGCCATCGTTCACTCGCCCGCTGCCGCCAGCTTGCGCGCCAGATCGATCAGGCCCTGCCTGACCTCGTGGTTGTTGATGGCCAGCATCGCCTCCGCCATCTGGATGCCCTCGCGCGTCGCCATGAACGCGGCAACCGGACGCTCGGCAGGCGGGCGCTTGCGCTCGTCGAGGAAATAACTAACCTCGATGTCCAGGGCCTTGGCCAGCTCCATCAGCCGCGAGCTGCCGACCCGGTTGACGCCCTTCTCGTACTTCTGCACCTGCTGGAACGAGACACCGAGCATGTCGCCCAGCTCCGATTGGCTGATGTGCTTTTCAAGCCGCCGCGTCCTGATCCGCTCGCCGATGATCTTGTCGGTAGGGGTAGCGCTTCTAACGTTATGGCCGTTCGCCGCCGCCCCAGTCGATTTCGCCCGCTTCATTTCGCCGCCTTTCGTCTAGAGTGGCCGTTGGCCTTTGCCTTCGGCCTGGACTTCATTTTGCCGCTGTTCTGTTTCGCAAGCCAGTCGGCGGCAACCTTGCGCTCGCGTTCGATGTTGATGTCCTTCTTCTTGATGATCTCGCGCTCATAGCCGAGCGAAGTCAGCACCGCCTCGATGGTCGGGTTCTGCGGCTTCTTGGTGTGGCCGTTGAACCAGTTGTTCAGCGTCGTGGTCGCGACACCGGACAGCTCATGGACGATGGCGAGCCGTTTGATCAGGCCCTCGTCCTGCACAACGGTTCTGATCTTGTCGATCACCGGGTCTTTGTCGATGAAACGATAGGTGCGGTACAGGCGGACATCAGCCATGGGCGACAGCCTCCGTACCCTTCGCGGTCAGCTCGATCAGCTTGGCGGCGTTGACCTTGACGATCTTGTCGCGCTTGGCGCGGAAGATGACGCCCTCGATGCTTTTCGCTGACATGCCGCTATCGCCGAGTTGCTTGCGCAGATCGGCGCGCGATGCCGGGCCGTTCGCGAGCGCGGTCAGCAGGAGCGTCGGGCCGGAGCCGGGGCTGGCGCGGCCTGACGGCCCGTGCTTGATCGCGGGCGCGGCGTGGCCGTTCGCCTTGGCGTGTGGCTTCGGCAGTTTCAGCGGCTCCGCTGGCGTCGCTTCGCCGAGCGCGCTTTGCAACTCGCGCTGCGCCTTCTCAGTCAGCCGGTGCAGGCCGGGGCCGATGCCGTTATGGGTGACGCCCTTCTTCTTGAGCTGATGCAGCGCGCCATGGACCTGCGTCGTCTTGAGCGAGAGCGCCTCGGCAATCGCCGTGACATGCAGCGGGGCTCCCTCCTTGAGAAGGAGCGCAACGATGCGCTGTTCGACCGAGCCCTTGCCGGGCTCGCGCGCCGGGCGACCGGCTCCATCTCGCGCGCCGCCCTGGCCGCCGAGTCTCGGCTTTTCGCCGTCGAGATTGAGCCGCACCTTGGCGACGCCTTCCATGCCGTGAAGCTTGCGCAGGACTGAGCCTACGGCAATCTCCTCGACTTCGATCATGATGGGAAATAACGCTGCCATGTGGGATCACGCCTCCGTTTGGCAAAAGTGACGCTCAACCGCTGAGCGCCTTCACAATTTCGGGCAGGGAATGGGTCTGCTCGCGGGCATAGCCGCCGACCTCATGCCATTGTCCGTTGATGTCGAACGGCGGCGCGAACACGGTCAGCGCGTCTCGTTCATTGAAGCGGATTAAAGCGGCGATGCCGTCCTGCGCGCGGCGAAACATGAAGCGGCGCAGGCTCGGGTCGCGGTGCGCGTCGCGGTGGCGGGGATCGATCCAGTATTGATCGACCTGAATATGGCGGGGCTGGTCCGTCTCGCCCTCCCGGATGGTGATGAAGTCCGGCATGATGTCGATGACAACATGCGAACGATCCGGGCGGGCAAGGTCGGCGGCGTCATCGACGAGCCAGCGGCAACACTCGGGCGGCATCGCAGCGGTCCTATAGACCGTGCAGCCCTTGTGAAACTTCCGATACTGACAGCTTTGTCCCGCCCCCTTCTGGAGCGGTCGCACCGGCAAAAGGCGGCAGCAAAGCTGGCAGTCACCGCATCGACGAGTGACAGCCATTGCAGGCAGGTCCGTTTTTAGACTCGTGGCCGGTTTGGGCGCTTTGAGCGCTTGTTATTCTCTCCCGGCCATCGGGTTTCTGATTGTTAGGTTTCTTTTTTTTCCCGGCTTGGGCGGTGATGCGAGAGCGCCCTTGCCATTGGAGTCATTACGCGGGTTGGTCTGTGTCAAGAATGCGACCTGATGGAAAAAAACGTGTGCGGAAACGGAATTACAGAAATGGACGGGTTCCTGCTTGAATTTTTCCACAAGCGGGCTTTCCATTGCAACTGTGGGTCAGCCTTCTTGGCAGGTCCGTACCTACAAAACCCCAAAGAGCTGCCCACTAACTTGCTCGCCCGCCCTTCCAAGCGAAAGCGCGGGCGAGCTTTTTTTGCAGATGATTTGATCGCGCGGTTTTGATGATCGCGGACAATCGCGAACGCGAGAGACAGCCGTAGAGCGCGCTTGGTGCTGGCCGCTGTCGGAGGACCGGCGCGCGGAAAAAACGCATGGACGAGTCGGGCTCGCAAGCCGCGCCCAACATGAAAGCCGCCCCCATCGGTCGGCCCCGATTGTTCGTGAGCTGTTGCGGCCTTGCAACTTGTTCCCGGCCCATATCTGGGCAAAAGATGGTCGGCCCCGGCGAGCGCGGACGACTAAGCGTCCTGTTGCATGGCAACGCGAAGTGCTTTCGGGATGCGCTGCGCCTTGCCTCCCGAGACGAAGGCGACCCGGACCTTGGCCTCGGCGAGCAGATCGGCTCCGCGCCAGCATTCCTGCAACAGCGTAATGGACGCGCCTTTTACTTCTCGCGGGATCGTAATGATGTCGAGCACGTCGTCGATGAATGCCGGTTTGAAATAATCGATGGTCAGCGAGCGCACCACGAACGCAAAGCCGGGTGCCTCGCTCTGCGTTTCCTCAAACAAGGCGCGGTGATCGGCACCGAGCAGGCGCAGGTAGTTCGACCGACCGCGCTCCATGAACCGCAGATAGCTGGCGTGGTAAACCACCTTGCTGAAATCGGTATCCTCAAAAAAGACGCGGACTTGCATGGTGTGGCGACCGGCGCTGATCTCGCCGTCGAGATGCGATGTCGTCAAAAGTTCCCCCGCGAGTTCCCCGAATGGGTGAAGTCATCGCTTTTTAGCCCGTCGCCTTCGGAACGAAAAGCCGCCCCGGGGTGGGGGCGGCGCGGGTGATTGGTTTAAGCCGCCGGAGGCGGCCTGATCGGGGGGCGTCAGGAATGGCGCGCCCGAAAATTTGTCGCTTCGGCCTTTGCGCTGACTATGGCAATTTGCTCGCTGATCTTGGCGACCTCTCTGGGGAATTCGGCGCGCGCTTCGGCAAGGGTAAGGCGGCGCTGCGCCCATCGCCCGAACCCGGTACATTCGCCGATGCCGGTGAAGTCAATGTACGTCACCGTATCGCCCCGGACCTTGACGGCCAGCCGGAGCCAGCCGCGCCGGTTGGCCTTTTCGTAATAAAACCCTTCCTGAACGTCGGCCGATCTCATGGTTGTTTGATCCTTTTCGGGGGCTATCCTCTCGGCCTGTTCTAAGCTGCCAATTTCCAACGGCCTAGCGAGATCACGCCGCCTTCGCCATATTCCGATAGCGCAAAGCGAGATTTCTCCGGCATCGTCTATCACGCCAACTATCTGCGCTTCATGGAGCGCGGGCGCACCAATCATCTGCGGCTGATGGGCGCGTCGCAGCATGCGCTGTTCGAGCAGGCGCAGGAGGAGACGCCGGGCTTCGCCTTCGTGGTGCGCTCAATGGAGCTCGACTTCCTGCGGCCGGCGCGTATGGACGACGTGCTCGACGTGGTGACATGGCCGGTCGCGGTGAAAGGCGCCTCGATCACGCTGGCGCAGGAGGTGCGGCGAGGGGTAGATGTGCTGGTCAAGGCGGAGGTGCGCGTCGCGTTCATCAGCGAGGGGCGGGCGAAACCGATCCCGAAATCGCTGCGGCAGTTGATGAAGGCCGATCTGGCGCCGGACTAATTTTGCGGATTGACTCTCTGTACCGATCGGTACAATGTCTTGGGATCGCCAATCCGGAGAAATGTCATGTCGCGTCCGCCGCTGCCGCCCTTCAATCGTGAAACCGCCGCCCAGAAGGCGCGCATGGCGGAAGACGCCTGGAATTCGCGCGATCCGGTGCGGGTGTCGCTGGCCTATACCGAGGACAGCCGCTGGCGTAACCGTTCCGAGTTCTTCCAGGGCCGCGAGGCGATCGCCGAATTCCTCATCCGCAAATGGACGAAGGAGCACGACTATCGCCTGATCAAGGATCTCTGGGCGTTCGATCAGAACCGCATCGCCGTGCGCTTCCAGTATGAATGGTACGATGATTCCGGACAGTGGCACCGCTCCTACGGCAACGAGCAGTGGGAGTTCGACGAACATGGCCTGATGCGGCGGCGCGAGGCCAGCATCAACGATATCGCCATCAAAGAGAGCGAGCGCCGTTTCCACTGGCCGGCGCCTGGGCCGCGTCCGGCCGATGTTGCGGGGCTCAGCGAGAACCCGCTGTGACGCGATGTTGAAGAAGGGCGTCGAACGCAAGGAAGTATTGCGGGCGCTCGGCGAGGTGTTTCGCGCGCATGGCTATGAAGGCGCGTCGCTGACGCTGATCACGGAGGCCACTGGGCTCGGCAAGGGCAGCCTGTATCATCTGTTTCCCGGCGGCAAGGAGCAGATGGCCACGGAGGTGCTGGCCGACATCGACGCCTGGTTCGAACTCAACATCTATGCGCCGTTGCGCAATGCCGACGATCCCGCGCGCGCGATCGCCGCGATGATCGCGGGCGTCGACCAGTATTTTCATTCCGGGGGTCGCGTCTGTCTGGTCGGCATGGTGGCGCTCGGGGCGGCGCGCGACACGTTCGCCGCAAGCGTCGATGATTATTTTGCACGCTGGCAGGTCGCATTGGCGCAGCTCTTGCGGCGATCCGGATTGAGCAGGAGCCAGGCGCAGCGCCGCGCGGAAGATGCGCTACTCACCATCCAGGGCGCGCTGGTGCTGGCGCGGGCGCGCAGCGACGCCGGGATATTTCGCCGGGCGTTGAGCGATCTGACGGCGCGGTTATTGGCGCCGCCAGAGTGATGGATGTTAGAACAACGTCGTCCCTGCGAACGCAGGGACCCATAACCACGGGCCGGAACGAAATCGAACGACGGGCACTTCCTTAAATTGCGCTTTCACGGCGTATGGGTCCCTGCGTTCGCAGGGACGACGTGTTGAGAGACGACTGCCCTACGCCGCCGCCTTATGCCGCGCGAGTTCGGCCTTGTAGAGTTCGAACTCCTCGGCGACCGCCTTCGCGATGCTGGGGCGGGCGCGCAGCCGCTCGTAATAGGCCTTCACATTTGGCCATTTCGCCAGCTCGATCGGCGGCGTCGCCATCGTCCAGTTGATGATGGTGACGAGATAGGCATCTGCCACGCTGAAGTGATCGAGCAGGAATTCGCGGCCCTTCAGGTAGTTCTCGAGATAGTCGAGCCGGGACAGATTCTTGCTCAGCGCATAGGTCTTCGCGTCCTGCGGCGCCGTCTTGTCGAGCAGCGGCACGAACAGCGCCTTGTGCAGTTCGGTGCCGATGAAGCAAAGCCATTGATGCAGGCGGCTGCGCTCCGCGCCCGATGCGGCCGAGATGCCGGCATTTGGAAAGCGGTCGGCGACGTATTGCAGGATCGCCGCGTTCTCGGTCAGCACCGTCTCGTCGTCGGTGCGCAGCGTCGGCACCAGTCCGAGCGGGTTGACGGCGCGAAAGTCTGAGCCGTCCTTCTGCACCACCTTGGTCTTGGGATCGACTTCGAGATAGTTGGCCTCAACGCCGGCTTCATACAGCGCGATCCGGGTCGCCAGCGAGCAGGCGAGCGGCGAGAAATAGAGATCCATGGTTAGCCTCCTTGGTGGTTGATCGACCGCGCCGGCGCGTTCAGGGCGGGCGGGATTGATTTTTATACCGTCTCGCATAATATAAAGGCGGTCAAGGAATTTTTTGCGAAATGGTACAAAAAAGTAAGAGGCCGCCGGTCACGAAGATCGACGCTCCCGTGCCGCCCAAGCGGCGGGGCCGGCCGCGCGCCTATCAGCCTGACGTGGCGCTGGGCAAGGCGCTCGACCTGTTTCGCAAGGATGGATTCGCGGCGACGTCGCTGGACGATCTCGCCGCCGCCACCGGCATGAACCGGCCGAGCCTCTATGGGGCGTTCGGCGACAAGCGCGAGCTGTTCATCAAGAGCTACCGGCGCTATCGCGAAGACGCGCGGGTTGCCATGGGGGACATTTTTCGGGACGAGCTTCCGATCCGCCGGCGGCTCGAACGGATCTATGCGGTGGCGCTCGACATCTATCTGTCCGGCGAATCCGGCCCGCGCGGCTGCTTCACGGTGATGACCGCCGCCTCCGAGGCCGTGCACGATCCCGATATCCGCGCCATGGTGCTGGAAGGCTTTACCGAACTCGACAAGGCTTTTGCGGCGTGCTTCCGGCAGGCCAAGGAGAAGGGCGAGCTATCCGAAAGCGCCGATCCGGTCGTGCTGGCGCAGCTCGCCTCCGCCACCATCCACACGATCGCGATCCGCGCCCGCGCCAGGATGCCGCGCAAGGAGCTGGAGGCGATCGCGAACGGAGCGCTCGATGTGATGCTCGGGGCCGCGAAGTAGCCTCCAGGTCGTCCCTGCCTAGTGCGCAATTGCGCACGGGACGCAGGGACCCATACCTCGTGATTTCTCTATTTGGCAAAGTGGCGGACACCTTCCGTAGCAACAACGGCCGGTGGTTATGGGTCCCTGCGTTCGCATTGCTGCCGCAGGGACGACCAAATCATCAATACCCCCGGTTGCGGTCCACCACATTTTCCAGCGCGCCGCCGGCCTCGAAGCGCTCGATCTGGTGCGCGACATATTTCGATATCTCGTCGGGATCGGTGTCGGCGGCGTTGTGCGGGGTCAGCACCACTCTTGGATGGGCCCAGAACGGGCTGTCCACGGGCAGCGGTTCGGTGGCGTAGACGTCGAGCGAGGCGCCGCCGAGCGTGCCGTCGTCGAGGCATTGCAGGATGTCGGCCTCGTTCTGCAGGCCGCCGCGGCCGGCATTGATCAGCACCGGCGCGCCGAGCGGACTTTTGCGATTCAGCTTCTCAAACATCGGGCGGTTGAGAATGTGCCGTGTCTCCGGTGTCAGCGGCAACAGGCAGACCAGGATGTCGGTCCGCTGCAGGAACGCTTCGAACTGCTGCTCGCCGTGAAAGCATTCGATGCCGTCGACCGTCTTGGGATTCCGGCTCCAGCCCGCGACGCGAAAGCCCAGACGCTTGAGCACGTCGGCCGCGTCAGCCCCGAGCGTGCCCAGCCCCATGATGCCGACCGTAACAGCGCCCGCCGCCCATTGCGATTTCGGCGCCCAGCGCTTTGCGCGCTGGGATTCCCGCAAGTAGGGCTCCTGCCGGTGGTGCATCAGCACATGCAGCACGACATATTCGGTCATTCGTGCGGTGAGATCGGTGACGGCCACGCGCACCAGCGGCACGTTGGGCAATGAGCGGTCCGCCATCAGCGCATCGACGCCGGCGCCCAGGTTGAAGATCACACGCAGGTTAGGGAAGGCGGCAAGTTCACCCGGATGCGGCTTCCACACCGCGGCGTAATGCACCTCCGCCGGATCGAACGACGCATCCGGCAACAGCAGCACGGGGCGCCCCTCGCAGACGGCGTCGAACCGGCTCTTCCAGCGCTGCGGCGACCAGTTTTCCGTCCCGCCATGCACCAGCAGCGCGAGCGCCCCCTTGTTCATTGCCATTCCTTTCGCAGGCACTTGGCGTGACCCGCCTCACATTGCCGATCGAACCGTTTCTCTAGCCTCCTTTGATCCAACAAGGGAGACTTGTCGTGCGCAAATTAATCGAGACCGACGAGCAGAAAGCGCGCCGGATCGCCGCGAAGTATGGCACCTCCCGGTGATACAGGCTTCCATCATCGCGGTGGCGGTGTTGTCGCTGGCGCTTTGCTGGCGAAACCGTCACCGCGACGCTGGTATCACCAGGAACGAGGCCATCAGGAGAAAGATGAAGATCATCTTTCTGGCCCTCGCCGTGTGCAGCCTTTGTTCCATGGCGGTCGTCCACACCTATCGGCACTTCAATCCGCCACCGCCTCCGATCATCGGTCCCTGACCGGCGAGGGAACAATCCAAAATTTCTTCGACGCACCTGTCGGCAGCGGGCATAATCGTTCGTCATCATGACAACGGAGATGTCAGCCCTCATGCTTTACGCCATCCTTTGCTATCACGACGAAGACACCGTCGGTTCCTGGACCAAGGAACAGGACGCCGCGGTCATGAAGAAACTTGCCGTCGTGCAGGATAAACTGACCAAGCAGGGCCGGCTCGGTCCGGTCGCGCGGCTCTTGCCGACGACGGCGGCGACCACGCTGCGCAAGGACGATCCGCCGCTGGTGCTGGACGGGCCCTTCGCCGAAACCAAGGAGCAGTTGCTCGGCTTCTATCTCGTCGACTGCAAGAACCTCGACGAGGCGCTTGACGTCGCCCGTGATCTCGGCGCGGCCAATCCCGGCGGCGCCTATGAGATCCGCCCGGTCGGCCAGTTTGTGCCGGGGAGTGTGCAGCCGTGACCGACACCGCCTGGATCGATGCCGCGCTGACCTCGGCTCGCCCCCAGGCGGTCGGCGCGCTGTTGCGCTATTTCCGCAATCTCGACACCGCCGAGGAAGCCTTTCAAAACGCCTGCCTCCGCGCGCTGAAGAGCTGGCCGCAGAACGGCCCGCCGCGCGATCCCGCGGCGTGGCTGATCATGGTCGGGCGCAACGTTGCGATCGACGATATCAGGCGGAGCAAGAAGCAGGAGGCGCTGCCGGAAGATGAGGCGATCTCCGATCTTGATGATGCCGAGGAACAGCTTGCCGAGCGGCTCGACGGTTCGCACTACCGCGACGACATTCTGCGGCTTTTGTTCATCTGCTGCCATCCGGACCTGCCGGCGACGCAGCAGATCGCGCTCGCCTTGCGCATTGTCTCAGGGCTAACGGTCAAGCAGATCGCGCGCGCCTTCCTGGTCTCGGAAGCCGCGATGGAGCAACGCATTACGCGCGCGAAGGCGCGGGTCGCCGATGCCAACGTGCCGTTCGAAACGCCGGGCGCGATGGAGCGCTCCGAACGCCTCGCCTCCGTCGCCGCCATGATCTACCTGATCTTCAACGAGGGCTATTCGGCGAGCGGCGATACCGCCGAGATTCGCGCGCCTTTGTGCGAGGAGGCGATTCGCCTGGCGCGGCTGTTGCTGCGGCTGTTCCAGAGCGAGCCCGAGATCATGGGGCTGACCGCATTGCTGTTGCTGCAGCATGCGCGGGCTGATGCGCGGTTTGATGCCGATGGCGCGGTGATCCTGCTCGACGACCAGGACCGTTCGAAGTGGAACAAGGCTCTTATCGCCGAAGGGCTGGCGCTGATCGACAAGGCGATGCGCCATCGCCGCAGCGGACCCTACCAGGTGCAGGCCGCGATCGCGGCGCTGCATGCCCGTGCCGAAAGGCCCGAAGATACCGACTGGACCCAGATCGACCTGCTCTATGGCGCCCTCGAGATCATGCAACCGTCGCCGGTGGTGACACTGAACCGTGCAGTTGCCGCGTCCAAGGTGAAAGGGCCGCAGGCCGGGCTCGACATGATCGAGCCGCTGGCGCCGCGGCTGTCGAACTATTTTCATTTCTTCGGCGTGCGCGGCGCCTTCCTGATGCAGCTCGGCCGCAACGACGAGGCCCGCACGGCCTTCGACCGCGCCATCGCGCTGGCGAACACCTCGGCCGAAGCCGCCCACATCCGCATGCATCTCGACCGCCTGCAGCGCGACAGCCAGCCCCGCGGCAAAAAGGCGGGGAAGTAGACTCTACTCTTCCTTCTCCCCTTTGCTTTCTTCCCTTCTCCCCTTGTGGGAGAAGGTGGCGCGGATGCAATCCGCGCCGGATGAGGGGTTCTCTCCGCGGAGACAGACCCCACATCCGTCTCGAATGAGCTGACGCTCATTCGATCCACCTTGTCCCACAAGGGGAGAAGGGAAGAAAACCGCAGTCGCGACGTGGAAAAAATTTCATGCCCATGTCGGTTTTCGTCCGCCTCATTCGTCTTGAAAACGAGCAGCCATTCAAGACAACGGGGATTAGTCATGACTGTCATCGCCGAGACTCTTCCGGCCTCAAAGCCCACGCGCTGGACCGGCCGCATCCTCTCCGGCCTCGTCATTGTGTTCCTGATGATCGACGGCGCCATCAAGCTGGTGCCGTGGCCGGTCGTCACGGAAACCATGGACAGAATGGGCTATGGTTCGAGCGAGACGCTGGCACGGAGCCTTGGCCTCATCACCATCGTCTGCACCGTGCTCTATTCTATACCGCCAACCTCGATCCTCGGCGCCATCCTGCTCACCGGCTATCTCGGCGGCGCGATGGCTTCGCATGTGCGGATCGGCAGCCCCTTGTTCACGCACACGCTGTTCGGGCTTTATCTCGGCCTGATGGTGTGGGGCGGGCTGTGGCTGCGCGACAAGGACGTGCGCAGCCTGATCCCGTTCCGCCGCTGATTTGCTTCAAGAGGTTTTTCACGAAGACGGAGCCGGTCATGTTCGAAGTCATTGTCGTTATCACCGTCATATTGGCGATTGCCATCGCCGCGGTCCTTGTTCTCGCGGCGACCAAGTCGAATACCCTGCGTGTGCAGCGCTCGGTCAGCATCAAGGCGCCGCCGGAACGGATCTTTCCGCTGATCTCCGACCTCCACCAGTGGCTGACCTGGTCCCCCTACGAGCAGAAGGATCCGGTGATGAAGCGTACCTATGGCGGTGCGGCGAGCGGCAAGGGTGCTACCTATGCCTGGGACGGCGACAAGAACGTCGGTTCCGGCCGCATGGAAATTCTCGAGGCCGTGCCGGCGTCGAAAATCGTCATCAAGCTCGATTTCTTCAAGCCGTTCGAAGGCCACAACACCGCTGAGTTCACAATGCTGCCGCAGGGCGATGGCACCCATGTCATCTGGCTAATGCATGGTCCCGCAAACTTCATGTCCAGGCTGATCCAGGTGTTCATCAATCTGGACAACATGATCGGCCGGGATTTCGAAGCCGGTCTCGCCAACCTGAGGACGCTTACCGAGAAATGAGCGCGACTACTCTCGTTTCCCGGACGCGGCGCAGCACGCCAGTGATGCGACGCAGAGCCGGGACTCAACCGATGAACCGGAACAGCAGCGCATCGCCATAGCGCGTCGAAGACGCGCGTGAACACGCTTATGGTGCTGCGCTGCATCCGGGGAATACCGCAACTGATTAGATAACCCCAAGGAGGCTGCGATGCAGGTCAATCCCTATCTGTTTTACAACGGCAATTGCGAGGAAGCGCTCAAGTATTATGAAAAGGCGCTCGGTGCCCAGATCGGTGCGATGTTTCCCTATGAGGGCGCGCCGCCCGACATGCCGACGCCGCCCGACTGGAAGAAGAAGCTCATGCATGCGAGCATTACGATCGATGGCGAGGTGCTGATGGCGTCGGACGCCACGCCCGGCGATTACAAGCAGCCGCAGGGCTTTGCCGTCTCGCTGCAGGTCGAGGATCCCGCCGAGGCCGAACGCCGGTTCAACGCGCTCGCCGATGGCGGCACGATCAGGATGCCGTTCGGTAAGACCTTCTTCTCGAACGGGTTCGGCATGTGCGTCGACAAGTTCGGCATTCCCTGGATGGTGAACTGCCCCAAGGAAGACATGTGAGTTCTTCAATCCTCATGGAGAGGAGGCGCTTTAGCGCCGCCACCGGACGATGCTTCGCATCGCCGGGAGAACCATGTGGCCCGGATGGTGCCATTCATCCTTCGAGACGCGGCGCAAGCGCCGCTCCTGCGAACGGGTGACAATTTCAATTGTCCATTGGCCGAGATCAGCGATTGCATCGA
>NZ_LLXX01000174.1 GCF_001440405.1 Bradyrhizobium valentinum
GCCGGGACTTGCCCGGCTGCCGGGGGCGGTGCGGAAGCCGGCGGCTCGGCAGGAGGTGCAGCCTGCGGCGCCGGTGACACAGGGGCTCCCGTTTGCGGGAACGCCGCTGTGTGGCTTAAGCAAGCCATAGCCAGTGCCGAGGTGCCCAAAAGGGCCATTCCAGTCGCGCGCATATTCCCCCCAACCGATCGCGCGACAGGAACACTCGAACTGATAAGCCGCGACATCAAAACGTAGCTAAGGCTACATGTTAATGTACTACCGTTAACTGTCAAGATGTCGCGCCCGGCCTTCGCAAGCGCCGCCGCCGACCTGTTGCAGATCAGCGACAAGCCGCCAACTTGCAATGTGGCCGGCCGCGCGCCATGGTCGCGCTCGTTTGGACGGATTCGCCTGGAAGGTGCAGAGTTGCGCAAGCCCTCGACAGATCGGGCCAAATCGATGCAGCCATTGCCTGCGGAACAAACGCAGGCGCGCCGCTTTGGAAAGGCGCGATCGGCGCGATCGACGGCAGTTCTGGAAGACTATGTCGAACTGATCTCCGACCTGCTCGGAACGACCGGCGAGGCGCGCCCTACCGACATCGCACGCAGGCTGGGCGTATCGCATCCGACGGCGATCGACACCATTGCTCGGTTGAAGCGTGAAGACCTGGTGACCGCCCGCCCCTATCGCGGGGTGTTCCTGACCGAGAAGGGCGAGACCCTTGCCAAGCGCGTCCGCGCCCGTCACCGCCTGGTGGTGGATGTCCTGCTGGCGCTGGGCGTCCCGCAGGAAGCCGCGGAGGGTGACGCCGAGGGCATCGAGCATCACGTTTCCGATGTAACACTCAAGGCCTTCGCCGAATTCCTTCGCGATGCCAAGGATCGGCGCAAGGCATGACGCGATAGGCGCGCTAATTCTACTGCGTGATAGCTGCTCAAACCCCTCATCCTGAGGAGCCCGTAGAGCGGGCGTCTCGAAGGATGTAGGCCCACAGACGGGGCCTCATGGTTCTCCCGGCGATGCGAAGCATCGTCCGGAGACGCGCGGAGCCTGTCATCGGGCCGCGCTACGCGCGGACCCGTTGGCGCTCCTCACCATGAGGGGCTTGCAACGCAGTAACGCTAGCCGGCTTTGGTCGTCTTGCGCTCGCCGGTCATGGCATTTTCAGCCGCCCGGCTCATCAGCGAAGCATAGTCATGGCCGAACAGGGATTCGCAGAAGCGGATCGCCGCCTTGGCCTGCATCTGCCGGTAGGCGCGCGCCCTCGTGTCGCCGCCGCGCAGCGCCTGCACCAGGCTTTCGGTGGATCGCTCGACGTAGTGCTGCAGGTCGGAATAGGTCCGCAGCGTCACCTCGTTGATCGCGAGCTCGCTGGCATAGGTGCGGCATACCGCCACGAAGTCGATCAGGGCGGCGATCTCTTCGACCTCTGAGTCGTCGATCTTGGGCGCGGAAGCGATATCCTTGTCGGCGCGCTGACGCAGAATGCGGCGGACCCGGCCGGGCACGCTCTCGATCTCTGACTGCAGCGAATTGGAAATATCCGCGCGAATCGAGGTGAGCTGGCGGCCCCACACGGAATCGTTGCGCAGATCGAGCTCGGTGCGGAGACCGCGCACGCCGTCGTGAAGGGCTTTCAATTGCTCGCCGACATTGTCGAAGTGGCCGCGCCTGATGTCCGTGCGCAGGCAGGCCGTGAGGAACGAGAGGTCGTGCAGCGCGATCGTGACGGCGACGCCGTAGGGCGTGGCGGCCACGCGAATCTCGTCGTCCGATGCCGCCATCTTGATTGCGAGACGGATGATCTGCCACGGCGACGCCAGCCGCTGCATGATCAGCGACAGCGCGAACGGCAGCAATTGCGGCGTCTGCAACGAGGGAACGTTGAGCGCCGTACCCACCGAGGCAATCTGGGCTTCAGAAAATACCCGCAACTGGCTGGGCATCCGGCTGCCGAGCGTATCCAGCGCCTCGCGCGCCCGCAGCACTCCTCCGATCGACAACAAATCCTCGACGACATTGGGCGGGCCGATACGGGCGAGCGTCCGATGCCTGTCGTCGCCCGAGACCGGTGTGGCGACCTTGACGATCGCGTCGGCTGCCGCGAGCTGGAACTTGCGGATCACGCCTTCGAGTCCGGCGCTGCTGCCGCTCTGCCTGATCTCGGCAAGCGCGGCTTCGAATGCGCGCGTGGCATCGGGCGCACCGTCGCGGCCCAGCCATTGCCAGACCGGCAGCAGCGAGGCACGCCGGACCTGACCGGCCCTGACCGGAAAGTTGCTTTCGACAAGAAACGGCTCAAGCGGACGGAACAGCAGGCGCGCCGGATCGTCGGTCCGCGGACGCCCCTCGTCCTCTTCCTCGGTTCCGCGCACGACCTTGCGCAACTGCTCGAGCACGAAATTGGCGACGGCGACGTCTTCCCCGCGCTCGATGGCGCGCTCGAACTCGCGCATCAGCAGCGCCTGCGATTGGGGCGGGAGCTGGGCGAGATAGTCCCTCAGCCGGTCGGTCGATGTCTGGCTCATTCGCCTGGTGTGGATATGCTTGTGTCATACGGCCGGCAAAGCGCGTCCGCCGCCGATCTTAGGAGTGTGCGCGTTAAGAACCCGTTTAGGAATAACGAAATCAACCCCGGGCATTGCCGGACCCCTTTCCCTCAACCCCAGGTAATCACCCCCGGGGCGTTCAGATCCCCGGCAGCACCAGCTCGGCCCGCAACCCGCCGATCGGGGCATCGCCCAAGACAAGGCTGCCGCCGTAAAGGGCGGCGAGATCGATCACGATAGAAAGCCCGAGCCCGGACCCGGGCTTGGACTCGTCCAGCCGCTGGCCGCGCCGGGACACCTGCGCGCGCTCGGCGGCGGACAATCCGCGGCCATCGTCATCGACAATGATCCGCAGCCGCGGCCCGGCGCGGGGCTCTGACGGCGGCTCCACCCTCACCTCGATGAAGACCTGCGAGACCGCCCATTTGCAGGCATTGTCGACCAGATTGCCGGCCATCTCCTCGAGGTCCTGGCGCTCGCCGCGGAACTTGGCCTGCGCGTCGGCCTTCACCGCGATCGTGATGTCGCGATCCCGATGGATCTTTTCCATGGTCCGCCGCAACGCCTCGATAGCGGGCGCGACCTCGGTGACGGTGCCGACGATGGTGACGCGCGCGGCGATGCGCGCGCGCTCGAGGTGATGGGCGACCTGATCCCGCATCACATCGGCCTGCTCCAACACCTTGCTGGCAAAGGGATTTACTGCGTGGGCCGCGGCTTCGTTGACGATGACGGACAGCGGCGTCTTGATGGCGTGCGCGAGATTGCCGACATGGGTACGCGCGCGCTCGACGATCTCGCGGTTGGCGTCGATCAGCGCGTTGGTCTCGCGCGCCAGCGGCGCGATCTCGACGGGAAACTCGCCTTCCAGCCGCTCGGCGCGGCCGGAGCGGATGTCGGCGATCGATTCCGAAATGCGCTTGAGCGGCGCCAAGCCGAAGCGGACCTGGAAAATCGTGGTCAGGAGCAGCACGATGCCGAGCGCCGTGAAGGTGCCGCCGAGATAATAGTCGAAGGCGCGGATCTCATCGAAAATCTCGGATGCGTCGCCGGCCACGCTGACCAGGAACTTGCCGTCGGCGCCAAGATCGACCGGCCGCTCGACGATCCGAAGGTCCTGGCCCTCGGGCCCATCGACGTAACCGAGACGGATGCCGGCGGGGGTCAGCTCCGCGCCGATATCGTCGAGCTTCGGCAGCTTCTTGTCCCACAGCGAGCGCGACGCCCGCGTCTCGGCCTTCTCGTCGGTGCGGACGACCTGCCAGTACCAGCCGGACAGCGGCAGTTCGAACAGCGGCTCGCCGAGCGACTGGAACTGGTGGTCGGGCGGCTCGTCCGGGGTCGCGACTTCGGCGATCAGGGTGCGGAGATAGAGGTTGAGACGGCGGTCGAAGGCGCGCTCGGTCGCGTTACGATAGACCGACGACAGGATCACGCCGGTGATGAGCAGGATCACGACCACCCACGCGGTCGCCGACAGGAACAACCGCGTCGCGAGCGAGCTTCCGCGCATCAGGGCACGATCCAGAAAAGCATGTCCTTTAAGGCCTCGGCCAGAAGGATGGAGGCCGGAGTTCGGATAGGGTCATGCTCGAATTAATCGGCCAGCAAATCAAGCCCCAGGCGACGGCGGCGTCAGCAGATAGCCGAGCCCGCGCACGGTCTGGATGATGTCGACGTCGAGCTTCTTGCGGATGCGGCCGACGAATACTTCAATAGTGTTGGAGTCGCGATCGAAGTCCTGATCATAGAGGTGCTCGACCAGTTCGGTGCGCGACACCACGCGGCCGGTGTGATGCATCAGGTAGGCCAACAGCCGGTACTCGTGCGAGGTCATCTTGATCGGGTTGCCGGAGACGCTGACGCGGCCGGTGCGCGTATCCAGCGAGACCGGGCCGCAGGTCAGTTCCGACTGCGCATGACCGGTGGAGCGGCGCAGCAGCGCGCGAATTCGCGCCAGCACCTCTTCGAGGTGAAACGGCTTGGCGACGTAGTCGTCGGCGCCGGCGTCGAAGCCCTGCACCTTGTCGCTCCAGCGGTCGCGGGCGGTGAGGATCAGGACCGGCATGCCGCGGCCGTTGCGCCGCCATGCCTCCAGGACCGAGATACCGTCCATCTTGGGTAGCCCGATGTCGAGCACCACGGCGTCATAAGGTTCGCTGTCACCGAGGAAATGCCCCTCCTCGCCGTCGAACGCGCGATCGACCACATAACCGGCATCCGTCAAAGCCGCCGTAAGCTGACGGTTGAGATCCGGATCGTCCTCAACAACAAGCAGGCGCAAGCTGGCCTCCAAAAGTGAGCCCTACGATATCAGATCTCAAGATGAGGCTCACCGGCGTGAACGGGCCATGAACGGGGCACACAGCGCTATGTTACTTTTTCGTCATGAGGCTTTCCGCGGCCGGGCATGCCGCAGGCCGAACGCCTAACATGTCCAATTGAATGCCCCAAGGGCCCGGCAGGTTGCTTTGCGTCGATTCCCGAAATGGTGGCGCGCTTCCCACGCAAGGACAGGCAAGCCTGATCCCGCCGCCTCGGTCAGGTCCCCTCAGATGCGGAAGAATACGAACCAGACGATGCCTAGGATCAGAACCGCGAGCCCGGTCGAAACCGTCAGGAGAGCGAGCACCGACGGTCCGGGTTCAGCCTGACGCGCCTCGGTCGGGGTTTCGGTGATCTGGCCATGCCGTCGTGTTGCCATGGGACCTCTTTGGGTAAGTGCCTGTAATGCCAGCGAATGCACCGCCTGTTAAAGCAACGCCTGATTGGAAACGATGTTCCGGGCTTTGCGGCCATGCCGCGGGCCGCAGCGTCCAAAAGGTCGCAGGCCGGCTGGCAAAACGGGGCCGTTCGGCGATTAACGCCGTTCCGCGATTCCCTGCCCCCACCAGTTTGAGACGAGGGCATCCGATGGTATTCTTACCAGTCGTCTGTTGCGTCCTCGGAGTATCCCCATGGCCCCCCGCGCCAATTGGAAGGGTTTTCTGCGCCTTTCGCTCGTGACCTGTCCGGTCGCCCTCTATCCGGCGACGTCGGATACCGAGAAGGTCTCCTTCAACCAGATCAACCGCAAGACCGGCCATCGCATCAAATACGCCAAGGTCGACGCCGAGACCGGCGAGGAAGTCGCCAACGACGACATCATGAAGGGCTACAAGATCGACACCGACACCTACATCGAAGTGTCGAAGGACGAGCTCGACGACATCGCGCTGGAATCGACCCGCACCATCGAGATCGACGAATTCGTTCCGAAATCCGATATCGACGGCCGCTACCTGATCCGCCCCTATTATCTCGTGCCTGACGGCAAGGTCGGCCACGATGCGTTTGCGGTGATCCGCGAAACCATCCGCAGCATGGACAAGGTCGCAATCGGACGGGTGGTGCTGACCAACCGCGAGCACATCATCGCGCTGGAGCCGCTCGACAAGGGGCTGATGGGGACGCTGCTGCGCTACCCCTACGAGGTCCGTAGCGAGACGGAATATTTCGAGGATATCCAGGACGTGAAGATCACCAAGGATATGCTTGATCTGGCAAGGCATATCGTCGAGCAGAAATCCGCCTCATTCGAGCCCGAGCAGTTCGAGGACCGCTATGAGCAGGCGCTGATTGACCTGATCAACCAGAAGCGCAACGGCCTCAGCACCAAGGCCAAGGCGGCGCCAAAGACCACCGGCAACGTCATCAACCTGATGGACGCGCTCAAGCGCAGCCTCGCCAGCGAAAAGCAGGCCGCCCCCGCCGCCAAGACCAAGGGCAAGAAGCCGAAGAAGGCCGCCGCCGGTCAGCGCGAGATGTTGTTGCCGATCAGCGGCAGCGGCAAACGCGCCGCCAAGGAGACGGCGAAGGAAGCGCCCAAGAAGGCGGAGAAGCCGGTGCGCGCTGCCGCCCGCACCAAGAAGGCCGGATGATTGGGCAAGGAGCGCGATAGCATCATCTAGCGCGCAATGCCGTGGTCGACCCCGTTCGATGATCCGATACCGCTTCGCAGCGGAGGCAGGCTCGCGACGCTGCAGCAAGCCGCCGACTATGTCATGGCGTTGCCGGAAAAAGTGCAACGCGAGGCGCACTGGCAGACCGCAGTCGAGAATCTAATCAATGCGGCGGAGACTGGTGGCGGCTGGCTGATGTTCTCGCGGATCGCGATGGTGCGGGCGCTGAATACGGACAGGAAAGACAAATAGCGCCGGATTCAATCCCCGCCGCCGTCCCCGTCCCCACTGCCAAAGTCCAGCCCGCCATCGCAACTGCCGGACGACCGGTCGTTGACCATCCAATCGATCAGCAGGACTGCGACCAATATCGCGGAGAATACGCGCCACGGATTTTGCTGCACATAGGCCAGGATTGGCGGCCCCCAGTTCACCAACGTTGACCCAAATAGCAGCTCTAGCATGATGCCTGCGCGGCCTTGCCGCTACTTGAGCGAGGTACTGACGTCGTTGAATTTCGTGCTGAGCGTGCTGCCGATGCCATTGACGACGGTCACGATCACGATGCTGACGCCTGCCGCAATCAGGCAGTATTCGATGGCGGTAGCACCGCGCTCATCGTCGACAAATCGTGCCAGTATTCGACGCATAGATAAAACTCCTGCCGACGCTCCCCGGAATTCTCCCGCGCCATACTCGTTAAACTCTAGGTCGGAACGGTTGAAGAGGCCTTGAGGAACAGACTGAACGATTGATTAAGGCGAACGAAGAATTGCGCCTCCGGAATCGTACGGTACGGAAAATTTACCATCGATTGTGCACCGCCCGTCCACCGTCCCCGATCGGCGTCTGGCGGAGTGAGCGCGCACATGACAGCGCAGAAGCGCGAAACGGGAAGCAATTACATCGGGCTCCTACACGAGGAGGAGACCGAGATGCAGCGTGTCGCCGACATATCGGCGACCGCGAAGCACCGCATCATGAATCACATACTTGGCCTGATGGCCGCAATGTTCAGCCGCCGCAGCGAAGTGAGATAATTGCCCCGCTCCGCCGCGGCGTTGAATAAGGGACCGGGCGACCGCCCGGTCCCTTAAGTCATTCTCAGAAGTTGCGCTGGGCGCGGAACTGGAGCAGGACCGTGTCCTGATCCTTGAACTCGTACAGCGCATTCGGCTTCGGCGCGGTCGCCGTGAACACCGAAGAGCCCGACATCTTCTGATCGAGATGGAACCACTGGACTTCGCCCGAGAAGGTCAGGTTCTTGACCGGGGTCCAGCGGGTAACGACGCCAAGCTGCGAGACGTTGAAGTCGGGGTTACAGCTGTACGTACCCGCTGCCTGACCCGGGTGGCTGAGGGCGAAGGCGGCGCAGTAAGCGCCCTTAGCGGTCGTGGTTCCCGCACCCAGCAGATTGTCGTCGGCGCTGCCGTCATACCTGACCGCGGAGTAGCTGCCGAACAGGCTGGTCGACCAGTACGGGTTCCAGTTGTGGTTGAACGCGCCGCGGACGCCCCAGGCCGTCGTCAGGACGATGCCGCCCGTGCCGCCTGGGCCGGGCATGTAGACACCATCCGTGGTCGCGCCGAAGCCGACGCTCTGGTAGCCGAAGCCGCTGTCGCCGAACATCGCGAAGTTCGGCGAGGTGCCGCTGGTGGCGATCACTTGCTTGGTGGCGCCCTTGGCATACGATACGTCGAACTTGATGTCGTCGCCCGCGCCGGTCGGCAGATTCTTGATCTGCAATGCAGCCATTACCGCGCCGCCCCACTTGGATTCGGGATGCCCGCTGATTTCGGACAGGTTGTTCGGCGCGGCGCCCGCGCCAAGCGTGTTGTACGAGCCACTGACCTCATGCGCCATAGCCGAAACCTGGAACAAGCCCCAGGCCTGATCGACCCGGATTCTGCCGACGATGTCGGGCGCGTGGGTGCCGGCATAGGCGTTCGATCCGGTTCCGTTGGCGCCGATCGCCGAGGGAATGCTCAGATTGTAAACGGCGGTGCGATTCCAGACCGTCGGGTCGTCGAGACCGATCGAGCCCGATACGCCGTTGCCGAACTCGGCGGTGTACTGGATGTTGTTGACGCCGGTGTCGGTGTTGTTGCCGCCGAGCAGGTTCGAGTTGATGTTGCCTGGAAAGCCGTTCCAGGGCGTCGAGTAAGCCGACGAGGACTTACCGAAGGTAAAGCCGGCGAACTGGATGAAAAGGTATTCAACCGCGACATAGCCGCCGCCAGGGATGGAAAGCGCGTTTGCAGCTCCGCCGGGAAACGCTGACAGCGAGGTCGGATTGGAGGTGCCGAAATTGTTGAACTGGAAGTCACCCTGGCCGAAGGTGCGGACCACACCGTATTCGGTGGCGGTACGGGTATCGACCGTCAGCGCCAAACGGGAGCGCGCGACGTAATAGTCGGCATAGCGGTTTTGCTGACCAAGATCGCCGCTCCAGGCCGGCGCACCGTGGGCGCCGCCGTTAAAAGTCACGTCGGCGCGCAGATAACCGCCGATCTTGATGCAGGTGTCGGTGCCCGGGATGTAGTAGAAGCCGGCGCCGTAAAGCGAACAGATCTTGACATATTCGACTGCCTTGGCCTTGACCGGAAGGTCTGCCGCCTGTGCCCCGCTCAAGGCCATCAAGCCTGCCGCCGAGCTTAGAATTAAAGTTCGCGCTGTTTTCATTGTTGTATATCTCCTGTTCGCGATGCCCCGCGACATGTGCAAATTGTGTCCCGCGATGCCCCGCGTTTCATGCAAATGCATGCGCACACACCTAATGCAAAAATCTCCAGCGAGAATGACAAGACCGTGAAGCCGCTTCGGTTGGCCAGCGGCTGTGACGTTTTCGCAACGCAGCAGCGTCGAAGCCAGGCAAAGGCGATCCGCTTTCACCTCCAGCTCAGGCGCTCACAGCAGGAATATTCTCCCCGCGGTTGGCGTCCCTTTGGCTTGAGCGGCAAAACGCATATCAGCACTTCCGAACGCAAGCGCCGTACGCGCTTTACCGGGTCGGAAAATCCTGTCCAACTGTCGCAAATCGGCTGGACCAAACCGGCCCGTATCGAGGGGAGAGACCGTCATGAAGCTCGGAGCCGCCATTGCGGAAATCATGAAGCGGGAGGGAATCGAAATCCTCTGCGGCTATCCGGTCAATCATCTCATTGAATATGCCGCCAATGCCGACATCCGCCCCGTGATGGTGCGCCAGGAACGCATCGGCGTTCACATGGCGGACGCGATCTCGCGCGTCACCTCGGGCCGGTCGATCGGCGCGTTCTGCATGCAGCATGGACCCGGCGCCGAGAACGCAATGGGCGGCGTTGCGCAATGTTACGGCGAATCGGTGCCTGTGCTGGTGCTGCCGATGGGCTATGCGCGCAGGCTCGCCAACGTCGACCCGAATTTCAATTCCAGCCAGGCGATGAGGGCGTTCTCGAAATCGTCCGAGCCGATCAACATCGCGGCGGAAGTCTGCAACATTTTCCGGAGAGCCTTTACCAAATTGAAAAACGGCCGCGGCGGGCCGGTGATCGTCGAAATCCCCGCCGACATGTGGAACGAGGAAGTGCCGGAGCCGCTGAACTACACGCCGGTGCTACGCACCCGCTACGGCGCGGATCCCGTACACATAATGGAAGCGGCGGCCCTCCTCGTCGCAGCGAAGCGCCCGGTGATCTACGCCGGCCAGGGCGTCCACTACGCCAAGGCCTGGCCGCAGCTCAGGCGGCTGGCCGAACGCCTCGCCATTCCCGTCACGACCAGCCTTGGCGGCAAGTCGTCCTTTCCGGAAACGCATCCGCTGTCGCTGGGATCAGGCGGCCTCGCCGTGCCGCGCGCGGTGCCGAAATTCCTGGGCGAAGCCGACGTGATCTTCGGCATCGGCTGCTCGTTCACCGAGACGTCATTCGGCATCGCCATGCCGAAGGGCAAGACGATCATTCATTCGACGCTCGACCCCAACCATCTCAACAAGGATGTCGAGGCCAAGGTCGGCCTGGTCGGCGATGCCGCCCTGGTGCTCGATGCCTTGCTGGAAGAGATCGGCAAGAGCGTCACGACCGATCGCGACGCGACGGCGGTCGCCGCCGAGATCGCAGCGTCCCACAAGGAATGGCTGGCGAAATGGATGCCGAAGCTGACGCATAACGACGCGCCGCTGAACCCCTATCGCGTGTTGTGGGATCTGCAGCACACCGTCGACATCAACAATACCATCATCACCCACGACGCCGGCAGCCCGCGCGACCAGCTCTCGCCGTTCTGGAAATCGGTCGAGCCGCTCTCCTATATCGGCTGGGGCAAGACCACGCAGCTCGGCTACGGCCTGGGCCTTGCGATGGGCGCCAAGCTGGCAAAGCCCGACAAGCTCTGCATCAACGTCTGGGGCGATGCCGCGATCGGCTTCACCGGCATGGATTTCGAGACCGCGGTGCGCGAGCGCATCCCGATCATGTCGATCCTTCTGAACAATTTCTCCATGGCGATCGAATTGAAGGTGATGCCGATCTCGACCGAGAAATATCGCTCGACCGACATTTCCGGCGACTACGCCGCGATGGCGCGCGCCTTCGGCGGCTATGGCGAGCGGGTGACCAAGCCGGAAGACATCATCCCCGCCATCCGGCGCGGCATTCAGAAAACCAAAGAAGGCGTCCCGGTGCTGCTCGAATTCATCACCAGCAAGGAGACCGAGGTTTCACGGCCAGGGACCTGAGGGATAACCCGCCCTACTCCGCCATCTCCGCCGGCGTCGAGGGGCCGGCCAGCGGCCGCTCTTCCATTGCGATAATGCACAGCGCGGCGCAGGCCAGCAGCACCGTGGCGGCGCCGAACACGTAGCGGAACGCGGTGATCATGTCCGCGACGGGAATCGCGTTTGCAGGGCCGCGGTGTTCGCCGAGCGAGATGCCCGCACCCAGCACCATCAAGAGGATCGCGCTGAAAGCGGCGACCGTGAACGACGACATCAGCGAGCGGAAGAAATTCATTGCACCCGTCACGGTGCCGATCTGCGCGCGCGCCACCGAGTTCTGCAGCGAGACCACGCTGACCGGGAACGTCGTGCCGAGCCCGAGCGCAAACAGCGACAGCACGATCAGCAATGCCCACAGCGGCAACGTCGTCGCGGTCAGCACCGCACCGAAGACCGCCGCCGCCGAAGTGCCCGCGATCGCCACGCGCTTGTAATGCTTGGCGCGCGCCATGGTCCGTCCGGCGATCGCCGCACCGCAGGTGGAAATTGCGGCGAGCGGGATCAGCGCAAGCCCCGCTTCGCTCGCGGTCAGATGATAGACAACCTCGTAATACAGCGGCAGATGCACGGTCAGCCCCGTGATCGCGCCCAAAGCGCAGCCGCCGGCCACCATGGCGTAGGGCGCGACCGTTCCGCTCAACAGCGGCAGCGGCAGGAACGGCTCCTCGGCATTGCGCGCGTGCCAGACGAAGGCGAGCGCCAGCGCCACCGATGCGCCGATCATCGCCATGATCGCGGGCGACAGCCAGGCATAACGGTTGCCGCCCCAGGTGAGCACCAGCATGACCACGACCGCGGAGGCCATCAGCAGCAGTCCGCCAAACCAGTCGACCTTGCGCCGGCGGTGGAAGACCGGGATCTTGCCCATCTTGGGCAGCAGTAGAAACATCGCCCCGACGGCGAGCGGCACATTGATCCAGAAGATCATCGACCAGTGCAGATGCTCGGCGAACACGCCGCCGAGCACGGGACCCATCAAGCCTGCAGCCATCCAGACACCGCTGAAATAGGCCTGATACCTGCCGCGCTCGCGCGGTGAGACCACGTCGGAAATCACGGTCTGCACGACCGGCATGATGCCGCCGCCGCCGAGCCCCTGAAGGCCGCGCGCGACGATCAATACCGGCATGTTCGGCGCCACCGCGCACAGAATCGAGCCGACCGTGAATAGCACAAGCGAAACGGTGATCATGACGCGGCGGCCGTAGATGTCGCTCAGCGTGCCGAACACCGGCGCGACCGCAGTCGAGGCCAAAAGATAGGCGGTTATCACCCAAGAGAGATTGCTGACGTCGTTGAACTGGCGGCCGATGGTCGGCAGCGCCGTCGCCACGATGGTCTGGTCGAGCGCCGCCAGGAACATCGTCAGCAGCAGGCTCATCAGGATGGTGCGGACCTCGTCCTGGGTTAGCGGCGCGGGCGGCGCGATCGGCGGCGCATCGCTGACATCGATGACCTCGGTCGTGATGCGCGAGAGCTCGCCGCCGATATCGTCAGGCAATGTCGTCTGGTCGGCAGGCTCGCGGCCCTGCCGTTGGTGCTTGTTCATGTCGGACGTAATATTGTTCTGCGCAGCCAAAGCCGCCGAGATGGAATCGCCATATCGCACGCACCTTAGAGGGCAATTTCCTCTCGCGGCAGACGCCTGCGCGCATGGGTGCATCCCGCGGGGGTCTCATCGCGTTTCCGTGAGCGATTTTGGCGTCTCGCGGGTCCAAGCGCCTTCAGCTCCGCCTTGATGGAGTTTCCAGGAAACCAAGCCCCGTAAATCTCCGGCCGGCCGGCCTAGAGCTTCAACGGCTTGAGCAGATCGATCAGATGCGGTTTGCTCTTTTCGACAATCAAGAGCTTCTTCGCCATCTTCGGGTTGTTCTTGAAGAATGCGGTCAGGCTGTGTTTCTCGGCAGACCAGTCGTCCCGCACCGGCTTCTTGGATGCCGGATTCTTTTTCTTTCGGGCCTTCTCCTTGGCCTGCTCCTTTTCCCAATCCGCCTTCCGTCCCGCGTCGATCTCCGCAACCGGATAGGTCAGATGAATCGTGTAGCCGGCGTCAGCGCCCCGCGCATCCAGCAGCATTTGCAGCGTGGCGCGTTCTGGGTTGCCATGCTCGCCATCTCCGGAGAAAACATAGTGATCGGCCGGCACACGCTTGAAGAAGATGGTCTCCATGTTGTTGTCGCTGCCGTGGTGCGGGACCTTCAAGAGGTCGACATGTTTTTTGCCGCCCGCTTTCAAGAGCCCGGCCAATTCCATTCCTTCCAAAATCTTGTCGCCACGGGCGTCGCCCGTCAGCAGCATGCTTTTGCCCCCGAGTTCGGCAAGGACGACAATGCTGGACAGGTTGGGAATGGATTCATCCTCGAAAGCTGCCAGCGCAGCTTCGGGCGACTTCTTTTTCTTCTCCTTTTGAGCGCGCAGCCATTTGTCATGCTGTTTCTGCAACGCCAGCAGTTGCTGCTGCATCGGCCCGACCACCGTCACCTTCAAGTCGCCGAGCATCACCGGCTTTGCAGCCTTGGCCGCAAGGATAAGCTTGCCCTTGAATTTGTGGTTGGGCTTCCACCCGAGCGCCTTGGCGTCGTCGCGCAACGTGCGGCCCTGCGGAATGCTGGACAGCACCTCGACGGTTTGATGCATGTCCTCGTCTTCGATCTCGCTGTCATCCCCGCGCATCTGGTTTCCGAAGCTGGCCAGCACGCTTCCGGAATCGATACCCGCCTCACCTTCCACAGCCGCCGCAACCGATGCGGTGCCGAACCCTGCCACCAGTTCATCGGGCTTGGTCTTCAGCAGATCGTCGAAACTATTGTGCCATAGGCTTGTCACGTCGAGCCGCATGTCTGGACTGTTGCCGCGCTGCTCTCTGGTGAGGTCTAGAATTCCCTTGATGTGGTCGTCGTCGACATGGCTCACCATCACAACGTCGACCGGCAGCGCCGCATGTTCGTCGAGCTCGCGGGCTTGGTGGATTTTCTGCAGCCGCGGCTTGAGGAATGGCTTGTAGACATCGGACGGGCCGCCATCGATCAGAATCAGATGCAGATCCTGCTCCGGTCCGAAGTGCAGCATCAGGCAATCGCCCTTGCGTGCCCGCAACACATCCAGACTGAAGAACATTTCCTGCCTCCCTAGATGGATTGAAAGGCACGCAGGATGTCCAGCATGCCGTGGCCCTGGAAACTTCGCTCGCGGCCGAGATCGGTCGCGCTTTCGCACAGGATTCGTTTGACCCGGCGCGGCTGGCCGATCAGTTCCTCGTAGCGCGCCAGCAGCATCGCGGCAGCGCCGCTGACATGCGGCGCCGCCATGCTGGTGCCGGACTCAGGCCCCCACTCCTTGTGATCGCCGCCGGTGATGCACGACTGCACCCGCTCCCCCGGCGCCACCAGATCCGGCTTGAGGCGGCCATCGCCGGTTGGACCGCGGCTGGAGAAGAAACTCACGCCATAGGTATGCGGCCAGTTTCCGTGCGTGGACCCGACCGTGATGACGCTCTCGCCATTTCCCGGATCGGTGATGCTGAATGCCGCATAGCCTTCGAAAACACCGCCATCCGTCAGTTCGAATTTCTGGAAGCCGCGATTGCCCGCCGCGGCAACCACCACGACCCCGCTCTCCACCAGCCGCTCGCATTCATTGCACACCGGCGTGCGCCCGCAGGCATAATTGCGGACGTTATGCGGGATGGAGAGGCTGAGGTTGGCGCCGTGAATCGTGATGTAACTATGCCGCTCATTCACGTAGCGAATGTATTGCAACGCGGCGATAACCGCGAATTCGGTATCGTCGATGGTCTTGCCGAGAACGCGGAAATCGTAGAGGCGGATGTCGGGACACATACCGTCGGGATGGTTGGTTGCACTTCCGTTGGCACCGATGATTCCTGCAACGTGTGTGCCATGCGTGCTGGGCGGTTGCGGCGGGTTCTTGAGCGTGATCAGCTTTTCAACGGCGCCCCAATTGATCGGGCGCTTTGCTCTGGCGTCCTCGGCGATCTCCTTCAGATAGCGGGACGCGTCGGCCGGCTTGATGCCGGCGGCTGTCGCGAGTTCCTCCAGTTCCGCAGGAGTGATGTCATTCTCATCATTACTGACAATCTCGCGAATTCTCGTGAAGTCGAAGGTCTTCCTGACGCGCGATCTGTCCGGCTTGTCTGGGTCGGCGAGAGCCGCGTGCTGGGCGTCGATGCCGGAATCAAGCACCGCCCAAACGATGTTCTTGCAATTCACCTTGAACAGGGAGTGCGCAGCATCGGCCTTCACGGCCGGAATGGATCGATCGAGTGCTGCCGACGCGACGCGGTTCAGCGAGACCTGAAAGATAAGGCCATCGGTTCTGGCTTCTTCGCTGTCGTCGGGATCATCCGATGCCAGGGCGTGGGGATTGGCTTGAATGACCCCGTAAAGGTCGAACATTCCTTTGATGATTTCATCGATATAGGGCTGATATCTCCGGAATGCCTGATCGACCTTGAGCAGCGGCAAACGCTCCACCGGCTGGGGTGGAGCGCTGCCCGGGATAGTCGGACGCTCGAGCCTGCCGATCCAATAGATCAACCCCGCGAGCGCGATGTATCTTTCCAGTGATGTAAAGTTCTCCGGATTGTTGCCGGGCCGGCCGGGCTCCCGCTCAAGCAACCTGCGCAGGTTGGCCTGGTCGATCTTCAATATTCTTTCCTGGAGCTTTGACTGCCTCCACCACTGCGTCAGGGGCACGAGAATGCGCAGCACTTCGTCGAAATACAGCTTTGCACCCACAAGCCCTTGCAGATAGGCGACCTTCGCTCTCACTTTCGGCCGCTCGGGCGGCGGCGGTGTTTCGCTTTTGCGCTCCTGCTCGCGCAGGGCTATTCCGCGCGGAATGATATGGGCGACCACTGCGGCGGTCGCATTTTTGTGCGGCGTGATCAACACGTCCTGAACGACGCCGGGATCAAGCGCATAAGCGGCCCAGACGTCTCCGAGCAGCGGAGAATCCTGCAACACGCGCCGGTCGTCGATCGGGCCTAACAGGATGTGCTCGACCAACTCCGCAGGAATCGAGAATTGCAGCGGTCTGTCAGCCTTGGCTCTCGCGCCGCCGGGCACGTCCTGCGCGATGTCGGGCTTCGCAGCTACCGGAGTTGCATCCGCGGGCGCCGTCGTGCCGGATACCGCTCCCTCTGGTTCCGGGGCGGCCGGCGTGGCGTCATCCGTCGACTTTGGCTTGCGGCGTCGCGATGTCGCCCGCTGCTTGCGTTGCTTTGCCACGTTCGGCCCCCTCGCCTCTGCCTCAGACCCCGGATTGAGGATAGGGAAACACCGGCTTCGGCTTCAGCTCCGAGTCCAAATGCTTGCGCAGCGCGGCATCGCAAACCGCGTAGCCCCAGTTGATCAACCTCTCTTGCGTGGTCGCGTCGAGCCGCTTCAGGCGCGTCGGCAGTTCGGCAAGCTGCGTCGTGCGATCCAGCGGACAGTTGAGCGCATCGGGCAGTTCGTAATCCGCGATATCGCTGCGGATGCCCCAGTAAGCGCCTTTGCGCGCTCCCGATATGAAGGAGTCGATGACTTGGCGCTTGCGCAGCGAACGCACCTGGTTGTCGATCAGGTTCAGAACCCGGTAGGAATGCCGCGGCCAGTCCGTCTCCGGCTCTTCCTCTTCCTGGGTTTTGCCGCCGGCGTCACTTACCAAAACCGTTTGATGCCGCTTCCATGCGGTCTCCAGACCAAGATTATCGTAGACGCCCCCATCGCTGAGAACCACGCGGGTGGTGAAAGGCGGCCGTTGCAGATCGAGGCCCGTGCCCGGTTCGAAGTCACCGTCCCTCAGACGCAATTCGAACGGGGACAGGACCGGCGGAAATGCGGACGAAGCCGCAACCGCCTGTGCCAGAGGAATCCTGGGATTCTCCACCTTGCCGACGCGGTAGTCGCGCATATAGGGCTTCATGAAACGCCAGAGCGCGCCGGATTGCACGTTGGTCGCGTTGATCACGAAGCGCGGCTCGTCGGGCATGTCCTGCAGCGTCTTGCCGTGAAACAGGTGGTCGTCATATGCCTTGGCGATGCGATCGCCGACGCTGCCCGGTAACAGCGCGCCCAGGATGACGGATTCCGCGTCGATCGTGACGCCGGCGAAGGCGCGCAGCGGCTCGACAAATTTGGGAATGAAGTCGCTCCTGACGCTGTCAGGCTTGAAGCTGAGGTTGCGCCAGGCCAGCGCCAGGTGGCCGGCCGTGATCGAGCCGCCCGACACGCTCGATATCCGCTTGATGTTCTGCAGTAGCCCGGTTTCATAGAGGCGCCAAAGCACGCCGATATGAAACACCATCGCACGATACCCTCCGCCGGAAAGGCACAGCGCGGAGCTCGGCTCGGGCGGCCTGTTCTCGTCGTCCGTCGGTATCGGCTGAACAGGACCGGTATTCATGGGACACCTCAAAATTGAGGGACATCTCACTGATGGGAAATCGAAATCTAGTGCAAAGCTTAAGGATGTTCGGCGCTAAATATACAACTACCTTAGCGCTTTGACGGGCGAATGCAAAGGTGCATGTGGTTGCGGCGGAAGCGCTGGTGAAATCAGGGCCGCTTCTTCAGCCGCGCCCGCTTCGGCAACAGCGCCGGCCATTGCACGATGTGGTCTTCGAGATCCTCATCGGCGATCTCATCCTCGGTGCCCTGCACCCTGCCGCGCACCGAAACGCCGGCTTCATGCACGGTGTTGGGATCGCCCGAGATCAGCGGGTGCCACCAGTAGAGATCGCGTCCCTCGGCGACCAGCTTGTAGCCGCAACTCGGCGGCAGCCAGCTCAGGGTGCGGACGTTCTCGGGCGTCAGGCGGACACAATCCGGAACCTTGTCGGAACGGTTCGGGTAGTCCTTGCAGGTGCACAGGCCGGAATCGAGCAGCTTGCACGAGACATGGGTGAAGTAGATTTTCCCGGTATCCTCGTCCTCGAGCTTTTCCAGGCAGCAGCGCGCGCAGCCGTCGCACAGGCTTTCCCATTCGGCGTTGGACATTTCCTCCAACGTCTTGGTTTTCCAGAAGAATCCCTCCTGGCTGGAAGCTCGCTTGGGCGGCGCGGTCATGAAGTCGGATGGTTTCCGGTTCGAGTTCGGCTGCAACCCTTCTAGGAGCTAGGGCGACCCGGGTGCAAGCGGGCTGAATACGGGAGCAAAAAAGCCGGGACCGCGTTAGGGCTGACCACCCAAATGGTGAGCGAGAGCATTGGTTTATGGCCCCCGCTCGGATAGAACAATGGCGAGTCCCCAAGGGTCCTAAAAAGCGCCTTGGGTTTGCCGCAACGTTGAAGCATGACGTCTCGATAGCGCCCGGCCGGGCGCAAGAGCGTTTCGAACCGACCAAGGGTCCCGGTGCGCCAGATCTTACCTCCGCAGTGGAAACCGAAGATCCGGAACTTCCTTCTGGATCTGGACGCGCGTATCGACTCGACGCTGTTTTCGTCGGGCAAGGGCCTGCGCGAGCTGTACGAGCGCTATTCCACCTTCATGGACCGCTTCTATGTCGGCCGCTGGAAGCGCTGGGTCTTCATCGAACCGTTCTCGGAAGCCGCCACCATCGGCCTTGCCGGGCTGATCGTGATGCTGGCGCTTGCGGTTCCCGCGTTTCGCGAAACCGCCGATGACGACTGGCTGAAGAAATCCGATCTGGCAGTGTCGTTTCTCGACCGTTACGGCAATCCGATCGGCAGCCGCGGCATCAAGCACAACGACTCGATCCCGCTGGAAGATTTTCCGGACAACCTGATCAAGGCGACGCTCGCGACCGAAGACCGCCGCTTCTACGACCATTTCGGCATCGATATCCCGGGCACCGCGCGCGCGCTCGTGACCAACGCGCAGGCCGGCGGCGTGCGCCAGGGCGGTTCGTCGATCACGCAGCAGCTCGCCAAGAACCTGTTCCTGAGCAACGAGCGCACCATCGAGCGCAAGGTGAAGGAAGCGTTCCTGGCGATCTGGCTGGAGACGCGGCTCACCAAGAACGAGATCCTGAAGCTCTATCTGGACCGCGCCTATATGGGCGGTGGCACCTTCGGCGTCGACGGCGCCGCGCATTTCTACTTCAACAAGTCGGCGCGCGACGTCAATCTGGCGGAATCCGCCATGCTGGCCGGCCTGTTCAAGGCGCCGACCAAATACGCCCCGCACATCAACCTGCCCGCCGCCCGCGCCCGCGCCAACATCGTGCTCGACAACCTCGTCGATGCCGACTTCATGACCGAAGGCCAGGTGTTCGGCGCCCGGCGTAACCCGGCCGTGGCCGTCGACCGCCGCGACGAGAATTCGCCGAACTATTACCTCGACTACGCCTTTGAAGAGATGCGCAAGCTGGTCGACACCTTCCCGAAATCCTATGTCGAGCGCGTCTTCGTGGTCCGCACCGCCATCGACATGAATGTGCAGCGCGCCGCCGAGGACGCGGTCGAAAACCAGTTGCGCCAGTTCGGCCGCGACTATCACGCGACGCAGGCCGCCACTGTGGTGGCCGATCTCGATGGCGGCGTTCGCGCGATGGTCGGCGGCCGCGACTATGGATCAAGCCAGTTCAATCGCGCGACCGACGCCTACCGGCAGCCGGGTTCGTCGTTCAAGCCCTATGTCTACACCACCGCGCTGCTGAACGGTTACACCCCGAACTCGAAAGTGGTCGATGGCCCGGTATGCATCGGCAACTGGTGTCCGCAGAACTATGGCCATTCCTATTCCGGCTCGGTCACGCTGACGCAGGCGATCACCCGCTCGATCAATGTTGTGCCCGTAAAACTGTCGATTGCGCTCGGCGGCAAGTCGCCGAACCCTGCGAAGGCCGGCCGCGTCAAGATCACCGAGGTGGCGCGGAAGTTCGGCCTCACGGCGCCGCTGCCCGATACGCCGTCGATGCCGATCGGCTCCGACGAAGTCACCGTGCTCGAACACGCGGTCGCCTATGCGACTTTCCCGAACAAGGGCAAGTCGGTGAAACCTCACGCGGTGCTGGAAGTGCGCACCGGCGCCGGCGACCTGGTCTGGCGCTTCGACCGCGACGGCAAGAAGCCGGTGCAAGCCATTCCCGCCTCCGTCGCCTCCGACATGGCGTGGATGATGAGCCATGTCGTCAGCGAAGGCACCGCCCGCCGCGCCGCGCTCGACGGTATTCCGACCGCGGGCAAGACCGGCACCACCAACGCCTACCGCGACGCCTGGTTCGTCGGTTACACCGGCAACTTCACCTGCGCGGTCTGGTACGGCAATGACGACTATTCACCGACCAACCGCATGACCGGCGGGTCGCTGCCCGCGCAAACCTGGCACGACATCATGGTCGTCGCGCACCAGGGCGTCGAGGTGAAGGAAATCCCCGGCATCGGCATGGGCACGAAGCTGCCGCAGCCCGCCCAGCCCGCCAACGTCGCGGCCAGCGGCGCGGCACGGGTGCTGGAGACCAAGCCGGGGCCACCGCCGGTATTGACCAAGCGCGGCGCGGATATTCTGGTGCGCGTCGAGCGACTGCTCGACGAGGCCGGCAAGGCCGCGGGCAAGACCTCGTTAAACGATCAGAAGTCGCCGGCCAAGCCGGTCACGTCTGGCGCGCTGGCGTTTCCGGAGAACTATGTCGCAGCCGCCGGCGAGCAGGCTGCGCCGCCGGCGCAGCAGAAGAATTAAAACGCATGATCCGGCAGAGCATTAACCGGCTTTTCTCGGAACAGACGCTAAGCGTCTGCCCCGGCATGCCCAAACAAAAAGCAGCGCTTCAGGTTTCGGATGAAGCCGGTTCAACCGGAATCTGATGCCGTGAGATTTCGGAGCACTGGCCTGTGCGGCTGATCTTCATCACCTTGCTGGCGTTGGCGCTTGCCACCGTCGTCGGTCTCGGCTCGACCTATATGACGGCGACGCGCGGCACCGATCTCGGCACGCTGACGATCGGCGCCTGGACCGCGCGGCCCAAGAGCGGCACCGCCGACGTCGATCCCTATTCGCGCGCCTTGATTGCCCGCAGCGGCGAATTGCCGATCGGCACCGGCGACGGTATCGCCTTTTCCGCCACCACCGACGACAAGAAGAAGCCGCTCGACGGGCGCTGCGACGTGGTCGTCAGCGGTGTGACGCCGGCAGCCCGGTTCTGGACGCTGACGCTGTTCGACCGCAAGGGGCATCTGGTCGCCAATTCACTGCAACGCTACGGCTTCACCAGCCAGGAAATCGTCCGCGGCTCAGACGGCGCGTTCGAGATCCGCGTGGCGGCGCGCTCCCGCGCCGGAAACTGGCTGCCGACCGGCGGCATCGAGCGCTACGCGCTGATGCTGCGGCTCTACGATACGCCGGTTGGCGTTGCGACGCGGACGCAGCGCGACGCGCCGATGCCCTCGATAGCAACGGTGAACTGCCCATGATCCGGCTGCTGTTCACCATCATCGCAGGCGTGCTGCTGGGTGGCGTGGTGCACCTCGTCAGCGTGCTGGCGCTGCCGCGCATTGCCACCCAGGACGCCTATTCGCGGCTAACGCCGATGACCAGGGAGAATGCGGTCACGGCGCTGCCGCTCGCCGAGCCCAACAACGCGCCGATGCCGTTCATGGACCCGGCCTTTGCGGTCGCGATCTGCCGCTATGACCTCACGGGCGGCCCGCTGAAACTCACGGTGCCGGTTAGCCAGGCCTACACGTCGGTGTCGTTCTACACGCGTAACGAGGTCGCCTATTACGCCATCAACGACCGCTCAGCCGGCCGCAAGGTGATCGAACTCGACCTGATGACCGAAGAGCAGCATTCGGCGTTGCCGGAAGACGAGGAAATCACCGCCGCCGACCGGCTAATCATCGACTCCCCCACCACGACTGGCCTGATCGTGCTGAAGGCGTTGGCGCCGGAGCCCGGGTTGATGCCGCAGGCACAGGCCTCGCTCGCGGCGTCGCGTTGCACCCTGCAGACCGAGCCGACGCCGGCCAAGCAACCCGAACCGGCGCCGCCCGCGCCAGCCCCTGCACCGGCGCCACGGTCCAAGCGCTGATCACGGCCTTGAGCGGGATGGGTAGGAGTCGAATCGATTCCTCATTGGCGCGAAGCCAACGATCTCGTGTCCCGGACGCAGTGCAGATGCTCTTCGGCGGTACACCGCAGGGCCCAGACACAAAATCGCGAAAACAACCCCATGCAAAGTAGAATGGGCCCCGGCTCGCAGCACTCACGCCGCTTGGGTCCGCTGGTGCTGGCCGCAGCGGCAATTCTCGTAGTCGACCGGATCATGACTATTGAAGATCGTCACGGCATCGCCGTGATTGGCCTTGAGCGTTCGTAACCTCTCCTGGTTTTCGATCCGCATGGCGCGATCCATGTCGCCGCGGCGCTGAAACATGCCGAGCACCAGCGGCATCCGCGGCGACGCCTGCATCTGACTATGGAAAAAATAGGCATCGCCCGCGTGCAGTAGCCATTTGTCCCCGCTCCGGACGGCGATGCCGCAATGGCCGAGCGTATGACCCGGAAGCGGGATCATCAGAATGTCGGGCTCGCGGTCGCCGAGCGCGCGCACGCCCTTGAAGCCGAACCAATCCTCGCCGCCTTCGTCGTAGAAGGCCCATTGCGGCCCGTGCTTCCACTGATCGGTGATGTAGCGGCCCTTCGGCGCCGGCGTCCGGCCGGTCACCGCCATGTCGTACTCGCGGCGATGGACGTGCACCTTCGCGTTCGGAAAATCCGGAATGCCGCCGGCATGATCGCGATCGAGATGAGTCAGCAAGAGATGCCGCACGTCGGCTCTCGAATAGCCGAGCGCCTCGACCTGGCGCACGGCAGTCTCGGCCGGATCGAGCCGCGGCGTCGTCTGCCGAACCCATTTGGGCCCGAGCCGCGGCGGGTTGGCAATGTCGTCCAATCCGATGCCGGTATCGACCAGCGCCAGCCCGTCATTGGTCTCGACCAGCAGACAATGACACACCATGCGCGCGCGCTGGAAAATGCTGCCGGTGCCGTTCACCAGGCGCCGGCCGATCGGGCACATGGTGCCGGTGTTGAGATGGTGGACGCGCATGACAGTTCTCCCTGAGGTCAGGCGCTCTGCTTGCCATTCGATCTATCATAGGTAAAATATCGATCTTCGATAGTACCAATAGGATCAGCCTATGGATATACGCGAACTCCGATACTTCGCGGCCGTGTTCAGGGAGCGCAACCTGACGGCGGCCGCCAAGCGCTGCTTCATCTCGCAGCCCTCGATCTCGGCGGCGATCACTAATCTGGAAGCCGAACTCGGCACCGCGCTCTTCATCCGACACAAGAAGGGCGTGGCGCCGACGGAAGCGGCCGAACAATTCCACGCCGTGGCCCGCCGCATCATCGATGAGGCGGACGCCGCGAAAAACCTGTTCCGAAAACCTGCGACGCGGAACGCGCTGACGCTCGGCCTGATGCGCACGCTCGACCGGCCGCGAACCATTGCGCTTCTGAAGCCGCTGACCGGGAACGCCGACATCGCACTTCGTCTCGTTGGCGTCGATGATGCCGCGGATGCGCGGATCGTCTCCAAAAATCTGCTGCGCGCCGACGAGCATTTCGTTCCGCTCTGGGTCGAGCGCTACGTCGCAGCCCTGCCGCCGTCGCATCCGCTGACGCTGAAGGAGCGGCTGCGCACCACGGATCTCGCCGGCGTCGCCATGATCGATCGCTGTCATTGCGAGCAGAGCGAATTCTTCGGCCGTGCCGCACCGGCCAAGCGGCAGCCTGCGGCAATTGCCGAATCCGAAGACTGGGCGATGGCGCTGGTTGCCGCCGGTGTCGGGATCGCCATCGTTCCCGAAGGCGTGGTGCGCGCCAATTCCGATGTCGCCGTGCGCGAGATCGATGTCGACGTGAAACGCGAGGTCGGGCTCGCCTACAGCGCGGCACGGCCGCCTTCGGAAGCCTTGCAGAACTTTATCGCGAAGCTGCAGCGGCAACGGCCCAAAGCGGGCCGCGTCAAACCGGCGGGGACCGGGCGTTAGGACGTGCACTCATAAAACGAGAGATGTCTTGCTTTCGAGGCAAAAGAGACATGCGCTGGCCACTCCGGAATTTCGCGTTTTGACCCATAGCGGCTGTCGTCCGGCCCACCGGAAGCGGACAACGCGGTACCAGATTTGTTCGTATTCGTTAAGTAGCGTTACTGCGTTCGACGTGCTGCGCCAGTTTCTCGAGGGTCTGATAACCGAATTCGACCGCGCCGAATCCGATCCCCGCGTCGCGCTGAGCCTTCGTCGGATGCAACTGCCGCAAGGTGATGACGGTCTTGCCGTCGCTCTGCTCGTCGAACGTGATGGTGGTGCGGAATATGCCAGGATCGTTGTCTTTGTCGGCGCCATGATCGATCTCGATCAGGTGCGGCCTCTCGATGCGCCGGAATTGCATCCGATTCGTATATCGCTTGCCGTCGGGAGCGATCATATCGAACCGCCATTCGCCGTTGACGCGAATATCCATTGACTTTGTCTCGACCCTAAAACCGGCCGGACCAAACCATTGGGGGAGATGGCGCGGATCAACCCAGGCGGAGAAAACCAACTCTCGTGGCGCGTTGATCACGCGCGAGAGGACGATCTCTCGATCGAGCGCCCAAGTGGACAGGGGCGTTTCATTTTGACTTGCGTTTGCGGGCATTGGACTTCTTCTCCTTCTTCAGTTTCTCAAGTACATTTCCAGTCGATCCAGTCGTTGCTCCCAGACCTCCCTTTGGGCCGCCAACCAAACCTCGACGGTTGCGAGAGCTTCCGTCTGCAATGAGCACATCCTGACGCGACCCGTCTTCTCGGACGCAACGAGGCCGCTGCTCTCCAGAATGCGGATGTGTTTCATCAGGCTCGGCAGCGCCATTTCGAACGGCTTCGCCAGCTCTCCGACGGATGCCTCGCCATCACATAGTCGCATGACGATCGCACGACGGGTCGCGTCGGACAGGGCCCCGAAAACGCGGTCGAGTTGCATTGATTGGTTAGCCATAAAGCTAACTATAGTGGAGACACGAACGTGTGTCAATGACAGTTAGCCAGACGGCTAACTAATAGATAGTGAGCACGGCGTCGTCGATCGAGTTCGCCAACTCATGAAGAGAGAGTGCATCGCTGCGGAAGTGTCAGTCGCGATCGAACCGAAGTGGAACTTGAAGATATCTCTACGTCCGTTGTTGGCTCAAGTTTTCGATCGAATTTCGGCCGCAAGTGGCACAAATGTGAAGTGCCGACTGCATCGAGCAATGTCCGAGTTCGGGGGCGACGCGGACAACCTATGCTGGTACTGAGTTCTTCTCAGTTTGAGGGTAAGCGGACTGCCGAGTTGCACGCTCGGACTTCCGAATTTGACCCCAAGCGGACCTCCGGAAGTCATTGGCTACAACGCCGAGCGCGGAATTTAATGGCGCGTTTGAGCCTTCTCGCTTTTCCGTTGGGCGGCCGCCTCCAGATCGAAACTCGTAGCGCTTCGAGGAAGCCCCATCTTGCTGACGAAGTAACAGCCAGCCAGGTACCCCATCGTCATTCCAATGCAGCGTTGGCTAGAGCCGCGCCAACCTTGTCGCTTAGTAATAAGCTGAACATCGTCCCTGTGAGCAGGTCGTATAACGGAAAGATCATGATGCCCAGGAGTGCCCAGAAGACAGGGACCGGAGTAGATCGAATGAGTTTCAAGGCACAACCTCCAGTCTGACGCTGAGACATTGGCGGAGGTGTGTTAAGGAAAGTATGAAACCATATGTAAAATTGAGCCTCGATGTCGTCTTGTGGCGCATTTCGAGACATCCCGACGCAGGGTACCAATGTCTGTTCATAGGGGCAGAGCGGAAGTCGTCGGTGCGCGCAAATCGACGCGAATGACCCCAAGCAGACATCTGGTCGGACGGCCACTTCCTGTTAGGAGTGTCCTGTTGCTATAGTGATCTGGATGATGACACAGCCACCCGCATTCATTCCAAGGCGTCGATGGAAGGTCATCCTTGCAGCCTACCTCGTGGGTCTTCTGATATGCGAATTGCTTTTGCTTCTGAGTGCTTACCAAAGTGGAGGCTTTGATCGTCCGCACAGTTTGGCTGATCTAGCGATCATCGGATCATACCACCTAGCCACCGGGTTATTGTGGCCGGTTGTTTTGATAGTGTTCATTTTGCAACTATCGGGACTTTTGCCCCAGCCCATCCAGTTCTAAGGACAACTATGCTCGCCTATCCTGAGAATGTCCGTTCACCGGGGCATACCGCGACGCCGCCGGGCAAATCGACTTTCAGGGAACGATGCAGGCGGTCACGTCGGCGATCGAGGGCTGGATCCGCGAATATCCCGATCAGTGGCTGTGGCTACACCGTCGCTGGCGGTAGCGTCTGCTTAACCCCCGTGGCCCTCACCGGAGGCATACCGTCCAGCTCGGCAATCCGGCGGTCAATCTCA
>NZ_LLXX01000175.1 GCF_001440405.1 Bradyrhizobium valentinum
GGTGCCGCTGGGCGGGCCATCGCCGGCGGTGGTCCCGCTGGACGGGACATGGCAGGTGGTGCTGCCGGCGCAGCCACGCCCCCTGGACCGTGACCTCTTCCCACTTGGGCGGATGAGCCGGTGCTCAGCGTGATCGCGGAGACACCAAGAAAAAGCGTTGCAACGCGGGCGACGCGCGGAAGCATGGTCTCAACTCCCTCGTGCTTGGTCGCCCGGAGGTGTCAACGCGCGACCGCAGAAATCGTTCGCCTGGGGTCTGTGGCTTACATTGCGATTTTGCGACGCAGGACTGATGCAATTCGCCTACGGCGCTAGCTGACCGTGCAAGGCACGCTCAAGTATCCGCGGAAGCGCACGCGGCCGCCGCGTACCGGTGCGCCGTCGAGTGCATAATCCGGAAAGCGCGCGAGGAAATGAGAGATCGCGATCGCGCCCTCGAGCCGCGCCAGCGCCATGCCGGCGCATTGATGCGCGCCGGTGCCGAAGGCCAGATGCCGGTTCGGCGTACGGCCGATATCGAAACGCTCGGGATCGGCGAACTGCGCGGGATCGCGGTTGGCGGCGCCGATGCACAGCGTCACCGGCGTGCCAGGGGGCATCGCGATGCCGCCGAGTTCAAACGGCTCGACGGTCATGCGGTTGCCGAGCTGGTTGGAGCTCTCGAACCGCAGCATTTCCTCGACCGCGGTCTTGATCAGCGCAGGATTCTCAATCAACCGGCGTTTCTCGCTGGCGTGGTTCGACAACGCCACCAGGCCGTTGCCGATCAGGTTGGTGGTGGTCTCGTGGCCGGCATTGAGCAGGAAGATGCAGTTGTGCAGCAGCTCCTTTTCGGTCAGCCGTTCGCCATTGTCTTCGCCCTGAATGAGCCGCGTCAGCACGTCGCGGTCGGGATTGCCGGGCTTGGACCGTCGCCGTGCCACCAGCCCTTCGAGGTAGGACAGGAAATCCTCCACCGCCTTGTTGCCACGGGCGAAGGCGTCCGGGCCGATCACCGGCTCCAGCGCACCGAGGATAGCCAGCGACCAGTCGCGCAAGGGCTCGCGCTCGCCCTCGGGGACATCGAGCAGATTGCCGATCACCTCGATCGGGATCGCGGCGGCGAAATCGTCGATCAGGTCTACCTTGCCCTTGGCGGCGATGGCGTCGAGCAGGCGGTCGACCAGCCGGATCAGATCGGGCTCCATGCCGGCGATCGCGCGCGGCGAGAGCGCGCCCATGATCAGCCGCCGCACGCGGGTGTGGGCGGGAGGATCGTTGAACACGAGGCTTGTGGTGTGGTGCTCGTAGAGCAGGGAATTACCGTACTTCGGCGAGAACTCCTTCTTCTTGTCCGAAGAGAAGGCCTTGGTGTTCTTGTAGGCTGCAACCAGATCGTCGTAGCGGGTCAGAAAATACGACCCGTTCGGCAGCCGCTTGACCGGCTCGGTCTCGCGCAGCGCGCGATAGGTCGGGTAGGGGTCGGCGTAGAACTCCGGCGTCAGCTTTTCGAGGTCGAAGGTGGCCGCCAGTTCGCGCGCATCCAAATTCATGGCCCGGCACACTCTTTGGGAAAATTAAGCAGGCGACCATCAAATTAGTCGCAACTGCAACTATCTTAGATGCCATTCCCGGGGCGTCAAGCCAGAGCGCACCTTCCAGCTCCGAACCATCCGCGGCGCGTTGGGGTTGCAGCCGATCCAGGATAAGCCGGAAAGGTGAGCGCCGGATTCCAGGAAAAGTCATGTTCAAACAAAGCGATGAAGCTGTGTCTTTGACGTCACCCCGCGACACAATTCGCTTGGTGCGCTGCAATAGATACTTGACTCCATCAAGGTGAGTGATTACTCACGCCCCCATGTCTACCCTGCGCATGACCAGTGACTTGCGGCGGCAATTAATCTTGAGCGCCGCCAAGCGATGCTTTGCCCGCAACGGCTTTGCCGGCACCACGACCAAGAGCGTGGCGGCGGCCGCAGCCATTTCGGAAGGGCTATTGTTCAAGCACTTCCCCTCCAAGGCCGCGCTCTACGCCGAAATTCTCACCGAGGAGTGCGAGGCCGATCCGGATTTCGCGCACCTGCTCGGCCAGGAGCCTTCAACTGCCACACTGGTCGAACTGGTCAAGGGCATGGTTGGCCATTTCGTCGAGGTGTCCGACGGATCGGATCCGGAGGAAGCGCAACGGCTGCGGCTGATGACGACGAGCCATCTCGACGACGGCGAGTTCGCGCGGCTGCTCTACGACAAGATCGGCGGCCTGATCGGGCCGGTGTTCTCCGCATCGATCGAACGCGCTGTCGCGGTTGGCGATGCGGTGCGGATCGGCAGCGACCCGCTCAACCTGTTCTGGTTCGCGCACCACACCGTGCTGATGGCGGCGCTCACGCGGCTTCCGGCCGTGCCCTGTCTTTCCTACGGCAACGCCGCCGATCTGCAGCGGCAACTTTGTCAATTCATCCTGCGCGGCATTGGACTTACCGAAGCCGCAATTGCTTCTCATTTGGACTGCGAGCTGTCACCGACTTCGGGACAATCGGTAACTGCAGAAAGTGCATGACATGAATATCGTGACTGAACACAAGATATCGGGCAAGCCGATTGTCGATAAGCCGCACAAGCGGCCGGTCCGGATGGTGCGATGGTTCATCGTCGTGGGATTGTTGCTGGCCTTGCTGGTCGGCGGCCTCGTCTGGTTCAACTACTTCCGCGGCAAGATGATTGCGCAGTTCTTCGCGAACAACAAGCCGCCGCCGGTGAGCGTCAACGTTGCCACGGCGAAGTCCGAGACCATTCCGAACCTCCTGACCGCGGTCGGCGATCTCGCCGCCGTGCATCAGGTCAACGTCACTTCCGACGTCAACGGCCGCATCACCGACATCCAGTTTACCGCTGGTGCAAGCGTGAAGGCAGGTACGCCGCTGGTGCAGTTGTTCGACGGTCCGGAGCAGGGCGACCTCGCGAACTATAAGGCGCAGCAGCGGGTGGCGCAGATATCGCTGGATCGCGCCAAGCAACTGGCCGAGCGTCAGGTCGGGCCGCAGGCGACGGTGGACACCGCGCAAGCGGCGTTCGACCAGGCCAGCGCCGGCATTGCCAAAACCGAGGCGATCATCTCGCAGAAGCTGGTGCGGGCGCCGTTCGATGGCGAACTCGGCGTTCGCAGGGTCGAAGTCGGACAATATCTGACCGCCGGCACGCAGATCGTCTCCTTGACCGATCTGTCGGCGCTGTATGCGAACTTCACCGTGACGGAAAAGGATTCCGGCCAGCTCAAGGTCGGCCAGATCGTTCGTATCGCGGTCGATGCCTATCCGGGCCGTACCTTCGAGGGCAAGATCACCACCATCGAGCCGCAGATCGCGGCCGAAACGCGCAACATTCGCGTGCAGGCGACGATCCAGAATCCGGACCGTATCCTCAAGCCCGGCATGTTCGTGACCACCACCGTGGTGCTGCCGGACAAGCCGCCTGTGGTCACCGTGCCCGAAACCGCGGTTGACTACACGCTCTATGGCGACTCGGTCTTCCTCCTCGGCGAGAAGAAGGAAGAGGACGGCAAGACCAGCCTCACGGTGACGCGGACCTTCGTGCAGACCGGCAAGCGCCTCGAAGGACGGGCTGAAATCCTGAAGGGCTTGAAGGACGGCGACCGCGTCGTGGCGGTGGGGCAGCTCAAGCTGCAATCGGGATCCGCCGTGACGATCTCGACCGATCCGACACCGCCGATTCCGGCGAAGCCACCGCGCTACTGACAACAGATGAGCGCGATCCTGAGGGGCCGCGTTGGCGAAAGACGGGCAGCGGTCCTCGAGACGAGACCGCGCCCAAAACTGCTGAACTCACCGGGATAAATCTGCGATGGCCTTAACCGATATTTTCATCAAGCGTCCGGTCCTGTCGGTCGTCGTCAGTCTGCTGATCCTCCTGATCGGTCTCAGGGCCGCCAGCGTCTTGCCGATCCGGCAATATCCGAAGTTGTCGAACACGGTGGTCAATATCACCACTTCTTATCCGGGCGCGTCGGCTAACCTCATTCAGGGCTTCATCACTACGCCGATCGAGCAGGCGGTCGCCTCCGCCGAGGGCGTCGACTACATCACCTCGTCGTCCGTGCAGGGCACCAGCACGATCCAGGTCTACATCAAGCTGAATTTCGACCCGAACCAGGCGCTGACCGAAGTTCTCGCCAAGGTGAACTCGGTCAAATACCTGATCCCGAAGGAATCGAACGACCCGGTCATAACCAAGACGACCGGCCAAACCACGGCCGTGATGTATCTGGGCTTCTCCAGCGAAGAACTCTCGGGGTCAGCCATTTCAGACTATCTGACACGCGTGGTGCAGCCGGTGCTGTCGACGGTCGACGGCGTTGCATCCGCTGACATTCTTGGCGGACAAACGTTCGCGATGCGGCTGTGGCTCGATCCGATACGAATGGCGGGGCGCGGCGTATCGCCGAGCGACGTTTCCGCGGCGATCGCCGCCAACAACTTCCAGGCCGCGGCCGGTCAGTCCAAGGGCTATTTTATCGTCTCGAACGTCCAGACCAACACCGACCTGCGGAACCTCGATCAGTTCAAGAAGATGATCGTCAAATCCAAGGACGGCGGCTTCGTGCGGGTCGAGGATATCGCGACCGTCGAACTTGCCGCCCAAAGCACGGACGCGAGCGTCGCATTCAGCGGCGAGCGCGCGATCTTCATCGGCGTGCAGGCGACCCCGCAAGGCAATCCGCTGACGCTGGTCAAGGGCGTGCGCGCGCTGTTTCCGGAACTGGAGCGCAACCTGCCGCCATCGATGAAGATGAAGGTGGCCTACGATTCCACCAAGTTCATTCAGTCATCAATCGACGAGGTGAAGAACACGCTGATCGAAGCCGTGCTGATCGTCGTGGTCGTGATCTTCCTGTTCCTGGCCTCATTCCGCTCGGTCATCATTCCCGTGGTCACGATTCCGCTGTCGTTGATCGGCGTCTGCAGCCTGATGCTGATGATGGGCTTCAGCTTCAATCTTCTGACGTTGCTGGCGATGGTGCTGGCGATCGGGCTCGTGGTCGACGACGCCATCGTGGTGGTCGAGAACATCCATCGACATCTGGAAGAGGGAAAAACTCCGGTACAGGCGTCGCTGCAGGGCGCGCGCGAAATCGTCGGCCCCGTGATCTCGATGACGATCACGCTGGCGGCGGTGTATGCTCCGATCGGCTTCCTCGGTGGCTTGACTGGTTCGCTGTTCCGCGAATTCGCCTTCACGCTCGCGGGTTCCGTGATCGTGTCCGGCGTGATCGCGCTGACGCTGTCGCCGATGATGTGCTCGGTCCTCCTGAAGAGCGCGGACGAGGGGCGATTCTCCAGGCTGGTCAACAGGGTGTTCGGCGCGATGACGCGCTGGTATGGACGTCAGCTCGATCGCTCGCTCGACTATCGTCCGATCACCGGGCTGTTCGCGCTGACGATGCTCGGTCTGGTCGGCTTCCTCTATATGAACACTTCAAAGGAGCTTGCGCCCGAAGAGGACCAGGGCATCGTGTTCTCGGTAACCAAGGCGCCGAAATACGCCAACATCGACTATGTCGATTTCTACGGCGACAAGCTCGACAAGACGTTCGCCAAGTTTCCGGAAACCGACCTCCGCTTCGTCCTGAACGGCATCACCGGCCCGCAGGGCGGCATTGCCGGCATGCTGCTCAAGCCGTGGGACGAGCGTGAGCGTTCCTCGATCCAACTGAAGCCGCTGGTGCAAGCGGAGCTCTCAAAGATCGAGGGCGTCCAGGCGTTCGCGTTCAACCTGCCGCCGCTCCCGGGCGGGCCCGGCGGGCTGCCGATACAGATGGTGGTCAATTCCACCGCCGGCTTCCAGGCCGTTTATGACGAGATGGCGAAGCTGAAGGACGCCGCGCGCAAGAGCGGGCTGTTCATCGTGTCCGACAGCGACCTCGAGTTCAACCAGCCGGTGGTGCGCGTCTCCATCGACCGTTCCAAGGCGAGTGATCTCGGCATCAACATGTCGCAGGTCGGCGCCACCCTGCAGACGCTGCTGGGCGGCAATTACGTCAATCGCTTCAATCTCGAGGGACGTTCGTATCAGGTCATCCCGCAGGTGTCGCGGGACAAGCGGCTGTCGCCGGAATCGCTCGGGGGCTACTACGTCCCGACCAACACCGGGCAGCTTGTGCCGCTTTCGACCATCGTGTCGATCGAGACCGGTACCGATCCGAATTCGCTCACGCATTACAACCAGCTCAACTCCGCGACCTTCTCGGCGGTGCCGATGCCGGGCGTGACGGTCGGGCAGGCCGTGGACTTCCTGGAGGGCGAGGCCAAAAAGCTGCCTGCCGGGTTCGGCCATGACTATCTGGCTGATTCTCGCCAATATGTGCAGGAAGGCAACCAGCTCGCGATCACCTTCGGCTTCGCGCTGATCATCATCTTCCTGGTGCTGGCGGCGCAGTTCGAGAGCTTGCGGGATCCGCTGGTGATCATGATCAGCGTGCCCATGGCGATCGTCGGTGCGTTGATTCCGCTGTTCTTCGGCGTGGCGACCATCAACATCTACACCCAGGTCGGACTATTGACGCTGGTCGGCCTCATCACCAAGCACGGCATTCTGATGGTCGAGTTCGCCAACGAATTGCAGCTCAAGGAAGGTCTCGACAAGCGCTCGGCGATCGAGATGGCGGCCCGCATCCGGCTGCGTCCGATCCTGATGACGACGGCGGCGATGGTCACCGGTCTGATCCCGCTTCTGACCGCAACCGGTGCAGGTGCGGCGAGTCGCTTCTCGATCGGCCTCGTCGTGGTCGCGGGCATGTCGATCGGCACGCTGTTCACGTTGTTCGTGCTGCCGGCGGTCTATGTCTGGATGGCCACCGACCACCAGGCCAAGGCCGGCTCGCAGCGGACCAAGGAGATCTCCGATTTCGATCTCGGAAGGTCGGGGCTCAAGCCGACCTGAGCTTCTCGTGCGATGAAATTGTAGGCGACGGCAGCGGACATCGCTGCCGTCGTTTTTTTGCGGCGGCGCGTCGTGCAGCCCGGCGACGCCTTCGGCTCTCCATGCTAGGAAAGAAGAAACAGGGGAGCCAACATGACGAGCGACTTTCCCGCGGGCAATTACCGCTTCATCCCGGCCGTGTTTCAGTACTCCGGCGGGGTGGCCGCCAACCCTGACTATGAGATCGAGCGGGTGCGGTTCGACAAATGGGTACCGCTGGCCGAAGGTTTTGCGCAGATCGCAAAATACATTCAGGCGGCGGGAAGGCCGCTGACATCGTTCTGCGCCTGCGAATTGCGATCGCCCGCGGCGTTCACCGATGAAGGATTCCGCAATTTCAACCTGCACTACGTCAAGACGCTGGCAGAGTGGGGCGTCTATGACGGCAACACCAATCCGGTGGCGCGCAGCAATGTCTGTCCGGAGATCGATCCGCCGGCCGAGCCGTCGTTCTACGCCTTTTCGTTTACGCGCCTGAGCCAGGGTGCGACGCCGAGTTTCGTGATCGCAGGCAGCGGCGAGTCGCAGGAAGGCAATGCGAGCTACGCCGAACGTACGGTGCGCTACCGCGACGTCAGCCCCGAGGGCATTGCGGAGAAGGTTCGCTATGTTGCCGGCGTGATGGAGCGCCGCATGGACGAGTTCGGGTTCGGCTGGAAGGATGCGACTGATGTGCAGACCTACACCATCCACGACTTCCACCACGTCTTTGCCGATGCGCTTGTTCGCCGTGGTGCGGCGCGTTCCGGCCTGACCTGGCATTTCGCGCGGCCGCCGGTGATCGATCTTGAGTATGAGATGGATTGCCGGAGGGTGATGCGGGAGGTGGTAATCTAACCCTCATCCTGAGGAGCGCCTCTTCGCGCGTCTCGAAGGATGAGGCCACAGTGGGGCCTCATGGTTCGAGACGGCGCTATGCGCCTCCTCACCATGAGGGTTCGCCACTCACCGTTCTCTCGGGTCCAGCGCGTCGCGCAGGCCGTCGCCGACCAGGTTGAACGACAGCACCACGAGGAAGATCGCCAGCCCCGGCCAGATCGCCATCCACGGCGCATTGGTGAGGAAGCGTTGTGCGACGTTGAGCATGCTGCCCCACGATGGGGCCGGGGGCTGCTGGCCAAGGCCGAGAAAGGACAGCGCGGCTTCCGCGATAATCGCGGCGGCGATCGACAGCGTCGCCTGCACCAATAGCGCCGGCATGATGTTGGGCAGGATGTGAAACAGCGCGATACGCCAGCGCGGATTGCCCATGGCGCGCGCGGCCTCGACATAATCCTCGACCTTGACACTCATCACCTGGCCGCGGGTCAGCCGCACGAAGATCGGCGTCGCCGAGATGCCGATCGCGATCATGGCGTTGCCGAGGCTGGGGCCTAAGAATGCGGCCAGTGCAATCGCGAGGATCAGGAATGGGCAGGCCAGCATTGCGTCGGTAATGCGGCTGATCAGGGCATCGATGAAGCCGCCGCGATAACCCGACAACAGGCCGAGCGGGACGCCGATCGAAAGCGCTATCCCGACCGAGATGGCGCCGGCTAGCAGCGACGCCCGCGCGCCGTAGATTACGCGCGCAAGAATGTCGCGGCCGAGCTCGTCGGTCCCGAACCAGTGCAGTGCGGAAGGCGGCTTGCGCACCAGCGACCAGCTTGTCGCGATCGGTTCATAAGGCGAGATCAGCGGCGCAAACAGCGCGAGCAGGACGAAGGTTGCGATCACGACAAGGCCCGCCACCGCGCCCTTGCGCTTGAACAGCCGGCGTAGCGCGCGCCGCGCCGGGCTCTCCAGTTCGTCGGAGGCCGCAATCGGTAACGCGCTGAGGGTGGTGTCGGCCATGGCCTACGCCCTCAGCCGCGGGTTGACGAGGACATAGGCGATGTCTGCAATGAGATTGAGCGTGATGTAGATCGTCGCCGTCGTCAGCACGACGCCTTGCACGACCGCATAATCGCGGTTGAACACCGCATCGACGATCAGCTTGCCGAAACCCGGAATCGAGAAAATCTGCTCGGTCAGCACCGCGCCCGACAGCAGCGTACCCAGCTCGAGCGCACCGAGGGTGATGATGGGCGTCAGCGCGTTGCGCATGGCGTGCTTGAGAATGACGGAACGCTCGGAAAGGCCCTTGGCGCGGGCGGTGCGGACGTAGTCGCTTTCCAGCACCTGCAGCATGGCGCTGCGGGTATGCCGCATCAGGATCGCGGCAATCGCATTGCCCAGCACGAAAGCGGGCATGATGGTCGAGGCAATGCTGGCGCGAAAATTCTCGGTCGGCGGCACATAGCCCGATGCTGGCAGCCAGCCGAGCTCTATCGAGAACAGGAAGATCAGCATGATGCCGAGCCAGAAATTCGGCGTCGAGATGCCCCACAGCGCAAAGAAATTGGCGCCATAGTCCCAGGCCGTGCCCTTCTTTACCGCCGAGACGATGCCGGCGGGAATGCCGATCAGGAAAGCGATGATGATCGCCATCGACGCCAGTTGCATCGTTACGGGAAGTTTCTGCGCTATCAGTTCACGCACCGGCACCTTGTTGCGCAGCGACTCGCCGAAATCGCCCGATAGCACGCCCTTGACCCAGTAGACATATTGCACCGGCACCGGCTGATCGAGCCGGTACTGCTGGCGGATCTGCGCGATGACGTCAGGGTCGCGTTCCTCGCCCGCCATTACCAGCGCCGGATCACCCGGCAGCAGTTGCTGCAGCGAGAAGATCAGCACCGATACGAAGAACAGCGTCGGGATGAGCTGCACGATGCGCCGCACGAGGAAGTTCAGCATGGCGTGCGTCGCGTGCTTGAAACGAGTCGAGGGAGGCGGTGTCGCCGCGTGGTTCCCTCCCCCCTTGCGGGGGAGGGACAGGGAGAGGGGTAACCCAACGGGATTCTGTGTTCGTGGCACCCCCCACCCCAGCCTTTCAGAGCGAGCTTCGCTCGTCTCGACCCCGCAAGGGGAGAGGGAGCAAAGGGAGTGTGCCCGCTCATCGCGCTCACTTCAGCTTCAGCCCGACCACGCGCACCAGCCCGTCCGGCATCTGCTTGTAGCCCTCGAGCTTTATGGTATGCGCGATCAGAATGCGGCGGTGATAGATGTAGAGGAGCGGCTTCTCTTCGAGCACGATCTTCGCCAGCTTTTCATAGATCGCCTTGCGCTGCGCCTGATCGGTGACGAGGCGGCCGTCATCGAGGGCCTTGTCGGCCTCCTTGTTGGACCAGCCGCTATAGTTCTGCGGTGCGTCGGTCTTCTGGAAGACGTAGGAATTGCCGTCCGGATCGATCCGCCCGCTCCAGGCCAGCAGATAGGCCTGATATTCTCCGGCCTCGGCCTGCTTCAATGACGTCGCGAACTCGGTGACCCGGAGCTTCATGTCGAAACCGGTCTCCGCCGCCATCGACTGGATCACTTGCGCCGCGGCTTCGGTTTCCGCGCCTTTCGAAACCATGAAGTCCACGCTGACCGGCGTCGTGACGCCCGCTTCCTTCAGCAGCGCCTTGGCTTTGGCGACGTCGCGTTTCGGTATTGGAAAGGCCTTCTGGTAATAGGGATGGTCGGGGTTGACCCATTGGTTGCCGGGTTTGAACTCCCCGTTGGACACCACCTGGCTGATGGCATCGCGGTCGAGCGAGAGGTCGAGCGCCTGTCGCACCTTGGCGGACTGGCTGAGCGGCCCCTTGGCCTTGTCCTTGCCGACGTTCAACGTCACGCCCTGATAACCGAGCTCGATCGCGCTGGACAGTTTGAGTTTCGAGTCCGACTGCACCTCTTTGAGGTCTGTCGCGAGCACCCGCTCGATCAGGTCAAGGCCGCCGGATTTCAGGTTGGCGAGGCGGACGGTTGCGTCCACCAGCGGCAGGTAAACGATGCGGTCGATATGGATATTGTCCTTGTTCCAGTAATCGGCGAATTTCTCGAACACCATGCGGTCCTGCTGCACGCGTTCGACGAACTTGTAAGGACCGGCGCAGACCGGGCGCAGCCCGAACTTGTCGCCGGCTTCTTTCGCTGCCTTGGGCGACACCATCATCCCGGCGCGATCGGTGAGCTGCGCGACCAGCGGCGAGTAGGGGGCCTTCAATGCCAGTTTGATGGTGAGCGGATCGACGACGTCGATATGATCGACGGCTGCCAGTTCGGGCTTTCGGAACGAGCCCGGAAATGTCAGATGGCGCTCCAGCGAAAACTTTGCAGCCTCCGCGTTGAAGGCCTCGCCGTCGTGAAACTTGACACCGGGCCGGAGCTTGATGGTGACTTCCTTGCCGTCGGCCGACGTCTCGTGACTCAGCGCGAGCTGCGGCACGATGTTGAGCTTTTCGTCGATGTCGAACAGCTTATCGCAGAACGAGGCGAACACGATGCGGCCGACATAGGTGCGGGCCATGGTCGGGTCGAGAATGTCAGGATCTTCGGCGAGCCCGATCCGAAGCGTCGTCGTCTGGGCCTGAACAGATGTCTCGAACGACAGCAGGAGAGCCGCCGCGGTTACTGCCAAACGCAAAATCTTCATCGCTGCATCCCTTTGTCCACGATTACGCCAGCCATGTTCTTGATACATCAACCCCGGCGCGACCTGCACCTTCCGTGCCACCGCTGAAGGCGGCGACCAATTTTTCCAGCACCGGCGAAAAGCCGCCATCGGCGGGAATGATGGCCTCGGCTGCCGGCAGCTCAGTCGTGCGGTGGCACGCTGTGGCATGTCCTGTGCCGTCGGCGAGCAGCGCCGGGACCTCGGCGCGGCAGCGCTCGATGACGTAGGGGCAGCGGGTATGGAAGCGGCAGCCGGAGGGCGGATTGAGCGCGCTCGGCATCTCGCCCTCCAGCACGATGCGGCTGCGCTTCGCCTGGGGCTTGGGCACGGGAATGGCCGACAACAATGCGCGGCTGTAGGGATGCCGGGGCGCGGCGAACAGCGCCTCGGCGTCCGCGGTCTCGACAATGCCGCCGAGATTCATCACGGCGACGCGGTCAGCGATATGCTTCACGACCGCAAGATCGTGTGAGACAAAGATATAGGCGAGGCCGAGCCGGTCCTGCAGGTCGCGCAACAAATTGAGGATCTGCGAACGGATCGAGACGTCGAGCGCGGATACCGGCTCGTCGCAGATGATCAGCTTCGGCTCTACCGCTAAGGCCCGCGCAATCGCGATGCGCTGGCGCTGGCCGCCGGAAAATTCATGCGGATAGCGGCGGGCAAAGCGTGGCTCGAGCCCGACCAGCCGCAGCAGCTCCTCGACCCGCTCGCGCCGGCGTGGAGCCGGCACCAGATCGTGCAGCGCCAACGGCTCGGTTAGAATCTGGCTGACCGTCATGCGCGGGTTGAGCGACGCATAGGGATCCTGAAAAATGATCTGCGCATCGCGGCGGAAGGCACGCAACGCGTTGGTGCCGAGCGCGCCGAGGTCCCGGCCTTCGAAGCGGACAGTACCCGCATCCGGCTCGATCAGCCGCAGCACCAACCGGCTCACGGTGGATTTGCCGCAGCCGGATTCGCCGACCAGCGCCAGCGTCTTGCCGGCCTCGACGGTAAAGCTGACGCCGTCGACCGCTTTCACGTACGCGGTGGGCCGGCCGAACACCGAACGCGCGGCGACGAAATGCTTCACCAGGCCTTCGACTTCGAGAAGGGCGGTCATGACACCAGTCGCTCCAGCGGTGCCCGGATGCAGCGCGAGGCGTGACCATGGCTCACCATCGCCAGCGGCGGCGGCGCAGCGGTGCAGATCTCGACGACAAAGGGGCAGCGGGCGGCAAAGCGACAGCCGGCGGGCGGGTTCGCCATGTTTGGCACCATGCCCTCGATCGTCGCGAGATGTGCGGTGCGGCGGCCGAGTCGTGGGATCGAGCCGAGCAGGCCGACGGTGTAGGGATGTTGCGGATTGGCAAAGAGCTCATCGACCGGTGCGCGCTCGACGATCTCGCCGGCATACATGACCGCGACCTCGTCGCAGACCTCGGCGACCACGCCGAGATCATGGGTAATCAGGATGATCGCAGCGCCGCTTGCGGCTTTCAGCTCGCGCATAAGGTCGAGGATTTGCGCCTGCAGGGTGACGTCTAGCGCCGTGGTCGGCTCGTCGGCGATCAGCAGGCGCGGGTCGCAGGCCAGCGCCATCGCGATCATCACGCGCTGGCGCATGCCGCCGGAGAGCTTGTGCGGATACTCGTCGATTCGTTTGTCGGGCGAGGGAATGTGGACGCGGCGCAATAGCTCGATGGCGCGCTCGCGCGCCTGCCGGCGCGAGCCGCCGCGATGGCGCAGGATCGTCTCGGTGATCTGGTCGCCGATGGTAAAGCTCGGATTGAGCGAGGTCATCGGCTCCTGAAAGATCATCGCGAGCCGGTTGCCGCGGAGGTCCCGCAGCGTGTCGTCGGGAACGTCGAGCAGATCGAAGCCGTCGAAGCGGATCGAGCCGGAAACTTCGGCGGAATGTTTCGACAAAAGTCCCATGATGGCGAGCGAAGTCACGCTCTTGCCGCAACCGGATTCACCGACGAGACCGAGCGTCGCGCCATTGGCCACGCTGAGATCGACGCTGTCCACCGCGTGCGTGGTGCGGCCATCGTCGCCGTGGAAGACGACGCGCAGGCCCTCGATTTCGATCAGCGGGCTCGCCGTCATGCCTTGCCCGCCGTCGCGGCTTGAACGCTGGCGTCAATGACCGCGCGGTCGGTGATCCCGGCCGGGTTCTTGCGCGTCGGCAGGAAGGGACGGAAATGCACCCAGCGCTCGCGGCTCACCTGTTCCAGCCGCTCGAGCTCAGTGAGTGGATCGGCGTGGTCGTCGACGCGCAGGTCGAGATCGGACCATTCCTCCTCGCCATGGATCAATAGCGCCGCGGATTGCTTGCCGCGCTTGTCGCCGCCGGCGGCCTCGCCGGCTTTCAAGGCCGTGATCAGCCGCTGTGCAAAGGGCAGGGTAGCGTTGGCGGCATAGGCCTTCGCGGTGTCGTCGAGCACGGCGGCGCCTGCCAGCATGTTGCCGGCGAGAGAAAAACCGTCGCCCTGGATATGCCCGCACCAGTCGATGCATTCGGCTCCGGTATGCGCAGCGATCCGCCCGTCGATATCCATCACATGCAGTTGCCGGCTCTCGCGGCCGTCGTCGGCGGCAATCAGCGCGTCCACCACCTCGCGCGGGCTGCGCCCTTCGCGCAGCAGCCTGACGCCGTCGATGCCGTAATAGGGATTGACCAGCGCCTGCGTCGCGATGCCGCCAATGCCGGGTGCGATATGCGGCACCCGCGCGCCGACCGCAAAAAACCTAGTCGCAACCGCAATGCCGAGTTGGCCGGTTGAGGGATCACGGGCGATGATCGACCAGGTCATCTTGTCTCGTTCCTGTGAATTACCGACCTGCCGCGTAGCCTTGCATGCCTCTGGGATTGGCGGCGGCGCGGCGGCGGCGGCCGACCTTGGAGGCTGCCGTGAGGCGGCCTTCCGACCAGTCGGGGCCGATCTCGACGACATGGCCGCGGCTTTTCAGGGTGTCTACGGTCGTCTTTGGCACGCGGTTCTCGACCACGAGCACGCCAGGACGCGCGGTGCGCGGCCAGAATGAAATCGGGAAGTGCTCGGAGTGCCAGGCCGGCGCGTCGATCGCTTCCTGCAGGTTCAATTTTGCATGGACATGGCGCAGGAAGAATTGCGTGGTCCATTGATCCTGCTGGTCGCCGCCCGGCGAGCCCCAAGCCATGTACGGCTCGCCGTCGCGTAGCGCCATGGTCGGCGAGAGCGTGGTGCGCGGGCGCTTGCCAGGCGCCAGCGCCGCCGGGTGGTCTTCTTCCAGCCAGAACATCTGCGCGCGGCTGCCGAGGCAGAAGCCGAGTTCGGGAATGACGGGTGAAGATTGCAGCCAACCGCCGGACGGGGTCGCCGAGACCATGTTGCCGGCCTGGTCGATGATATCGAAATGAACGGTATCGCCGCGCACCTCGCCGAACCGGCCGACCGTCGGCTCGCCCGCGCCCATGGCGCCAACCGCCTCGCGGTGGCCTTCCGCTCGGCGCAGCTTCACCACCGAGCCGAAACCTTCGACGGAGCCCGGGAGGAAATCGAGCGAGGCTTTGTCTTTTGCGATCAGGTTGCGGCGTTCGTCATTGTAGGCGTCCGACAGCAGCGTCGTGATCGGGATGTCCGTGAACTTTGGATCGCCGTAGAATTTTTCGCGGTCGGCGAAGGCGAGTTTTGCGCATTCGATCTGCAGATGGATGAAGTCGGGGCCTGCCGGATCGAGGCCGTCGAGCTCAAATCCCTTCAGCAGCGCGAGCTGCTGCAGCATCACGGGGCCCTGGCTCCAGACGCCGGGCTTGCAGACGGTGTAGCGGCCGTAGTCATACGTGAGCGGCGTCTCGACGGTCGGCTGCCAGCGTGCCATGTCGTCGGCGGAGAGCACGCCGCGATGCGGCGAACCGGAGACGTCCATCACGTCCTGCGTACGGCAGAACTTGTCGATCGCTTCCGCCACAAAACCCTGCGACCAGGACTGTCGCGCGCGTTCGATCTGCGCGACGCGATCGGAGCCGGCACTTTCAGCTTCCTTGAGGATGCGGGCGTAGGTTTCCGAGAGCTGCTTGTTGGTGAATAGCGTGCCGGGCCTCGGCACTTCGTTGTTCGGCAAATAGACCGCCGCCGACGTGGTCCAGTGCTTCCTGAACAACTGCTCGACGACCTGGATGGTTGCGGAAGCGCGCTCGACCAGCGGATAGCCGTCGCGAGCGTAGGCGATGGCGGGCTCCAGCACCTCGCGCAGCCGCATCGTGCCGTAGTCACGCAGCAGCAGCATCCAGGATTCGAACGTGCCGGGCACGCAGGCGGCGAGAAGGCCGGTGCCGGGCACCATTTCCAGGCCTTCGCTCTTGTAGTGCGCGATGGTGGCCTTCGCAGGCGCCGGACCCTGGCCGCAGATCACTTCGGTGCGGCCGCGCTTGGTGTCGTGCACAATGATCGGCACATCGCCGCCGGGACCGTTCAGATGCGGCTCGACCACCTGCAGCGTGAAAGCGGTGGCAACACCGGCGTCGAACGCGTTGCCGCCCTTTTCAAGGATGCCCATGCCGACCGCAGTGGCGATCCAGTGGGTGGAGGTGACCACGCCAAAGGTGCCTTCGATTTCCGGCCTTGTGGTGAAGGGATCGGGGTTGATGTTGCTCATGGGAATCCAATGCCGTGCTGCTATCGCGATGCCGGTGCACTTGACCACAGGCGAGGCTGGATGCCAACGGCTGGCATGCCACGCATTGCTCCCATCCCTGTGATCATAACGCGACGGCGGCTTCAACCGGATGGTTGACTGCATGGCAGGCGACGCCGTCGATCAGCGCGGGCGCCTGCCGGCGGCAGAGATCGAAGGCCAGTGGGCAGCGCGGATTGAAGGCGCAGCCGGGCGGCGGATGGATCGGATTGGGGATTTCGCCCTTGACCGGAATCCGCTGGCGGCCCGACATCGCGAGATCAGGAACGGCTCCTAAGAGCATCTTGGTGTAGGGCATTCGGGGATTGGCGAACAACTCACGGCCTTCGGCAATCTCGACGATGCGGCCGAGATACATCACGCCGATGCGGGTCGCCATATGGCGAACCACGGCGAGGTTGTGGCTGATCAAAAGGTAGGTCAGGCCGAATTTGTCCTGCAGGTCGCGCATCAGATTGAGGATCTGCGCCTGCACGGAGACATCGAGCGCCGAGGTCGGTTCGTCGCAGACGATGAATTCGGCCTCGGACGCCAGCGCGCGCGCGATCGCGATGCGCTGGCGCTGCCCGCCGGAGAATTCGTGCGGATATTTCAGCCCGTCATCGGGATGCAGCCCGACGAGGTTCAACAATTCGCCGACGCGCATGCGGATGTCGCGCTCGCCCTGGATCAGGTCGAAGGCGCGGATCGGCTCGGAGACGATGGCGTCGACCCGGAAGCGCGGATTGAGGCTCGCATAGGGGTCCTGGAAGATCATCTGGATGCGGCGCCGCAGCCGCTGCCGCGCCTGTGCCTGTCTGGCACTCGTCATCGACACGCCGTCGATGATCACTTCGCCCGAACTCGGCGGCAGCAACCCTACTACCATCCGCGCCACGGTGGTCTTGCCCGAGCCGGACTCGCCGACGAGCGCGAATGTTTCGCCCTTCTTGATATCGAAGGTCACGCCGTCGACGGCTTTGAGGAATTCGAGATCGCCGCCTTCGAGGACGCGGTTGAGCCACGGCTTCGAGACGTCGAAGACGCGGCGTAAATTTCTGACATCTACAAAGGGCGGACTCATGCCGCGGTCTCCTTCGCCGCTTCGCCGGGCGCGGTATCGAAGAGATGGCAGGCCACGGCGTGCGAGCCGTGCTTGAGCGGCTCCGGCCGATCGACGCGGCAGCGGTCGAACGCAAAGGCGCAACGCGGATTGAACGAGCAGCCCGGTGGGATCGCCGACAGCCGCGGCATCGAACCCGGAATCTGCACCAGCCGCTTGTCTTCGCCGGCCAGCGTCGGGATCGCGCCCATCAGGCCCTTGGCGTAGGGATGCAGCGGGTTCTGCACGACATCCTGCACCGGGCCGATTTCGGCGATCCGGCCCGAATACATCACCGCCACGCGGTCGGAGGTCTCGGCAATCACGCCCATGTCGTGGGTGACCAGCATGACGGCGGTGCCGTGATCGCGGCCGAGCCGCTTGATCAGCGAAATGATCTGCGCCTGCACGGAAACGTCGAGCGCGGTCGTCGGCTCGTCGGCAATGATCAGTTCCGGTTCGGCGCAAATCGCAAGCGCGATCACGACGCGCTGGCGCATGCCGCCGGAGAATTCGTGCGGGTAGGCGTCGATGCGTTTCTCCGGAGCCGGGATTCCAACTTCGGCGAGCAGATCGATGGCGCGTTTGCGCGCCGCCGTCTCCGAAAGATTCATGTGGGTTCGGATCGTCTCCACGATCTGGTCGCCAATACGATACAGCGGATTGAGGCTTGTCAGCGGATCCTGGAAGATCATCCCGATCCGCTTGCCCCGGATCCGGCGGATTTCTTCCGGCGGCAGGTGATCAATCCGCGTGCCCGACAGGTAGATTTCGCCGGAGGCGATGCGGCCGGGCGGGTCGATCAGCCCGATTACGGCAAGGCCGGTGACTGATTTGCCGGCGCCTGACTCGCCGACCACGCCGAGCACTTCGCCCTTGGCGATGTCGAAGGACACGCCATTGATCGCGCGCAGCGTGCTGCGGCGGGTGAGGAATTCCACCTCGAGGTTACGCACGGAGAGGACAGGCACGGTCATCGGAGCTTTGGATTGAGCGCGTCGCGCAGCCAGTCGCCGAGCAGGTTGATGGAGAGGATCAGTCCCGCCAGCGCAATGCCGGGGAAGGCGACGATCCACCATTCGCCGGCGAACAGGTAGTTGTTGCCGATCCGGATCAGTGTGCCGAGCGAGGGCATGGTGTCAGGCATGCCGGCGCCCAGGAACGACAGCGTCGCCTCGGTGATGATGGCGAGCGCCAGGTTGATGGTCGCAATCACCAGGATCGGCCCCATCGTGTTGGGCAGCACGTGCCGGAAAATGATCTTCGGCGCGGGGAGGCCGATCAACTGCGCGGCCGCGACATAGTCCTTGTTCTTCTCGACCATGACCGAGCCGCGCACGGTGCGGGCATACTGCACCCAGAAACTCAGGCCGATCGCGACCACCAGCACCGCCAGCGTACTCATGGCATCTAACCGGTTGCCGAACACGGACTTGGCGACACCATTGACCAATAGCGCGATCAGGATCGCAGGGAAGGTGAGCTGCACGTCGGCAATGCGCAAGATCAGTCCGTCGATGGTGCCGCCGAAATAGCCCGCGATCAACCCGAGCGTGATGCCGAGCGTGCCGGCAAGCACCACGCCGAGCACGCCGACCACGAGTGAAATCCGCAAGCCATAGAGAATGGCCGAAAACACGTCGCGGCCCTGTTCGTCAGTGCCGAGCAGGAACGGGCTCTGGCCTTCGGCGGTCCACAGCGGCGAGATCCGCGAATTCATCAATTGCAGTTGCGCCGGGTCGAACGGGTTCTGCACCGACAGTTGCGATGCAAAAATCGCGAGCAGGAAGAACAGAATGGTGACGGCCGCCGCCACCATGGTCATTCGCGAACGGCGGAACGAATAAAAGATGTCGCTGTCGAGTGCACGCTTGAGCCAGCCCGTGCCGGAGCGCGACGCTTGCGCGTTCGGCTCTAGTCGGTGAGGGACCACGGCGTCAGACATCTGGTGTCTTTCCTATGCCGGTCGGCTGATGGTCGAGCGCAGGCGCGGATCGACGATGGTGTAGAGGATGTCGACCACCAGGTTGATGGTGACGAAGATCAGCGACACCATCAGCAGGTAGGCCGCCATGATCGGGATATCGACATTCTGGACGGCCTGCACGAACAACAATCCCATACCCGGCCATTGGAAGACGGTTTCGGTGATGATGGCAAATGCAATTACCGAGCCAAACTGCAGGCCTGCCACCGTGATGACGGGAACCAGCGTGTTCTTCAGCGCGTGACCGAAATGGATCGCTCGCGTCGTCAAGCCGCGGGCGCGGGCGAAGCGAATGTAATCAGTACGAAGCACTTCGAGCATTTCAGCGCGCACCAGCCGCATGATCAGGGTCATCTGGAACAAGCCGAGCGTGATCGAGGGCATGATCAGCGCCTTGAGGCCGGAGAGTGTCAGGAGGCCGGTGGTCCACCACCCGATCCGCACCACATCACCGCGCCCGAATGAAGGCAGCCAGCCCAGCGTGACAGAGAACAGATAGATCAGCAGAATGCCGATCAAGAACGTCGGCAGGGAGATTCCAATCAGAGATACGGCCTGGAAGAACTTTGTGAGAATGGTATCGCGCCGCAATGCGGAATAGACGCCCATCAGGATGCCGAAGACCATGGCAAGAACGGTAGCGCAGGCGGCGAGTTCCAGCGTCGCCGGCATCCGCTCCATCAACAGGTTCGAGACCGGCTGGCGGAACTGATAGGACACCCCGAATTTGAACTGCACGGCGTTGCCGAAATAGCGCGCGAACTGCACGGGCACCGGATCGTCCAGACCGAGCGATTTGCGTACCGCCTCGCGCTCAGCGGCCGGCGTATCCAGCGAAACGATCTGGTTGACGGGGTCGCCGGCGAAACGGAACATCGAGAAGGCGATGACGCCGACCGCGATCATGACGCCGATGGCCTGGATAGCGCGGCGAAGAGTGAAAGCGAGCATGAATTCCTTTCACTGCTCTATGCGGCGGCGGACGTCGCTGTCGCCTCCCGGAAGCCACTAAGCCGCCGGGACCTGGTGTTGACGCCTGACTAGTCCTGTTTGGTCGCCCAGTACAGCAGGACCTGATTGTCGGCGCGCTGCGTCAGCTTCACTTTTTTCGACACGCCCCAGGCCAGCGCCTGCTGATGCAGCGGGATGTAACCGAAATCCTTGTCGAGGATCGCGTAAGCGCTCTTGATCAACTGATCGCGCTTGGTGGTGTCGGCTTCCTGCAATATCTTGTCGGTGAGGGCGTCAATTTCCTTGTTGCAATATCCGCTGAGATTGTTCTCTCCGCGCGAGCTCTTGGGATCGTCGCGACAGCCGATAACGTCGTGGAGCACGTTGTGGGAATCGAGAGTTCCGGGAGTCCAGCCCAACAGAAAGAACGACGTCTGATAGCCGCCCGCCTTGAGAACCTTGGCGAAGTACTGCGCCTTGGGTTGCGCGAGGAGGTCAACTTTGACGCCGATCCGGGCCAGCATGCTGACTACCGCCTGGCAGATCGGGGCGTCGTTGACGTAGCGATCGTTGGGGCAGTCCATCGTGACTTCGAAACCATCGGGATAGCCGGCTTCGGTCAGAAGCTTCTTGGCGCCGTCGGGATCGAATTTCGGCCGCGTGAAATCCTTTGACAGCGCAAATAATTGCGGTGCGATCATCAGCGCCGATGGCGTGGAAAGGCCGCGCATCACGCGGGTCTTGATCAACTCGACATCGATTGCCTTGTAGAACGCCTCGCGAACGCGAACGTCCTTGAAGGGGTTCTTGCCCTTGATGTTGGAATACAGCAATTCATCGCGAAGTGTGTCCATGCCGAGAAAGATGGTGCGAAGTTCCGGTCCCTTCAGCACCTGGGCGTTGGGGCTGGAATCCACGCGTGTGATGTCCTGGATCGGAACTGGCTCGATGACGTCGACTTCGCCCGACAGCAGGGCGGCTACGCGCGTGGCGGCGGAGCCGATCGGCGTGAAGACGATCTCTTTCAGATTGTGCTCGGGCTCGCGCCACCAGTTCGGGTTTGGCTTGAACACCGTTTTCACCCCGGGCTGATGGCTCTCGATGATGAAGGGACCGGTGCCATTGGCGTTAAGCGAGGCAAAACTGGGCGACGTTGCCGCCACTGGAGTCGGGGCGATCGAGTTGTTCGCCTCGGCCCATTTCTTGTCCATGATGTACCAGGTGTCCCATTGCGAATGTAGAATGGGATTTGGCGAGGTCAGGATGAAATCCACGGTGTAGTCGTCGACCTTGACGACCTTGGCATCGGACGGAATGCGGGTGGGAAGGTTCGAGCCCTTGGCACGAACGCGCTCTGCCGAGAAAACGACATCGTCGGCAGTGAAGGGGTTGCCGTTATGGAATTTGACGCCCTTGCGTAGATGAAAGCGCCAACGGGTCGGTTCTGGGATGTCCCAGCTTTCCGCCAGGGCGGGGACGATCTTCAGGTCCTTGTCGCGGGCGATCAGACCCTCATAGGCGTGGCCGAGATGGGCGTGGGTGGTGGTTTCGTTCAGCGTATAAGGGTCGAGCGATTTGAGGTCGCCCTGGTTGGCATAGCGCAGGGTCTGGGCCGATGCGGGTGCCATTGCCAGGGCAAGGATTGAAGCCGTAGCCGCAGCAAGCAAAGTCTGACGTACCGACATTTGTTCGATTCCCCGCTTTGATCAGCAATTTCCACAACTAGCGGCGGATATTGCCGAGCCATGTTGCCAAAGTCCAGCCGCCGCGCAAGCATCATTATCCTGCACCGCATGCCGGTTTGCGCGGCGGTGCGGCAAAGACTAGTTTCATCTTAAGTCGTGCGCGCAAGCACGTGACATTAAATTTTCGGAGTGCCGGATGGCGGAACTGAAGGCCGACATTCTCGTCCTGGGTGCGGGCATGGTCGGCGTCAGCGCCGCTTTGCACCTGCAGAAACGCGGCCGGAACGTGGTTCTGATCGACCGGCACGAGGTTGCCGGCGAGGAAACCAGTTACGGCAATGGCGGACTGATCGAATGCGCCTCGGTCTTTCCCTACATGTTTCCGCGGGATGTAGGTCAGATCCTGCGCTACGCGTTCCTTCGCGCGCCACAGGTGCGTTACCATTTCAGGGATTTGCCGGCCTTCCTGCCATGGCTTACACGGTATTTCCTCGCCTCGTCGCCGGAGCGTGCACTGCACAGTGCGATGGCCGAATTGCCGTTGATCCAGCGCAGCCTGATCGAGCATGAGGCGCTGATTGCGGAAGCCAATGTTCCAGAATTGTTGCAGCGGTCGGGCTGGATCAAGCTGTTTCGTTCCGAGGCGACGCTTTCGGACGCGGTGCGGGATCTGGAGCGCGCCCGGCAGTATGGCGTGGCGGGAGAGGTGCTCGATGGGCAAGCGATATCAGCGCGCGAGCCGCATCTGACCGGCGATTTCACTGGCGCAATCCATTTTCCCGCGCCGGGATTTGTGCCCGATCCCGGTGGGCTGGCCAAGGCCTATGCGGCGCTGTTCGGCCGTAAGGGCGGGCGCTATCTGGTTGGCGATGCCCGAACGCTCGAACCCTCAGACGGGCGGTGGCGGGTGGCGACGCTGGAAGGCACCATTACGGCGCGCGAGGTTGTGGTGGCGATGGGGCCGTGGTCCGACCAGATCTTCGCGCCACTCGGCTATTCGATCCCGCTTCAGGTCAAGCGGGGCTATCATTTGCACCTCGAGCCGCGCGGCAACGCGGTCTTGAATCATCCCGTGCTGGACACTGATCTCGGCTATCTGCTGGCGCCGATGAATCGCGGCATTCGCCTGACGACCGGCGCGGAGTTTGCCCACCGCGATGCGCCGCCGACGCCGGTCCAGGTCGAGCAGGCCTTGCCGCGGGCGCACAGACTGTTTCCGCTGGGTGGGCCGGTCGACGCCAGGCCCTGGATGGGCGCGCGGCCCTGCCTGCCCGATATGTTGCCGGTCATCGGCAAGGCACCTCGCCATGGCGGGCTATGGTTCGATTTCGGCCATCAGCACCACGGCCTGACGCTCGGACCCGCAACCGGGCGCCTGCTGGCTGAAATGATGACCGGTGAAACCCCGTTTGCCGATGTCAGGCCTTTTGCTGCCGAACGCTTTGGTTGACCATATCGGAAATTGAGAGGGCCGGGGCCTGGCTCTTGTCCTTGCGTGACTCGGGCCATCGTGGCGATACTGCAGCAAGCCAGCAAAAGGAGCGGTCCATGAAAGTTAACGTCGAAATCGATTGCACGCCGCTGGAGGCCAGGCAATTTTTCGGACTGCCGGATGTCTCGCCGATGCAGACTGCCGTGATGGAAAAAATGCAGCAGCAGGTGATGGCCAATATCGAGAAGGTGTCGCCGGAATCGCTGATCCAGAGCTGGTTCACCTTCGATCCAAAGATCGCCGAGCGATTCCAGGATATGTTCGTGACCATGGCAGGCCTCGGCGGCATGGGTCAGAAGGACAAGAAGTAAGTGGCCCTCGCGGACGGCGGCGCAGCGACAAGCGAGCAAAGGCTTCAGCCGCCGAGCCTGTTCCTGATGCTGGCCGAGGCGAGGTGCTTGTTCGAACTGAATTCGAGCCTGCTGCTGTCGCCACTATTGTTGCGCGCGCCGAAGGGCGACGGGCATCCGGTGCTGGCGCTGCCGGGCTTTCTCGCCAGCGATCTTTCGATGGCGCCGATGCGGCGCTACCTGAAAGAACTCGGCTACGACACCTATGCGTGGCACATGGGTCGCAATTTCGGTGGCGTCGCCTCCAAGCGTGGTGCGTTGCGCGACCTCCTGCGGCGCATTCACGAATCGACCGGCCGCAAGGTCAGCCTGGTCGGCTGGAGTCTCGGCGGCGTCTATGCGCGCGATCTCGCACTGCAGATGCCGGACATGGTGCGCTCGGTGATTACGCTCGGCAGTCCGTTTGCCAACGACATAAGGGCGACCAACGCCACGCGGCTCTATGAGGTGCTGTCGGGGGAGACGGTCGACGATAATCTGGAAATCCGCCAGGCGATCGCCGGTGACCTGCCGGTGCCCGCGACCTCGATCTATTCCCGCACCGACGGCATCGTGAACTGGCACACCAGCCTGCTCCGTCCCTCCGAAACCGCCGAAAACATCGAGGTGCACTTTGCCAGCCATATCGGGCTCGGCGTAAACCCCGCTGCATTGTGGGCGGTGGCCGACCGTCTGGCGCAGGCCGAGGGAGAGTTTAAGCATTTTGACCGATCAGGACCATTTGCCATTGCCTACGGTCCCCCTGAAAATGCACAATCCTGAGCCTACGCCCTAGCTTGAGGGCATAATCTCGAAAGGTCCCGTCCTGCAATTGATGCGGGGTGGCTAGCGGTTTTCGGATATGCTCCAATAACAAAGACATTCCAGACGCCAGAAGCGCCGCCAAGGCGCCGCGTTTTCTACCGCGGGAGGAATAAATGGCGGACGCCAAGAAGCTGTCTTCGATGGACGCGTCGTTTCTGTATCTGGAAACGCCGGAGATGCCGATGCATGTCGGCAGCATGGCGATCTTCCGCCTGCCTGAGAACTACAGCGGCAACTTCTTCGAGGACTTCAAAGCGATGATCGCCTCGCGGCTGCACATCGCGCCGATCCTCAAAGCGCGGCTGGAAAAGGCGCCGCTCGACATCGATCATCCGTCCTGGGTCGAGGACGACCAGTTCGACATCGACCGTCACATCTTCCGCGGCAGCTTGCCCGCACCTTGCGACCGCGCGACGCTGGAACGCATCGTCGGCTGGATGCACGCCAAGCTGCTCAACCGCGCCCGGCCGCTGTGGGAGTTCTATGTCTTCGAGGGCATGAAGGACAACGAGATCGGGCTCTATTCCAAGATGCACCATGCCTGCATCGACGGCGGTGCAGGCGCGGCACTGACCAACATGATCTATGACGTCACGCCGGTGCCGCGCGTGGTCGAGAAGCCGCTCCCGCAGGCGAAAGGCGGCAACGAGCCGCGCGACATCGCCGCCAACCTGATCGATTCCTATCAACAGCTCTGGCGCCAGCCGTTCGACGGATCGTCGACGCCGAAGACCCTCGATCTGCCGCGCTCGGGCAAGAGCGATCTCGGATCGATCCTGTTCGACAACGCCATGTTCCAGATCGAGAGCACGGTGAAATTCGCCGGCAGCATTCCCGCGATGCTCAAGAGCGTCTCCGACGTGGTCGGCAAGATTTCCGACCCGAACTCGCGCGACAGCATCGCCAGCATGGTCTCGCCGTCGACGATTTTGAACAAGGCGATTTCGTCCGAGCGCAGTTTCGCCGGCACCTCGATTTCGCTATCGCGGGCCAAGGCGGTCGCTAAGGCATCCGGCGGCAAGCTCAACGACGTGGTGCTGGCGCTGTCCTCCGGCGTGGTCCGGCGCTATCTTTTGGAGCGCGGCGCCTTGCCGGCCAAGTCGATGACGGCCGCGGTGCCTATCTCGCTGCGCGAGGAGGGCAACACCGAGGCCAACAACCAGGTGTTCGGCATGATCTGCTCGATCGCCACCAATATCGAGGATCCCAAGGCGCGGCTGGAGGCGATCATCGCGCAATCCACCAAGTCCAAGGAGATGTCGCATCCGCTGCGGGCCTTCATGCCGCAGGTTTCCAACGTATCGATGCTGGGTGCGCCGATTCTGGTGCAGATCCTGGCGCTGCTCTACAGCCGCTCGGACTTGTCGAACGTTTTGCCGCCGTCGGCCAATATCACGGTGTCCAACGTGCCGGGGCCGCGGCAAACGCTGTACGCCGCGGGCGCGGAATTGCTGCACATCTTCCCGGTGTCGATCTCAACCCATGGAATCGCGCTCAACATCACCGTGCAAAGCTACCGGGACCAGCTCGATTTCGGCTTTATCGCGGGCGCCAACATCATTCCGCATGTCCAGGTTATGTGCGACATGCTGCCGGTCGAATTCGAGGCGCTGGAGGCGGCGTTCGCGCCACCGCGGAGCATGACCAGCGCGGCTGAATAGGGGGCTTGTCATGATTGAAATGCCGTCGCTGCAGTTCGCTCAGACGAACGGTATTCGCATGGGCTATTACGAGGCGGGGCCGAAGTCGGATACGCCGCCCGTCATCCTCTGCCACGGTTGGCCGGAGCTGGCGTTCTCCTGGCGTCACCAGATCAAGGCGCTGAGCGAGGCCGGCATCCGCGTGATTGCGCCGGATCAGCGCGGCTATGGCGCAACCGACCGCCCCGAGGCGATCGAGGACTACGACATAGAGCATTTGACCGGCGACCTCGTCGGTCTGCTCGATCATCTCGAGATCAGCAAGGCGATCTTTGTCGGTCACGACTGGGGTGGCTTCATCGTCTGGCAGATGCCGCTGCGGCATCTCGATCGCACCGCGGGCGTCGTCGGCATCAACACGCCTCACATGGACCGCGCGCCGGCGGATCCCATCGAGCTGTTCCGCATGCGCTTTGGCGACCAGATGTATATCGTGCAGTTTCAGGACCCGGCGCGCGAACCGGATCGAATATTCGGCAGCAGAGTCGAGCAGACCTTTGATGCCTTCATGCGCAAGCCGGTGCCGCGCAGCGACACTGCGCCCGCAGACAAGCCGGTCGCCGGCGTTGGCGCCTCGCCCAGGCTCAACCTGGCGTTTCCGCAAATGATCGCCGGCTACGATGCCAAACATGATCCGCGCACGCCGATCCTGAGCCCGGAAGAAAAGAAGGTGTTCGTCGATACCTTCACGAAAACCGGGTTCACTGGCGGCATCAATTGGTACCGCAACATGTCGCGCAACTGGCAGCGTTCGGGGTGGCTGGACCACACCGTGCGGGTACCATCGTTGATGATCATGGCCGAAAACGACCACGTGTTGCCGCCATCGGCCGCTGACGGCATGGAGAAGCTCGTCCCCGATCTGGAGAAGTATCTCGTGCGCGATAGCGGCCATTGGACGCAGCAGGAAAAGCCGGACGAGGTCAGCGCCAAGCTGATCGAATGGCGTAAGAAGCGGTTTGGGTGAATGTAAAAAGAATCAACTCGCCGTCATTGCGAGGATAGCGCAGCGACTTGCGCCGTCATTCCGGGATGGTCCGAAGGACCAGACCCGGAATCTCGAGATTCCGGGTTCGATGCTTCGCATCGCCCCGGAATGACAGCGTGGGTGGGATTAGGCAGGAGATACTTCGACAATGGCGTCCCCCAATAAACTTAGTCCGATACCGCATCCGCCGAAAAAGCCTGTCGTCGGCAACATGCTGTCGCTGGATCCGAACGCGCCGGTGCAGCATCTGGTACGGCTAACCAAGGAACTGGGTCCGATCTTCTGGCTCGACATGATGGGCGCGCCGCTTGTCATCGTCTCCGGCCATGACCTGATCGACGAGCTCTCCGACGAGAAACGCTTCGACAAGGCGGTGCGCGGTTCGCTGCGACGCGTCCGCGCCGTCGGCGGCGACGGATTGTTCACTGCCGATACCAATGAGCCGAACTGGAGCAAGGCGCACAACATCCTGTTGCAGCCGTTCGGCAATCGCGCGATGCAGTCCTATCATCCGAGCATGGTCGATATCGCCGAGCAGCTCGTGAAGAAATGGGAGCGGCTCAACGCCGATGAGGAAATCGACGTCGTGCACGACATGACGGCGCTGACGCTCGACACCATCGGGCTCTGCGGCTTCGACTACCGCTTCAATTCGTTCTACCGCCGCGACTACCACCCGTTCGTTGAATCGCTGGTGCGCTCGCTCGAGACCATCATGATGACCCGCGGCCTGCCGCTGGAATATCTCTGGATGCAGAAGCGCCGCAAGACGCTCGCGCAGGACGTCGCCTTCATGAACAAGATGGTCGACGAGATCATCGCCGAGCGCCGCGGGAGCGCCGAGGTCGCCGAAGGCAAGAAGGACATGCTGGGCGCCATGATGACCGGCGTCGACCGCGCCACCGGTGAACAGCTCGACGACGTAAACATCCGTTACCAGATCAACACCTTCCTGATTGCGGGCCACGAGACCACCAGCGGACTGCTGTCGTGCACGATCTATGCATTGCTCAAGCACCCCGACGTGCTTAAGAAGGCCTACGAGGAAGTCGATCGGGTGCTCGGGCCCGATATCAACGCCAAGCCGACCTATCAGCAGGTCACTCAGCTCACCTACATTACGCAAATACTTAAGGAGGCGCTGCGGCTGTGGCCCCCGGCGCCGGCCTACGGCATCGCGCCGCTCCAGGACGAAACTATCGGCGGCAAGTACAAGCTGAAGAAGAACACATTCGTCACGGTGCTGGTGATGGCGCTACACCGCGACCCAAGCGTCTGGGGTCCGAACCCGGATGCGTTCGATCCCGAAAATTTCAGCCGCGAGGCCGAGGCCAAGCGTCCGATCAACGCCTGGAAGCCGTTTGGCAACGGCCAACGCGCCTGTATCGGCCGCGGCTTTGCAATGCACGAGGCGGCGCTTGCGATCGGCATGATCCTGCAGCGCTTCAAGCTGATAGACACGCACCGCTATCAGATGCACCTGAAGGAAACGCTGACGATCAAGCCGGACGGCTTCAAGATCAAGGTGCGGCCGCGTGCCGACAAGGATCGTGGCGCCTTCGCAGGCCGCGCCGCGGTGGCCGCAGCCGCCTCGAATGCTGCGGCGGCGCCGCAGGCGCGGACCCGTCCCGGGCACAACACGCCGCTATTGGTGCTCTACGGCTCCAACCTCGGCACGGCGGAAGAATTGGCGACGCGGGTGGCGGATCTGGCCGAGGTCAACGGCTTTGCGGCGAAGCTCGGCGCGCTCGACGATTATGTCGGGAAGCTGCCGGAGCAGGGCGCGTTGCTGATCTTCTGCGCTTCCTACAACGGCGCAGCCCCTGACAACGCGACGCAGTTCGTCAAATGGCTGGACAGCGGCCTGCCGAAGGATGCGCTCGCCAAGGTCCGCTACGCCGTATTCGGCTGTGGCAACAGCGATTGGGCCGCGACCTATCAATCCGTGCCGCGAATGATTGACGACCAGTTGGCGGCGCATGGCGCGCGCAGCCTCTACGCTCGCGGCGAGGGCGATGCGCGCAGCGATCTCGACGGCCAGTTCGAAAAATGGTTTGCGGCGGCCGCGCCAGCGGCGATGAAGGAATTGGGTGTCGATTCCAGCTTCGCGCGCAGCGCCGACGACGCGCCGCTCTATTCGATCGAACCGGTGGCGCCATCGGCCGTTCACGCTATCGTGGCGCAGGGCGGCGTTGCGCCGATGAAGGTGCTGGTCAATTCCGAGCTACAGAACAAGACGGTCGCCAATGGTTCCGATCGGTCGACCCGCCATGTCGAGGTGCAACTGCCGCCAGGTATTACTTACCGCGTCGGCGACCATCTCAGCGTGGTGCCGCGCAACGATCCGGCGCTGGTCGATTCCGTTGCGCGCCGCTTCGGCTTTTTGCCGGCCGACCAGATCCGGCTACAGGTCGCAGAAGGGCGCCGCGCGCAATTGCCGGTCGGCGATGCCGTCTCGGTCGGCCGGTTGCTGACCGAGTTCGTCGAGTTGCAGCAGATCGCGACCCGCAAGCAGATCCAGATTATGTCGGAGCACACGCGCTGCCCCGTCACCAAGCCGAAACTGCTGGCCTATATCGGCGACGACGACGCCTCTACGGAGCTTTACCGCGCCGACGTCCTGGCCAAGCGCAAATCGGTGTTCGATTTGCTGGAGGAGCATCCGGCCTGCGAACTGCCGTTCCACGCCTATTTGGAAATGCTGTCGCTGCTGGCGCCGCGCTATTATTCGATCTCGTCGTCGCCGTCGGGCGATGCGGCGCGTTGCAGCGTTACCGTCGGCGTCGTCGAAGCGCCGGCAAGTTCGGGACGCGGCGTCTACAAGGGCGTCTGCTCGAACTATCTCGCCGGCCGCCGCGTCGGCGACAACGTGCATGCGACGGTGCGCGAGACCAAGGCCGGCTTCCGCTTGCCCGACGATCCGGCCCAACCCGTGATCATGATCGGTCCCGGCACGGGCCTCGCGCCATTCCGCGGCTTCCTGCAGGAGCGCGCGCACCGCAAGGCACAGGGCGCCAAGCTCGGGCCGGCGATGCTGTTCTTCGGCTGCCGGCATCCCGACCAGGATTTTCTCTACGCCGATGAGTTGAAGGCTTTTGCCGCCGACGGCATCACCGAACTGCACACCGCGTTCTCGCGTGCCGACGGGCCGAAGATCTATGTGCAGCATCAGGTCACGGCGCAAAAGGATCGCGTCTGGAGCCTGATCGAACAGGGCGCGATCGTCTATGTCTGCGGCGACGGCAGCAAGATGGAGCCGGACGTCAAGGCCGCGCTGGTCACAATCTACCGCGAAAAATCCGGCGCCGACGCCGATGCCGGCCTGCGCTGGATCGACGATCTCGGCACGAAGAACCGGTACGTGCTGGATGTGTGGGCTGGTGGGTGAACTGTCGTCCCTGCGAACGCAGGGACCCATAACCACAATCGTTTGTTGATGCACTGGTTGTAGCTCCAGCCATCGCCAATTTGGCTGCGGTGATTATGGGTCCCCGCTCGCGCTTCGCTTGGCCGGGACGACGGCTACTAGCCGATCATGCTACAAGCGCCGCATGATTCCCTGGGAAAAGATCGACACCACCCGCATTCCTGGCACCGATGGCGAACTCCGCCTCATGCGCCGCGGGAAAGAATTCTCCATCATGCTCGGCTCCAACGAGCTGATGAACAGCCGCCTCTCGGGCTCCGAGGCGGCGCTGGCGACCCTTGCGGCAAAGAAAATCGAGAAGCTCGCAAGCCCGCATATGCTCATTGGCGGCCTCGGCATGGGCTTTACGTTGCGCGCGGCGCTCGCCGTTCTCGGCAGCAAGGCAAAGATCGTGGTGTCGGAATTGGTGCCGGCCGTTGTCGCCTGGGCGCGCGGCCCGATGGCGGAAATCTTTGGCGACAGCCTGAATGATCCGCGCGTGACCATTCGCGAAGCCGATGTCACCGAAATCATCCGGTCGCATCGTTCGAAATTCGACGCTATTCTGCTCGACGTCGACAATGGGCCGGAAGGGCTAACCCGCAAGGCCAACGACGCGCTCTATAGCGGGGCCGGACTGAGCGCGTCGCGCACCGCGCTGCGGCCGGGCGGCGTGCTGGCGGTCTGGTCTTCGGGGCCCAATCCGGCGTTCGCAAAACGCCTTCGGAGCGCGGGCTTCGACGTCAATGAAGTCAATCTCCGCGCAACCGGCAAAGGCCGCGGTGTTCGCCACATCATCTGGATCGCAACGAAGAGCTGAGTTGGGCGGATCAACTCTCACCGTCGTCCCAGGGACCCATACGCCGCGGCGCGGCTGATGAAAGGCGGTGGCTGACGCCTTGCTTAACCCACGGTCTCCTGTGGCTATGGGTTCCTGCTTTCGCAGGAACGACGAGAGATGTCACGCCGCCTTCGCCGCGGCGCCATGCGCGTGCTTGTCGATGGCGTCGATGATCTGCGGCCACATCGGGATCGGCAGCGCGTGGCCCATGCCTTCGATCATTAGGAGTTTTGCGCCGGGGATCGACGCCGCCGTGTCCTTGCCGCCTTCGGGGCGCACCAACGGATCGACGGTGCCGTGGATGACCAGCGTCGGGATATTCACTTGATGCAGCCGTTCCTTGCGGCTGCCCGACGCCAGCACGGCGCGCAACTGCCGGCCGACACCGGCCGGATTGAGGCCGCGCTCATAGGTGCGGGCGGCGCGCGCAGGGTCGAGCGCCTCGTCCTCAGGAAACGAGCCGACGCGCAGCACTTTCCAGGTCTTGGCGAACCGCTCGAAATATTCTTCCCTGGTCTTCGGCGGCGGCGCCATCAGCACGGCGGCGGCCTCGCGGGTCGGCGGCGGTATCTTGGGGTTACCCGTCGTCGACATGATCGAGGTCAGCGAACGCACCCGCTGCGGAAACGAGAGCGCGATTTCCTGCGCAATCATGCCTCCCATCGACGCGCCGACCAGATGCGCCGACTTGATTCCGAGCACGTCCATCAGGCTGACGGTGTCCTTGGCCATGTCGATCAGTTTGTAGGTCGATGCGACCGGGATCTTCAGGAACCGCAGCTTGAGCAATTCGAACGGGGTCAGCCTCCCGCCGCCGGAAAGGTGGGAGGATTTGCCGATGTCGCGGTTGTCGAAGCGGATGACGCGAAAGCCGCGCGCGGCGAGCTGACGGCAGAAATCGTCATCCCAATGGATCATCTGGGCGCCGAGGCCCATGATCAAGAGCAGCGGTTCCGCGGCCGGATCGCCGAAAATTTCGTAGCAAATGTCGATGCCGTTGGCGCGAGCAATCTGTGGCGGCTGATGGGCGAGCATCGCGTTTGTCTTCCCTTGGGTGGCCTGAGCTTTGAGTAACTATGGCATGGTTTCCCGCACCGCAGAAGGCTTTGCAGCGGTTGACCGGCCTGCCGCAACGGTGTGGTATGGGTCAACAGAAGCGAAGCGTGGCAAGCGCTCGTAACCTTTCGGGAGAGGGCGCCTATGGCCGACAAAGGCAATGATCCTGCCGCGATCTGGCAGACCATGATCGGTGAGATGGAAAAGGGGTTCAACTCCTTTGCCAATCAGGCGATGGCGTCGCCTGAATTTTCCAAGGCGATGAACCAGGTCGGCGGCGCGACGGCGGGCGCGCAAAAGCAGCTTGGCGAGCTGATGGAGAAATATCTGCTCGCGATGAATCTGCCGAGCCGCGCCCAGATGGTCGGCATGGCCGAGCGGCTGCAGTCGATCGAGGGCCAGCTCAACGAGATCAAGGCGCTGCTGCATCAGGTGCATCATAACTCGCTGTCGCCGGAGAGCGGCCTTGGCACGCCGCGGCCGCCGCGCACCAAGCGTCCGCCATCGGAGGGAGAGCAGAAATGAACGCTCCGGCGGGCCTCGATCTGGCTGACATCCCGGAACGGATTCAATCCGAGGTGCAGCGCGCCATCCAGCGCAGCATCAAGGGCGTCGAATATATTGCCTCCTCGGGTCCCTCGCTCGGCTCGACGCCGAAGGACGTTTTGGCTGTCCGCGGCACCATGAACCTCTACCACTATCGTCCTGTTGCGGATGAAATCTACCGCGTGCCGATCCTGATCGTGATGGCCACCACCAACCGCGGCTACATCCTCGACATGGTGCCCGGCCAGAGTTTTATCGAGTTTCTGTTGAAGCGCGGCTACGACGTCTACATGCTGGACTGGACCGCGCCGAAGCCGGAAGAAAAAAGCCTGCGGATGGAGGACTATGTCCTCGACTTCATCCCGGATTGCGTCCGCCGCGTGCAGCAGGATTCCGGCGAGCACGACGTCACCGTGATCGGCTATTGCTTCGGCGGCGTGCTGTCGCTGCTCTACGGCTCGATCTTCAACGACGGGCCGATGAAGAACCTGATCTGCTTCACCACGCCGATCGATTTCCGCGAGATGAAGCTTTTCCAGAATTTCTCCGACCGTCGCTATTTCGACGTCGACCGTCTGGTCGATAGCGTCGGCAACGTGCCGCCGGAAATGATCTTGTCCTCGTTCGAAATGCTGCGGCCGGCGTCACGCGCCGTCAGCCAGGTGCAATTGTGGGAGAACATCTGGAACGACGAGTTCGTAAAATCGTACCGGATGTTCGACCGCTGGGCGACCGACACGCTGCCGCTGGCCGGCGAGTATTTCCGCGACATCACCAAGAACCTGATGTGGGACAACAAGCTCTATAACGACACCATGTCGGTCGGCGGGCGCGCGGCGGATATTTCCAAGATCAAGGTGCCGATCCTGCATGCGGTCGCCGAGCACGACCACATTGTGCCCTATGACGCCGCAAAACACCTGATCACCAAGGTCGGCTCGACGGACAAGGAAGAGGTGATGCTGAAGGGCGGTCACGTCAGCCTGGTCGCCGGCGCCAACGCCATCAAGCGGCTGTGGCCGAAACTGGACTCCTGGTTAGGTAAGAGATCAACATGAGCGAAACACGTTCCTATCCGCGCCACGTCAAGACCGACGCCGGCGACATCGAATTCCGTCTGATGTCGCGCGCCGACGAGCCGGCGGTGCTGGCGTTTGCGCAAAAACTTCCGACGCATGATTTGCTGTTCCTGCCGCGCAACATCAGCCAGCCGAAAGTGCTGTCGGCCTGGATCAACGAGATCGAGCGCGGCGCCATCGTCAGCCTGCTCGCGGTGAAAAGCGGGACGGTGGTCGGCTGCGGCACGCTGGTGCGCGATCCCCATTCCTGGTCGCCCCATGTCGGCGAGATTCGGATGGTGGTGTCGCTTGATGTCCGCGGGCAGGGGGTCGGCCGGACGCTGTCGCAGGAGACCTTTGCCTTGGCCTTGGGTGCCGGCCTGGAAAAGCTGTCGGTACAGATGACCGTCGACCAGCAAGCCGCGATCGCCCTGTTCGAAAGCCTGGGCTTCAAGGCCGAGGCCCTGCTGCGGGACCATGTGCGGGACGTCGACGGCAAGAAGCACGACATCGTCGTGCTCGGACACAATGTGGCGCAGGTGCGGGCGCAGATGGAGGCCTATGGGCTTCCGGGAGCGGTTCAGCACTAGCGAGACACAAAATCGCGAAAACAACCCCATGCAAAGTAGATGAGGCCGGCGCCGCATTAGCCTAAAGTGGAACTTTTGCCGGTTCTCTGGGCGAACCGTTCATCCATCAGGCTCTTCACGAATTCGTGATATCGCGCTGCAACATTAATGTTGCGTCGCACCATTAACTATGGCACAACACTCACGCCCCGGGCCAATCCGGACGGGGTGAGCCCATAGCTCAAACCTGAGGATGGAGAGACTGCAATGACCACTGAAACCAATTCCGTGCTGGACACCGTCAAGGAAGCCTTCGCGCCCGTCACCGAGGCGTTCACCAAGCTCCAGAACCTGGAAGTTCCGGAAGCTGCCCGTGAGTTCGTGAAGAAGCAGGCCGAGACCGCCAAGGTTCGCGCCGCCGACATGCATGCCGGCTCCGAGAAGGTCACTGCCGCCATCGAGACCGCCGTTGCCGGTTCGGTTTCCGAGGCTGCCAAGATCAGCCGCAACATCCAGCAGGCGTTTTATCAGGACGCGGAAGCGTTCTTCGCCGGCATCGACAAGCTTGCTTCGGCCAAGTCGCTGAGCGAAGCCGCCCAGATCCAGTCGGACATGGTCCGTGCGCGCGGCGAAGTGTTCGTCTCGCGGGCGAAGGCCACCACCGAGTATCTCGGCAAGCTCGTCACCGAGGGTGCCAAGAACGCGCAGGACAACTTCGCCAAGGTCTACTCCAAGACCGCCTGATCGCGATCCGCCTGCCAACTGCCGTTTCGAAGGCCCGCCTAGGCGGGCCTTCTTTTTGTCTGCCGTCGCCATAAGTCAGTCTGGACCCTCATGGTGAGGAGGCGCTCTTGCGCCGTCTCGAACCATGAGGCCACGATGGGCCTCATCCTTCGAGACGCCGCTTCGCGGCTCCTCAGGATGAGGGTCGCCGCCATTCGAAAGCCGTCATGAGCCTTCCCGGCACATTCGTCATCGACGCTCCCGCCGACGCCGCGCACGCCGCCGAATTGCGGCGCGTGAAGTTGCTGGCGACGCTGGTGCTGGCGGCGACGTTTGTAATTTTCCTGGCGGCGAGGGCGCTGCTGCCCCTGCATCCCGCGTTCGGCTTTATCGCGGCGTTTGCCGAGGCCGCTACCATCGGTGGCCTGGCGGACTGGTATGCCGTGGTCGCCTTGTTCAAAAGGCCTCTGGGATTGCCGATTCCGCACACCGCGATCATTCAGAGCAATCAACAGCGCATCGCCGACAAGCTCGGCGAATTCATCGAGGTGCATTTCCTCGAAGCGGCGCCCGTCGAAGCGAAACTGCGGCAGATCGATTTCGGCTCGTTCATCGCCGACTGGCTGCGCGACCGCAAGCGTAGCGAGGATCTCGCGCGCTTTGCGCTGCGGCTGCTGCCTGAGGCGGTCGCTGCGACGGAGAATTCCGGGTTGATGACCTTCGTCAGCCGCCGCATCACCGCGCAACTGATGGCGATCGATCTCGCGCCGCTCGCCGCCGGCACGCTGCGCGCCTTTGTGAAAGAAGGCCGCCATCAGGGTCTGCTCGACGATCTCCTGCGCGGAGTGCATGAGACGATGACGCAGGCCGAGACCATGGCGATGATCCGCGAGAAGATCCGCGCCGAATTGCCGACGCTTTTAAAACTCTATCGCGCCGACAAGTTTCTGGTGAACAAGATCGTGGCCTCGGCGACGGCGTTCTTCGAGGAAGTTCGTAACGACCCCAAGCATCCGTTTCGCGGCGAGTTCGATCGCATGGTGCTGACCTTCGTAGACCGGCTCGGTACCGATCCGGCCTACGCCGAACGCATCGCCGGCCTGAAGCGCGATCTTTTGGCGCGGCCCGAGCTGACCAGCCTTGCGCGTCACATCTGGGAGAATGTGCGCACCTTCTTCGAACGCAGCGCCTCGGGCGAGACGCAGGTGTTGGAGCAATATCTGGTGCGCATGTTCGTGAAAGCGGGCGAGGCGCTGGCCGGCGATGCCGAGTTGCGCACCGAAATCAACCAGGGCCTCGTGGCCGTGCTGCGTACTGTGGTCGCCGAACAGAAGAGCGGCGTCTCGACCTTCATCTCGGATCAGGTGAAATCCTGGGACATGGGACAGTTGATCTCGCTGATCGAAATCAACATCGGCCGCGACCTGCAGTACATCCGCTTCAACGGCTCGCTGATCGGCGGGCTGGCAGGGCTAGCGCTCTATACTCTCGAATACTTGCTGCGGCTGCTGTGACTAATTAATCACGTCAACGCTTTCGTTATCCGGGATGTGATCTGGGCCGCTTGCAAGAGCAAAACCGGTTCCTTAGCTTTTTGTGGAACAATGTTGCGTTGCGGTGAGATTCTGCTGCGTTTGCGTCCATTCAACCCAACGAGCGGCTTGGCTGCCGAGACGTAAGGGGCCAGCCCGAGAGGAGATACGATGTCCGTTGCTGCGCAGCCGCTTTCACCGCCGTCCAGAACGCTGATGTTTCTGGAGGGGCGAGCCATTCACGAATTGGGTGCGTTTCTCGGCGCGTTGCCGCTTCTGAGCCTTGCGCCGCGTGGCGATGGGCATCCGGTGCTGGTGCTGCCCGGGCTTGTGGCGTCCGACACCTCGACGCGCCCGTTGCGTTCCTTTCTGCGCAATCGCGGCTACGCCGTCAGCGGCTGGCGACAGGGACGCAATCTCGGGCTGCGTCATGGCGTGCAGAACGCGATGGTCGATCTGGTTCACGAATTGAATGACACGCATGGTCGCAAGGTTTCGCTGGTCGGCTGGAGCCTCGGCGGCCTCTACGCCCGCCAGCTCGCCAAGATGATGCCGGAGCGCGTGCGCTCGGTGATCACGCTCGGCAGCCCGTTCGCCGCGGGGCCGAAGGCGACCAACGCGTGGCGCGTCTACGAGATGGCAAGCGGGCGACGCGCCGATGAAGAGGATGCGCGTTTCGGCGGCGCGCTGTCGTCGACGCCGCCGGTGCCGACCACGGCGATCTTCAGCCGCACCGACGGCATCTGCGCCTGGCAGGGCTGCATGGAAAAGACGTCAGCGACCTCTGAGAGCATCGAGGTCGAGAGCAGCCATTGCGGCATGGGCCATCACCCGGCCGTGGTCTACGCGGTCGCCGACCGCCTGGCGCAGCCGGAAGGCGAATGGGCGCCGTTCGATCGAAGCGGCTGGCGCAGCCTGGTTTATCCGAACCCGCATCGCTGAAGCGGACGGAAATCCCGACTGGGTATATCAGGGCCACATGGTTCGAGACGCGCGGCGTTGCCGCGCTCCTCACCATGAGGGTCTAAGAGACCTCGTCCTGAGCTGTCAGACCTCGTCCTGAGGAGCGGCGTTTTCGCCGCGTCTCGAAGGATGAAGCCCCGCTCTATCTGCCGTTGTCGCGATCCCGCAAAACGCGGTATGCCTTGACGCATGCCGCCGCCGCTTGCCCGTATCATTCAACACTTGAAGCGCGAACCTTCGCGCACCGGCTCCATCGTCATCACCGTGTTCGGCGATGCCATCGTACCGCGCGGCGGCTCGGTATGGCTCGGCACGCTGCTCGAATTCTTCGAGCAACTCGACATCGACGCCAGCGTGGTGCGCACCGCGATGTCGCGACTGACCGCCGATGGCTGGTTCGAGCGCAACAAGGTCGGCCGCAACAGCTTCTATCGCCTGGTGCAAAGCGGGCGGCAAACTTTTGATATCGCAACGAAACACATCTATGGGCCACCGGCCTCCGACTGGACCGGCCGGTTCGAACTGCTGTTGATCGGCAATGGTGAAGATCGCGACGCCTCGCGCGAGGCGCTGAAGAATGCGGGCTTCGGCAGCCCGCTGCCGGGCGTGTGGGTCGCGCCGTCGGGCGTGCCCGTGCCGGCGGAAGCGGCTGGAGCCATCCGTCTTGAAGTATCGGCCGAAGACGACAGCGGGCGGCGCCTGCTCAGCGAGAGCTGGCCGCTTGATCGCACCGCGGACGCCTATCAGAAATTCATGAAGACCTTCGAGCCGCTGCATGGCTGGATTATCAGGGGGGAACGGCTGGCGGAAGCCGACGCCTTCACCGCGCGCGTGCTTCTGATCCACCATTATCGCCGCGTGGTGCTCCGTGACCCGCTGTTGCCGACGTCGCTGCTGCCCGCGGACTGGCCGGGAAGGGCGGCCCGCACGCTGTGCGGCGACATCTATCGCGCGCTGCTTCCCGCTTCGGAACAATGGCTTGACCTGCACGCAACGAATGAAAGCGGCCCGCTTCCGAAGCCCGGCGCCGAACTGTTCCAGCGGTTCGATGGGTCGTGAATACGTTACAGAAATATATTGCATATCGAAAATTATGTTATATATTGCCTCCCAACAAATATCGGGAGGTCCGCCATGTATACGCAGGCGCTCAATTCGTCCGAGGGCGAAGACCGCAACATTGAGGACGCCGCGCGGGCTGCGCAGTTTCAGGCGCGCATCGACGCCGACGAGCGCATCGAGCCCAACGACTGGATGCCGGCGGCCTATCGCAAGACGCTGACGCGGCAGATTTCCCAGCACGCGCATTCCGAAATCGTCGGCATGCTTCCCGAGGGCAACTGGATCACCCGCGCGCCGTCGCTACGCCGCAAGGTCGCGCTGCTCGCGAAAGTTCAGGACGAGTGCGGCCATGGACTTTATCTCTACGCCGCCGCCGAGACGCTCGGCTCCTCGCGCGAGGAGCTCGTCGATCTCATGCTGGCGGGCAAGGCAAAGTATTCCTCGATCTTCAACTATCCGACGCTGACCTGGGCAGACATCGGCACCATCGGCTGGCTGGTCGATGGCGCGGCGATCATGAACCAGATCCCGCTGTGCCGCTGTTCCTACGGCCCTTACGCGCGCGCGATGATCCGCGTCTGCAAGGAGGAGTCCTTCCATCAGCGCCAGGGCTTTGAGATCATGCTGACGCTGTGCCGCGGCACCGACGAACAGAAGGCGATGGCGCAGGATGCGCTGAACCGATGGTGGTGGCCAGTCTTGATGATGTTCGGCCCGCCCGATCAGGTCAGCCAGCACAGCGACACCTCGACCAAGTGGAAGATCAAGCGCTTCTCCAACGACGAGCTACGCCAGAAATTCGTCGATGCCACGGTGCCGCAGGCGCAATTCCTCGGGCTGACAATTCCCGATCCCGGCATGAAGCAGAACGTCGACGGCAATTGGGAATACAGCGCGATCGATTGGGAAGAGTTCAAGCAGGTGCTGGCTGGCAACGGCCCCTGCAACCGTGATCGCCTGGCCGCGCGGCGCAAGGCGCATGAGGACGGCGGCTGGGTGCGCGAGGCGGCAATGGCCTATGCCGAGAAGCGCCGGCAGCGCTCCGCCTTGCAGGCCGCAGAGTAGGGAGACGATCAATGGCAACGCCGAACATTCCGCTCTGGGAAGTCTTTATCCGCAGCCGCAACGGGCTGGCGCACAAGCATGTCGGCTCGCTGCATGCGACCGATGCGACGCTGGCGCTGCAGGCTGCGCGCGACATCTACACCCGCCGCGGTGAGGGCCTTTCGATCTGGGTGGTGCCGTCGAGCGCGATCACCGCGTCCGATCCGTCCGAGAAGGGCATGATGTTCGAGCCGGCGGAATCCAAGATCTACCGGCACCCGACGTTTTACGACGTGCCCGAGGAAGTCGGGCATATGTGACTCTTTTCTCTCCTCATGGTGAGGAGCGCGGAACGCGCGTCTCGAACCATGAGGCCCGAGATGTCGATGCAAGTACAACAGGCCTCATCCTGAGGAGCTTGCGAAGCAAGCGTCTCGAAGGATGGCGGCAGAGGGACTCGTGGCCCATCCTTCGAGACGCGCGTTCCGCGCTCCTCAGGATGAGGTTTGAGCTAGTGGATACAGGTGGAAGCAGAATGACCGTTGCCAACATCACCGTCTCCGGACGATGCTTCGCATCGCCGGGAGAACCACGAGGCCCGCGGCCAAGAATACAGACCTCATCCTGAGGAGCTTGCGAAGCAAGCGTCTCGAAGGATGGCGGCAGAGGGACTCGTGGCCATCCTTCGAGACGCGCGTTCCGCGCTCCTCAGGATGGGGTTTGAGCAAGTGGATACAGGTGGAAGCAGAATGACCGTCGCCAACATCACCGTCTCCGAAACGCCGCTGGTGCTCTACACGCTGCGCCGCGCCGATGACGCCCTGATATCAGGGCATCGGCTGTCGGAATGGTGCGGCCATGCGCCGATGCTGGAAGAGGATATGGCGCTCGCCAATATGGGCCTCGATCTGCTCGGTCAGGCGCGTGAGCTCCATTCCTATGCGGCTAAAGTCGAGGGCAGGGGCAATGACGAGGACAAGTTCGCCTATCTGCGCGACGTCAGGCAGTACCGCAATCTGCTGCTGCTGGAGCAGCCGAACGGCGACTTTGCTCGGACCATGGTGCGGCAATTCTTCTACGCTACCTTCGCCGATCTCTACTGGCGGGCAATGATGCGCTCTACCGACGCGACGCTGGCGGCGATCGCGGCGAAATCGGAAAAGGAAAGCGCCTACCACGTCAGGCATTGTTCGGAGTGGATCGTTCGCCTCGGCGACGGCACCGAGGAAAGTCACCGCCGCACGCAAGGAGCGATCGATGAACTCTGGGCCTTTACCGGCGAAATGTTCGCCGTCGATGACAGCGAGCGCGGCCTGATCGATGCCGGCATCGCGATCGATCCTGCGCCGCTTCGTTCGCAATGGCTGAAGACGATCACAGGTGTCGTGGACGAGGCTACGTTGGCCTTGCCGAAGAACGACTGGATGCAGCAGGGCGGCCGCAGCGGCCGCCACAGCGAACATCTCGGCCATCTTCTCAGCGAGCTGCAATCGATGCAGCGGACCTTTCCGGGGGCGACATGGTGACGGCCGTCCACAGCGATACCGATCTGCGCCGCCGCGTCTGGGAGGCGGCCTCAAAGGTGGTCGATCCCGAAATACCCGTGCTCACCATTGCCGATCTCGGCGTGTTGCGCGACGTCGAGGTCCACGACGGCCGTGTCGAGATCGCGATCACGCCGACCTATTCCGGCTGTCCCGCCATGAACATGATCGCGCTGGAGATCGAGTTGGCGCTGGAACGCGCCGGCATCGCGCGGCCGACCATCCGCACTGTGCTGTCGCCGGCCTGGACCACGGACTGGATGAGCGAGGACGGCCGGAGCAAGCTCCGTGAATACGGTATCGCTCCGCCGCAGGCCTCGAACTCGCGCCGCGCGCTGTTCGGCGAACAGCGCGTCGCCTGCCCGCAGTGCGGCTCACAAAATACCGAGTTGCTATCCGAATTTGGCTCGACCTCCTGCAAGGCGCTGTGGCGCTGCAAGAGCTGCCGCGAACCGTTTGACTATTTCAAGTGTCACTAGCCATGTTTGTCGTTGCCAGCGAGAGGATGCCGTCATTGCGAGCGAAGCGAAGCAATCCATTGTGCCGCAAAACAAGTATGGATTGCTTCGTCGCTTCGCTCCCTTGCGCAAACGCTTTGCGTTTGTCGCAGGCAATGACGGCGGGGAGATACTGATGTCCCACGCGCCGCGCTTTCACCGTCTTGCCGTCAATGACCTCCGCCGCGAGGCGGCCGATGCGGTGTCGATGACCTTTGCGATCCCGAAAGAGCTGGAAGGCGATTACAGCTTCGCGCCCGGGCAATACCTCACACTGCGTACAACCATGGACGGCGAGGAAGTGCGGCGTTCCTATTCGATCTGCTCCGGGCCCGACGATGGCGAGCTGCGTATCGCGGTGAAGAAGGTCGACGGCGGCGCGTTCTCCAATTGGGCGGCGGAAGAGTTGAAGAGCGGCGACGAGATCGACGTGATGACGCCGACCGGCCGCTTCGGCATCGCCCATGCGCCCGATGAGGCACGGGTCTATGTCGGCTTGGCCGCGGGGAGCGGCATCACGCCGATCCTGTCGATCGTCAAGGGCGTGCTCGCGCGCGAGCCCGATAGCCGCTTCTTCCTGTTCTATGGCAACCGCACGACATCGGGCATGCTGTTCCTCGAAGAGCTGGAGGAACTGAAAGACCGCTTCATGCAGCGGCTTTCGCTCTTCCACGTCATCTCGGGCGAAGAGCAGGATATCCCGATCCTTCACGGCAGACTCAACGGCGAGAAGGTGCGCGTACTGTTGCGCTCGCTGGTGCCGGCGGCAAGCGTCGATCATGTCTTTATCTGCGGGCCTGCGGGCATGAGCGAGGACATTGAGGCAACCTGCCGCGACATCGGCATTGCCGAAGATCGCATCCATGTCGAGCGCTTCGTCTCGGAGTTCGGCGGCAAGCCGCGTCCGAAGAAGGTCATTGAGGCGTCCGCGCCGCCCAAGGCGATGGCGTCGTTGATCATCGACGGCAAGCGCCGCGAGGTCCCGGTCGCCGAGGAAGAATCGATCCTCGACGCCGCATTGCGCGCCGGCATGGATTTGCCGTTCGCCTGCAAGGGCGGCATGTGCTCGACCTGCCGCGCCAAGCTGGTCGAAGGCGACGCCCAAATGGAAGTGAATTATTCGCTGGAGCCGTGGGAGCTGAAGGCAGGCTTCATCCTGACCTGCCAGGCGCGGCCGCGCTCGGACAAGGTCGTGGTGGATTACGACCATGTGTGACTACACCGTCATTCCGGGATGGTCCGTAGGACCAGACCTCAGATGCGCAATTGCGCATCGGGGAATCTCGAGATTCCGGGTTCGATGCTTCGCATCGCCCCGGAATGACGGAAGCGGTTGAATGAAGTAACTACGTAAAGAGGCCAAACAGGCCCGTACGCACAGGGAGAGAACGTCGTGGAACCGTCTCGCAGAGCGGGCTATCAGCTATGAATGTCGTGCTGTCGCCCGACGAGATCGCTCGCGCCTGCGCGGATGCGATGTGGAAGGAAGACGACGCCAGCAAGGGCCTCGGCATGAAGATCGTCGAGGTGAAGCCCGGGCAGGCGACGCTGACGATGACGGTGCAGCCGCACATGGTCAACGGCCAGCGCATCGCCCATGGCGGCTTCATCTTCCTGCTGGCCGATTCAACCTTCGCCTTTGCCTGCAATTCCCGCAACGAGCGCGCGGTCGCCGCGCAGTGCGACATCGCCTTCATCCGGCCGGGCAAGCTTGGTGACGTGCTGGTTGCCACCGCGCGGGAAATCTCGCGCAATGGCCGGTCCGGAATTTACGACGTGCGCGTCACCGTAGGCGATGTCGTGATTGCCGAGTTCCGCGGCCACTCCCGCACGATTGCCGGCACCTGGTTGCCAAGTGCGACCCCACAAGAATAGGAAGGGAAACGCGTCATGGCCATGGCAAGATTGAAATCCAGCGGAAGCGGTTACAGCGCCGAATTGGACGAGGCCGAGCGTGCCTCGCGCGATGAGATCATGGCTTTGCAGACGAAGCGTCTCGCGTGGTCGCTCACGCACGCCTATGACAATGTCGCGCACTACAAGAAAGCGTTCGACACGGCCGGCGTGCATCCGTCCGATTTCAGGCAACTTCCCGATCTCGCCAAATTCCCGTTCACCGTAAAGACTGATCTTCGCGACAACTATCCCTTCAACATGTTCGCCGTGCCGCGCGAAAAACTGGTGCGCGTCCATGCGTCGTCGGGCACGACCGGCAAGCCGATCGTAGTCGGCTACACCCAAGCCGATATCGACATCTGGTCGGACGTGATGGCGCGCTCGATCCGCGCCGCCGGCGGCCGCACCGGCATGATCATTCACAATGCCTATGGCTACGGCCTGTTCACCGGCGGGCTTGGTGTGCATTACGGCGCCGAAAAGCTCGGCTGCACCGTGGTGCCGGTTTCCGGCGGCATGACTGAGCGCCAGGTGCAACTGATCAACGACTTCAAGCCCGACATCATCACGGTGACGCCGAGCTACATGCTGGCGATATCGGACGAGTTCAAGCGGCAGGGCCTCGATCTCCGAAAATCGTCGTTGAAGTTCGGCATCTTCGGCGCCGAACCCTGGACCAACGCGATGCGCGCCGAGATCGAGCAGACCTTCGACATGGACGCGACCGACATTTACGGACTCTCGGAAGTGATCGGCCCCGGTGTGGCGCAGGAATGCGTGGAGACCAAGGATGGCCTGCACATCTGGGAGGATCATTTCTATCCCGAGGTGATCGATCCCGAGACGGGCAGGGTGCTGCCCGACGGCGAGAAGGGCGAACTGGTATTCACTTCGCTGACCAAGCAGGGCTTTCCGATCATCCGCTATCGCACCCGCGACCTGACGCGGCTGTTGCCGGGCACGGCGCGGCCGGGCATGCGGCGCATGGAGAAGGTGACGGGGCGCTCCGATGACATGATCATCCTGCGCGGCGTCAACGTATTTCCGACCCAGATCGAGGAAGCGCTGCTCGCGACCGATTGGTGCGGCGGCCATTTCACCATCGAGCTGACGCGCGAGGGCCGTATGGACGAGATGACCGTGCTCGCCGAAGCCCGCCCGGAAAGCTGGGACGCCAGCGGGCTCCACGCGCATGCCGAAAAAGTCGCGGTCTTCATCAAGAATACCATCGGCATCACAGCGCGTATCAAGGCGGTGGCCCCGAACACGCTCGAACGTTCGCTCGGCAAGGCAAAACGTGTTTACGACAAGCGGCCGAAAGGGTAACTCCTGCCTGAACGAGAGAGCAGGAAGCCCGTGATGCCGGTTACCAAGGAAGACGTTAGACCCATGACGGTGCAGGCCCGTTGCGTCCGTCTGCCTTCGAAGGTCGCAGATGCAGCTTCGCTCGCACCGGTCATCGAGACGCGCGCGCTGTCACGCGGCGAAAAGGATCTGCTGATCGAGATCAAGGCTGCTGCCGTCAATCCGTCCGATGTGAAGGCCGCGACGGGGCTGATGCCTTATGCCGTATTTCCGCGCACGCCAGGGCGCGACTATGCGGGCGTCGTGGTTGACGGGCCAACGGGCTGGATCGGCCGCGAGGTGTTCGGCTCGTCCGGTGATCTCGGCATTCGCCGCGACGGCACGCATGCCACGCATCTCGTCGTCGAAGCCGACGCCGTGGTGGAGAAGCCGAACAGCATTTCCTGGGAAGAGGCCGCCGGCATCGGCGTGCCCTTTGTCACGGCGATGGAAGGCCTGCGCCGGGCCGGCATTCCCAAGGCGGGCGAGACCGTGCTGGTGATGGGCGTCAACGGCAAGGTGGGGCAGGCGGCGGTACAGATCGCGAGCTGGCACGGCGCGCGCGTCATCGGCATTGTGCGCAAGGCCGAGCCGTATGAGGGCCATGCCAGTTCGAAAGTCGAAGTCATCGATGCCTCCGAAACCGATGTCGCGGCGCGCGTGCGCGAACTCACCAGCGGCAAGGGCGCCGACATCGTGTTCAACACGGTTGGCGATCCCTATTTCCAGGCGGCGCATCAATCGCTGGCGCTGCGTGGGCGGCAGATCCTGATCGCCGCGGTCGACCGCATCGTCCAGTTCAACATTCTGGAATTCTATCGCGGCCAGCACACTTACGTGGGCATCGACACGCTCGGCCTGTCGTCGGTCGCGACCGGTGCGGTGTTGCGGGAACTCGGTCCCGGCTTCGCCGATGGCCTTCTCAAGCCGTTCCCGATCAAGCCGAGCGCGGTCTACCCACTGGAGCAGGCCAAAGCGGCATTTATCGCCGTGGCTGGATCGTCGCGGGATCGCGTGATCCTGCGGCCCTCGGCTTAGGCTTCGCGGCCGCTACTTTCATGACCTCGTGGAAAAACAAATCTCCTGTCTCGGTTGCCGGCAACATTTTTGTTCCCCGATTATTATGTTGTGCGAGAGATTCATTCTCTGCGTCGGCAGGCCGTGGACGGACCCACGCTTCCAACGTATTAGCAGCCCGGAAATTGCATCCGATTTGAGCAGTGGCAGCCGCGTCCGCGGCGCCCAGAGAGCAGGGAAATGCCAGTACTGGACGGTGGCCAGATTATCGTCGCGAGCGGGTTGCTGATTGGCCTCATCTATGGGGCGGTCGGCTTGTTGAGCGGCTTTTGCCTGCTCTCTGGCCTGCGCGGCTGGTGGGCCGATGGCGATGGCCGCCTGGTCCGCACCTATGCGCTGGCGATCGGCGTGGCCGTCGCCGCGACGCAATTGCTGGCGGCGGCCGGTATGGTCGATATCGGCAAGTCGATCTATCTGCAGCCCTCCTTCTCGGTGCCGGTCATGTTCCTCGGCGGGCTGTTGTTCGGTTACGGCATGGTGCTCTCGAACGGCTGCGGCTCGCGTGCGCTGGTGCTGCTCGGTCGGGGCAATCTTCGTTCTTTCGTGGTGGTGGTCGTGCTGGCGATTTTTGCGCAGATGACGCTGAAAGGCCTGATCGCGCCGCCCCGCATTGCGATGGTCGCCGCGTCGCAGACCACGACGACGGCAAATTCGGTGCCTGCGTTGCTCGCTGGCGCTGGCCTGAGCGCAACGGCGGCGCGGATGCTGGCCGCCTCGATCATCTCCGCGGCGCTGATCATCTTCGCCTTTGCGCATCCGGCGTTCCGGCGTTCGCCGGGCCAGATCGCCGCGGGTCTCGTGATCGGCCTTTTGGTAGCCGGCGGCTGGTTGGCGACCGGCTATCTCGGCGCCGACGATTTCAATCCGACGCCGGTGACCTCGCTCACCTTCATCGCGCCGATCGCGGACGCGCTGCAATACGTCATGCTGTCGACGGGATCGACGCTGAATTTCGGCATCGTCACGGTGTTCGGCGTGTTTGCCGGCAGCCTCGTCACCGCGCTGTTGACCGGACGCTTTCAGCTCGAGGGCTTTCAGTCGCCGCGCCACATGCTGCGCTCCGGTGGCGGCGCGGCGCTGATGGGCGCCGGCGGCGTGATGGCTTTCGGCTGCTCGATCGGGCAGGGCCTGACGGGATTTTCCACGCTGGCGGTGGCATCGCTGATCGCATTCTCCGGCATTCTGGTCGGCACCGCCGCGGGCCTGCGCGGCGTGCTGCGCGTACGCCCGCTGGCGACGGCTTAGAGCGCGCTTCGATAGCCGGGCTTTCATCCTTCGAGACGCATCGCTTCGCGATGCTCCTCAGGATGAGGTCTGAGACACAGGAGAAGTCTCTGACCCTCATGGTGAGGAGCGCTGCGAAGCAGCGCGTCTCGAACCATGAAGGCCCGTGGCCGGTCCACTAATCGGCCGCCTTGGTCACGATACGGATTTCCGACGTGAGGGTCCGGTGCACCGGGCACTTGTCGGCGATCTCCATCAAGCGCTTGCGCTGATCGGCGTCGAGAACGCCCTCGATCGAGATCACGCGGTCGATCCGATCGAGCATGCCCTCCCGCGTTTCGCATTCCTCGCAATCTTTTGCGTAAATCTTGCTGTGCTCCAGCGTCACCGTGATGCGCTCGACGGGCAGCGATTTTCGCTCGGCATACATCCGCATCGTCATGGAAGTGCAGGCGCCAAGGCCGGCGAGCACGAAATCATACGGCCCGGGCCCACTGTCCTGGCCGCCGACACCAACGGGCTCATCCGCCACCATTTCATGCGGACCTGAAGTGACGGTCTGCTGGAACTTGCTGTTGCGGGTTTCGCGCACCACGACGTGGCGCGGCGCCTCGATCGCGGCAGCGGCGGGCTGCGCTGCGACGGGTTCGATATAGCGTTCGGCCCAGGCGGCGATGACGCCGGCGACATAGGCGCTATCGCGCTTGCCGCTCAGCAGATGGTCCGAGCCTGCCAGCGATACAAAGCTCTTGGGATGCTTGGCGGCGGCAAAAATCTTCGTGGCGTTGTCGATGCCGACCGTGTCGTCGGTCGGTGCATGCATGATCAGCAGCGCCTTGTGCAGCTTTGCGATATGCGACATCAGGCTGTGTTCGGCAACGTCGTCGAGAAACTCGCGCCTGATGTGGAACGGCCGCCCGGCGAGCTGAACCTCCACCTTGCCATGCTTGCGGATGTCCTCGATGCGATCCTTGAACAGATGCGTGACATGCACGGGATCGGAAGGGGCGGCGATAGTCACGACTGCCTTCGCCTCCGGAATCTGCCCGGCGGCGGCAAGGATCGCCGCACCGCCGAGGCTGTGCCCGATCAGGAGAGCTGGAGCTCCGCGGGTTTCGCGCAAATGATCGGCAGCACGGACGAGGTCGGCCACGTTGGAAGAGAAGGTGGAGTTGGCGAATTCGCCTTCGCTGGCGCCAAGGCCGGTAAAGTCGAAACGCAATACGGCAATCCCTTTGGCCGCCAGCGCGGTCGCGATGCGTTTCGCCGCCAGCACGTCCTTGCCGCAGGTGAAACAATGCGCAAACAGCGCGTAGGCCTGCACCGGGCTGTCAGGCATATCAAGGGCAGCGGCAAGCTGATGGCCGCCTTCGCCGGTGAATTGAAAGCGTTCGTTTGGCACGGCTGTCTCCTCAGTTGATCCGGTCCGCTCGGCTGTAGTCATGACCTCATGGTTCGCCCGGCGATGCGCAGCATCGTCCGGAGACGCGCGGCGTCGCCGCGCTCCTCACCATGAGGGTCTCAGACCTCATCCTGAGGAGCCGCGCGGCGGCGTCTCGAAGGATGAAGCCAGACAAGCTGAAGCATACTCAATCGCCTGAATATCTCTGTTCGGCCCACGGGTCGCCGCGATTGTGATAGCCGCGGACTTCCCAATAGCCCGGCTTGTCTTCAGCAAGAAACTCGATGCTTTGCAGCCACTTTGCACTTTTCCAGAAATAGAGATGGGGCACGACGAGCCGTACCGGGCCGCCATGCTCCTGCTCCAGCGGCGCGCCGGACCAGCTATGGGCGAGTAGGGCATCTTCGGCGGCGAAGTCTTCCAGCGCCAGGTTGGTGGTGTAGCCGTCATGCGAATGCAGCACCACGAACCGCGCTGCCTCGCGCGGCCGGCAGGCATCGAGGAGATCGCGGGTCGAGAGCCCCTCCCACTGATTGTCGTAGCGCGACCAGGTCGTGACGCAGTGGATGTCCGATAAAAACTTGTTCTGCGGCTGCGCGGAAAACTGCGCGAAATCCCAGAACAGCGGAGTTTCCACCGCGCCATACACATCGAGCCGCCAGCGCTCGCGCGAAATGTTCGGCGTCAAGCCGAGATCAAGCGTCGGCCAATCCTTGGTCAAATGCTGGCCCGGCGGCAGCCGCGCTTCCTCCGGCCGTGACATCTTGCCGGTGAGGAATTTTCCCTCGCGCGCCCAGCGCTCCTTGCTGCGCGTCAGCTTGCTCTCCGGCGGCGGGTCGTGGTCATTGGTCATGTCGATCGCGACCTTGTTGCCGGCAGTATAGCGACACAGACATGAACCACCAACGGCGAAAATTTCACCTCATCTTGAGGAGCCGCGGAGCGGCGTCTCGAAGGATGAAGGCCCGGCTGTGGCCTCATGGTTCGAGACGGCGCGGAGCCTGTCATCGGGCCGCGCTGCGCGCGGACCCGTTGGCGCCTCCTCACCATGAGGGGTTGATATCTACTTCGGCGCCTTCGGATCGATCGGCGTCGTGCCGCGCAAGCCCAGAATATCCTCCAGCACCTTGGCTCCCGCGAGCAACTGAGCCTCGCCGCGCGGCGGCGCCACCACCTGCAGCCCAACCGGCAAGCCAGAAGCGGTGAAGCCGCAGGGCAGCGACAGGGCGGGGCAGCACACCAGCGTGATTGCGTAGACGATGCCGAGCCATTCGACGTAATTGTCGAACTTCTTGCCGGCGCATTCGGCGACGTAGCGGTTCTCGACCGGGAACGGCGGCACGATGGTGGCGGGGCTGAGCAACAGATCGTATTTGTCGAAAAATTCCAGCGTGCGCGCGGTCATCGCGACGCGCTGCGCCTCGGCGCGTTCGAGTTGCTCGACCGTCAGCTTGAGGCCCTCCTCGATGTTCCAGATCACTTCCGGCTTCAAGAGGTCGCGCTTCGAACGCAACAGCGCCGCCTTGGAGAGCGCAAAGTCGAACGCGCGCAGCACCTGGAAGCACTCATGGGCTTCACGCAGGTCCGGATGGGCCTCCTCGACGACGGCGCCCGCTTCCGCAAAACGCTGCGCAGCTTTGCGGGTGATGGCGGCGACCTCGGGGTCGACCGGCGTGATGCCGAGATCGGGCGAATAGGCGACGCGCTTCGGCTTGTTGCCGGAACGGGCGGCGGACAGAAACGAGGTCGGCAGCACCGGCAGCGAGAGCGGATCGGCGGGATGCTCGCCGCTCATGGCATCGAGCAATAGCGCGAGATCCTCGACATTGCGCGCCATCGGGCCCTGGACGCCGAGATTGCGGTCGATCGCCGCCGCCAGCGTACGTGCGACGCGGCCGATGCTCGGACGCATACCGACGACGCCACAGAAGCTCGCAGGGTTGCGCAAGGAGCCGCCCATGTCAGAGCCATGTGCGAGCCACGCGGTGCCGGTGGCGAGCGCAACCGCTGCGCCGCCGGAAGAGCCGGCTGCGGATCGCGACGTATCCCATGGATTGCGCGTCGGGCCGAACACCTCGTTGAATGTGTTGGCGCCGGCGCCGAATTCCGGCGTGTTCGATTTGGCGTAGATCACCCCGCCATTGTTCTCGAGGTGCTCGACCAGGATATCGGACTTCGCGGGGATGTTATCCTTGTAGATCGGCGAGCCTTGCGTCGTCAGGACGCCGGCGACATTGGTGAGGTCCTTGATCGGAATCGGAAGGCCGGCGAGCAGCCCGCGCTCGCTGACCGGCTTCTTCATCAGCACGGTGGCGTGCTTTCGGGCACGATCGAAGCACAGCGTCGGCAGCGCGTTCACCTTGCCGTCGACCTCGGCAATCCGCTTTTCCAGTACGTCGAGCAGGTCGAGCGGCGTAACTTCACCGGATTTCAGCTTGCCGACAATGGCAATCGCCGTCTCTCGCACCAGCCCCCGATCAGCCACTTCGCTCTCTCCGCTCGTTTTGCGTTTGTCGCAGATGGTGCTGTAGAACATTTTCCGGCAAAGTGGAATCGTATGGAAGTTGTGGCCGACCGGAGATATTGCATGACGACATTGTTCTCTGCGCTGGACTGGCGCGCGATGAGCCAGCAGGAGCGCGACCTCGGCCTCAACAACGGTGTTGCCGTGCCCGGCAGCGTCGAGATGGTCGCGGGCTGGGAGCAGCGGTCCGCTGAGATGCGCAAGCGTTACCCGGATCATATCGATCTTTGCTATGGCCCGCGCGAGCGCAACCGGATCGACTTTATGAAAGGCGCAGACGCCGCGCCGACGCTGCTGTTCATCCACGGCGGCTACTGGCAGGCGCGGGCGAAGGAGGTTTTCACCGTGGTTGCCGAAGGTCCGATGGCCCACGGTATCAACGTGGCCCTGATCGGCTATACGCTGGCGCCGGAAGCGACGCTGGACGAAATCGTCACCGAGATCCACGCCGGCATCGATTACCTCGCCGAGCAACTGCCGGCGCTTGGCGCCGCCGCCGGCGGAATCGTAGTATCGGGCTGGTCCGCCGGCGGGCACCTGACCTCGATGGCGCTGTCGCATCCGAAGGTGAGGGCGGGCATGGCAATCTCAGGCATCTACGATCTCGAGCCGATCCGCCACTCCTATCTCAACGAGAAGCTGAAGGCCGATGAAGGAACGTCACGCCGCAACTCGCCGATGATGCAGGAAGGCGGTCCCTTGAAACCGCTGTCGCTGGTGGTCGGCAGCGCCGAGTTGCCGCTATTGCGCAAGCAGACCGCCGATTTCGCCGGCCACCGCGCCCGATATGGCTTGCCAGTGACGTATGAGGAAATTCCCGGCGCGAACCATTTCACCATCCTGTACGAGATGATGTCGCTGAAGGGAAGGATCACGACGCTGATCCGACAATTGTTCGAGCGGACGACGGGTTGAGTGTCGCCGTCATTGCCGACCCTCATGGTGAGGAGGCGCGTAGCGCCATCTCGAACCATGAGGCCCCGTCGGTGGCCACATCCTTCGAGACGCGCGCAAGTGCGCGCTCCTCAGGATGAGGTTGTGCAGTGGTTGCGTAGCTAACCCCATCCCGACGTATACCCGCCATCGACTGTAAAGATCACCCCCGACGTATATCCCGACCGGTCCGACGCCAGGAACGCCATGAGATCGCCGATCTCGCGCGCGTGTGCGGGACGGCCGAGCGGCATGCCCTTCTGGAATTCCTTGTAGCGGTCCTCGTCGCCGAACTGGTCCTTTGCCCGGATCTTCATACGCATGACGTGGCGCTCGGTGCCGACGGGACCGGGGTTGATGCCGACCACGCGGATATTGTCGGCAAGGCTCTTGCCGCCGAGTGCGCGGGTGAACGCCATCAGCGCGGCGTTGCCGGCGCTGCCGCAGATGTAATTGGTGTCGAATTTTTCGCCGGCCGCGCCGATGTCGTTGACGATGACGCCATGCCCACGCGCCTTCATCTGCGCATAGACCGCGCGGGTGAGGTTGATGTAGCCGAACACCTTCAGCTCCCAGGCGTGACGCCAGGTGGCCTCGTCGATTTTGTCGATCGAGCCGCTCGGGATATCGCCGGCATTGTTGACGAGGATATCGATATCGGCGGCTTCCTTGGCGAGTCTTGCAATGTCTTCCGCCTTGCGCAGGTCGACCACATGGGCTGTCGCGCCGATCTGATGCGCGGAGCGCAGCCGTTCGGTCAGCGCTTTCAATTGATCGCCGCTGCGGGCGGCCAGCATGACGTCGCAGCCTTCCTCGGCAAAGGCTTCGGCCGCGGCCGCGCCAATGCCCTTGGAGGCGCCGGTGATCAGGACACGCTTGCCGCGCAGGTGCAGATCCATGGAATGCTCGCTGGGTGAGGAGAGGTGGGATGGAGCTCGCGCGAAATTGTTAGGCTCGCGGTGCCGTGGCGGTCAACATTGCAGTGCAGCGTTGCGCGGGCGGCAGGTTTGGTCCATTGCAAGGCAATCAAATAACCGGCATTAGCCGGCTGACAAACAGCCAAACGAACCTTTCAAGGAAACTCTCGATGAGCAGCGCCAAGAAGCAGTATCGGATCGCAGTCATTCCCGGCGACGGCATCGGCAAGGAAGTGATTCCCGAAGGGCTACGCGTGCTCGAGGTGGCGGCGAAAAAGCACGGCGTATCGGTTCATTTCGATCATTTCGACTTCGCGTCCTGGGACTATTACGAAAAGCACGGCGAAATGATGCCGGAGGATTGGAAGGCCAAAATCGGCAAGCACGACGCGATCTATTTCGGAGCGGTCGGCTGGCCCGCGAAGATCCCGGATCACATCTCCCTGTGGGGCTCGCTGATCAAGTTCCGCCGCGAATTCGACCAGTATGTCAATCTGCGCCCGGTGCGGCTGATGCCCGGCGTGCCGTCGCCGCTCGCGGGCCGCAAGCCCGGCGACATCGATTTCTGGGTGGTGCGCGAAAATACCGAGGGTGAATATTCCTCCGTCGGCGGACGCATGTTCCCTGACACCGACCGTGAATTCGTCACCCAGCAGACGGTGATGACGCGCGTTGGCGTCGACCGTATCCTTAAATTCGCATTCGATCTGGCGCAGTCGCGGCCGAAGAAGCATCTCACTTCGGCAACCAAGTCCAACGGCATCTCGATCACGATGCCCTATTGGGACGAGCGCGTGGAAGCGATGGCGAAGAAATATCCAGGCGTGAAGTGGGACAAGTACCACATCGACATCCTTACCGCGAACTTCGTGCTGCATCCGGACTGGTTCGACGTCGTGGTCGGCTCCAACCTGTTCGGCGACATCCTCTCCGATCTGGGCCCGGCCTGCACCGGCACCATCGGCATCGCGCCGTCGGGCAACATCAATCCGGAAGGCAATTTTCCGTCGGTGTTCGAACCCGTACACGGCTCGGCGCCCGATATCGCAGGGCAGGGCATCGCCAATCCGATCGGCATGATCTGGTCGGGCGCGATGATGCTGGAGCATCTCGGCGAGAAGGATGCGGCTCAATCGATCGTCGGCGCCATCGAGCGCACGCTCGGCGAACGGACCCTGCGGACGCGGGATCTCGGCGGCAACGCTGACACGGTGGCCTGCGGCAAGGCTGTGGCGGAGATGGTGGATTGAGATTTCGGTTACTGTCGTCCCTGCGAACGCAGGGACCCATAACCACTGAATTTAGTTGTTACGCGTCGCTGTGGCTCCAGCATTCGCGAACGTACGCATCGGTGGTTATGGGTCCCGGCTCGCGCTTCGCTTGGCCGGGACGACGGAGAGATATTGTCACCCCTTCACAACCCGCCGGCAGTGCTCCCACGCCGCGCGCATCAAATTCTCGCTCGCTTCGGGCGTGCGGAACGCCGAGTGCGCCGACAGCGTGACATTAGGCAGTTCCGTCAACGGATGATCCGACGGCAGCGGTTCGATGTTGAAGACGTCGAGGCCGGCATGGCGGATCTGGCCCGATTTCAGGGCGTCGATCATGGCTTCCTCGTCGACGATGGCGCCGCGCGCGGTATTGACGAGGATGACGCCGGGCTTCATCGCCTCGATGCAGGCGCGCGAGATCATGCCGCGGGTCTCGTCGTTGAGCAGCAGATGGATCGAGACGACGTCGCTCTCGGTCAATAGTTCGTCGAGATCGACGAACTCGACCTTTGGATATTTCTTCGGCGACCGGTTCCAGGCGACGACGCGCATGCCGGAACCGAGCGCGATCCGCGCGACTTCGGCTGCGATGCCCCCGAAGCCGATCAGGCCGAGCGTCTTGCCGGTCAGTTGCATGCCGTCGTCGCGCAGCCAGTTGCCGGCGCGGATGCCGCGGTCCATCTTGGCGAGGCCGCGCGCGCCTTCCCACATCAGCGCGATGGCGCACTCGGCCACGGCAGTATCGCCATAGCCTTTGATCAGGTGCACCGTAATCCCAAGCTCGGCGAGCTCTTCCGGGTTCATGTAGCTGCGCGCGCCGGTGCCGAGAAATACAATGTGCTTGAGCCCGGTGCATTTCTTCGCGACGTCGGTCGGCAGCGCCGTATGATCGACGATGGCGATCTCGGCGCCATCGAGTATCTGGGGATACTGATCCGAGGTGATGTCGGGGTCGCGGTGGATCCGCACCTCGGGATCGCCGGGCTCCTGCAGCCGCTCGAAGATCACGGCCAGCGATTCATTGGCGTCGACAAAAACTCCACGCACGGCTTTTCCCCTCGTTTTTGATGATCAGGACGCGACGCCGGCCAGCGCCAGCACGGTATGCATGAGCACGTTGGCACCGGCCGCGCAATCGGGTTGGGTCGCGTCTTCCAGCTCGTTGTGGCTGATGCCGTCCTTGCACGGCACGAACACCATCGCTGCCGGCATCACGGTGTTGAGGTTGCAGGCGTCGTGGCCGGCGCCGGAGGTGATGCGGCGGTGGGAGTAACCGAGCATCTTTGCGGCGTTCTCCACCGCATCCACCAGCCTGGGATCGAAATGCGTCGGCGGCTTGCGCCAGATCAGATCAAACTGGACGTCGACCTTGCGCCGCGCCGCGATCTCGGCAATCGAGCTGCGCAAATCCTTATCCAGCGCGTCCATGATGGCGGCATCCGCGCTGCGGCAATCCACCGTGAAGGCGATCTCGCCGGGAATGACGTTGCGCGAGGGGTTGGCGATCACCGCTTCGCCGACGGTGCCGACCGCCTTCGGGCCGTGCTTCCTGGCAATCGCTTCCATCGCCAGCACGATTTCCGACAGCGTCGCCAGCGCGTCGCGTCGTAGCGGCATCGGCGTCGACCCGGCGTGGCTCTCGAAGCCGGTGATCTTGCCGTCGTACCACAAGACGCCCTGGCCGGAATCGACGACGCCGATGGTCTTGTTCTCTGCTTCGAGTATCGGGCCCTGTTCGATATGCAGCTCGACGAAGCCGGAGAATTTCTGCGTCCCCACCGGGGTCTCGCCGCGGTAGCCGATGCCGTCGAGCGCTTGCGCCACGGTGACGCCCTCGGCATCCCTGCGGGACAAAATGTCATCGGTGGTGAAGTCGCCGACATACGCCGCCGACGCCATCATCGCCGGCGCAAAGCGCGAGCCTTCCTCGTTGGTCCAGTTGCAGATGCAGATCGGCGTCTCGGTTTCGATTCCGGCGTCGTTCAGCGTCCGCACCACCTCCAGCGCCGCCAGTGTTCCGAGCACGCCGTCATATTTGCCGCCGGTCGGCTGCGTGTCGAGGTGGGAGCCGAGGCCGATCGGCGGCTTCGACATGTCGCGGCCCTTGCGCAGGCCGAACATCGAGCCCAGTGCATCGACATGCACTTCAAGGCCCGCGGCCTCGCAACGTTCGCGGAACCAGTCGCGCACCTGCTTGTCTTCAGGTCCGAGCGTCAGCCGCCGCACGCCGCCTTTCGGCGTCGCGCCGAATTTGGCGGTTTCGTGAATCGTGTCCCACAGCCGGGCCGAGTCGATCTGCAGGTTGGATCCGATTTTGGTCATGGGGTACTTCCGAACGTGAGGCGCAAGCGCTGCGCCGTTTTCAATGCCGCGCTTGCGGCGGCGCGTCAACAATGACGCCGCCTCGCGCCAGGCTGGCGGCGAGTTCGACCACGCGCTCCACCGCGACCGTATCGGGGGAGGCGAGCCAGCTTGCCGAAAACGTCAGCGGGGCCAACTGCAGATTGGTCGACAGCAATTGCAGCCGTCCGCTCGCCATATCGTCTTCGACGATCGCGGTCGGTATCAAGGCGATGCCGAGACCCTCGATCGCCATATGGATGACGGTCGCGAGCGATGCGCTCGCATGCAGCCGTATCGGCGGCAGGTCGGGCCGGTTGAACAGGGAACGCACGATCTCATAGGGCTGGGTCCGGCGCGAAAAGGTGATGATCGGGAACTTCGCCAGATCGTGCAGGGTCAGCTCCTGCTTGCCGAGGCCGAGCGAGGGACTGGCGGTAAAGCCCACGGGATAATCGCACAGCGTCCGGTTATTGACCATCGGCGCCGTCAGCGGCCCGAGCACGAAGGCGAGTTCGATTTCCTGCGCCAGCAGCCGGTTGCGCAAATTCGAGGTGATGTCGACCTCGATCTCGAGCGAGAGGTTCGGATAGGCGTGGTTGACGCTTTTGATGAGTTGCGGCAGCCAGGTGTGCACGATGGTTTCGGCGACGCCGAGCCGAAGCACGCCGCGCATCGCCGAGCGGTCGCCGACGACCGCCAGCATTTCCGAGCGCAGCCCGATCAGTTTCTCGGCATAGACCATCAATTGCCGCCCGCTCGGCGTCGGCAGCACCATGCGGCGGTCGCGCTGTAATAGCCGCACGCCTACTTCGCGTTCGAGCTGCGCGATCCGTTGCGAGATAGCGGGCTGGGTGGTGTTGAGCTTCTGGGCGGCGCCGCGGAAGCTGCCCAGGGTCACCACCCACATGAAAGTCTCAATTGCCTTGAAATCAGTCATGCACCCTCTGCCCGCATATTGATAATTTTAGTTTATCGAACCTGATTAAAAAAGACGATTAGACATTATCATAGTCCTATGCGGGAGTAGATGTCGATAAGAATGGAGCTGATATCAATGATGACCAGCTTGGCGAGGAACGAACGATCCGGTCACGATACGGCGGATTTATCGCCGAGCGTCGCGGCCCGGCATGCCAGTCGGACCGGCATGGTCCATCACACGGCGGGCGTCGCCAACGGCTTCGTCCAGGGCAACCTCGCAATCCTGCCGGAAAAACTCGCGGGCGCCTTTCACCGCTTCTGCCAGCTCAATCCCAAACCGTGTCCGATCATCGGCATGTCCGACGTCGGCGATCCCCGCATTCCCGCGCTTGGCATCGACCTCGACATCCGCACCGACCTGCCGCGCTATCGCGTCTGGCGCGACGGCGAGATCGTGGAGGAGCCGACCGACATCATGGCGCACTGGCGCGACGATCTCGTCGCCTTCGTGCTCGGCTGCTCGTTCTCCTTCGAGGAGGCGCTGTTGGAGGAAGGTCTGCCGATACGCCATATCGAGCGCGATGTGCGCGTGCCGATGTTCCGCACCAATATCGCCTGCAGCCCCGCAGGCCCGTTTGCCGGTCCGATGGTGGTGACGATGCGGCCGTTCAAGCCGGCGGACGCGATCCGCGCGGTGCAGATCACCTCGCGTTTTCCTTCGGTGCATGGTGCGCCCGTTCATATCGGTCTTCCCGAGCAGATCGGCATCGCTGACCTCGCCAAACCCGACTACGGCGACCCAGTGCCGGTCGAGGCTGACGAAATTCCGGTGTTCTGGGCGTGCGGCGTGACCCCGCAATCGGTCATCCAGGCCGCGAAGGTGCCGTTTGCGATTACGCATGCGCCCGGATTGATGCTCGTGACCGATCTCAGGAATAAAGCGCTTGCCGTGCTTTGATGCAGCGCTTGCTGATCATTGAGGCTTTACCCCAACCTTCGCCCGTTTCATCGATAGTTGCCGACCAGAGAGGATATCGCCATGAACATCACGCGCCGAAACGTCTTGCTTGGAGCCACCGCTGTTGCAGCGCTCGGACCCGTCGCAGCTCGCGCGCAAACGTCCGAAGTTGTGATCGGCGTGATCTATCCATTCTCCGGCGCCAGCGCCCAGATGGGCGTCGATGCGCAGAAGTCGTTCGAGACCGCGCTCGACATCATCAACAAGAACCATGATTTCGATCTGCCGCTGGCGAAAGGCGAGGGTCTGCCCAGCCTCGGCGGCGCCAAGATCCGCCTCGTCTTCGCCGACCACCAGGCCGATCCGCAGAAGGGCCGCGCCGAGACCGAACGCCTGATCACCCAGGAGAAAGTCTGTGCCGTCATCGGCACCTACCAGAGCTCGGTCGCCGTCACCGTCAGCCAGATCTGCGAGCGCTACCAGATCCCGTTCATCTCGGCGGATAATTCCTCGCCGAGTCTGCATAAACGCGGTCTTAAGTTCTATTTCCGCGCCGCGCCGCATGACGAGATGTTCTCGGCCGCCATGTTCAATTTCTTCGACGCGATGAAGAAGAAGGGCGCCAAGATCGATACGCTGTCGCTGTTCCACGAGGACACCATCTTCGGCACCGACTCCGCTAACACCCAGCTCAAGCTGGCGGCCGATCGCGGATACAAGATCGCAACCGACATCAAGTACCGCTCCAACTCTCCGTCATTGTCTGCCGAGGTGCAGCAGCTCAAGACTGCGAATGCCGATGTGCTGATGCCCTCGAGCTACACCACCGACGGCATCCTCTTGGTCAAGACCATGGCCGAACTCGGCTACAAGCCGAACGCGATCGTTGCCCAGAACGCCGGCTTCTCCGAAAAGGCGCTCTATGACGCGGTCGGCGACAAGCTCGAAGGCGTGATCTCGCGCGGCAGCTTCTCGCTCGATCTCGCTGCCAAGCGGCCGATGGTCGGCAAGATCAACGCCATGTTCAAGGAGAAGTCGGGCAAGGACTTCAACGACCTGACGTCGCGGCAGTTCATGGGTCTCCTGGTGATGGCGGAAGCCATCAACCGCGCCAAGTCGACCGACGGTGAAAAGATCCGTGAGGCGCTGGTGGCGACCGACATTCCGGGCGAGCAAACCATCATGCCCTGGAAGCGCGTCAAGTTCGACGAGATGGGCCAGAACAACGACGCCGACCCGGTGCTGCTGCAATATATCGGCGGCAAGTTCGTCACCATCTTCCCGCCGCAGGCCGCCATCGCCGAAGCCGTCTGGCCGATGAAGTAGGTCGTCTTTCTTTGGAAAGACATCACAAACGCAGCGTCGTCCCTGCGAACGCAGGGACCCATACGCCGGGGAGCATCGGTTTCATCGTGGCCTCACGCCTTTCTTTCAAATGCGACTCCGGTGGTTATGGGTCCCTGCGTTCGCAGGGACGACGTGCGATGGGGGTATACCGGTGACCGCCGAAACCATTATCCAGAGCCTGGCGAGCGGTCTCCTCATGGGGCTGCTCTACGGTCTCATCGCCGTCGGCCTCGCGCTGATCTTCGGGCTGATGGACGTCGTGAACTTCGCCCATGGCGAATTCCTGATGATCGCAATGTATGCGACGTTCTTTCTGTTCGTGTTCTTTGCGATTGACCCCTTGCTGGCAGCGCCGCTGGTCGCGGCGGCGCTGTTTGTGTTCGGGGCCGTGGTTTATCTACTAATCGTGCGCTTTGCCGTGCGCGCGAAAGCCAATGCCGGCATGGTGCAGATCTTCTCGACCTTTGGCCTTGCCATCGTCATGCGCGGCCTGGCGCAGTACTTCTTCACGCCGGACTACCGCAGCGTCACGCATTCATGGCTCGGCGGCAAGACGGTCTCGGTGGCCGGCATCTTTCTGCCTGTGCCGCAACTGGTCGGTGCCCTGGTGGCGATCGCGGCGTTCGGCGCGCTCTATCTCTTCATCAACCGCACCGATTTCGGCCGCGCGCTGGAGGCGACCCGCGAGGACGCCGGCGCGGTGGCGCTTGTCGGCATCGATAAGAACAAGGTGTTTGCGCTCGGCTGGGGCTTAGGTGCGGCGCTGGTGGGGCTGTCAGGCGCGGTCATGGCGATCTTCTTCTACATCTATCCCGACGTCGGCGCTTCCTTCGCGCTGATCGCCTATGTGACTGTGGCGCTCGGCGGCTTCGGCAGCGTGTTCGGCGCCTTCGCCGGGGGCATCATCGTCGGCCTCGTCGAGGCGACGACCGCGTTGCTGCTGCCGCCTTCGCTCAAGGCGGTCGGCATCTACGCCGTCTATCTCCTTGTCGTCTTCATCCGGCCGCGCGGCCTGTTCGGATCGATGTGATGGATACGAGTTTCGCCAGAAGCCGCCGCCGCGACCTTATCGTCGCATTCTGTCTTGCCGCGACCGCAGCCGTCGTGCCGTTGTTCGTCAAGGACGTTTACGTTCAGAACATCATGGTTCTGACGCTGATGTGGGGCGCGCTGTCGCAGAGCTGGAATATCCTTTCCGGCTATTGCGGCCAGATATCGCTCGGCCACGCGATGTATTTCGGGATCGGCGCCTATACCACTGCGCTGTTGTTCACCAAGTTCGGCGTGCTGCCCTGGTTCGGCATGCTCGGCGGCGGCATCATTTCTGCCGTCCTTGCGATGGCGCTCGGATATCCCTGTTTTCGGCTGCGCGGCCACTATTTCGTCATCGCCACCATCGTCATCGCCGAGATCGTGCTGCTGCTGTTCCATAACTGGGATTGGGCAGGCGCGGCGATGGGTATCGATATCCCCGTGCGCGGCGATAGCTGGCTAAAATTCCAGTTCACGCGCAGCAAGCTGCCGTATTTCTACTTCGCGCTGGCGCTGGCCTGCGTCGCCTGGTTCGTCACCTGGTGGCTGGAGGATTCCAAATGGGGCTATTGGTGGCGCGCGGTGAAGGACAATCCGGACGCCGCCGAAAGCCTCGGAGTCGTCGTGTTCAATTCCAAGATGGGTGCTGCGGCGGTGTCGGCGTTCCTGGTCGCGGTCGGCGGCAGCTTCTATGGGCAGTTCGTCTCCTACATCGATCCTGAGAGCGTGATGGGCTTTCAGTTCTCGCTGCTGATGGCGCTGCCGGCGGTGCTCGGGGGCATCGGCACGCTCTGGGGTCCTCTGCTGGGCGCGGTGATCCTGATCCCGCTCACGGAACTGACGCGCTCCTTTATCGGCGGCTCCGGCCGCGGCGTCGACCTGATCGTCTATGGCGGCCTGATCATCGCGATCTCGCTGGCGCGGCCGCAGGGCCTGGTCGGGCTGTTCTCGCCCAGGCGCAAGGAGGCGGCCCGATGACCACGCCGCTTCTGGAAACCCGCGGCGTCTGGCAGCGCTTCGGCGGCCTGATCGCCAACAGCGACGTCTCGATATCAGTCGGACGCGGCGAGATCGTCGGCCTGATCGGCCCGAACGGCGCCGGCAAGTCGACGCTGTTCAATCTGATCGCGGGCGTGCTGCCGCCGACCCAAGGCTCGATCATCTTCGACGGCGAGGACGTCACCGCGTTGCCGGCGGCGGAACGCTGTCAGCGCGGCATCGGCCGTACCTTCCAGGTCGTGAAAAGTTTCGAGACCATGACCGTGATCGACAACGTCATCGTCGGTGCGCTGGTCCGCACCACCGTGATGCGCAACGCCCGCCGCAAGGCCCATGAGGTACTGGAGTTCTGCGGTCTCGGCCCGCGCGCCAATGTGCTCGCCAGCGATCTGGTGCCGTCCGAGAAGCGCCGGCTCGAGGTCGCCCGCGCGCTGGCCACCGAGCCGAAATTGCTGCTGCTGGACGAGGTGCTCACGGGGCTGACGCCGGTCGAAGCCAAGACCGGCGTCGAGCTGGTGCGCAAGGTGCGCGACACCGGCGTCACCGTGCTGATGGTCGAGCATGTCATGGAAATCGTGATGCCGCTGGTCGACCGCGCCGTCGTGCTCGATCTCGGCAAGGTGCTGGTCGAGGGCAAGCCTGCCGACGTGGTCCGCGATCCGAAAGTCATTACCGCCTATCTGGGAGACCGTCATGCTGTCGGTGCATGAAGTCACCACCGCCTATCAGGGCCTGGTCGCGATCTCGGCGGTCTCGATCGAAGTGGCAAAAGGCGAAATCGTCTGCGTGGCCGGCGCCAACGGCGCCGGCAAGTCGACGCTGCTAAAATCGATCGCCGGCGCGGAGCGTCCGCGCTCCGGCACCGTGTCGTTCGACGGCATGCGGATCGACGGCATGGCGCAGCACGTCATCACCTCGCGCGGCATCGCCTATGTGCCGGAAAACCGCCGGTTGTTTCCGCGCCTGTCGGTGCGCGACAACTTAAGGCTCGGCAGCTATCTCTATCGCGGCGAGGTCAACCGCGAAGAGCCGCTCGATCTCGTGTTCAAGCTGTTTCCGCGCCTGCAGGAGCGGCTGGAGCAGCGCGCCGAAACGCTAAGCGGCGGGGAACAGCAGATGCTGGCGATCGGCCGCGCACTGATGACGCGCCCGCGGCTCTTGATGCTGGACGAACCGTCGCAGGGCATCATGCCAAAACTGGTCGATGAAATCTTCCAGGCCGTGAAGCGCATTCGCGATGCCGGGATGACCGTGCTGATCGTCGAACAGCGCATGTCGGAATGCCTCGAAATCGCCGACCGCGCCTACATTCTGCAGACCGGCCGGGTGTTGATGCAGGGGAGTGCGGCGGAGATCAGTGTCAATCCGGATGTAAGGAAGGCGTATCTGGGGCTCTAATTGCGGTAGATGCCGTAGGATGGGTAGAGCGAAGCGAAACCCATCAATTCATTGCGCGGAGAGATGATGGGTTTCGCTGCGCTCTACCCATCCTACGAGTGCCCATGCTCCGGCAGCGTCAGCCCGAACGTCTTCGTCAAGTCTTCCACCTGTGCCGGCGATAGATACCGCGGATTCAGTCCGCGCAGCAGCAGATAGAGTTTCGCCGTCTCTTCCAGTTCCTCCATCGCGAACACCGCGGCTTCCAGCGTATCGCCTGATACCACCGGTCCATGATTGGCGAGCAGCACGGATGAGTATTTCCCGGCCAGCCCCTTGATGGCGTCGGCGACCGCGGGATCGCCGGGGCGGTAATAGGGCAAGAGCGCGGTCTGGCCGCATTTCATCAGATAATAAGGCGTCATCGGCGGCAGCGCGGCGCGGGGGTCGATTTCCGGCAGCATCGATAGCGCCACCGAGTGGGTCGAATGCAGATGGACCACCGCGCGCGCGGCGCCGCGGGTCTGGTAGAGTGCGGTGTGCAGCGGCACCTCCTTGGTCGGCGCGTCGCCGGATACCAGCCGTCCGTCGGGGCCCAGCCGGGACATCCGCGCCGGGTCGAGCGAGCCCAGCGACGCGTTGGTCGGCGTCACCAGCCAGCCGCCGTCGTCGAGTTTCACGCTGATATTGCCCGAGGAGCCCGGCGTCAGCCCGCGCTCGAACAGCGAGCGGCCGAGACGGCAGATTTCCTCACGGATCCTGGTTTCGCTCATGTCAGTATTCCGGCAGCATCCCTTTTTTGTCTTGTCCCACGCTTTGGCAGCGCGGCCAAGCCGTGATACCCAGAGGCAAAGCCGCCGGCCAGATCGCGGCGAAAAATGAAACCATTTGAGGGACCGCCGCATGCCAGAATCCGCCAGACCGCGCGTTGCCGTCATCGGGCTGGGCTCGATGGGGTATGGCATGGCGACCTCGCTGCGCCGCGCCGGGCTCGAAGTGACCGGCTGCGACGTCTCGGCTGATACCGTGGCGCGGTTCGTGGCTGACGGTGGCAAGGGCGCCGGGACGCCGGCGGAAGCTGCCAAGGCGGCCGACATCGTCGTCAGCGTGGTCGTCAACGCAGCCCAAACCGAGACCATCCTGTTCGGCCCCAATGGCGTCGCCGAAACCTTAGGGAAAGGCGCGGTGTTCATCTCCTCCGCCACCATGGACCCGGACATCGCGCGCCGGCTCGCCAAGCAGTTGGAGGGAACCGGGCGGCACTACCTCGACGCGCCGATTTCAGGCGGCGCACAGCGCGCGGCGCAGGGCGAACTCACGATCCTGGCATCCGGCAGTCCGGCCGCCTTTGCCAAAGCGCGTCCGGCGCTCGATGCGATGGCCGCAAAACTTTACGAACTCGGCGACGATGCCGGCCAGGGCGCCGCCTTCAAGATGATCAACCAGTTGCTCGCCGGCGTCCACATCGCCGCCGCGTCGGAGGCGATCGCGTTTGCCGCCAAGCAGGGCCTCGACATCCGCAAGGTCTACGAGGTGATCACGGCCTCTGCCGGCAATTCCTGGATGTTCGAAAACCGCATGCCGCATGTGCTCGACGGCGACTATGCGCCGCGCAGCGCGGTTGAGATTTTCGTCAAAGACCTCGGCATCATCCAGGACATGGCGCGCTCGCAAAAGTTTCCGGTGCCGGTTGCCGCCGCCGCGCTGCAGATGTTTCTGATGACCGCCGCATCAGGCATGGGCCGCGATGACGATGCCTCGGTGGCGCGGATGTATGCCCGCGTCACCGGCACGCATCTGCCGGGCGAGCCGAAATAGAGCCAAGATCAAGAAGAGGACCGCCGATGCCGCGCTTTGCCGCCAATCTCTCCATGATGTTCACCGAAGTCCCGTTCCTCGACCGCTTCGAGGCGGCGGCGAAAGCGGGTTTCACCGCGGTTGAATTTTTGTTTCCCTACGATCATCCGGCGGAGAGCGTCGGCGAACGGCTGAAAAAGAACGGCCTGACACAGGCGCTGTTCAATCTGCCGCCGGGCAATTGGGATGCCGGTGAGAAAGGCTTTGCCGCGCTGCCCGAGCGTTTCGATGATTTGAAGCGCAGCCTTGAGACGGCGCTTCCTTATGCAAAGGCGACCGGCGTCAAGCGGCTGCATCTAATGGCGGGCATTGCCAACCGAAGCGAGTCGAAAGCCGTTGAGCAGTTTTACAAGTCGGTGGCGTGGGCGGCCGAATTCTATGCGCCTCACGGCCTCGACGTCGTGATCGAGCCGATCAATCCGCGCAACGTGCCGGGCTACTTCCTCAACGATTTTACCTTTGCGCGCGACCTGATCAACGAATTGAAGATCCCGAACCTGAAGCTGCAGTTCGACATCTACCACTGCCAGATCATCCACGGCGACGTCACCATGCGGCTGCGCGAGATGATGCCGATCACAGGCCACGTCCAGATCGCCAGCATTCCCTCGCGCAACGAGCCCGACGGCGAAGAGCTGAACTATCCGTTCCTGTTCGCCGAGCTCGACCGGCTCGGCTATGGCGGCTTCGTTGGCTGCGAATATAACCCGCGCGGCAAGACCACCGAGGGGCTTGCCTGGTTCAAGCCCTATGCCGGAGTGAAATCGTGAAATTGTCTTTGGGCTGCATCGCCGACGACTACACCGGCGCTTCCGATCTCGCCAACACGCTGACCCGCTCCGGCCTGCGCACGGTGCAGACCATCGGCGTGCCATCGGACGATCTGGCATTGCCCGAGGTCGATGCGGTCGTGGTATCGCTCAAGAGCCGCTCGATCGAGGCTGGCCTCGCCGTGACGCGCTCGCGCGCGGCGGAGAAATGGCTGCGCGGCCGCGGCGCAGGTCACGTGCTGTTCAAGATCTGCTCGACCTTCGATTCCACGGATGCCGGCAACATCGGTCCGGTGATGGATGCGCTGCGCGCCGACTCGGGCGAGACAATCGTGCTGGTGACCCCGGCTTTTCCGGAGACCGGCCGAACCGTCTACCAGGGCAATTTGTTTGTGGGCAGCGTGCCGCTGAACGAGAGCCCCCTGAAGGATCACCCGCTCAACCCGATGCACGATTCCAACCTGGTGCGGGTGCTGGCGCGCCAGAGCCAGACCAAGGTCGGGCTGCTCGATCTGGCGACGCTGGCGCGCGGCGCGGATGCCGTTCGCGAACGTCTTGCCGATCTCGCGGCAAAGAACATCGGTGCCGCGATCGTCGACGCCGTGTTCGACCGCGATCTCGAAACCATCGGCACCGTTGCGCTGGATCATCGCCTGTCGGTCGGCGCGTCCGGGATCGGCCTTGGTCTCGCCCGGGCGCTGGTGGCCTCCGGCAAGGTCAAACCGGCTTTCGCAGGTGCGGCGTCCGGGGCGCCGGTCGGCGGGCCGGCGGCGTGCCTGGCGGGGAGCTGTTCGCAGGCGACGCTGGCGCAGATCGCCAACGCCGAAAAGAGCATGGCCGTCCTGCATCTCGATCCCGAACAGATCATCGCGGGACCCGGCGAGGCACGTCGCGCGCTGGCCTGGGCGAGCGACCGAATCAGCGACGGCCCGATTCTGATCGCCAGCAGCTCGACGCCGGATCAGGTCGCAGCTCTGCAATCTCGACATGGCCGCGATGCAGCCGGACATGCCATCGAGCAGGCGATGGCCGACCTTGCGGAAGGCCTGGTGCGCTCAGGTGTGCGGCGATTGGTGGTCGCAGGTGGTGAAACTTCAGGCGCCGTCGTCGATCGCCTGCGCATTCCCGGATTCCTCGTAGGCGCAGAAATCGCTGCAGGAGTGCCGGTTTTGAGCGCCGTTGGCGCCGACAGCGGCGAGATGTTGCTTGCCCTGAAATCCGGCAATTTCGGCGGACCTGAGTTTTTTTCCGATGCGCTGAAGCTGATGCGCTGATCGCCACAACGGCGTTCATCATGTCCCGGTGAGGTCGGCTCGCGTCGGTATTTTTGCCAACGCGCGTTAACTCAACCTGAGGACGCATCGGGTTTGATGTCGGCGAGGCATTCTCCGTCTTCCAGCCTTCCCGCCTTCCCGCCTTGCCGCCATCCGGCGTGCTCCCCCGCGCGCCCAAGACCAAGAGATTCCAGCCATGTTCGCCAGGTACTCCATTCGCACCAAGATCATCGCCGTGGTCGCCTTCCTGCTCGCCGCCATGACGGGCATGGGCCTGCTCGCGGTCCGGAACATGCGGGCCATCAACGCCAACACGGTGGACATCGCGGCGAACTGGATGCCGAGCGTTCGCGTGCTGGGTGATTTGCGCGCCGGCGTCATCACCTATCGCAACGTGATCCGCGAGCACATGTTGTCTGAGACGCTGGAAGAAAAGCTGGCGACGGAAAAGACCCTGGCTGCCGTGATCGAGGCCAACACCAAGATCCGCGCGGCTTACGAGCCCCTGATTACGTCGGCGGAAGAGCGAGCGCTGTATGGTGAGTGGGCGCAGCTCTGGGATAAATACCGCAGGGGCACCCAGGAAGTCATGGAACTGTCCCGCAATGCGGTCGGCCAGATTCCCACTGAGGCCAACGACCTGAATGCAACGACCGTGAACAAGATCGGGCTTCAGGCCGATGCCGTCCTGAAGAAAAGTATCGACCTCAACAACGCAGGCGCCGACAAGGCGGCACAGCAAGCGGCCGGCAGCTACGCTTCCGCCTTGATCATGCTGGCCGTGATCCTCTGCGCGGCCGTGCTCATCGGCATCGCCGTCAGCTATTATCTGGTTCACGACGTATCTGATGGCATCGCCTCGATCGTCACGCCGATGCAGGCGCTGGGCCAGGGCGATCTGAGCGCGGATGTGCCGCATCAGGGCGCGAAGACCGAGATAGGCGCGATGGCGGACACCTTGCAGGTATTCAAGCAAGCGCTGATTGCCAAGAAGGCCGCCGACGAAGCCGCAGCCGCCGACGCCGAAGCCAAGATCGAGCGCGGGCGGCGGGTCGACGGCATCACCCGTAACTTCGAAAACGTAATCGGCGAGATCGTGCAGACGGTGTCGTCGGCCTCGACCCAGCTCGAAGCTTCGGCTGGGACGCTGTCGGCGACCGCCGAACGCTCGCAGGCGCTGACCACGGCGGTGGCCGCGGCTTCCGAGGAAGCTTCCACCAACGTGCAGTCGGTGGCGTCGGCGACCGAAGAGCTTTCCACCTCGGTCGGCGAGATCGGACGCCAGGTGCAGGAATCGGCGCGGATGGCGACGGATGCGGTCGGACAGGCCCGCGCCACCAACGATCGCGTCAGCCAATTGTCCAAGGCGGCGAGCCGGATCGGCGACGTGGTGGAACTCATCAACACCATCGCGGGCCAGACCAATCTGCTGGCGCTCAACGCCACCATCGAAGCGGCGCGCGCCGGCGAGGCCGGTCGCGGCTTTGCCGTGGTGGCCTCCGAGGTGAAGGCACTGGCGGAGCAGACCGCAAAGGCCACCGGCGAGATCAGCCAGCAGATATCCGGCATCCAGGGCGCGACCCAGGAGTCGGTGAACGCGATCAAGGAGATCAGCGGCACCATTGAAAGGCTGGCCGAGATTTCCTCGACCATCGCGGCCGCCGTGGAAGAGCAGGGCGCGGCGACGCAGGAAATCTCCCGCAACGTGCAGCAGGCGGCCCAGGGCACCCAGCAGGTTTCCGCCAACGTCACCGACGTGCAGCGCGGGGCCGGCGAAACCGGCGCTGCCTCGTCACAGGTGCTGTCGGCGGCGCGGTCGCTGTCGGGCGACAGCAAGCGCCTCAGGCTCGAGGTCGGCAAGTTTCTGGAGTCGGTCCGGGCAGCCTGACAACCGGCCGGCGGCAGGCGAAGGGCCCGGCTCCCGAAAAGGCCACGCCTTTTCACGTATGGCGCGAAGTCGATGGCGCTACAACCCGATTGGGTTTTCCGTAGTTTCACGCAAGCGGAAATTAACCGGTCGCCGCTACGCTGGCCCGCATCTTCGGGATTTGCATGCGCAGGTTGCCGGTTCCGTTGCATCGCAAATGCCGTTTCAGAAAAATTGGGGTCGTCGTCATGATCAAGCTCAACCGTATCGGAAACAAACTCGGCTTGGCCGGGGCGGTCGGCGTCTTGCTGGCGATCGGCATGGTGGCCAACCAGATGGTTACCGAATCGAAGATCGAGGAATCCAGCGAGCGCGCCGCGCGATCGCAGCTTGTGGCGAATAATGCGCTCGCCGCGCATATCGACCTGCGCAAGATTCAGCTTGCCGCCGGCGACGTCCGCCTGGCGAGAACTCCGGCTGAAGTCGAAAAGGCCCTTGCCGATTTGCAGCACCACAAGGCGAGCGCAGCAACGGAGCTGGAGGCGGCGCTGGCAATGGCCCAGCGGCCGGAAGCCAAGGAACAGCTCCAGAAGACCAAGGCTTTGATGGAAGGCTTTGCCGCAGCGGTGGAAGATCTCGCGAAGGCGCAGACGACGCTGCTGGCGCAGATCGAGAAGCGGTCGGCCATTTCCGAAGAATGGAACAAGTCGGTCGATGCTCAACTGAAGTTGCCGGCCATGGCGAAGCTGGACAACCGCCTCGAGATCGAGCGTTTGCTGTTCCAGGCCGATGGCAAGGTGAACGCGCTGCGGGCGGCTTCCTGGAAGCTCGGCGCCACCGGCGACGCCAACCTGGTCACGGAGATGGCCAAGACCGAGGCCTCGCTCAAGGATGTTTTCAACAAGCTGCGTGGCGAAGCCGATGACCGGGATTTGCTGGTCGTGGTCAGCAACCTTTCCTCGATCGTGAAGCGCTTCCTGGCCGCCAATGAGGAGGCCGTCAGGACCGAGCAGTCGAAGAGCGAAATCATCGCCACCCGCACCGTCAAGGCCGCCGCTGATGTCGCCGGCCTGATGGAGGCGACGGTCGCGGGTGCGCAGAAGGGTGCGAAGATTTCCAAGGACGCGGTGATGTCCGATACCGCGCAGGCCAACCGGATCAGCCTGATCATGGCGATCATCGTCGTCATGTCGCTGATCGCCTCGGTCGTGTTTTCCTTCCTCGGGGTCGCACGTCCGATGACGCGCCTGAACGGTGCGTTGGGCAAGATGGCCGGCGGCGATCTCGATGTCGAGATTCCCGGTGCCGGCCGCGGCGACGAAATCGGCGACCTCGCCAAGACGGTCACTGTCATTCGCGAGAACGCCGAGCAAAAGGCGCGTGAGGAAGCCGAGGCCAAGGTCGAGCAGGACCAGGTCGCAGCGCAGCGGCGCAAGGCCGAAATGATCAAGCTCGCCGACGATTTCGAAGGTGCGGTCGGCCAGATCGTGGAGACCGTGTCGTCAGCATCTACCGAACTCGAATCTGCCGCCGGCACGCTGACGGCGACCGCCGAGCGCGCCCAGGAGCTCACCACGATGGTGGCCGCAGCTTCCGAGGAAGCCTCCACTAATGTGCAGTCGGTAGCCTCCTCCACCGAGGAGATGGCCTCGTCCATCACCGAGATCGGCCGTCAGGTTCAGGAATCGGCGCGGATGGCCAATGAGGCCGTCGATCAGGCCCGCACTACCAACGACCGGGTCAGCGAATTGTCGAAGGCGGCGGCCCGCATCGGCGCGGTGGTCGAACTCATCAACACCATCGCCGAACAGACCAATTTGCTGGCGCTCAACGCCACCATCGAGGCGGCCCGCGCCGGCGATGCCGGCCGCGGTTTCGCCGTCGTGGCTTCCGAAGTGAAGGCGCTGGCAGAACAAACCTCGAAGGCAACCGGCGAGATCGGTCAGCAGATCACCGGCATCCAGGCCGCGACCGAGGAATCGGTCGGCGCGATCCAGGCGATCAGCAGCACCATCGAGAAGCTGTCGGAGATATCATCGACCATTGCGGCCGCCGTGGAAGAGCAGGGCGCCGCAACCCAGGAAATTTCCCGCAACGTGCAGCAGGCGGCCCGGGGAACCCAGCAGGTCTCGGCTAACATCACCGACGTGCAGCGCGGCGCCGGCGAGACTGGCACGGCATCCTCGCAAGTGCTCTCCTCGGCGCAGTCGCTCTCGTCCGACTCGAGCCGCCTCAAGCGCGAGGTCGGCAAGTTCCTGAATTCGGTGCGGGCGGCCTGAGGTCGCCCGGCCCGCAGGGTCCTGGTTAGCGAAAATCCCGTATATCTACTGAGTACAAAATTAACGGGAAGAAAGCGGCTGGCCTATACGATTCCGCGCAATGGGATGGACGACCTCCGTCGTCGCGTGGAGATCAAGCATGTTTGCAATGGTACGTCGGGCCAGGATGACGGTTGGCCGAAAGATCTATGCCCTCATCTGCCTCAGCTTCGTCGGGCTCCTGGGCGTCGCCTTTTTAGACTCGCGCGAACTGGCGTCGAGCCTCAATCAGCAGAAGCAGATCGAACTGCGACACCTCGGCGAACTCGCGCTCGGCATCGTCAAGGAAGAGCATGCCGCGGCGCAGAAGGGCGACGTTCCGGCCGCCGACGCCCAGAAGCGGGCGATGGCGCGGATCGCGGCGCTTCGCTACGGCAACAACGACTATTACTGGATCAACGACATGCATCCGAAAATGGTGATGCATCCGATCAGGCCGGAAATGAACGGCAACGATCTCTCGACCTACAAGGACCCGAACGGCAATCTGTTGTTTGTCGATTTCGTAAATACCGTCAAAAAGGACGGCTCAGGCTTCGTTCCCTATGAGTGGCCCAAGCCGGGCTTCGACAAGCCGCAGCCGAAACTGTCCTATGTGGTCGGTTTTGCACCTTGGAACTGGGTCATCGGCACCGGCGTCTACATCGACGACCTGAAGGCGCAGGCCTGGGTATCGACCCAGCGCTCCCTGATTTTTGCCGGCGTTATCCTGCTGTTCATGCTTGCAGTGTCGATCTTCGTGGCGCGGAGCATCACCGCACCGCTGCAGCGTATGACCGACACCATGAACGACCTCGCCAGCGGCAAACTCGACGTCGAGGTGCCGGGCATCGGGCGCGGCGACGAGGTTGGCGAAATGGCCAAGGCCGTCGAGGTGTTCAAGAGCAACGCCGTCGCCCGCCAGTCGCTGGAGGTCGAGCAACGCGCGGCCGAGAGCCGCGCCGTGGCGGGTCGCAAGGCGGACATGAACAAGATGGCCAACGATTTCGAGGCGGCGGTCGGTCAGATCGTCGAAGCGGTATCGTCGGCGTCCAGCCAGCTCGAGGTCTCGGCGGGCACGCTGACGTCGACCGCGGAGCGCGCGCAGGAACTCGCGACAACGGTCGCGGCGGCCTCCGAGGAAGCTTCGACCAATGTGCAGTCGGTCGCATCGGCCACCGAAGAGATGGCGTCGTCCGTCACCGAAATCAGCCGCCAGGTCCAGGAATCGGCGCGAATGGCTTCTGACGCCGTCGGCCAGGCCCGTACCACCACCGATCGTGTCAGCGAACTATCGAAAGCGGCAACCCGCATCGGCGACGTCGTCGAGCTGATCAACACCATCGCGGGCCAGACCAACCTGCTTGCGCTCAACGCCACCATCGAGGCGGCGCGCGCTGGCGAGGCCGGCCGCGGCTTCGCGGTCGTGGCGTCCGAGGTAAAGGCGCTGGCCGAGCAGACCGCAAAGGCCACCGGCGAGATCGGCCAGCAGATCACCGGCATCCAGGCGGCGACCCAGGAATCCGTGAACGCGATCCAGGCGATCAGCGGTACCATCGAGAAGCTGTCGGAGATTTCGTCGACCATCGCGGCGGCCGTGGAACAACAGGGCGCCGCGACGCAGGAAATCTCCCGCAACGTGCAGCAGGCGGCGACCGGTACCCAGCAGGTCTCCTCCAACATCACCGACGTGCAGCGCGGCGCCAGCGAAACCGGATCGGCGTCTTCGCAAGTGCTCGCGGCGGCGCAATCGCTGTCGGGCGACAGCAACCGCCTCAAGCTCGAGGTCGGCAGGTTCCTCGATTCGGTGCGGGCGGCCTGATCATAGTGACTCTTCGGTCCGAAGCCGGCTCCTCATGCCGGCTTCGCGATCATCCATGACGCGAATCAGAAACGCGAGCGCTGCAAGCAGCTTGCTATTCGGCTGCACGAGGAGCGGGAGACATCCCTAGATCGCAAGATTGCGATTGCGGCATGGGCCGACCAATCGCCCTGAGTGAAACTGACGCCGAATGCAGCCAACGGATTTCCGAAATCGGGAAAAAGTGGTAAGATACAAGTGTATCGGGAAGATCTGATGCCACGTGTTCTGCGTCAATGAAGACGGCAGGACTCAAGACGCTTCGTTCGATGGCAGGGCGCATCGAGGCACCCATCGGCCATGGTCAAGTTGCGCATACGATCCCTCTCAATCCCGGCTAGCGCTCTTTTTCGTTGTTGCGACGATCGCTACCGACGGCTCGGATGACCGCCGCGTGTCGTTGCTTGATGAACTCGTTGAATCTGACTTCGTAAAGGTTAGCCGGTCTCTGGACGTTGATCGTTTCCGGAGCATCGAAGGACTGGGCGAGGCCAGGAGCATTCCGATCGACGCCAAGAACTTCGCCGCCTCGTTCGCCTCGTTGAAGCTGAAGTCCTGTTCGATCCATCTGCAGCGGACGTTTCCGCGAATTCTGCAGATGCACTATTCCACGACCGGCGCGATCGTCGGCTTCACGATGGACGATGCCGCTTCGTTGATCATCGACGGCGTTGAGGCCCGTACGCCGGCCTTGCTCTTGGTCAAGGGTACCGCGACGTGCGAGATCGTGGAGCAGCAGGCCAATCTGCTGGCGCTTGTGAATTTCGCTTCGATCGACGATCGAGGCTGGCCGGGCGATGCCGATAGCGCCCAACTGATAGTGACACTGCCTGACAAATGCCAAGCGCTGCGGGCATTGGTCGGCGATGTCCTGACGCTCGCTTCGCATTCGCCCGATACGTTCGCTCAGCCGAACGTGATCGAGCATGTTGAGGAATCGATTCTGCAGGCGGTCGATCTGGCGATGGCGGCGGCATCGCCCACGCACGAAGCCAAGCGCCTGAGCTTGAGCAATTATCTGGCGCTGGTCCGAAAGCTCGACGAGTTCGTTGCCGTGAACGCCGGCAAGACCCTATACAGCGCCGATGTGGCGCGGCAGCTTGGCGTCTCGGTGAGGACACTGCATAATGCCGTGGTTGCTATCCGCGGCATGAGCATGCATCGTTATATGCGGCTGCGGCGCCTCTGGAACGTGCGCCAGCAATTGGTGCGGGGAGAATCGCCGCAATCGGTCAAGGCGGTCGCGCTTGTGAACGGCTTCTGGCACATGGGCGAGTTCACCTCGATGTACCGCGATTTGTTTGGCGAAACGCCGCAGCAGACATTGTCGGCGGCACGTAAGAATACGGACAGTCAGTCGTGATACCGGCGAAGCGAGCGTCGATACCGTAGTTCTACGATTTCCCCAAGTCTCTCCGCTTAGCCCCTGATTAACCATCGTATGAAACCTTAGCGGTGTAAGTGTCGCTCTGTGGCGAGGCTGCTGCAGGAGCCCTTCGTTCGCAACGAACCGGCTCGTCCGATTATCCGGCCCGGCGCTTTTCAACCGTGATCCCGCTACGCGGGAAACAACGGCATCGCTGCGATTTCACCGACGCTGCTGCTTTCAAGGACGCCCCATCATGTCGATCCGTTTCCTTCTGAATCTCTCGATCGGCGCCAAGCTCGGCATCGCCTCGGGCCTCGGCGTTCTGCTCGTCGTCGTGATGATGGTCAGCCAGATGCGGGCCAACGCGGCGATGCGCGACGCGAATGTGCGCAAGTCAGCGCAGCAGACGATCGCGCGAGATGGGGTGGACGCGAAGGCGTCGATTCGCGGCATGCAGACCGGCGTCCGTGATCTCCGTCTCGCAAACAGTGCGGCAGATCTGCAGAAGGCCAATGACTATCTGGCGGCGCGGCTCAAATCGGTGAACCGTTTTGCCGACGAGATGCTGCAATTGTCTGACCCCGGAGAAATCCGCGCACGCACCGAGAAGCTCAAGGCCAGGGCAGCAGACTATGCGAAAGCAGCCCAACAGATCGCATCGGTTCGCGGTGAAGCCGTAGCTGCGGCGGGCGGGTCCGACGCCGCCACGCGGACTACCAAACTGAATGAAGAAGCGATCCGGATTGCACGCGAAGTGACGCTGCCGATTGCGGCCGAACTGGAATCTCTCGCCAACCAAATCGTCGAGTCGGCCAAGCAGGGTGTGGATCAGGAAGCGGCCCGGGCCACTCGGGAAATGGCTGCCGCCGAACGGGAGTCCATGGCAATCGGTATCGGTACGATGCTGTTGCTGATCGGAACCAGCATATTCTCCTACTTCACGATCGCCCGTCCGATGCGCGCGCTGAGCGTGTCGATGGAGGAACTCGCGGGTGGCAATTTCGCAGTGGTATTGCCCGGCCTCGGACGCAAGGACGAACTCGGCGCCGTCGCCGGCGCCGTCGAGAAGTTCAAGGTCGTCTCGGAACGGAAAGCGCGCGACGAGGCGGAAGCCAGGATCAAGCAGGACCAGATCGCCGCCCAGCAGCGCAAGGCCGAAATGGTCAGGCTGGCGGATTCGTTTGAGACGGCAGTCGGCGAGATCGTCGAAACCGTGTCGTCGGCGTCTACCGAACTCGAAGCCTCCGCCAGTACGCTGACGGCAACCGCCGAGCGCGCCCAGCAGGTGACCACGATGGTCGCCGCGGCCTCGGAAGAGGCTTCCACCAATGTGCAATCGGTTGCGTCAGCGACGGAAGAGCTGTCTTCTTCCGTCAACGAGATCAGCCGCCAGGTGCAGGAATCGGCGCGGATGGCCGGCGAGGCGGTCGACCAGGCGCGCATTACCAACGATCGCGTCAGCGAATTGTCGAAGGCGGCGAGCCGCATCGGCGACGTCGTCGAACTCATCAACACCATCGCAGGCCAGACCAACCTGCTGGCGCTCAACGCCACCATCGAGGCGGCGCGCGCCGGCGAGGCCGGCCGCGGCTTTGCGGTGGTGGCTTCCGAGGTGAAGGCGCTCGCCGAACAGACCGCGAAGGCCACCGGCGAGATCGGCCAGCAGATATCAGGCATCCAGAGCGCCACCCAGGAGTCGGTGGGCGCGATCAAGGAGATCAGCGGCACTATCGAAAGGCTGGCCGAGATCGCCTCGACCATCGCAGCCGCCGTGGAAGAGCAGGGCGCTGCGACGCAGGAAATCTCCCGCAACGTGCAGCAGGCGGCCGAGGGTACCCAGCAGGTCTCCTCCAACATCACCGACGTGCAGCGCGGCGCCGGCGAAACCGGCTCTGCCTCCGCACAGGTGCTTTCGGCGGCACAGTCGCTCTCAGCCGACAGCAACCGCCTGAAGATGGAGGTCAGCAAGTTCCTGGATACGGTGCGGGCAGCGTAAGCGCCGGTTCGGGGCGAGGAAGAAGAAGCAGAATTCCTTTCCCTTCTCCCCTTGTGGGAGAAGGTGCCTTGCCGAAGGCAAGGCGGATGAGGGGTCTGTATCCGCGGAGACAGACCCCTCACCCGTCTCAATCGCGCTTTGCGCGCGATTGATCCACCCTCTCCCACAAGGGGAGAGGGGAAGAAGGTATTACCCCACGCGCCACTCCAGCACGCCATCGTCTGCCGTAACAATCGAGCCGACCGATCCCACCGGCGTCCGGTCCATGTGCAGCAAATGCTTCAACGTCGCTGCGTCATTGGCGGGGATGCGGGCCAGCGCCCGTTGATCGGCTTCCGTGCGCAGCATTACCACGCCGTGCTCGACGTCGCCCTTGCCCTTGTAGATCACGGTAAAGCTCTCGACCTTGCCCTTGCCTGAAGCCTCCGTGACGAAGTCCGGCACCTTGCGGCGGTTGCGGTCGGCCTCGGCCTGCACGCTGGTGTGCTGCGCGAGCGCCTCTTTGGGCGCCGCGCGCGACAGCACCAGCCCGTGATGCTTGGTGACGAAACCGCCCTGGCCGTAGAGCAGGCCGAGCTTGCCGCGTTCACGCAAGGCTCGCACCATCGCGCATGCCGCATGCGTCATATACGTGTTAAGCGGCGCGCCGAAGAAGGTGAGGCCGCCGGTTACCGTCGGCTGCACGTCGCGGCCGAGGCCGAGCGTCCGCCGCGCCATCTTGGGCACGCAGGGAAAGCAGCTATAGAGCTCGATGGCGTCAAACTTCTTGCCGTCGCCTTCGACGAGATCGATCACCGCCTTCAGCACCGCGTTCTGCGGGTGGCTTTCGTAGAACTGGTCGCGCGCGAGATAGTCGCGCGGCTCTTCAGCCGAGGCGCCGCCCACCGGATAGACCAGGCGATCTTCGGGCACGCCGGCTGCACGGGCTTTCGCCAGCGACGTCAGCAGCACCGCGCTGCCCATGTTCACCGTCGGATTCGCCACCATCAGTTTTGTGTAGGGCCAGGCGATCAACCGGTTCTCCGGCGTGGGCGTGGTGATCTCATCCGGCGCAAAACGCTTCTTCAGCCAGGAGTTCGGATTTTCTGACGCCACTTTCGAATAGGTCGACCACAGCGCGCCGGATTCGGCGAGCGCCTCGCGCGGCGTCTGGCCCCAATGTGCTGATGTGGCGGATTCATAGAGTGGGTAGACCGTGATGGGGCGGAATACGCCGAGCTTCACCGCCATCGGCTTCTGAAACGCCGCGCCGCGCTTCGGCTCCTCGACGTCGTGGGCGAACGGCGTCCACGGCAGCGAGATGCCGCCGCGCTCGGCCTTGGTTGCGGTCGATTGCGCTTCCGCGCCGCACACCACCGCCACGCTACTTTCGCCGCGCGCGATGCGCTTGGCCGCTTCGTGAATGTAGCGGATCGGGCTCTCGCCGCCGACCGGGCCGTAGTAGCAATGGGCCGGGTTGGCGCCAAGCCGCGCGGCCAACTGCTTCTCGGGATCGCGGTAGCGCCAGCTCAGGAAATTGACGACGTCGAGCGAGCCGAGCTCACCGAGCAGTTTTGCTCCACCGTCCGCCTCCGCCCGCCGCACCGCCTCCTCAAGCAGCGCCAGCGGCTCAAGGCCATCGGCGATATCCTTGGGCCGGTCGACGATTTCGCCGACGCCGACGATGACGGGAATGCGGTCTTCGGGGAGGGGGAAGGTATTGTCCAACATTTCTTCTTGTTTCACTTTCTAGAGATTCGACACGCCGTCGCCCTTCGAGGCCTTCGCTGCGCTACGGCACCTCAGGGTGACGGCTACGGGCACTCCGTCATCCTGAGGAGCCGCGAAGCGGCGTCTCGAAGGATGGGCCGCGGGCCTCATGGTTCGAGACGGCGCTTCGCGCCTCGTCACCATGAGGGACTAACTCTCACTCCTCCATCAGCATATTCATATGCTCCACCGCATCGGCAAAATCCTCCTTGAACTCCTGCACCACGGCGCCGGCCGATTTCACGCTGTCGATCAGGCCGACGCCCTGGCCGACAAAATACGTCACGAGGTCGCGCGCCTGCACATTGCCGGCGGCGGCCGCGCGGTCGATCGAGTTGAAGGCGTCGCGGCTGATGATGCTTTGCAGCGGCATCGGCAACGCACCGGGGCTGTCAGGTCCGCGGTCCCACGCATCCGTCCACACCGAGCGCAATTGCCGCGCGGGCTTGCCGGTACGGCCCTTGGAGCGCACCGCGTCGCGCGAGGAAGCTGCGATCATCTTCTCGCGGAAGATCTCGGTGGTTTCGGATTCCACCGTCGCCAGCCACACCGATCCGGTCCAGGCGCCGGCGGCGCCCATCGCCATGCAGGCCGCCATCTGCCGCCCGGTCATGATGCCGCCGGCGGCCAGCACCGGCACGTCACGGATTGGCTTGATCGCCTTGATCACCTCGGGCACCAGCACCATGGTCGAGACTTCCCCGCAATGGCCGCCGGCCTCGGTGCCTTGCACCACCAGAATGTCGACGCCGGCCGCGACCTGTCGCAGCGCATGTTCCTTGGCGCCGACCAGCGCCGCGACCGGAACATTATGTTTCTTGCCGATGTCAATCATCGCCTTCGGCGGCACGCCGAGCGCATTGGCGATCAACTTGATCGGATGGCGAAACGAAACCTCGAGCACCTCGAGCGCGCGCTGCGCGTCGAACGGCTGCGGCTGGTTGTCGGCAACGTTGGTCGTCGTCAGCTCGACGCCGTATTTCTTCAGGAGGTTGCGGGTGAAGTCGCGGTGCTGCGGCGAGATCCGCGCCTCCAGGCTTTTCCACGTCACGTCCTTTTCACCCGCAGTCGAAATGTTCTCGGGGATCAGCACGTCGAGCCCGTACGGCTTGCCGTCGGTGTGATCGTCGATCCATTTCAATTCCTGCTCGATGGTTTCAGGCGAGTGCGCGGTCGCGCCCAGAACGCCAAAGCCACCGGCGCGGCTGACGGCCGCAACGACGTCGCGGCAATGGCTGAAGGCGAGCAGCGGAAACTCGATGCCCAGCATGTCGCAGATCGGCGATTTCATGGCTTTGTCCTCCCGGCGGCAGCACTTGGATGCTGCTCGGCTTTCCGCGAGACGCTAGCCCATTGGAGGCTTGCATGCCAAGCGGTGTTAGTTCCTCATCCCGAGGAGCCTGCGCAGCAGGCGTCTCGAAGGATGAAGGCCACAGACGGGGCCTCATGGTTCGAGACGGCGCTTCGCGCCTCCTCACCATGAGGGGCTTGCAATTCCATCTCGCAAAATATGCAGAGCACGGCCGCCGATTTGCGTCTTGCGCTTTGGCGTTATCGAGAGAATGCTGCCAATCAACCAAAAGAATTTTTCAGGGAGCCTTTATGTCCGCCACGTCTTCCGTTTCCGCCAAATCGCCCGAGACCTACGACGTGGTCGTGGTCGGCGCAGGTTTTGCCGGCATGTACATGCTGCACCGCTTGCGCGGGCAGGGGATGACGGCGCGGGTCTACGAGCAGGGCAGTGGCGTCGGCGGCACGTGGTACTGGAACCGCTATCCCGGCGCGCGCTGCGACGTCGAGAGCATGCAATACTCCTATTCGTTCTCCGACGAGCTGCAGCAGGAATGGGACTGGAGCGAGCGCTACGCGCCGCAGCCGGAGATTTTGAAATACGCCAATCACGTCGCCGACCGCTTCAATCTGCGGCCCGACATCCAGTTCAACACCCGCGTCGACAGCGCGATGTTCGACGAGACCACCTCCCTGTGGTCCGTCACGACCTCAGACGGCAAGACGGTCACCGCAAAGTTTGTCGTGCTCGCCACCGGCTGTCTGTCGAACGCGCGAATGCCCGACATCAAGGGTCTCGATCAATTCAAGGGCAAGGTCTACCACACCGGCCACTGGCCGCATGAAGAAGTCGATTTCACTGGCCAGCGCGTCGGCGTGATCGGCACCGGATCCTCCGCAATCCAGTCGGTGCCGGTGATCGCCGAACAGGCGAGCCATCTGACGGTGTTTCAGCGCACCGCGAATTTCTCGATCCCTGCGCGCAACGCCGTGCTGAGCGAAGCGGAGCGGCAGAAATTCCGCGATAACTATCCCGAGATCAGGCGCTTCGCGCGCGAGGTGGCGAAGAACGGTATTTACACCGAAATGCCCGACCGCGGCGCGCTCGACGACGGCGACAACGAGCGCCGTGCCAAATACGAGGCGCGCTGGAATCGCGGCGGGCTTACTTTCATGTCGGTCTACAACAACCTCGCACTCGACAAGGCTGCCAACGACACCGCCGCGAATTTCGTCCGCGAAAAAATCGCCGAGATCGTCAGGGACCCGGAAACTGCAAAACTGTTGCAGCCGGACAACCATCCGATCGGCTCCAAGCGTATCTGTATCGACACCGATTATTTCGCGACCTTCAACCGTCCGAACGTGGCGCTGGTCGACATCAGGTCCAATCCGATCGAGGAGATCACCGATAACGCGGTGCGCGTCGGTGCGAAGGGCTACGGGGTCGACGCGCTGGTGCTGGCGACCGGCTTCGACGCCATGACGGGATCGGTGGCGAAGATCGATATAAGCGGCCGCGGCGGCCAGACGCTGAACCAGAAATGGGCGGCGGGTCCGCGCACCTATCTCGGCCTGATGAGCGCCGGATTTCCCAATCTCTTCGTCATCACCGGCCCCGGCAGTCCCTCGGTGCTGTCGAACATGATCGTCTCGATCGAGCAGCATGTCGACTGGACCACCGACTGCATGGCCTATATGCGCGAGCACGGCCTCGAAACTATGGAGGCGGATAGCGACGCCGAAGACAAATGGGTCGCCCATGTCAATGAGGTCGCCTACACCACGCTCTACCCGCAGGCCAATTCCTGGTACATGGGTGCCAACGTCCCCGGCAAGCCCAGGATTTTCATGCCCTATATCGGCGGCGTCGGCCCCTACCGTCAGATCTGCAACGAAGTTGCGGCCAAGGGTTATGAGGGATTTGTGATGGAGCGGGCGGAGGCGCCGCGGAAGGTGGCGGCGTCGTAAGTATCGCTTACCCCTCATGGTGAGGAGGCGCCAACGGGTCCGCGCGTAGCGCGGCCCGATGACAGGCTTCGCGCCGTCTCCGGACGATGCTACGCATCGCCGGGAGAACCACGAGGCCCCGCTGGTGCCATTCATCCTTCGAGACGCCGCTGCGCGGCTCCTCAGGATGAGGTCTAACTGACATGTAGGGTAGGCAACGCGGCGCAGGTGCGCCTTTGCCCACCCTACAAGCCCCGTAGCCGCCGCGTCAAAACCTCAACAAACCGATCGACATCGGCCTCGTCATTATAAACGTGGGGCGAGATGCGCATGCGCCCGAGGCGCGGTGCGACATAGACCCCTTCACTAGCCAATCCTTCGACGAGGCCGGCCGGCATTCCGCCCTCGAAGGCGAGGCTCAATACATGCGGCGCCCGCAGACGAGGTTCGGGAACGCGGACGCCGATGCCGCGCACGGCTTGCGCGATCCGCTCCGTCAGCATCGTGAGACGTTGCACAATCGCCGGCGCGCCCCAATCAGCCATCATCTCCATGCCGATCGAAGCCATCTCCATCGAGATGAAATGATCGCGCTCGCCCATGTCGAAGCGCCGCGCATCGCCAACGTAACTGAGATCGGTGAAATAGACCGCGTTCTCGGCGCGCACGTTGCGGCGGCCGGACGCGGTCTGCTCAAGCGGGATGCCGCCTTGATGGCGCTTTGCAACATAGAGAAAGGCGCGCCCGTAAGGGCCGAGCAGCCATTTATAGGTCGGGAATATCACAAAATCCGGGTCGAGACGCTTCACGTCGGTCGTCAGCACGCCAACGCTGTGCGTCGCGTCGACAAGGAAGGCGGCGCCCCGCTGTCGCAGCGCCGCGCCGACCTTGTCGACGTCGATCAAGCCACCGTCCGACCAGTGCACCGATGAGACCGAGGCCAGGCTGACCGGCGATGCGCCGGATCGTTCGATCGCGGCAAGCACCGCCGACGTCCAGTCGCCATCGTCAGGCTGCCGAACCGTCTCTACGGTGAACCCCTCCGCCTCGGCCCGCGTGTGCCATTCGAGCACCGGCGAGGAATGATCGTTCTCCAGCACGATCACGCGCGTGCCGCGGGCGATCGGCAGTGTCTTCGCGGCGGTCGCAACGCCGTAACTGACCGAGGGAATCAGGGCGATATCGGCGGCCTCGGCATTGATCAGCCGGGCAGCAGCAAGGCGCGCGCGTTCATGCTGCTGGTTGGCGAAGGAGGCGCTGAGCGTCCACGGCGTGCCCTTGCGGAGAACCGCGGCGCGGCCGGCCTCCAGCGTTCGAAGCGGCAGCGGGCTGTAGGAGGCGGCGTTCAGGTAGCAAATCTGGCGCGGTATCTCGAACAAGGCGCGCTGTGATGGGAGCATTTGGATGGCCTCTATTGTAGCGACATATCCATTATGGCCGATCTCGACTACACCAGCCACAGCAGCATTGCTCCGAGGACATCTGCCTCTTGCAATCGGGGCAGGGGTGGCATGACGCATTCCTCCCCTGACTTTTGCGCGCTTTTTGTTTAGTTGCAGTGCTGATACGAAACCTTACATGGATTGCGCCCGCCGCCGCGCGATAGACCACGCAATCGCGAGACGCCTCGAAGGAGCCTGGAGCCAACCCGAATGACCGACGCCCCCGTTAACGATCCCGCCGGATACACTCCGCCAAAAGTCTGGACCTGGAACAAGGAGAGCGGCGGCCAGTTCGCCAAGATCAATCGTCCGATCGCAGGCCCCACACATGAGGCCGAGTTGCCGGTCGGCCGCCATCCGTTTCAGCTCTATTCGCTGGCGACACCGAACGGCGTCAAGGTCACCGTGATGTTCGAGGAGCTGCTGGCCGCCGGCCACAGCGGCGCGGAATACGACGCCTGGCTGATCAAGATCGACGGCAACCAATTCGGCAGCGGCTTTGTTGCTGTCAATCCGAACTCGAAAATTCCCGCGCTGATGGATCGCAGCGGCCCTGAGCCGATCCGGGTGTTCGAGTCCGGCGCGATCCTGATGCATCTGGCCGAAAAATTCGGGGCGTTCCTGCCGGCCGGTGGTGCGGCGCGGGCCGAATGCCTGTCATGGCTGTTCTGGCAGATGGGCAGTGCGCCGTTTCTCGGCGGCGGCTTTGGCCATTTCTACGCCTATGCGCCGACCAAGATCGAATACGCCATCGACCGCTACGCCATGGAGGTGAAGCGTCAACTCGACGTGCTCGACCGGCACCTCGCCGACAATGAATATCTCGCAGGCCACGAGTACACGATCGCCGACATGGCCACTTGGCCGTGGTACGGCGCGCTGGCCAAGGGCCTAGTCTACGGCGCCGGAGAATTCCTGTCGGTGCACGAATACAAGAACGTGCAGCGCTGGACCGACGCGATTGCAAAACGCCCGGCGGTGAAGCGCGGCCGCATGGTCAACCGCATCTCGGGCGATCCGGCGAGCCAGTTGCACGAGCGGCATGACGCGTCCGATTTCGATACGAAGACGCAGGACAAGATCGGCGAGCCTGCGAAGGCGTGAGGCGAGGGGAACGCCATGAGCTTTTTCGAAAAGGGCGCCGTTCGTATCCATTATGAAGAGGCCGGCTCCGGCTTCCCGCTGCTTCTGATCGCCGGCGGCGGATTGAACTCGAACATCACGGGCATCACCGGCGATTATCCGCCCTTCAACGCCATCAAGGAGTTCGGCGACGAGTACCGCTGCATCGCCTACGACCTGCGCAATGCACCGCCCGGCCGATCCACCGGCCCGCTCGAAATCAATCGCCCCTGGGATTCCCACACCGACGACCAATTGGCGCTGATGGATCACCTCGGCTTCGATTAGTTCATGGTCCTGGGCTTCTGCATCGGCGGGCCCCTGATCTGGAATCTGATCAAGCGTGCGCCGGATCGCGTTGTCGCTGCTGTGCTGGCGATGCCGTCAGGCTCGCGTCCCGAAATGCGCGATCTGTTCTACGACAACAACATGAAGGGCTGGGCGCCGGAGCTGACAAAACGCCGACCCGACATCACGATGGAGCAGGCCGAGAAATTCCTGACGCGGATGTACCGCACCGATCCGGATTTCGTCTTCACCGTAACGCGCGATTTCGTGCGGCAATGCCAGACGCCGGTCTTGATCCTGCCCGACGATATCCCCGCGCATCCTTACGCAGTTGCGATGGAGAGCGCAATGCTGGCGCCGAACGCGGAAGTCAGCCTGTTTCCGTGGAAGGAGCCGAAGGAGAGGGTGCCGCTCGCGGTGCGCCAGATCCGGTCTTTCTTGCGCGCGCATAGGCCGACGCCATAGTCCGTAGGATGGGTGGAGCCAACGGGTCGCGCGAACGCGCGCCCGATGACAGGCTCCGCGATACCCATCAGCGCCATAGCCACTATTGATGGGTATCGCTGCGCTCCACCCATCCTACGTTAAACCGCCGTCTTCGCCCCCTCGGCCGGCGGAAACACCACGCGGTCGTCGGTCCGGCAATAGCGATCGGCGAACATGCGGCCGACCGGGTGATAGCGATCCATGTGCACGCGCATCGCGGCACGGTCCCACAATTCGTCGCGGATGTGGAAGTGGATGCCTTCGCCCATCACCAGAAGGCGGTCGCCGTTGACGTCGATCTCCTTCCAGGTTTTGCACTCCATCGAAAACGGTGCATCCGCCAGCCGCGGCGCGGCGATTTTCGTCGAAGGCGCCAGCTTGAGATCGAGGTAATCCGGCTCGCCGATATCGGGCGGGAAATCGCCGCTGCTCTCGTGCATCGCGCGCGCCAGCGGCTCGTCGGTCATGTTGACCACGAACTCGCCGGTACGGCGGATGTTGATTACGGTATCCTTGACGCGGCCGTCGGGTCGCAGATTGGCGGCGAACATGCAGAGCGGCGGATCCTCGCAGAACACGTTGAAGAAACTGAACGGCGCGGCGTTGACCACGCCGGTCGGACCGATCGACGTCACCCACGCGATCGGCCGCGGCAGCACGAAGGATGTGAGCACCTTGTAGCGCTCGCGGGGTTTGAGGTCGCTGGGGTCGTATTGCATGTAACGGGCTCCGCGTAGGGTGGGCAAAGCGCAGCGTGCCCACCATTTTGCGCGGGTACAAGTGGTGGTGAGGCATGGCGCTTGCGCGCCTTTGCCTACCCTGCGACTGCTTCGGCGGAGGTTCTTGCCTCGCCCCGCTTGCGGGGAGAGGTCGACGCGCTCGGCAGCGCTCTTGCGCGCCTGAGCGCGGCGGGTGAGGGGGACTCTCCGCGAACTCGCTGCCTGCTGTATTTGCGGAAGCAGCCCCTCACCCCCGACCCTCTCCCCGTGAAGAACGGGGAGAGGGGGAATAGGCTACGGCATGCTCAGCTCATGCCTTCCGACCACCATCCAGTGCACCTCGTCCGGACCGTCGGCGAAGCGCAGGTGCCGGACATCCTGATACATCTCGCCGAGCGGGCTCCATTGCGAGATGCCGGTGGCGCCGTGCATCTGGATCGCCTGATCGATGATCTTGCAGGCGCGCTCCGGCACCATCGCCTTCACCATGCTCACCCAGATCCGCGCTTCCTTGTTGCCGAGCACGTCCATCGCCTTCGCGGCCTTGAGCACCATCAGCCGCATTGCCTCGATCTCGCAGCGCGCCTGCGCGATGATCTGCAAATTGCCGCCGAGATGGGCGATCTTCTTGCCGAAGGCTTCGCGCGTCAGCCCGCGCGACACCATCAGGTCGAGCGCCTTTTCCGCCTTGCCGATGGTGCGCATGCAGTGATGGATGCGGCCGGGCCCGAGGCGGACCTGCGAGATTTCGAAGCCGCGACCTTCGCCGAGCAGGATGTTCTCCTTCGGCACCCGGCAATTGTTGAAGCGCAAATGCATATGGCCGCGCGGCGCATGGTCATGGCCGAACACGTGCATCGGGCCCAGAATCTCGACGCCGGGCGTGTCTGTTGGCACCAGGATCTGCGACTGCTGCTTGCTCGGCGGCGCGTCGGGATTGGTCTTCACCATCACGATCATGATCTTGCAGCGCGGATCGCCGGCGCCCGAGATGTAATATTTTTCGCCGTTGATCACCCATTCGTCGCCGACGAGTTTTGCCGTGGTCGAGATGTTCTTGGCGTCGGAGGAGGCCACATTGGGTTCGGTCATCGCGTAAGCCGAGCGGATCTCGCCAGCGAGCAGCGGCTTCAGCCACTTCTCCTTCTGCTCCTTGGTGCCGACGCGCTCCAGCACTTCCATGTTGCCGGTATCCGGCGCCGAGCAGTTCATGGTCTCGGAGGCGAGCGGATTCTTTGCAAGCTCGACCGCGATATAGGCGTAATCCAAATTCTTCAGACCTTGGCCGGTCTCGTGGTCAGGCAGGAAGAAATTCCACAGGCCTTCTTCCTTGGCCTTGTCCTTGGCCTTCTGCAGCACCGCGAGTTGCTCCGGCGTAAAACTCCAGCGGTCCTTCTTGCCTTCGCCAAGCCGCATGAACTCGACCGACATCGGGTCGACCGTCTCGCGGATGAATTTCTTGACGTGCTCGTAGAGCGGACGGACCTCGTCCGACATGCGCAAATCGTTGAGTTCTTCGCCCGGATTGAGGTTGTAGGTCGTCGTTCGCGGGATGTAGGCGTGTTTCATGGATTATTTCCTCCCATTTGCGCAGATCGTCGCTGCGGGGCGCGCACTCGGCTCGTTGGCCGGCAATGTAGACGTGGGGAAGGGGCTTGTACAAGCGCGGGCGAGGCGCCGCGATTTTCCGCCTTATGGCAAGTGCGCTGCATGTCCCTCATGATGAGGAGGCGCTTTTGCACCGTCTCCGGACGATGCTTCGCATCGCCGGGAGAACCATGAGGCCACAGGCGGGCCTGCATCCTTCGAGACGCGGCGAAGACGCCGCTCCTCAGGATGAGGTCTGGTACATCTACGCTGGCATCCTGTGCATCGCGCAGATCTTGTTGCCGTCGAGATCGCGCAAGTAAGCGAGATAGAGTTTGCCCGCAGAGCCCTCGCGAATGCCCGGCGGATTTTCGCACGTGGTGCCGCCGTTGGCGATGCCGGCAGCGTGCCATGCGTCGGCCTGCTCGGGTGATTCAGCCGCAAAACCGATGGTGCCGCCGTTCGCGGGCGTCGCGGGCTTTCCGTTGATCGGCTTGGTTACCCCGAACACGCCGGTCTTGGTGAAGTAGAAAATGCGGTGACCGTCGACCTTGGCCGGCCGGACGCCGAGCGTGCCGAGCAGCGCGTCGTAGAATGCCTTGGCCTTTTCGAGGTCGTTGGTGCCGATCATCACGTGCGAAAACATTTCTTCAATTCCTCCCAGGTTTTCGGACGAGCACCCGCCATTGTTTTTCGCGTGGCGGAACAACCCCGCGCGGTGCTCGTTGCCGTGCAATGTAGACGCCGCCATTGGCGTTGCACAAGCTGGCGAGCGGGCTGGCGGGTCCGGGAGCACCCGGGGCCGTCAGATTACGTTTCGGTAATCCGGCCCGGAAGACTGGTTTCCACGCCCGAGCGCGGCGCCTCGACGCACCGCGGGCACCTTGCAGCGCCGCCGGAGGAGTTCCTACCTTTTGGGAGGCCAGCCACGGCGCATCCGCCGCAGGCGGCAAGGAGACGACAATGAGCTATTTGAAGACTGCCATTCTGTTGGCCGGTCTCACCGGCCTCTTCATGGGCGTCGGCTATCTGATCGGCGGCGCCACCGGTGCCGTGATCGCGCTCGTGGTCGCCGCTGCGACCAACCTGTTCGCCTACTGGAATTCGGACCGCATGGTGCTGTCAATGTACGGCGCCCATGAGGTCGATCAGAGCACCGCGCCCGACCTTTTCAATCTGGTGGCCGAGCTGGCCGGCCGCGCCGGTCTGCCGATGCCGCGCGTGTTCGTGATGGACGAGGCGCAGCCCAACGCGTTCGCCACCGGCCGCAATCCGCAGAACGCGGCGGTCGCTGTGACGACGGGCCTCATGCAGTCGCTCAGCCGCGAGGAGCTCGCCGGCGTGATCGCGCATGAGCTCGCGCACATCAGGAACCATGACACGCTGCTGATGACCATCACCGCGACGATCGCCGGCGCGATCTCGATGCTGGCGCAGTTCGGCATGTTCTTTGGCGGCAACCGCGACAACAACGGCCCCGGCATCATCGGCTCGATCGCCATGATGATCCTGGCGCCGCTCGGCGCCATGCTGGTGCAGATGGCGATCAGCCGTACCCGCGAATATGCCGCCGACGATCTCGGCGCGCGCATCTGCGGTCAGCCGACGTGGCTTGCGTCGGCGCTCGCCAAAATCGCCAATGCCGCACATGTGGTCCCGAACCCGGAAGCGGAGCGCAATCCGGCGACAGCGCACATGTTCATCATCAATCCGCTGTCGGGCCAGGGTATGGATAATCTGTTCACAACGCACCCGTCCACGGAGAACCGCATCGCCGCGTTGCAGCAGCTCGCGGCGGAGATGGGCGCGCATGGCGGAACGCTTTCCGCGAGCACCCGCGGCAACTATCCCCGCCGCAGCCCGTGGGGCCGCCCCTCGGCCTCGCGCGGACCGTGGGGATAAACTATCGGGAAGTCGCGTAGGGTGGGCAAAGGCGCATTCGCGCCGTGCCCACCATCTGTCCGTAGTAGCGCTTCACTCCGTCATTGCGACGAGCATTAGCGACGAAGCAATCCATCTCTCCGCGTGCGGCGGCATGGATTGCTTCGCTGCGCTCGCAATGACGTGGAGAGAGCGCGGGCCTGCATCCTTCGAGACGGCGCTGGCGCGCCTCCTCAGGATGAGGTCTGAGACCCTCATGGTGAGGAGCGCGGCAATGCCGCGCGTCTCGAACCACGAGGCCACCGGCATACACCACGACCAATCTCAAAACGCCGTATACCCGCCATCGATCACAAAACAATCCGCCGTATGATACGACGACGCCTTGCTCATGATGTACACCGCGATGCCGCCGAAGTCGCTCGGCTCGCCGAAGCGGCGGACCGGGATGCGCGGCATCACGTTGGCGACGAATTTGTCGTTGGCCACGATGCCGGCGGTCATGTCGCTCTTGATCCAGCCGGGCAGGATCGCGTTCGCGGTGACGCCGTGGCGCGCGAGTTCGACCGCAAGCGCGCGGCACAGCGCGTTCAGCGCCGCTTTGGTGCCGGCGTAGTGCTCGTTGCGGGCGGTGCCGAACAGCGATGCAAGGCTGGAGGTTGCGACCAGCCGGCCGAATTTGTCGCCGGCCTCGGCGCGCTCGGTCATGTGGCGGGCGGCGACCTGAAACACGTGGAAGACGCCGTCGAGATTGGTCGCGAACATCCGCCGCCATTCCTCCTCGGTGCGGTCGATGAAGGCGCGCCGTCCGCCGCCGCCGATGCCGGCATTGGCAAAGCAGCCGTCGACGCGGCCGAACGTGTCGAGGGTCGCCTGCATTGCGGCCTTCACCGAAGCAGGATCGGAGACGTCGCAGATTTGGGTGTCGACCTTGCCGGGGCCCGCCGACATCGTTGCCGCCGCGTTCTTGTTCTTCTCGCCATTGCGGCCCCAGATCGAGACGTTGCAGCCTTGCGCGTTCAAGGCCTGCGCGATGCCAAGGCCGATGCCGCCATTGCCGCCGGTGATCACCGCCGTGCGGCCCGTCAGGTCAAAGATGCTCATTGGGCGTTCCCATTTGATGTCGTGCGCGTTAAGCCGTGCGCCCGGTGGCGGGCAGATGTTCTCGCGCAAGCATGGACAAGCGCGCCCGGAAAATCAAATATGGGTCGAGACATCGTCTGATCTTCCGCGCAGCGAAATAGCGCGTAAACGCAAGTCATGAGGAAACAATGCAATTCAAGCACGTCACGCTCGATTTCGACGGCGCGGTCGCCATTCTCCGGCTCGACCACCAGGAGGTCATGAACGCGGTCTCGATGGACATGCTGGGCGGTCTCGGCGAGGCGCTCGACGCGGTCGACGACAGGCGGGATGAGGTGCGCTGCCTCGTGCTCACAGGCGCCGGGCGCGCCTTCTGCACCGGCGCCAATCTGCAGGGCCGCAACAACCAGAAGGCCGGCAAGAGCAATGCCGGGCAATCGCTGGAAATCGGCTTTCATCCTTTCCTACGGCGGCTGCGTCGGCTGCATTGCCCAATTGTGACGGCGGTCAACGGTCCGGCCGCCGGCGCCGGGATGAGCTTTGCATTGATGGGCGACATGATCCTGTGCGCGCGCTCGTCCTATTTCCTGCAGGCGTTCCGCCGCATCGGCCTGGTGCCGGATTGCGGCTCGACCTGGCTGCTGCCGCGCATGATCGGCAAGGCACGCTCGGTCGAACTGTCGTTGATGGGCGAACGACTGCCAGCGGAGAAGGCGCTGGAGTGGGGTCTCGTCAACCGCGTCTATGACGATGCTGACTTGATGGAGGAGGCGATGAAGCTCGCGCATGACCTCGCCAATGGGCCGACGATTGCGCTGTCGCTGATCCGAAAGCTCTATTGGGACAGCCCGGAAAATTCCTTCGAGGAACAGCTCAACCTCGAATTCGAATCGCAGCGCATCGCGGGTGCGGCGGAAGATTTTAAGGAAGGCGTCACCGCCTTCCTTGAGAAGCGTCCCGCCAAGTTTAAGGGCAAATGATCGAGGACCAACTCGGACGCTGCGTCGCCTTCTGGTATCCGGGAGCGAGCGGCGTCACCGGCGCCGCAAAACTTTCCGGCGGCGCCAGCCAGGAGACCTGGACGTTCGACATAGTCCACCCGGGCGGCAATGTCGGCGCGATCCTGCGCCGCGCGCCGCCGGGCTATGGCGCGTCACCGGGGCGGGCCGCCGGGCTCGATGCCGAGGCGACGTTGATGCAGCTCGCGCATGACGCTGGTCTGCCGTCGCCGCGCGTGATGCATGTGTTGAAGCCGGAGGATGAACTCGGCGCCGGCTTCATCATGCAGCGGATCGAGGGCGAGACCATCGCCCGCAAGATTTTGCGCGACGAGCAGTTCGCCAAGGCACGGCCGATATTGGCGCGGCAGCTCGGTCGCGTGATCGCCGGCATTCACGGTCTGCCGGCTGGGAAGTCACTGAGGCTGCGCGAGATGACCGCGACGAAGGAAATCGCCGACCTCGAGCGGGAATACCGCAGTTTCAATTGGCCGCGTCCGGTGTTCGAGCTGGCGCTACGCTGGCTGCGCGAGCGCGATCCCGGGCCGTCGAAGGAGGTGACGCTGGTGCATGGCGATTTCCGCCACGGCAACCTCATCATCGGGCCCGATGGCGTGCGCGCGGTGCTGGACTGGGAGCTCGCGCATTTCGGCGATCCGATGGAGGACTTGGGATGGATCTGCGTCAACTCCTGGCGCTTTGGCGAGATCGACAAGCCGGTCGGCGGTTTTGGAACGCGCGAGGAATTGTTCGCGGGATACGAGGAAGCCGGCCGCAAGGTCGATCCCACGCGCGTGATGTTTTGGGAAGTAATGGGCACGCTGCGCTGGGGCATCATGTGCTGTGGCATGATGCAGCGCTTCCGCTCCGGACCCGATCATTCGATGGAGCGCGCCATGATCGGTCGCCGCTCGTCCGAGACTGAGATCGATCTGCTACGGCTACTCGCTCCGCGGGGAAAGTAGGATGCAAGACGAACCGACCCCCACCGAACTGATCAAGGCGGTCGCGGATTTCTTCCGCAACGAGATCGCTGCCGAGATCAAGGGCCACAACGCCTTCAAGCTCCGCGTCGGCATCAACGCGCTCGACCTGGTGACGCGGCAACTGGCGCTGGAGCAGGGCAGCGACGCAGCGGAGGCCGCGCGGCTGAAGCAGTTGCTCGGTATGGATGGCGCGTTGATCGAGTTGAATCGCGCGCTGTGCGAGAAGATCGCCAGAGGCGAAGTCGACTTGCAGACGCCGGGCTTGGCCGAGCACCTCTGGCAGACCACTCTGGACAAGCTCGCCGTCGACCAGCCGAACTACGCGTCGTACAAGAGGGAGTTGGGGAAACCGTAGGATGGGTAGAGCGAAGCGAAACCCATCATGCATCAACGGCCGAACGATGGGTTTCGCTGCGCTCTACCCATCCTACAAGGTTAGCGTCAACTCTCCTCGTCATTGCGAAGAGCGCAAGCGACGAAGCAATCCATCTATCCCCGTGTTGAGGCGTGGATTGCTTCGCTGCGCTCGCAATGACGGAGGAAGAGCGGTGCCATGCGCCTCACCGCCCCAGCCACTTCGGCGGCCGCTTCTCGGCAAACGCCTTCGGCCCCTCGATGTAGTCCTGCGACGCCGCCATCGCCTTCACTGCGGGATATTCCCGCTGCTCGGCGATCGCCTGTTCCAGTGAGACTTCAAGCCCGCGCTGGATCGCCTGCTTGGAAGCGCGGATCGACATCGGCGAATTCTTGCAGATCGTCTCGGCCCAGCGCTCGGCGGCGGCTAGCGCTTCACCGGCGGGAACCACCTCGTTGACGAAGCCAAGCTCAAGCCCCTCCTTGGCCGAGACGTGGCGCGCGGTGAGGATCATGCCCATGGCGCGCTTCAGTCCGATCTGCCGCGGCAGCCGGTGTACGCCGCCGGCCAATGCTGCGAGGCCGACGCGCGGCTCGGGCAGCGCAAAGGTCGCGTTCTCCGACGCAATGATGAGGTCGCAGGCCAGCGCGATCTCGAAGCCGCCGCCCATCGCGACGCCGTTGACCGCGGCAATGATCGGCTTGTCGCAGTCGAACCGCGAGGTGAGGCCTGCGAAGCCGCCCTTGTCCCAGCCGCGCTTGCCGCCCGCGGCCTGCCATTTCAGGTCATTGCCGGCGCAGAACGCCTTGTCGCCGGCGCCGGTGACGATTGCGACCCATTGCTCGGGATCGGCGGAGAAATTGTCGAACACCTTGTTGAGCTCGAAATGCGCGTCGATATGCAACGCATTGTACACTTCGGGCCGCGACAGCGTGATGATCGTGATCGGTCCCTTGCGCGTTACCTTGGAGAATTTCAGGTCCATATTTGCTCCCGTTTGGATTTTCTGCGGCGAAGAATATTGGCCGCGATCATAGCGCCAGCCCGGCGTCCGATACCATCCAATTTCGCAACGCCCCCGCGCGTGCCAAGGTCCATTCCGTTGCTTGACTTGGGCGTGGTCTTCTCAGCTAAATCCGTCCGAGCAGGAGCGCTCTCGCAGCGCCTAAACGCAAATCAAAACAAACGACAATTCCGGGAGTGAACATCTTGGATTTCAACCTGCCTGCCGACCTCGTTAGCTATCTCGACGAGCTCGATCGCTTCATCGCGCGCGAGATCAAGCCGCTGGAGGAAGCCGACGATAACATCCGCTTCTTCGATCATCGCCGCGAATGGGCGCGCACCGATTTCGAGAACGGCGGCCTGCCGCGGCACGAATGGGAAGCGCTGCTGCGCAAGGCGAAGAACCTCGCCGACGCCGCCGGCCATTTGCGCTTTGCGATCCCCAAGCGCTACGGCGGCAAGGACGGTTCCAATCTCTGGATGGCCGTCATCCGCGAGCACTTTGCCTCAAAGGGGCTTGGCCTGCATAACGATTTGCAGAACGAGCATTCGATCGTCGGCAACCTGCCCATCGTCACCATGCTCGACCGCTACGGCACCGACGATCAGAAGGCGATGATCGACGGCTCGATCACGGGCAAGTTTCGCATCACCTTCGGCCTCACCGAGCCGGACCATGGTTCCGACGCGACGCATATGGAAACGAAGGCCGTGCAGGCGACTCGCGACAACGTCAAGGGCTGGATCATCAACGGCCAGAAGATGTGGACGACCGGCATGCATGTCGCGACTCACTGCGCGCTGTTTGCGCGCACGTCCGGCAATGACGGCGATGCGCGCGGCATCACGTGCTTCCTGGTGCCGGCTGGAAGCGAAGGCGTGAAGGTCGAGGAGTACATGTGGACCTTCAACATGCCGACGGACCATCCGCGCGTCAGCTTCACCGATGTCTTCGTGCCCGAGGATGCGCTGTTCGGCGAGGTCGGCCGTGGCCTGTCGCTGGCGCAATGTTTTGTGCACGAGAACCGGATCCGGCAGGCTGCGAGCTCGCTGGGGGCCGCCGTCTACTGCATCAACGAAAGCGTGAAATACGCCCGCGAGCGAAAGCCGTTCGGCAAGGCGCTGGCGGAGAACCAGGCGATCCAATGGCCGTTGGTGGAACTGGCGACGCAGGCGGAGATGTTGCGTCTATTGATCCGCAAGACCGCGTGGGAAATGGACCAACTCACCCAGGCCCAGGTCGAACATACGCTGTCAGACCGGGTCTCGATGTGTAACTATTGGGCAAACCGCCTGTGCTGCGAGGCCGCCGACCGCGCCATGCAGGTGCATGGCGGCATGGGCTATTCGCGGCACAAGCCGTTCGAGCACATCTACCGCCACCACCGCCGCTACCGCATCACCGAGGGCAGCGAGGAAATCCAGAAGCGAAAGGTGGCGGGATTCCTGTTCGGCTATATGGGTGCGGGCAAACACTGAGCATGATCTCCGACCCGAAGGGCCGCGTCAGCGCAAAGTGGGCACCGGTTTTCGGCCAAGGATCATGCTCAAGTAAAAAGAGGGAGAGCGGGAGATGGAAGGTGGATGCACGTGCAGAAATATCCGCTATCGCCTGAACGGCAGGCCGATGATCGTGCACGCCTGCCACTGCACCTGGTGCCAGCGCGAGACCGGCACCGTGCATGCCCTCAACGCGCTCTATGAGGCGGAGCTGGTCGAGCATATCGCCGCCGAGCCCGAGATCATCGATACGCCGTCGGCCAGCGGCAAGGGCCAGCGCATCGCGCGCTGCCCGGTCTGCAAAGTCGCGGTCTGGAGCAACTATCCGGGCTCCGGGCCTGCCGTGCGCTTCGTCCGCGTCGGCACCATGGACGATCCGACCCAGTGCCCGCCTGACGTCCACATCTTCACGTCGACCAAGCAGCCCTGGGTGACGTTGCCGCCGGGCGCAAAAGCGTTCGCCGAATTCTACGATCCCGCCGAAGTCTGGTCGGACGAAACCAAGGCCCGCCACCGCGCGGTGCGCGAGCGGGTGAAGAAGTGAGGGGTGCTACGCCTTAACGTGTTGTCGTCCCCGCGAACGGGGGGACCCATAACCACAGGGCGCAGATTGAGCCACAGCGGTCAAGCGAAGATGACTCGCACCATTCGTATCAGCAATGGCGCGGCGTATGGCTCCCTGCGTTCGCAGGGACGACATCGTTGATAGATCACAGATCAATTCACCTGCCGGTCCTTCCCCGCCCAATACGGTTCGCGCAAATTCCGCCGCAAAATCTTCCCCGACGGATTGCGCGGCAGCGCTGCCATGAAGTCCACCGATTTCGGCGTCTTGAATCCCGCGATGCGTTCGCGGGTGAAGTTGATGATGTCGGTGGCAGTTGCCTGCTTGCCCGGCTTCATCACCACGATCGCTTTCACCGCTTCGCCCCATTTGTCGTCGGGAATACCGATCACGGCGGCTTCGGCCACGTCAGGATGGTCGCAGATCGCGCTTTCGACCTCTGCCCGTGGTGCCCGACGTATAAAGCTGGATCGCGATGTCCTTCGGGCTGATCGGGATCCTTCGGATCGCTCGCGTTGGCGGCATCGCGCCAAGCCATAAAATCCTGCCATTCCGGCGCGCCGCCTTCAGTCGTGATGACCGTCCGGACATCAGGCAGTTGCGACTTGATGTTGCGGACCTGCGTGATGAATTCGGGCCCGACGAACAGCACCGGCGCCTTGCAGTCGCTGACGATGAACGCGATCTCGGGGCCGGCCAGGCGCCAGTTGACCGGCGCCATCACCACCTTGGCCTTCATCGCGCCCATCAAGAGCTCGAAATAGAAGTCGCTGTTTTTGCCGAGATAGGCGATCCGCTCACCCGGCTTGATGCCCATCGCAATCAGCGCATTCGCAACGCGGTTGGTCTTGATGTCGAACTCGGAAAAACTTGTCTGGCGTCCCTCGAACTCATAGGCGATGGCGTCACCGCGCGTTTTGGCACGCTCGCGCACCATGTTGGCGAGATCAGTCAGTTGCTCTGGCGCGGACATGTCTCTCCCGTATCGTCTTGTTTTCGTTGCGCGGAGTTTGGCGATATCGCGCGACAAAGACAATACGGTACGTCGTCCCTGCGAACGCAGGGACCCATACGCCGCGGCTTATCGGTGAGACGATGGGGCTAGTTGCCTTCGTACCTATCGACGCTGGTGGTTGATGGGGTGGACGGCCCCCTACGGCATCAGTGTGCCAGAATGAGGTTGT
>NZ_LLXX01000176.1 GCF_001440405.1 Bradyrhizobium valentinum
GTCCTTGTTGCACCCGGCAGACGAAGCGCCTTCTTTTGTGACACAGTAAGACTAGAAGGGTTGCAGTACCACCGCTCGAAGCAGCTTCTCTGGTGCGATCAATGGCCGCCCGAAGTCCACGTAAAGCGCCGTGAAAGCCTTCGACACTCAACGCCGCGTTTGCTATTACCCGGATCGTTCGCAGCGGATGATCACCGCGGAGGCGGGCTTCCAAATCCACATAGCTGAATAGCAATCCATACTGCGCGTCAGAGCGGCGCATCTCCATTTCCCGATTCAATCACTCCAGAGAATTATGCCAAACGCCTGCCCGCTAGTGACTTCTTCAACAACCTGTTAGAGCTATCGCGACGTTCGAGAAACGGCCCGCTCGCAAGCCTTCCTGTCCGGACGCCCTGGGAGACTGGCCAGCGTTCGGCGAAAATGCTCTGGCCAAGGCCGTGCAACGGCAACTTGAGGCGTGGGCCGATCTCTGCAAAACCGGCCTTCAAGTAGAAGGCCAAGCTGCGGTTGCGGCTCCACGTCGGCTGCCTCGGCGCCCCCAGTTCAAGCTGACCCCAGCCTTTTACCGTCCCCAGGCTCACGGCAGCCTCAATGAGGCGCATCGCGATCCCAGACGATCGCTGGTCCGGCACCACGTAGAGTTCGGTAATGATGCCGTAGGTTCCGCGCGCAAAAAGGGCCGCGCTTTCCGACAACATGATGATGCCCACAGGACGAGCCTCCGCGAAAGCAAGAAACCCATAGACGCGCTCTTTTATGAGGAGGTCGACAGCAAGCTGGGTATCTAGTCCGGCCTGCACTTGGCCGCCCTCAAGTTCGGCAAGTAGGGCAGCAACCATGTGGGTTACCGTTGTGACGTCATCGACAGACACTTCGCGCGTGGTCACCATGTCACATCCTCGTCCAAGCTCAAGCAACATGCCAGCTAGTTCAGTAGCGGCGCCGGAGGCTGCTGCAGCACCCAGCCCGAGGCTGATACACCCTCTGGTTGAAATTAATATGACGCCTTAGTTCACAATGAGGTGATAAGATGTTCGTGTCGCTCCTGGCCAAAAATATCACAGAAAATCGAAAGATAACCTGTCGACCACATCGTCATGGTCGTCTGGAGCGCTCTCTTCTTTGGACCTGCGTGCCGCCCCCACATCGGGGCCCTCGTGTTCGTGCTGGGACGTCGCAGGAGCGCGGCTGACCGTTTGCGAGCAGCCCCGCGCATGTCGATCTATTCTCCCCCTTCGTGAACAGCTCGAGCGGCTGGCCGACCAGCGGCATCTGGGCAGCGTCAACAAAAGGACGCACACAAGTCATTAACAAGCTCTGCGCGTAACGGAATCACGATGTCGAAGATGTTGTTGCGCATCATGAGCTCCCTGACCGGCATCATTGCTTGATAATCAATCCTCTCAAAGAATTTTCGAATGCGCGAGTCTAAGATGAACCATTTTTCGTTGAGAGGAGATACTCAATTTTTCTTAATTTCGCAGCAGACGCATTGTTTGTTGCCGTGCGGTGACGAACAGCGTGCACGAACTCGTTACCTAACGAATTCGTACCATTCTGCTCCCTGCGTTCGCGATTGCAAGCGAGCGGCTCTCCTGTTCCTCCAACGACAATTGTCTCCATTCTGTCGAAGCGATTTGCGGCCACCTATCGCATGGTCGCTGAAAGCCCTCTCAAATCGTCGCCAGTCCGCGCTTCGCGGCATCATCTATCGTCCACTTGAATCACTTGCGTTTGCGACTTCGTCCGTTTGTTGAAATATTCTTCTAACGCCCGCCGACATCCACAACACGCGCGTCCTGTTGTGCTCAGTCGCCTCGCGAATAATAGAGACATCGCGTTCCGAAATATTATGAATAGACGGCATCGAACAAAAAATATCTCGGTTCGCGCGGGAGCAAGGTCTTCGGCCGTCCTCTGGCGGCCAAATGGTGCAGAAATTCAGCGATTTCCGCCCCTATTGCGCAGGATCAATTAGCCGTAGCCCGAGCGATGCCAATTGATCGGGACGGACTGATACAGCAGGTTTGCGGAAATGCTTGCAGACGGGGAGCCCGCATCTGTTCATCATCTCATGCTCGATACTGTGGTCGTCGGGCGGTCAGCCTGGCCCTTTTCCAGACCTCACGCGATGTCCGGGCTGGAGCCCGGAATGCGTATGATTGTGTTGAAAAAGTCCTTGTTCGCTGATGACTGAAAATTCTCAGGACCGCTGGTGCGTCTATCTCGCTGTGAGATGAGGGACCACATCAATTACCCAAAAACGATCGCTGGCGTTCGTATTGATTCTGCAAAGCCTTGCAGCGGCTGAAATTGCCAATGCGCGACACTTGCGAGAATTTTCGGAGCCCCGCGATTTTCGAGTTTTTCAACACAATCCGTATCAAAGCGGAAGTCTGCGGACCACTCCGGATTTATAGGTTCACGTCCCTGATCCTGCTTGGTCGTTGGGATCTACGGATCGAGAACGTTTGCCATTTCTTCGATATGGGCATCGATCCGGCTGAGGACCTGGGCAGGCACAACATCGCGTTCTGGAAGAACCGACCACTTGTCGCGCACGGTCGCCGCCGTCTCGGCTACGGCTGTCACCACTGCCCCTTCCGGAAGACGACTTCGATTTGCGAAGTTGCGCCAGCGCTCTGGAGTAAGCGCCTTGAACGACTTTTCGCCGGCAAGGCTCAGCGCCATACCGTCCTTTGGGATGTAAGGAACTGTTGAAAGCACGTCGTAGACAGGCGACAGCGTTGGTGTCCGTCCGTCTCCGGGATACAGCAGCGACCAATTCTTGAGATGCATATCACCGTTCCCGGTGACCGCGGTGAGTGCAAGGCGCCGAACAAATTCGATGGCTGAATCAAAGGAGACGCCGCTGTTCAGCGCTGCTGCGATATTATGATAGGCTGCGCCAATGTATTTCTCCGACGGATAGCGGCCAAAGACCTGTGCGAAGTCTTCCATATGGACGCGCGCTCCGTCCGCGCCGCGGTCGAAGCGACGGACAAGCAGCACCTTGCCCGTGGACATGGTGTTGAACTCTTCCGGAATGCCGGCGAACTCCTTCTTGTCGACGAGTTCGCGTGCCGGCACTTCCATCCCCAGCGCTTCCGCCAAGGCGAGAACTGCGAATTCGTTTTCCGAAAGCCCGATGTGAGTGAGCGAGGGAAATTTCGCGATATATTGCCCTTGCTCGCCGTCTACGGCGAGTGTGATCCCACCTTCCTTTCCTGTGTTCTTCATGACGGAAAGCTTCATCTGCACACCGGCAAGCGAAAATCGCGCCTTTTTATTGCCCTCCGCTTCTGGACCAGTTGGAATGGGGATACCATCACTCGGCAAAGCGCATACCGCTCCTGGCAGGTTGATCCCCAGCGCAGCCAAGAGATCGAAGTCGTTTCCTGGTCTTACTGACGCCGCGTGGTGCTTTTCCATCGCCTCGCGCAGTTTCTCTTCGGGCAGCAGGTTCGCAAAGAACGGTGGCAGCGCGCCGCGTATTGGTTTTGGATCCCGGCGGAGGCTGCCGTTCGCTGAGCGAAGCGACAGGCTGAAGATTGGCGGGTTGTTTAAGTTCCGGTAAGCGGGCAAAAGGTTGAACGCATTGTAGTCGCCCGGCGTCCGCACGAGCGTGCCGACTGGAAGATCGTTCAACGAGATATCGAGCGACTGGATGCGCTCTGCCGCGAGAACGGTCGGACTCATGCGCCTTCCTCCTCTTCAACGTCTGACGTGAATGCGGGGCGATCATCATCGTCGGCGGCGGGCTGCAGCATCGACTGAATAGCGGGCACCATCGCCTGCGGGATCAACATCATTTCCATGCCAAGGGCGCGGGCGACGTTGACGAGCGTCGTTGCACGGGCGGCAGCGGCACCGGTTTCAATGTCCCGATAGCGGGGTCTGCTGATGTTCGCCCGAAGGGCGATTTGCTCCTGGGACAAGCCAGCGGCCATGCGCGCCTTTCTAAAGTGCATGCCAAGATCCTTGAGCAAGGGGTCTGGGGCGGAGGTCATGATATGTTCCCGGATCATTTGCCAGTGGGTGATACGTAAACAGATCATTTCGATCGGTCAAGATGAAACGTAAACGAATCTTTCGGGTGGGAAATGATCCGTAAACGTATCTATCGAACAGTTTGGCTTGGGACGGTCAGTTCCCGCAGGTGCTGGCGCTCGGAAGGCGGGTGAAACGAGCCGGCCTCGGTCAATGGCCCGATCTGCCATACTCGCCGCATGCTGCTGCCGCTGATGATCCGGCCCAGCAGGACTAGCCCGCATTTCTCACAGAGTTAGGCGCATCGGGGCGCCGAATCAGCGAAAGTTCTTTTGCGAGAAGGACTTTGCGATGATTCGAGGAGCGCCCCGATGCCGACAGAGTGTAGCGCAGAGCGGTTTGATTTTGGAAGGGTGGAAGGACGCCTCGTGGAAGCGGCCTTTGACGCTGGACTGGTGACGTCGGATGCCGGCGCGCTGCTTCTGGGCGCGGCCGATCGGGCGATCGATCTGGTCGGGCGTTTTGCGGATTGCTTTCGCGATCATCGCCGGCAGGACCTGATCGAGCACACGGTGGCGACACTGATCGGGCAGCGGGTGTTTGGCATCGCGCTCGGCTATGAAGATCTCAACGACCATGATGAACTGCGGCACGATCCGCTGATGGCGGTGCTTTCGGACAAGCTTTCGGCGCGGCGCGAGGACTGCGCGCCGGTGGCCGGCAAGTCGACGCTCAACCGGCTGGAACTGAGCCGGGAGGAGCCTTCGCGCTATCACAAGATCGCCTATGACGCGGCGGCAATCGAGGCGCTGCCGGTGACGCTGTTCCTGGAGGCGCACCAGCGGCCGCCGGAGCAGATCGTCCTCGATCTCGACGCCACCGACGATCCGCTGCACGGGCATCAGGAGGGGCGCTTCTTCCACGGCTACTACGACTGCTACTGCTATCTGCCGCTGTACGTGTTCTGCGGCCGGCATCTGTTGGCGGCCAAGCTGCGGCCCTCCGACATCGATGCCAGTGCGGGCAGCGTGGATGAGGTTGCGCGGATCGTTCGGCAAATCCGTGCCCGCTGGCCGTTCGTGCGCATCCTGCTGCGAGCCGACAGTGGCTTTGCGCGCGCGGCGCTGATGGCGTGGTGCGAGGACAACCGCGTAGATTACCTGTTCGGGCTCGCCCGCAACATCCGCCTGGTCGCCATGATCGAAGAGGAGCTTGCCGCGGCGAGAGCCGCGGCCGAGAAGACCGGCCGCCCGGCGCGCCGCTTCAAGGACTTCCAGTGGACGACGCTTGATAGCTGGAGCCAGGAGCGCCGCGTCGTCGCCAAGGCGGAGTGGACGCACGGCGAGGCCAATCCGCGCTTCGTCGTCACCTCGCTCAAGCGCAGCGAGGCGGGCGCGCGGCAGCTCTATGAGGACATCTACTGCGCGCGCGGCGACATGGAGAACCGCATCAAGGAATGCCAGCTCGACCTCTACGCCGACCGCACATCGGCTCAGACCATGCGCGCCAACCAACTGCGGCTGTGGTTCGCCTCGATGGCCTATGTGCTGATCTGCGCGCTGCGGCGCATCGGCCTTGCTGAAACCGCCTTTGCGGACGCCACCTGCGGCACCATCCGCCTCAAGCTCCTGAAAATCGGTGCACTGGTGCGCATCTCCTGCCGCCGCATCAAAATTGCCATGGCCTCGGCCTGCCCAGCCGCCGAACAATGGGGCCGCGCCGCCCGCAGCCTGGCCGAAGCCGCCAAGGCCCGCGGCTCGCCGGCCTGACACGCGCCGCCGCAACGCGCCCAATCCGCGGCATCATCAACAAGGCCCAACGGAGACACACAAAGCCATCTCGACGCCAGCGTCTTCGGCGCCACGGTCCTCGTCGCCTTCGCGCCGACCCACCAATGCCCATCGCAAAATCAATCGGCCCCGTGAGAAATGCGGGCTAGCGACCCTCAGGAATACCGTCATACGGTCATGGAATTCCGGTGCCCTGAGGTGGCGCTGTCATCGCTTGACTCGGGCCTCCGCGGGAAGGACCTGAGGTGCCACTACCACTTCGGCTCATCGCACAGCTCACTTGCCCCGCGCCCGGTCGATCTGCTGTTGCACCCAGCCATCAAATTCAGAAAGCGCTTCGGTGATAGCGTCATCCAAATAATCCATCTGCCGGTTGAGATCATCATGCGCCGCGGCTGCGCGCAGCCAATTCGTCTCCGTTCCGATGAGATTCGCCTTCTGCCGCCACTTAACAATGGGCACAGTCGAGTACCGTCGCTTCCACGTCGCCATGAGACGCGTTTTATGGCCCTGCATGAACGGCGCGTCCCATGGAATCCAAATGTTCTCGCCACCCTTCTTCCGAAGCGCGGAATTATGATCGTATGCAAATTGGAGATTTTCCAGCATCGCAGCCGGCGGTGTCTCCCATCAAGATCACGACTGATGAAATTGAAGTGCTTTTCGATGCGTCCGATCCGCTGCATCAGTTCGGTCTTGAGCGACATTCCCAACGTGGCGCAATCCGACGTGATACAGTTCATTACGATAGGCATGCGCTATCGCAATGAAGCGTCTTTCATCCTCCGTGATTGCATCGACATGCCTCATTACGGCCAGCTTCGGCTCGAAGTAATTACCCGTCGCCTCGCGACGCATCTTGGGACTAAGCGGAGTCTTATCTTTTCCGGCGCCGTGGGCAGCGTATTGCACGATCGGTGAATGAGCAATTCCGTGGCGTTATCGATCAGGATCAGCGCGAAGCGGCTGTGGATCGGCTGATCGACGGCAATCTCCGCAACCGCCATGTCCAACTGTTCGATGATAGTCGAAAAGAATTTCACAGGCTCTCGACCCTCGTATCCGTTGGCGCCGTGCGATAGGCGACACTACCGCTTTCCAAAACGACGCATCAAAAGTACGAGACATTGCTGCATGGTTTGCTCCTCCTTGATGTAGACGCTTGGCGAGGCCAGTCCCGGCAGGTCCGGATCGCTGACTGTCATAGAGAGACAAAGCTTGTCGGGGCGTGGAATCAGCTTGGACGCTTCCCGCTCCAACTCATCGACCCATTTCGCCGTCTTCGCAAACTCCGCCGCGAAATTGTGCAGCAGGCGTGTCGCGTTTTCGAGAAGTCCGGCGGATTGTGCTGCGGCTTCGCGCGGTGTCATCCCGTTGAGGCTTGAGTGCGGCGTCTCTATCCAATTCGAATGTGCTCGCCCATCGGTGCGTTTGACAGGGGCATGATCGTGTTCAACCGCTCCAAACGCTTCAGCCGTTCGGCTTCTTCTGCTTCAACATTGCGCTGCGCGGCTCGTGCTTCGTGAGTGGCACGCATTGCCTGAATCGCACCGCGGACCGGCAAGCCAAGATCTTCGGCTTCCTCCTCGCGTTGATCTTTGAGAACCGCACGCGTGGTCGCGAGGGCTTTTCTCAACGTTCGCCGCCCGGCAGCCCCTCTATGGCGATTTGCTTCAAGGATCGCTCGCCATCCGAACTGTGCTCCGACCGACAAGACGTCGAAGCCCTGTCATGGATCAATCAGGTCGAGCGCTGGTTCGCTGAACTCACCAGAAAGCAGATCCAGCGAGGTGTCCACACCTCCGTCAGGCAGCTCGAGGCCGACAGCCGTACCTTCATCGACCAGCACAACAAATATCAGAAGCCCTTCAAATGGACCAAGTCGGCGTACCAGATTTTGGCTTCCGTCAAACGCTTCTGCCACAAAGCCCAGGAGACTTTATGTGGCGAACTTTAGAGTCACGTGACTAGCCTTGAGGACTTAGAAGAATATCGAGGTAGACACCAACAAATTCAGAGCATGTCCCGTTTGGCGCGTGTGTGTAATGCTCGTCGGGTTGTTGATGTATGCCAGTCCTACACTTGCATATATCCCGGGTGCCAGATGCGCGGTATAGGTGCCCAAGATCGCTGTGCTGTCGCGATGCACGAGATTCCCTTTAGCCAAGGCAGCGTCCACTGCAAAGTTGCTCCAGACGGTGTTAGTGGCAACAATAGCAATCTGATCACTGGGCCGGCTGTCAAACAGTCCCTTCGCATAGAGACGAAGCTCGTAATATTGGCTGACTTTATTTAGGTCAGGTGGAGCGTACATTACAGAGAAACCACCATAGATACCACGATATGCCGAGCCCTGGACATCAGACTGCCAGAGTTGCCTGTCCGCTGCGACGTAGTAGACGCTGTTCGCGTCGGCTCTCGATTGCTGCGGATACTGCAAGTTCTTGTAGGTGCTGTTATTGAAACCGGCGCCCGCCCGCAACCAGGTCTCGGGTAAGCCCGGAGCAGCTTTGTTCTTGTAGCCAATTTCATCAAGCAAAAGAATGCCCGCGTTGGCCGTGCTCCAGCTTAAGCCGGTGGGATTTTCGGTGATCTGCGCATACTGACCGTCTGGACTGATTGAGCGCTGGATTGAGACCTTGTCATATAGGTGATCATCAAAATTGTACTTCACGTTGAGAGCTGGCGTAGGCGCGGCATTGTTGCTCATGCCAGCTTGATACAAAATATTCGACGAGGGGGCCAAAACGCTTGCTCCTGCGTTCCCTCCGACCAATGTGCCTGCGAACTCATTTACATTTCTGAGGTAACCCATTTTGAGTTCGAGTTTCCTGTCGAAAAACGTCTGGTAATAGGCCAATGTATTGAGACCCACTCTATCTGGCCCTCCGGGTTTCCATGTCCAGTACTGCTGCTCGGCTCCCACGACGATCTGACCATCGGGAATTCCAAAGCGGCTGAGATCGTAGGTCACAATCATGAAATTTACGGTACTAAATGTCGAATTCTGGCCCATATATAGCTGATTGGCGGTGGTGGCACTGGCTGCATTTGGCAGTTGATTGTCTACGAGACTGATTACTGTCCCGCCAACGTAGCCGATCCCGACCTCTGCCAGCGCGGATCTAACGCCGCCTTTATCGTGATCTATCGTATCGGCAGGACCAGGGATATTGAGCCACATACCTTTTTCGCGGAGGTTCTCGAACTTTGCGAATGGGTCGATCTCCTTTTGAGTTCTGTTTTTAGCAATTTCATCCGCACTGTCGCGCTTTGCGGAAGGCAAACTGGCAGTTTGTGCTAGCGCCGGAGTTACCGACCGGAAGCGTTGCTCGTTTGAGCCGGCGGCCTCGGAATTTTGTGACCGAATCGGACTCCCTCTCAATTCTTCTTTTAGCAACCTCATCTGGAATGTCGCGTTTTGGCTTAGGCCCATGGCAGTCTGTGCCAGCGCCGAACTGCCGACGAGGCTCGCTGCCAGGGAGAGTGCGATAACAAGCCCTCTTTGCTTCGTACTTGATCGAAAGCTGAAAACGCGTGCCGCAGCCGTCGCCAGGACAAAGTAACCATGCATAGTGAACTCCGCGTCCGTATTGCTAGTCTTGAATGGATTGCGCTCCGGCCTGATTGGCTCGGAGCTGACCCCCAACCTTCTAATGTCTGAAGGCTCCGGGGCTGATGCTTGGCTGCAATCGGCCCGTCTATCTCAGCGATACCCGCTGAGCCTTCCCGACCTCGTCACCGGCCGGCACGCTATTGGCTTGATCGGAACGCACGTGTCGAGCACGCCATACCGCGGCCAAGCTAATCGACTGTTCCAACGCAGTTCTGTTGCGCTGCCTCGGTGTCGACGGCGGCCGGCTTTATTCGGTGCCTTCGCTCGGCGAGATAGTGGCGACGGGCGGACGGCGCCTCGGTGTCCTCGCCACCAATACACTGCGAACGATCCGCCTCTTCCACCAGAAGCATGAGGATTTCGGCCGTGCAGCATTCTGATCGGAGAAGACGTCTTCTTCGAGAAGATAGTAGTCATCAGAAAGCAGGGCTCGCGCGCCAAGGACGACGCGTTGGCTCCATGATGCTTCACTGGCATCGCGGTAGCCGAGAGACGAGGCAACTGACAGGCCCGAAGCCGAGAGACCGTTGAAACCTGTGCGCTCGGCGATCGCGCCAGAAGGTCCATCATGGGCTTGCATAAGAAAGGAGAAATCGCGGTTGGAGCCGATTTGATGGCCGCAGATGCGTTGGCACATCCATCAGGGCCGTTGGAGCGGCCAGTTCTATATTGCATCCCAGTTCCTTGACGTGTGACCCGCGCGACCTTCATTAACCGCCGATTGCCACGTGTCCGTCATCTCCTCCAACTGCTAACGTTAGTAGTTGACTGGATCGCAAGCCGTTGCCTGTCGATGCAGGGATCGTGGCTGTTTCGCTGCTCGGGGTGAGGCCCCTCGGCGACTAGACGAACTCTGGCGACGCTGGCATCGGTCCAGTGGAAATCGGGCGTCGGTCACTCGTGAGCGCTGCAGCCGCTCAGTTCTTTACGCGCCCATCTCTCGGCGGAAACGCAGTTAAACCGCGATTTGTTGATCTGCATCATTAGCGTCGTTCTCAAGCGACGGCTTTTAGGGATTGCCCGGATCGGCCCAGGGAAGAAGTTGGCCGAGTTCATCGTTCGGGTGACCATTGACCATCATCCTCAGGATGTCGGTGACGTAGGCGAGAGGACCGACGTCATTGATCTTGCAGATTTATGCCGACCGCCGGACTCGCCGAACGGTTTGTTTTCCCCAAGATTTTTATGTGCAATTGGGCTCGACATAGTTGGCGTTGTGCTCCGTATTCGACTGCGCAGGCCAGGATAGCTTGAAGAGTATTTTGGGCACGAGCCGACTATTCCGGCGCGTGAAGAGTGGACCCACGGGCAGCTCGTAGAGCTCTAAGTGGCGCGTCTCGTCAAGGGATGGGGCTACGGCAAGTGGCGATGCCTAGCTCGATACGAGCCTGAAAGATAATTCAGGAAATAACGACTGGCTCGCATTCGGTGCCGGCAAATGGAAGATTGCTCGCAGGCTTTTTCTGAATGCGAGGAAATGCTGCGCCATGGCCGATGAAGACGAGAACTATTGCTTTGCGGTGGCGCTATGATGTAGGAGCCGGCCATGCGCAAAAAGTGTTACATCGAACCGATCATAGGACTGGATGACCAATCGATGAGGGCAACGTTGCGGATAACGATTTGTCGATGGTCGCGGCTCGCTGCAGCTCTTGACCATCGTGTCATAGCGCGTCAACGAGAAAAGCCAACACAGACCCGGACATCGAGCGAGGGATGATGGAGATGATGGATCAAACGGCCGGTTCGGACTTGCCGCCGGTATTGCACACGTCGTCGAGACGCGTTTCGTGGCTTTTAGTACTCGTAGTTGTCCTCGTTGGCCTGTGCGCTGCAGGAGCCTATTTTTGGACCAACGTCGGACAATTTGTCGAGACGTTGGCGGCCGCCCGTGAAGTCGCCCCAATGCCAGGCTTGTCACCGGAGGACCGGGCGGCCCTGTCGGAGATTCAGTCGGGACAACAGAAGGCTCGCGACGAGTTCGCTAAACTCAACCGCAGCATCAGTGCCCAGCTGGCCGATTTAACACGAATCTCAGATCAAATCGCAGCGCTGACTTTACGAATCGACTCATTGCAGAATCCGGCACCCACGGCTTCTCCTCCTCATGTTCCTCGTCCGACGCCTGGCCATGCCGTGTCAGAGCCGGCCAAGACACTCGTGCGCTCGCCGAAACCACAAGGGCCGGTTTCCGTCGGGGGCGCGCCACTGGTCTCGGGACCGAAGCCGGACGAGCCTTGATGACATCCCAGAGTGCTACAGTCTAGTCCAGCCCGCCAGCTGCTCGACGCGGTTGATCGTTTCTTGCAAAGCTGGGCCTGCCGGGCGATTACGGTGCCCAAAGCATACGGCAGTGCCGGGGTCTCCAACGTGACGCTCGCCGAGCGGCGTCGCCATCGTTGCCGCAGCCGACAGCAGTCTGGATCAGATTCCACAGAACTATTTCTACATGGTCGAGGCGCCGTCCTGTTAGCGACGAGCGGTGATGCTTTTGGATCCGCTCACGCTGCTTGTTGTGCTAATAGGGTGAACGGTTGAGATAAGCGTCGAATGCGGCAGCAACAGCGCGAATCACAAAGCGGTGCTCCTGCCTCACGCGGATGAAACCCTTTTCGATGTCGACTACCCCGTCCTCGGCGAGCATCGACAAGCGTTCAGCTGAATCGAGAAAAGGGATCGCATAAACTCCGTGGGCGGCACAGATTGCCGGCACGTCGGCCTCCAGATCGCACATCAGCCGCTCGATGATCGCGGCTCGGACGCGGTCTTTATCGGTGAGACGGTAGCCTTTTGACGTCGCCAGACGGCCAGCTCTGATGTGCCGGCTGTAGGAGCCTGTTGCAACATCGTTCTGGACGTAACCGTCGCCGAGACGGCCGATGGCCGACGTGCCGAAGCCGATCAGGGTTTTGCAGGTGTCGGCCGAATAACCCAAGGAGTTACGCCGCAGGCGACCGGCTTTCTGCGCCATTGCGAGCTCATCGTCCGGCAAGGCGAAATGGTCGAGCCCGATTTGGTGATAGCCGGCGGCGACAAGCGTATCGGCCACGGCCGCGGCCTGTTCGGCGCGGGCAGCGTTGTCCGGCAGCGCTGCCTCATCGATCAGGCGCTGACGTTTCATATACGAAGGAACGTGCGCGTAGCCGAAAACCGCAAGCCGGTCCGGGCGCATGGCCACCGCCGTCGTCGCGCTCTCGACGCAGTACTGCACCGTCTGATTTGGGAGACCGAAAATGAGGTCGAAGTTGATGCGGCTTATTCCGTGCTGGCGCAGATTTTCGACGGCAGCGGCCGTCTGCGCCTTACTCTGGACCCGGTTGATCGCTTTTGAACAATGGGATCGAAGCTCTGCACGCCGAGGCTCGCGCGGTTCACGCCGGCTGCTCCTAAGGCTTCGGCCGTCTCGACCGTGAACGTGCGCGGTCGATCTCGACGGCGATCGCAGCCGTTTTCCTGAACGCGAAGCGGCGGCGCAGGAGTTCCATCAGGGCCAGGAACTCCGCTGGCTCGATGACGGTCGGCGTTCCGCCGCCGAAGTGCACGTCGCTCACGGGCAGCGCTTGCGGCGCTTGCTCCGCGACCAACCGGATCTCCTCGCGCAGCACCGACAAATAATTGAGGATCGGCGCAACCCGGCGAGTGATGGCCGTAGGGAAGCCGCAATACCAACAGATCGACCGGCAGAACGGAATGTGGAGATAGAGCGACACGGAGTCGTCAGCCGGCAGGCGCCTCAGCCATTTCTCACAATCCTGTGCACCGACAGCCGGGGAGAACTCCGGTACAGTTGGATAGATGGTGTACCAAGGCAGGCGGGCATCGCAATACTTTTTCAGGATTGAGGCCTGCAACGGTTACTATCCCACGCTTATATCAGCATCACCCTAACCGCTGCGCTCCCCTGTGTCTTTGCGCCATATCAATCGGTCCGCTTTAGCCGCGAAATCTGCGTTCCGTCGATGTCCATGCTAAGGAGACCGGTTAGCATGATAGCGGGAGTGATAGCCACTCCCTGACACTCATTTAATGTTTGTGAGAAGAAGGAATTTATCACACAACTGATGTTGAGAGCAGGGCTTGATGTCGAGGATCGACGTGCGCGCCGTTCCGCTTCGAGTCCCATCCCGCATGCTCGGTTTGATTGATGCGCTCGAGGCGAACGAGTGCTTCATGAGGATCGCAGGGCGATCTCGTCAAAGCAACAACGAAATGGCATAAGTGCGATTGCGCTCAACAGATCCGGGGCAATTGTTCGCCCGACAGCCAATCGACAATTCGCCCGCCACCAAAGCTGGTTGACATCTGCACAAACTGATGATTGTCGGCTACGGCCTCGCCGATATCAGCCGCATCGCACCCGAGCGGATGCGCCTTCATGGCTGCAAGCACGGCATCGGCCATGTCAGGCGCCACGATGGCAACGAGCTTGCCCTCGTTGGCGACATGTAGCGGATCAAGCCCAAGGAGTTCGCAGGCGGCGGCAACCGCCGGCTTCACCGGAATGGCCTCTTCCTGCAGATGGAACCCGAGGCCCGACTGATGCGCAATCTCGTTGAGCATCGCCGCAAGACCGCCGCGCGTGGGGTCGCGCATCACCCGGATGCTGCTGCCACCGGCCGCAACCATTAGGGCTACGAGATCATGCAGCGCTGCGGAATCCGAGACGATCTCGGTCTCGAAAGCGAGATTCTGGCGCCTCGACATGATCGCCGTACCATGGTCGCCGAGACTGCCGGAGACCAGCACGCGGTCGCCGACCCTTGCCTTCTCGGCGGAGAGATCGAGCCCATCGGCTACAACCCCGACCCCCGTCGTCGAGATGAACAGGCCGTCCGCCTTCCCGCGCTCGACGACCTTGGTGTCGCCCGTGATGATGTAAACGCCGGCGGCGCGCGCGGCCTCGCCCATCGAATCCGCAATCGTCTTCAAATCCGAAAAGCGGAAGCCCTCCTCGATGATGAAACTTGCCGACAGATAGAGCGGACGCGCGCCGCCCATCGCGACATCATTGATCGTGCCGTGCACCGCGAGCGATCCGATATTGCCGCCGGGAAAGAACAGCGGCGAAATCACATAGCCATCGGTCGTCATCACCATCCTGCCGGCGCCAACATCGAAGGCCGCCTGATCGTTGCCGCGGGCGAGCCATTCATTGCCGAAGGCTTCGTGAAAAAGGCCGGAGATCAGCTGCGCCATGGCGCGTCCCCCGGCGCCATGGGACAGGTCGACCCGTCCGTTCTTGATGTCGAGCTTGCGTTGATAGGCTCTCATCACGCCCGCCTCAACCGATAATCGCGAAACCGTCCATACGTCCAATGCGCGGCACAGGCGCCTTCCGATGAGACCATGCAGGATCCTATCGGGATTTCCGGCGTGCAGACGGTTCCGAACAGCTTGCAGTCAACCGGCCTCTTCACGCCGCGCAGGATGGCCCCGCACTCGCACGCCGGATTATCGGCGACGCGCACTTCGTGCATCGTGAAACGCATCTCGGCGTCGAATTGAGCGTAAGCCTGCTTTAGCTTTAGTCCGCTATGGGGTACGAGCCCGAGCCCGCGCCATTCGAACTGGTCACGCAATTCGAAGATATCCGACACCTCTTCCTGGGCGCGCCGATTGCCTTTCCGCGTCACCGCACGGCTGTATTGGTTCTCCACCTCATGTCGGCCTTCGTTCACCTGCCGCACCAGCATCAGGATCGCCTGCATCATGTCGAGCGGTTCAAATCCCGCGATCACGATCGGCTTGCCGAATTGTTCTGCGAGGACCTCGTAAGGTTCCGTGCCGATGATGGTGCTGACATGCGCAGGCCCGACGAAGCCATCGATTTCGACCCGCCCGATATTGCGGATATCGGGACTCTCGAGAATGCTGTGCATCGCCGAGGGAGTCAGCACGTGGTTGCAGAACACGCTGAAACTCTTCAGCCATTTCTTCTCGGCAAGCCGGATCATCACCGCCGTCGGCGGCGTCGTGGTCTCAAATCCAATGGCAAAAAAGACCACCTCTCGATTCGGCGCCTGTTCGGCGATCCGGATCGCATCGAGCGTCGAGTAGACCATCCGAATGTCGGCGCCGAACGCCTTGGCGCTCAGCAGGGATTTTCCCTGCGAGCCGGGCACGCGCATCAGGTCGCCATAGACACAGAGAGTGACCTCCGGCTGCTCGGCGAGCCTGATCGCCATGTCGATCCGGCTGGCGGGGAGAACACAGACGGGACAACCCGGCCCGTGGATCATGCGAACATTCGCAGGCAGCATATCCTCCAGGCCATAGCGGGAAATTGCATGCGTGTGTCCGCCGCAGAATTCCATGAACCGATATTTCCTTTGCGAATCGGCTTCGGCGCCAATCACACGCGCTAGCCCCCGCGCGATGGTCTTGTCGCGAAATTCGTCGGCATATTTCATGACTGGAGGTCCTGCCCCACGCTGCCCAGCTCCTGTAGGAGCTGCAGCGTGCGCTTGGCTTCCGCCGGGTCAATTCTAGCCAGGGCATAACCGACATGGACAAGGACGTAGTCCCCCACCGCGAGATCGTCGATGAACGCGATCGATATCTCCTTGCTGATGCCGTCGATGGACACGATGGCCATGTCATCAGCAAGAATTTTCGCGACCTCAGCTGGTACTGAGAGACACATATTAGGCTGTTCCTTCCAGGGCTGACGGCCGTTCTGCAATCTGCAGAGCGGCTATCCAGGCTTGTCCGAGGCTCAATCCACCGTCATTGGGCGGAACCTGCCGTGGCAGCAGCGGAGTGAGGCCGGCCGCAACGCAGCCGCGCTCGATTTCATCCGCGAGTACCGCGTTCAGGAAGCAGCCGCCGCTCAGAACGACGGCGGTAACGCCAGTTGTCCGCGCCGCGCGCGCGACCCAGTCAACGCAGGCAGCGGCAAACGTACCATGAAACAGCCCCGCTCCCTCCGTGGCGCTGACGTTGTCTGCAATCAAACGCGCAAACAGCGGGCGAAAGGACAGCACGTCGCCATCGATTATCCAGCCCGCTTCAAGCACCGCAGTCCGCCGCACATGCGCCTCGAGCTTCATCGCGGCTTCGCCCTCATAGCTCTGCAAAGTCGCGATCCCCAGCAGCGCCGCCGCTGCGTCGAACAGTCGGCCCGCGCTGGTCGTGGTCGCCACGCCGGGCTGATCGAGCATTGACGGCAGACGCTCGGCCTGAGGCTGTGCTGCAAAGCGCGGCCTGATTTCGTTTTCCCGTCCCAGCAAGTGAAATATTGCGCTCGCCATGCGCCAAGGCTCGCGGGCTGCGCGATCTCCGCCAGGCATTTGCAACGGCGCGAAATGCCCGATCCGTCGAAACCCGGCGCCTTCGCACAACAAGAGTTCGCCACCCCAGTTGCCGCCGTCGGAGCCATAACCATAGCCGTCGAGGAGAAGGGCGAGCGTAGGCCCCGCAAGGCCATGCTCCGCGATGACGGCCGCAGCGTGCGCGTGGTGATGCTGAACAGCGACCAGCGCGCGGCCGCTTGCTTCCGCAAAGCGGGTGGCCGCCATGTTGGGATGCAGATCATGGGCAATGACGACAGGATCGATGTCGAGGGTCGATGTGAGGTGCCGGATCGTCTCCTCGAAGAAGCGGATGCCTTCAGCCGTATTGAGATCGCCGATGTGCTGGGAGACGAAGGCCTCACTGCCCCGTGTGACCGTGATGGTCGATTTCAACGCGCCGCCGACGGCGAGGACGGGCGGCACAGACCTCGCAAGCCGGATCGGTTCGGGAACATAGCCGCGGGCGCGACGAATGAATTGGCGCCGCCCCGCCACCACCGCCACTACCGAATCATCGGCGCGCGTCAGAATATCGCGATCATGGGTCACAATAAGATCGGCGATGCCCGCGAGCCGCCGCAGCGCCTCCGCGTTGTCGATCGGGAGCGGTTCGCCGCCGGGATTAGCACTGGTGCTGACAATGACCGGACCTTCAGCCCCATGCCATGCACCTGTCGAACGAAGCGCATGGAAGATAAGGTGATGCAACGGGGCCGCCGGCAGCATCACGCCGACCCGCGACAGGCCAGGGGCTATCGCCGGCGCTAGATTGTTGCGCGACGGCAGGAGGACGATCGGACGGGCGACAGATTCGAGCAGTGGGAGCTCGGCGGCATTCGCCTCCGCAATCTCGCTGACCTGCTCTACGGAACCAACCATGACCGCGAACGGCTTCTGGTCGCGCTGCTTCCTCCTGCGCAAACGCTGCACGGCGTCATGGTTGCGAGCGTCGCAAAGCAGCTGGTACCCGCCAACCCCCTTTATTGCGACGATTTGGCCGCCATCGATCCCCGCGGCAATGTCGTTGATCCCATGACTGAGCCGAGGACCGCATGTCGGACATGCAATCGCTTCCGCATGAAACCGGCGGCTCGCCGGATCGGCATATTCGCCCGCGCAGACGGCACACATCGCAAACTCCCCCATCGCCGTGTTGCGGCGATCGTAGGGAAGGCGTTCGGCGATGGTATAGCGCGGGCCGCAATGAGAGCAGTTGATGAAGGGATAGAGGTAATGGCGGCTGTTCGGGTCGAACAACTCATCGAGACATTGCTGGCATGTCGCGGCATCGGCGACGATCCGCGTCGAGCCCCTCCCGTGTTCGCTGGCGCGGATTGAGAAGTCTTTCGCCGCAAGCGCATCAATCTCCTGAACGGAGATGTGGTCGATCCGCGCCAATGGAGGGCTTTCGAGTGGCAAAGCGGCCACAAACTCGCACGTAAGGTCGCCCTCAACCTCGATGATCACGCCATCAGGATCGTTGGCGACGAACCCGGCCAACCTATAACGGGTAGCGAGACCATAAATATACGGACGAAAGCCGACACCCTGCACGGCGCCACTGACGCGCACCCGCAGCCGCGTTCCGCCGCGGATGATGGCGTCGCCGCTCGCGCTCATGGCAATGCGTCAGCGACGGGACGCCTCTGATTCGCAGCCTGCTTCCGGATCCAGGCGTAGAGCGCGGCAAAGCCCTCGCCCGTACGCGCCGAAACCGTCAGCACCTCAATGTTCGGATTGACGCGTCTCGCATATTCGATGGTCTTGGCTGAATCGAAGTCGACCACCGGCGCCAGATCAATCTTGTTGATCAGCATCAGCGACGATGCGGCGAACATATCCGGATATTTGAGCGGCTTGTCTTCACCATCGGCGGTCGAGAACACCACGATCTTACAGGCCTCGCCGAGATCGAACGCCGCGGGACAAACTAGATTCCCGACATTCTCGATGAAGAGAATACCGCCCTTGAGCGGCGGCAAGCGGCGATAAGCCTCACCGACCATCGCAGCATCGAGATGGCAGCCCTTGCCCGTATTGATCTGAATTGCGGGCACGCCGGTGGCGCGAATGCGATCGGCATCGTTCGAGGTCTGCTGGTCTCCCTCGATGACACCAACCGGGCGGCTATCCTTCAGTTCGGAGACGGCACGGACGAGCAGCGAGGTTTTGCCGGCGCCCGGACTGGAAACAAGATTGAACACGAGCAGGTCATCGGTCAGGAAGCGCGCGCGGTTGTCGGCGGCGATCCTATTGTTCTTGCCAAGGATGTCGCGCTCGATCCGAATGGTTCGCTCGCTGCTCATACCCGCGATCTTCAAGCCGGCCGGATCGGCACCGCAATCCACAAGCGCCCCTCCGCCCTGAGCATGTTGATGGCTATGATCATGATGGTGATAATGGCCGTGGTGATGGTTGTGAGAATCATGCACGTTTTGACCGCTATGCACATGATCACGGTGGTGACCGTAGTGATCATGCGCATGATCATGGTGATGGCCCTGGGTTTGCGCACCTTGCGCGTCGGCGCGTTCGATGGAGGGCGTTCTTTCGCTACAGCCACATACGGTACACATCAATCGACCTCCAGCTCTTTCACCTGCATCTCTTCGCCCCCGGTCATCTGCAGCTGATAGCTGCCGCAGCAGGGACACGGCTCATCGCGCTGCGCAATCTCAACACTCCTCGAACAGGCCATGCACCAGGCGACGCCAGGCAATTCGATGACCTCAATAACCGCGCCATCGGCGATGGTCCGCGCGGCAACGGCCGCAAAGCAGAACTTCATCGCTTCGGGAGCGACATGGCTGAGCGCCCCGATCTCCAGACACACGGTCTTCACCCTGGAAAACGATCGCCGGCGCGCCTCCTCCTCGATGATCTCGACGATGCCCTCACAAAGCGCCATTTCATGCATCGCCAATTTCGCGAAAATTGAGAGTGAACCCGACGCAAGGGTCGAACGATGCGACCATCGAGCGAACCGCACCCAGTCCCCGCGGTTTCGCGGCCAGCACCGCGCCTTGCAGGCTGCGGACAAGCGGTCCGCGCGCGTGGAAATTCCACTCGGTTGGGGCAAGAAATTCCAAGCGCAACATCTGCCCCTGACGATCAAGCTCAACCGCGTGATAGAGTCGTCCCCTTGCGCATTCGACCGCGGCCGCACCACGGCCCGGCCCCAGCCTGTAGCTTTCGACGATCCCATCCTCCGCTGTTTCAACATAAGCACTGGAGCGGAGCCAAGCGTGCAGTCGCACGATTTCCGCGATCCTCGCCTTCAGCCGCTCGGCCGGCCCCGACCGGCCTAGCGTGAGCTGATCACGCATCATTTGGCGCGCCCACGCACCTGTCTCGGGAATGCGGCCCTCCAGGTCGGGGCAACGGCAAAATCCTGCATCATCCGCGAGCAGCCGTTCAATGACGCCGCGGTCGTCGGCAACGGACAAAAACGAGTGCTGCGTCGGCATTGGGTTCAACGCGTCTTCCTCGAGAGCCGCGATGCGAAGCGCGAGTGGGTTACCGAGTGTCGGCGCGCCGTCTTCGTTCGTTATGCCAAGCGCTGCCAGCGCAATCGGAACCCGCGCTGTTGCCTCGCGTCGAACCTGGCCGCAGCCGGGCTCTGAGCTGTTGAGAAGTGCCGATACCCCCTCCATCAGGGCGCGGATCGCTGCGGCGCTGGTGGTATCCAGCGCGAAATGCCCGACAAACAGGCCCCGCAGCAATTCCGCTAGCCGCTCGGCAACGACCATGGCGATACGATGCTGCCGCGTCGCAAGGCTGATGTTTTCGCCGCGCGCCGCCTCGATCGCGGACAGGAATGCCACCTGGTGCGCGGCGGCACACAACGAGAAGATTCGCGGCAGCACGTTGAGCAACGAAGCGGCCGGCTTGCCGGCGAATAGCCGCGCCAGTGGCGGCCGGGCGCACGGCAGAATCTCGACCGCGGCAATTGCGTCGCCAGCAAGCGATACGGTAACATCGATCTGGTTGCGGACGGCGAGGCTCATGCGCGCCGCTCCGTCAGTACACCGTGCAAGAAATGCCGGCGGTCGAACGAACTGATATGTGGCGCATCTGTCCCATGTGACGCCGCGCGATTGGCCGGCGACATCAGCGCCGCGAGCGCTGCTTCGGCGGTGGCGCGCGCGGACGCCATATCCTCGAACTCAAACATCGGCGAGAACAGTGAGTAGCTCGCGATCGAGCCCACGGGCACCAGATCGCTGACGGTGAATTCGATCTCGCCGGCCGGAAATCGCAAGCGCAGGTTCGATCCCGGGCCCGGAGACGATTGCGAAATGCCGTCACGCATGGGTGTGACCACGTTCATGAACCAGGGCGTGACCATCATGCCGACGATCCTGCCCTCGCGCGCGCGAAAGGCGATGGCTTCGACGCTCAAGGCCTCGTTGAAGATCGGCAGGTCGCGCATGGTGCGATCCGCGATATCCCGATAGGCTGCCGAGAGCATCTCGCCCCACGCCGACGCATCGGCGTGCATGCTCGTGCGGGAATGCTGTTCGCGGTCAGACGTCATCTTCAATCGCCATGAACTTCGATTTGGGCGCATCGCAATTTGGACAACGCCACTTTTCGGGCAACCCGGCAAAAGGCGTTCCCGCTGCAATCTGCGTCGCCTCATCCCCCTCAACTGGGTCATAGACGATCCAACAGATGCCGCACTCCATGCGCGAGCCGTCTGCGATATCCTTCCGGACGCCACAATTCTCGAAGCTCGTCATTCGAAGTAAGCTTTGATGATTTCTTGCAGGCGTTCGGCGGAATCCCAGAAATCTTCCTCGGCGGCCAACGCAGCCGTTGGCACGCCGCCGACCTCCAGCGTATCCAGAATGATGGTGTCCATGGCATTGAAGAACTGCACCGACCAGACGTTCCGGATGCCCGTCGCAAGCACTCGGCAAGTCCCGTAGCCGCGCGAGCTGAGCTGGATCGGCCCGTTGCCGACGCTTTGCTGCAGAAACGCCTGGTCGACCGGGCTCATCGGCAGCAGGGTGAAGTTGATGATCTGCGAGCGCATGTCCGGCCGCCAGGCCAATGCCCGCTCGCGGATTTCCGCGAGCACCGGCAGCACGTTCATCGCGCCGTCCGGTGCCGCGCCGATCATGAGATCGCTCGACGTCAGGTCGGTTGCGGCGCGCCGCACGATCTCCGGGATCGCACCGACCTCGACATATTCGTGTGCGGCGTCGGTCTCGATGCGCACGCGCCAGATTCCCGCAAGTACCGATTCCTGGATTTGCGCCACGCGGCCACCCGGCAGCGCCACGACGCCGGCGAGCTCGCCCTCCCCAAGCACGTCCGCAATCAGCTTGCGCTCGAGATCGCTGAGATTCCCGAGCCTGAACAGCTGCGTCGGCACGTCGCTCTTCTGGCCGGCAGCGGCAGCCGCGACGGAAGACAACAGCGCGATGGCACTCGGACAGTTCCTTGCCAGCTCGATGCCATTGACCGAAGCGGGCCTCGCGAGCGCACCCGCAGCCGTCAGCCCGCTATGGGCTGAGTCGAGACTTTCCGCGGCGATAGGAAACACGCTCATCGGCTGCTCGCATTTTCTCGGCGCTATGGGGCGCGACCCGGAAACCTGTTTCATGATACGACGTTCCGTTGGTGTGCTGAGGGACGATGCTCAGACGCGCCATTGGCGCGCGGGCGATCAATGAGCTTCGCAATGCGATCGATAGAGATCTCCCGGATCTTGGCGATCATGACGAGTGTCTTTCGCTTGTGCGACGCTTGCGGTCCCCACCTCGGACAGATGGAGCCGCGTCAGATCATGTTTCCCGGGCTGAAAGTCCATCAGCCGCCTCTCTGATAATCCATGGTTCTGCTGGATGAGGTGTAGCAAGGCGCGTGCCAACCATTGCTCTTTCGCGATTGCGTTCCCGCTCGGATCAGCACCTGCTCGACATATTCCACGTGAAGCTCGTTTCGGCTGCAAGTTTGGCTTCTGATTGGCAAAGATGGGCAGGCAGTGTCCGGGAGGCGGCACCAGGCTAGCGCAGGTGCTCGGGCAGTTGCGGCTCTTGACCGATCAAGTCCGCAAAGAAACGATCACAATTGTCGTCATTGAGGGCCGCATCACGGCCCTCAAGCGCGTCCGCGATAAGCCGCGCTTCGTCGTCATCCAAGAGCCGCACCGCGGTATCGATATGGACAAGCACCTTGGCACCGACCGGCGGCTCGGAGAGCAGCATGACTGAGACGCGCCGCTGTTCATTGGCATATTCGCAAAGCGCCGACATGCCGTCGGTCTCAATAATCGTCATTGGCAAGCCAAGGCACATGGTAATCGGCGAGCCGCTAGATCGGCCGCGCCCTCCTCTCATACTTTGCATGGTCGATGTCGTTCGCGAGCAGACGCTCCGACTCCGGTAGCGGCGCGGTCCGCAGTTTTGCCGGAGAACCCCACTGCGCCAGCAGTTCGCAAGCCAGTTCGATCGCAGGCGCAATCTGAGTGCGCACCGGAGCGGTCAGCGGCCCGCCCCAATCCTCCAGATCAAGTGGCTGACAGCCGATTAGAGCGAGCTCTCGCGGGCAGCGGCCAAGCAGGTCGGCCGCACTTAAGACCTCCTGGAAACCGGTCTGATGCAGGCTCACCTTCTTGGCGCCGGTGAATTTCGGCACCTCCTCGTCTCGCACGAGCTTCAAGTGCCCGGGCGCGAGTCCATAATCGATGGCATCGAACGCGATCAGGCAATCGGCCTCCTCGAGAAAATTGACGAGGTAGAGCCCCTGCGTGCCGCCATCGAGCATGGTGACATTGTCAGGGACGTCGTAGCGGCGGTGGAACTGCTCCACCACCCGCACGCCGAACCCCTCATCGGCCCACAGGATATTGCCGATGCCGAGCACCAGGATCCGTTTCGTATTCTCCGGAGTTGGCATCTGCATCGTCAATCAATCGCGGAATTCGCGCTCGCCAGAAATGATCGAGGAGACGATGCTCTGGCGCGACACGATGTCTTCCCGAACCGCCGTATAGATGTGGATGAGCGCAAACGTCACGATCATCCACAGGCCGAGATGATGCCAGGTGTGGACGTCCTGGCTGTTCGGCCAAATCGAAAACACCCAGCCGAACAGCTTGTACTGCCAGCTGTCGTTGCCGGTGCCCTGCGCGTACAGCGCAAAGCCGCTGACGATCATGAACGCGATCGCCAGCGTAAACATGAAGAACATAGCGAGCTGGGCCAGCGGATTGTGCGCGACATATTTCTTCGGCTCGGCCGCAACGAAAGCGTACCAGCGAATCTCGTGCCACACCTCGCGCCAATAGCTCTTGCGCCAGAGCGGCACATAGAAAATCTGCTTAGCATGGGGGTTGCCCATGAACGCCCAGTAAATGCGGAAGAGGAAGCCGAGCGTGAGCACATACCCTGCGGAAAAATGCGCAAAGCGGATATAGCCGAACAGGAAATTGTCGCTTGTCTCTCCCGGCATGGTCGGTATCGCACTGCCGATGAAATAACCGGTAAGGCCCAACACCAGGATTGCCGCAGCGTTGATCCAATGCCACAGCCGCACCGGCGCCTCGTAGACGTAGACGACGCCACGCTCGGCGCTGAGGCCGGAGCGTACCGCGTCGGCCGCGACAGCGGCGGTTAGCGCTTGCGGAGATTTGTCCAGCAATGCCGCCTCCCCTAGCGGACCTTGACCGTTGCCATTTCCTGGCCATCCGGCCCCATCACATGGGTCGAGCAGGCCAGGCATGGATCAAAGGAATGGATCGTGCGCAGGATTTCCAGCGGCTTCTCCGGATCAGCGATCGGCGTATCCATCAACGAGGCCTCAAATGCACCGATATTGCCGTTTGGATCACGCGGCGAGCCGTTCCATGTCGTCGGCACGACGCACTGGTAGTTGTCGATCTTGGTCTCCTTGATCTTGATCCAGTGCCCCAGCGCACCACGCGGCGCCTCAGTGAAACCGTAGCCCTTGGCTTCCTTCGGCCAGCTCTCCGGCTTCCATTTATCGACGTTGGCGGTAGCGGTGTCACCCGTTTTGATATGCGCCATAAGCTTGTCCTGGAAATAGCGCATCTGGTGCGCGGCCCATTGGCATTCGAGCGCACGCGCCGCAGTGCGGCCGAGCGTCGAGAAGAGCGCAGCGAAGGGCAGATCGAGCGTCTTCAGCAGCTTCTCGGTCGGTTCCTTGAACTCCGCTTTGCCTTGCACGTAACCTATGATGTATCGCGCCAGCGGTCCCACCTCGACGGAGTTGCCGCGCCAGCGCGGCGCCTTGATCCAGGAATATTTGCCGCCTTCGTCGAGCTCCTTGATGTCGGTCCTGGTGCCCTTGACGTTGGGCCCGAGCTGGAAATTCGGCTCGGTGATACCATCCCAGGGATGCAGCCCCCTGGTTTCATCAGGATATTTGTACCAGGAATGAGCGACGAACTCCTGGATCTGCTCGGGATCGCCGTGATCGATTGGCAGGACTTCGCTGAAATTGCCATTGAGGATCACGCCGCGCGGCTGCTTGAGGTTTTTCGCGGAATAATCATTGGCGTTCTCGGGAATGTCGCCATAGGACATTATGCTCTTAGCCGAGAGACCGCCGCCATAGAGCCAGTCTTTGTAGAAGGAGCCAATCACGGCAACGTCGGGCAGATAAACCTGCTCGACGAATTCGATCGAACGGCAAATGATCGAGGATACCAGGTTCAGCCGCTCCATATTGATGGCGCCCACTGCACCGGTACCATCGACATTGATGGCACAGGCCACGCCACCGACCAGCCAATTCGGATGCGGGTTCTTGCCGCCATAGATGGCGTGGATCTTGACGACGTCCTTCTGGAAGTCGAGCGCTTCCAGATAATGCGCCAAGGCCATCAGGTTCGCTTCCGGCGGAAGCTTATAGGCCGGATGCCCCCAATAGGCATTCTTAAAAGGGCCGAGCTGTCCTGATTCAACGAACTTGGTGAGCCTGATCTGCAGATGCTTGAAATAGCCTGGCGATGATAGAGGCCAGGACGAGACCGATTGCGCCAACGCAGAGGTCGCCTTGGGATCGGCCTTGAGGGCGGAAATCACGTCGACCCAATCCAACGCGTGCAGGTGATAGAAGTGCACAAGATGATCATGCACCTGCAGGCAGAGCTGCATGATATTGCGGATCGAATTAGCATTCTCTGGAATGGTGATGCCCAGCGCGTTCTCCACCGCGCGCACCGAGGTGAGCGCATGTGTGCCGGTGCAGACGCCGCAAATCCGCTCGGTGAACGCCCAGGCATCGCGAGGATCGCGTCCACGCAGGATCGTCTCGATGCCGCGCCACATAGTTCCGGATGAGACCGCGTTGCGGATCACATTGTCGGAATCGAGATTGACCTCCACGCGGAGGTGGCCTTCGACCCGGGTCAGCGGATCGATGACGATGCGTTTGCCGGAATGGTCGAGTTTGAACCCATTGGGTGTCTGGGCGCCCATCGTTGTCCTTCTGAATTCGATTATTTTTCCTGAGCTACGCGGCCCGGTTTACGGGTCAGCCGCTTCGCGGCCGTGACCGCCGCGTGCGCGGCAACGGCTAGGCCGACCGCGCCGGCAGCGGCCATGCCGATCTGATCGGCGTTGGCCTCGATGCCGAATTGCCTGATGGTCGTCAGTCGATCGTAAAATGAGCCCTTGTCCCAGAAGCCGTCTTCGGAGCAGCCGAAACAGCCGTGGCCGGATTGGATCGGGAAGGAAACGCCGCCGTTCCACCGAACGGTCGAGCAGGCGTTGTAGGTGGTCGGCCCCTTGCAGCCCATTTTGTAGAGGCAATAGCCCTTGCGCGCGGACTCGTCGTCCCACCCCTCGACAAACTGGCCGGCGTCGAAATGGGGACGCCTGTAGCACTTGTCGTGGATGCGCTGGGAATAGAACATCTTTGGACGTCCTTGGCGGTCGAGCTCGGGAAGCTTTCCGAACGTCGTGATGAAGGTCACCAAGGCGGTCATGACCTCTGCGATGGGCGGGCAGCCGGGCACCTTGATGATCGGTTTGTTCGTGATCACTTTATCGATCGGCGTCGCCCCAGTCGGGTTGGGCTTGGCCGCCTGCACGCAACCCCAGGACGCACAAGTCCCCCAAGCGATGATCGCCATGGAATCTTCCGCCATCGCCCTGAGCTTTTCGACGAACGGCTTGCCGCCATCAATGCAGAACATGCCGCCTTCGTTCAGCGGCGGATTGCCTTCAACGGCAAGCACATACTCGCCCTTGTACTTGGCGCGGATCTCCTCGAGGATGGCTTCGGCCTGGTGTCCTGCCGCCGCCATGATCAGGGCGTCATAATCCAGCGAGATCATCGACAGCACCACGTCTTTGACCAGCGGATGGGCCGAGCGGATAAAGCTTTCCGAACAGCAGGTGCATTCGAGCCCGTGCATCCAGATCACGGGCACACGCGGCTTTGTCTCCAGCGCGTTGGCAATCTGGCTTGCCGCGAGCGGACCGAGCCCGAGGCTCGTTGCCGTCAAACTGCAGAATTTGTGGAAACTGCGACGCGTGATACCCTGACGTCTGATGACGCCGTAAAACGTTTCCGCTGCCCCGCCCATAAATTCTTCCCGAGATCTGTTATCGACGACTTGCCGACGATCGGGTAGCAAGAAGCAGGCCAAGCCGCGATGACAGCTGCGGCCGCGTCACATCAATTTCTTCTTTGGCTCGTTACTGAAGCAGCGCATTTCGATCAGCTATCTCATTCGCCTCCCACCACTCGACCCAGATCAGATCGCACGTCGCGATGCGTCCGGCGAGACGCGCGGGATGACTACAGATTGTCGAGAACAGTCAGATGTCGCACCTCCTGCGCCAATGGCTGGGAGAGCGGCATGGTCGTGCGGATCTTTTACCGTGTCCCAGCAATCGACGTGCCACCAAGCACGTTGTACGAGCGTTGCTTTAAGAGTGAAAACCATGTGCTTCGCGCCGCGGCGACGGAATACTTGCGCCTCGGCGTCGGTTTCTGGACATACGCGTATTCAACCGGACACGCCGAACACGACACCACGGAGCATCGAATGACGATGGTCGTCTCTCGACGAGCTCAGTTGCCCCTTTCGGCGGCCGAGCGGGAAGTCAGCGTGGGAGGAGCGACGCTGCTACACATCGCACCAGCTTATAGTTATTCTCGCTGTTGGCCTGATCATGTCAGCCAGTGGTATCGCAATAGGTCGCCGCCGATTGAGCCGTAAGCCTGCAAAGCAGGTCACTGCGCCGGACAGCTTGGCGCGCCCGCGACGACGCGCAGGATCCCCCGGCGATCGTTCGAGACATTCGGGAGCTCAGTTAGCTCGATGCCGACGCATTCGCGAGCCGGGCGATGTCGATTCCAGAACAGGGGCCGATGGCAACCAAGAATCCGAAGCTTAGAACTACTCCCAGGATGCGATCATGAGCTGACCTCCTCCGCGGACAGCGTAGCTTCCGCGTTCTCCTGAACATGGTGTAGGGATCGGGGCACCAGCGGCGTCGGCATGGTCGAGTGGACGACCGCCACGCTCGCAACGAGTTGCTACTTCAGCGCGGGCGCCCATCGCCGTCGCATTAACGAGAGAGGGCACGAGCGCTGTCATGAGAAACTAGCGTGACGCGAGGCTACAACGCGCCTTCCTTGCACGGCGGCGGCGGCGGGAGGTGTTGAGATAGGCATTTTGCTCCGGCTGTGATATTAATCCTTGGTCGCGGTAAAGCGTCCGCGGGCGAATATTCAAGATGTTTCTCGCATTGATAAGCATCTCGGAGATATGGGATGGAAGGGGAAGCCTTTCTTTGGTTGGTCCGGCATGCGGTCGTCGATTCTATCGAAGGAACGATCTCCCCTTCGGGCGCTCCGGCCGATCTCAGCGATCGGGCGCATTTGGAAGCCGTGCGAAGGCGCTTGCCGCGGGACGCCGCAAGCTATGCGAGTCCGTCTCAACGAACTCTCGATACCGCGCGCGCATTCGAGCTTGATCCAATCCCGGTGCCTGAGTTTCGGGAGCAGGACTTCGGGGATTGGACCGGCCGACGTCACGACGATCTCGCCGCTTTCGGAGAAGAAAGGTACGCCGAGTTCTGGAAGGATCCCGCTCGTTCAAGCCCACCCGGCGGCGAGAGCTTCGAAGATCAAATTGCGAGGGTTCGGGATGGACTACGTAAAATAGCTGCTGGTCCAGCAACGCTCGTCGTGCATTCCGGCACTATTCGCGCCGCGCTCTGCGTAGCCCTCGACATCGCACCGCAAGTAGCGTTGCGCTTTGTTATCGATCCGCTGTCGATCACCCGAATTGATCGGCTACGGAACGATTGGCGGATTGTGTCGGTCAATCAGAATGTCGCGTTATGAGCGATTCGGAACGCTGGCTTGCGCGAAGGTCGCCATGCCATTGTGCAGAGCGCATGCAAGCCGCAGGATCGGCAATGCGAGCGCGGCGCCCGATCCCTCCCCTAACCTGAGGTCCAGATTGAACAACGGCTGCACATTCAGGGCCTCAAGAACCAGGCGGTGCCCCTGCTCGGCCGATTGATGCGAGGATAAGAGAAAGGGCCGACACGACGGATTAAGATGCACCGCCGTCAATGCCGCGACGGACACGATGAAACCGTCGATCAGGATCGGGAGGCGACGCTGTGCGGCGGCGATGATCGCGCCCGTAATCGCAGCAGTTTCGAGACCGCCTACCGCGCACAGGATCCGCTCGGCACAAGTTCCTGGTCTTGTAAGGGCATGACGAGCCAGCGCTGCATCAATCAGGTGCGCCTTGCGCGCACGGCTGTCTGCATCGATCCCGGTGCCATTGCCGGCCACCTGCTCGGCGCCCATGCCAAGCAGGGCGGCGGCGACTGCCGCAGAAGTCGTGGTGTTGCCGATCCCCATGTCACCAAGGATCAGAAGATCTGGCTCTGCTGAGGCCGCGCGCGCTACGGCGCGCTTGCCGCAGTCGAAAGCGAAGGCGACCTCCCCCGACTCGAGCGCCGCTTCCTTGCTGAAATCCCGGCTGCCCCGGCGCGGCTTGTCTGTCGCGACTCCCGGGATAGGCTGTTCGGCGAGCGTCCCGGCATCGACGATCTCCAGACTTAAGCCCAGTTCGCGCGCGAGAACCGAAATTGCTGCACCGCCTGACGCGAAATTCGACATCATCGCGCTCGTAACTTCCTGAGGATAGGCCGATACTCCCTGCGCGACGATGCCGTGATCCCCTGCAAAGACGATGATAGGCACGGCCTCGGCTCGAGGCCGTTCGGTTTGTTGCAGACCGGCGAGCTCGATCGCGAGGTGCTCGAGGCGACCCAGCGCACCGGTCGGCTTGGTGAGCTCGGCCTGACGGGCCAGGGCAGCATTGCGATGGGCGGTCGAAACGCCCGGGCACTCCTGGTAGACCCACTCGGGTAGCATGTCGTCCTGCCCTTGGTAATTGTTCAAGATGCCAGCGGCCTTCGCACGCGTGCTACGACACGCGCTTGAGTATGTAGCTATCCATGATCCAGCCGTGCCTGGCGCGTGCTTCCTGTCGTGCGGCGACGATGCCTGGCCCCACTTCTGCAAGCGCACCTGACATGGTGATCTGCTCGGGCATCCCGAGATACGCGCCCCACCAGATATGTAGTCCGTTCGGGTCGAGCGACTGGAACGCGGCACCGCCATCGAGCATGACGGCCACGGTGTCGGTGCCGGACGGCCAACCGACCTCGCGCAGCCGCCGTCCGGTGGTGACGAGAAAGAGCTCCCCGATGTCGTTCAGCGGCAGTGAATGCACGGCGCAAAGCGCCTGGATCGACGTGACGCCTGGCACGACCTCGATCGTTGGCGCCGGATCAAGCCTTCGTGCGATCCGCAGGCTCGAGTCGTATAGCGAAGGATCGCCCCAGATCAGCAGGGCAACGCGCCCGTCATGACCGAGATGCGCCGCAATTGCCCGGGACCAGGTCACGGCGACGGCGTCGTGCCATTCCTCCACTCCCTTGCGGTAGTGCTCCTGCGCAGTATCGCGAACGGGCAGGTCGAACTCAGCAACGCGCGTCCGGCTGCTCGTCAAGGCTTGCGCACAAATCAGCCGGCGCAGGTCGGCGAGATCGGACTTCGCGGCACCTTTGCGCGGAATCAGCACCAGGTCAGCCGCATTGATCGCGCGGATCGCAGCAAGCGTGAGCTGCTCGGGATCGCCGCAGCCAATGCCTATCAGGGAGAGTGTCAGCATCACGTTATGAGTGGGGCGGCCGCGACTTGCGACCGCCCTTACGCCATCTTCAGGCGGCTTTGTGAAGGCGATAGGTAACAAGACCATCGGCCGTCACACCTCGCAGCGATTTTGCCAGTCCCAGCACGGCCAGATCGGCCAGCGGCTCAACTACTACGACAAGCGCATAGGAAGCGGCGAAAGACGCGATGGAGGCGAGGTTCTCGGCCGCAAAGCCCGTGCCATACAGCGCCCAAAAGGCGACCCACGCCACGATGCCGGATTGATAGGCGGTCGAAAGCGCAAGCGCCTGGCGATACTGCAGGTCAACATAAGCGGTGTTGCGAGGAATGCTCCACCCGGCCAGCGCCTGGATCGCAAACAAAGGCACCAGCAGCGTGGTCACGTTCATACCATATTGCGGCAGGTCGGTCGGTACGAAGAACAGCCCCTGCAGCAGAAGACCAAGAGCCAGCCCGAACGCGGCTGGCGCTGCGCCGAACAGGAGAAACAGCGTCGAGCCGAGAATGAAATGCACCTCCGAGACCCCGACCCGGAAATGCGGCAGCAACTCGAAAAACGAGAAGACCAGGACCGTTGTTGCGACGGTGCGCACCGCCAATGAAACGATCCCCTGCTCGCGCACTGTTTCGGCCGCGAGCTTGAGGGCGCAGCCGGCGGCGGCTGCCCCGGTCGCGTAACTCAGCACGAGCTTGGCGCCTGTAACGATTTCCGGTTCGATATGCATGATTTACATCCCTCCTGCCGTCACACCCGACGGCGTTGGCGTCAAAAACTGCAGGGCCGGTCTCCTGGCTCGCGGTTCGAAACGGACCTCCAGCCTTCCCGGGCTTGACGGCCCAGTGGCGGATTGGAGTCCCTCACCGCTTACAGTCGCGGGGGCGGCCGGGGCTTCAGGCGCCGCAATTGGGTCCGCCCTACCCCATTCCCGATTATGCTCCGGCGCTTTGCGCCGCTTCGAGCACCATGCCTGTTCTGTGTGCCCCTTCCGATGAGGCGGCGTCAAGTGGCTCGCGAGGGCGGACGACGGCATCACGGATACTCTCCCGCCAGCGCGCCGAAAAGAATGACGGCCGCCGTCGTTGCAGGGCCGGCTTGCGCGAGCTGCTCGGCGAGCTTCGCCATCGTCGTGCGGACAAGCCGTTGTTCGGCATGGCCGAGAGACTCGGCAAACAGCGCCGCTGTGTCGGGGGCCATGCCGTGCTCAATCAGCTTCGCCGCGAGGGCCGGGAATGTGCGCTTGCCCATATAGACCACGGTCGTCGATTCCGGATCGGCGAGCGCCGCCCAATTGAGATTTGCAGGCAACTGTCCGGCGACATCAGCTCCGGTCACGAACTGGACGCGGCGCGAGGTGTGCCGTCGGGTAAGCGGAATGCCGGCGTGCGCTGCCGCAACGCAGGCCGAGGTGACACCGGGAATGATCTCGTAGCCGATGCCCGCCGCGCGCAGCGCCTCGATCTCCTCTTCAAGTCGCCCGAAGATGCCGGCGTCTCCCGATTTCAAGCGGACCACGCGGGCACCCGCGGCGGCGTAGTCGATCAGCAGCCGGTTGACATGCTCCTGTTTGGCCGAAGGCCGGCCCGCCCGCTTGCCAACCGCCACCAGATTGGCCCCGGGGCGGGCGTGATCGAGGATCGCGCCCGAGGCAAGGTCGTCATACAACACGACGTCGGCGGCGCGCAGACACGCGGCCGCCTTGAGCGTTAGGAGCTCAGGATCGCCGGGACCGGCCGAGACAAAGGAAACAAGGCTGCTCACGTATCCTCCGCAATAAGGTGGAAGAACGTACCGGTGACGAAACCGCGCCGCGAGCCGGTTTCCGCAACGACCGCGCCGGTCGCGTCGCGCACGACGGCCAAGGGTGTATCGGGCTGCGAGACAATCGTGGAGTAGTGAAATTCGTGGCCGCGAAGCCGTGCGCCCCGCCCATGCCCGGGCATCGGCTCAGTGAGCTCCGCGAGCCGGTAGCCCAGATGCATGCGGCGCTGGGCAAAACTGGTCTCCAGTCCGAGCAATCCCGCCATCTCGTGGCGTGCGTCGTTGGCGTCGGTCAAGGCGGTGCCCAGCACCATATAGCCGCCGCACTCGCCATGCACCGGCCGCGTCTCGGCAAAGGACTTTAGCGCGCGGCGAAATCGCGTGTTGGCCGCCAGCCGGCCGGCATGCAATTCCGGATAGCCGCCCGGCAGCCAGCAAACGTCGGCCCCGACGTCGGGACCTTCGTCGCCGAGCGGCGAGAAGGTTGAGATCTCGGCACCGGCGGCGCGCCAGGCCTCGAGCATGTGTGGATAGACGAACGAAAATGCGGCGTCGCGCGCCAGCGCGATGCGCTGGCCGGGTGGCTTGACGTTTTCACTGCGCGCGGCGAGCTGCGGTGACCAGGCGCATGCCGATTGTAGCACTGCGTCGAGATCGACATGCTCGGTGACGAAGCGCGCGGCTTCGGCGATCAGGCCGCCTACCTCTGCCTGCTCCTCGGCCTGCACCAGGCCAAGGTGCCGCTTCGGCAAGGCGATCGCGGCGTGGCGCGGTAATGCGCCGAACACAGCAATGCCTGTGGCCGCCAGGGCGCGACGCACAAGGTCTTCGTGCCGGGCGCTGGCGACACGGTTGAGAACGACGCCCGCAAGACGCACACCGGCACGGAAACCGCGCAGTCCCGCAACCACAGCCGCGGCGGTTTGCGCCTGTCCGGAAGGATCGATCATGAGCAGGACCGGCCAGCCCATCATCTCGGCAATATCGGCGGTGGCACCGATGCCCGAGACGCCCCGCGCGGCAACGCCATCGAACAGGCCCATCGAACCTTCAGCCAGAACGATGTCCGCATCCGCCGCGCGCGAGGCGAGCGCTTCGATCGCCTCGCGACGCATGGCCCAGCTGTCGATATTGACCGAGGCGCGCCCCGTGGCGGCCGCATGAAAGGCGGGATCGATGTAGTCCGGTCCGCTCTTGAAGCACTGGACCTTCTGCCCGCGATCGCGATAGGCGCGCGCCAGCGCCAGCGTCAGCGTCGTCTTGCCAACACCGGATGCCGGCGCGGAGATGACGAGGCTCGCCGCCATCACGATGCCTGCGGAAAGCGCGGCGTCGGCCCGAGGGGCCGATAGCGGCGGTCATAGTCGGCGGCATAGAGACGACTCTCGCTAAACTCCTCCGTACCTAACGTCCGGCCAACCAGGATGAGCGCGGTGCGCTCGAGCTCGGTGCCAACCGCCGCATTGAGGGTACCCAGCGTTGCGCGAATAATGCGCTGGTCCGGCCAGCTCGCGCGCCAGACGATCGCTACCGGGCAGTCCGGTCCGTAATGCGGCGTGAGCTCATCAATCACCTTGGGAAGCAGATGGATCGAGAGATGGATGGCGAGCACCGCACCGGTCGCGGCGAAGGCAGCGAGCCTTTCGCCTTCGGGCATCGCGCTTGCCCTGCCCGGCGTTCGCGTCAGCACGACGGACTGCGCAAGACCCGGCAGCGTGAGCTCAGCCTCGAGAGCCGCTGCGGCGGCGGAAAAGGCCGGCACGCCCGGCGTGATTGAATAGGGAATTTGCAGCGCGCGAAGGCGGCGCAATTGCTCGCCCATCGCCGACCAGATCGAGAGATCTCCGGAATGCAGCCTTGCGATGTTCTTGCCCTCACGATGCGCGGTGACGATCTCCGACATGATGTCGTCGAGTGACAGCGGAGCGGTATTCACGATCCGCGCTCCCTCTGGGCAGTACGCAAGAACGCCCTCGGGCACAAGCGAACCGGCATAGAGGCAGACGGGACAGGCGGCGATAAGATCGCGTCCGCGCAAGGTGAGTAGGTCGGCTGCGCCCGGCCCGGCGCCGATGAAGTGCACCGTCATTCACCGTCTCCTTCCGCGATCGCTGCGGTCGCAGTCCGATCCTGCGAAACCGTCCGCATCGAAATCAGGCGCGCTCCACGGCCTGCCACAGCCAGCGCCGCGGCTTCGGCCAGGGAACCCGTGCCAAACTTCACCTTGATGAATTCGGACTGTGTGGACGTGGCAATGCCGGCCAGCACATCGACTGGAACAGGTCTGATCGGCACGTTGAGTTCACGTGCCAGCAATTTGAGCGCGGCCGTTTCGGCCTTGTTGCTGACAGTTGCGACCGCCGCAATACCGTCAGGACCTCCCGCGGCGGCGAGCGCTTCGCGCAGCGCAGCAAGTGTGACGTCACGCTTGAATCCCAAACCTGCGATCTTCACCTCACGACACTCCATTGCACGACCGGCCGCGCCGCTTCCCAGGAACGATAGCGGCCGAGGCCACCCGCATACGCAATCTCGACCCGCATCAACTCGCCGCCGTGGCGTTGGTGCAAGTCCGAGAGCAGCGCCTCCGTCTCAAGCGTCACGGCATGCGCAACTATCCGCGTTCCCGGCCCAATGAGCGACCAGACCGCATCGAACATCGCGGCGTCGAGCCCTCCACCCATGAAGGCGGCTTGCGGCCTCTCAAGGCCTGAGAGGATATCAGGCGCGGTCCCCTCGACGACCCTGATCCGATGTGTCAGACCGAAGGCCGCCGTATTGCTGCGGATATTCGCTGCGCGATCGGCCCGCGCTTCTACTGCAATCGCCGTCCCACCACACAAGGCCCATTCCACCGAGATCGAGCCTGAGCCGGCGCCGATGTCCCACAGCCTCTCGCCCGGCTTCGGCCCGAGCGCGGACAGTGCGAGCGCGCGCATCGGCCGCTTGGTGATCTGGCCTTCATGCACGAACAGCGTGTCGGGGAGGCCAGAGCTGCGCGACAGGCCGTCCGATCCGCTGGCCTCCAAGGCGATGGCCACCAGGCCCGCACCCGGATCGGCCGTATAGCTGTCGGCGCGATGTGGCGTCACGGATTCGCGCGGGCCGCCCAGCGCAGTGAGAGTCCACAACCGTGATTCGCCCCAGCCGCGCGCCGTCAACCATTCAGCCAGATCGCCGGCCGCCTTGCCGTCGCGCACGAGACATATGATGCGCGCTTCGCGTGCCAGATGCGGCACCAGGCATTCAAATGGCGCTGCATGAAACCCAAGGCAGGTTACGGTCTCAAGGCGCCAGCCGAGCCGCGCCGCCGCCAGCGAGAATGTTGACGGTGCGGAATGGGCGATCCATTCGCCAGCAGGCAGTTTCTCCGCGAGACTGGTTCCGACGCCGTACCAGAACGGATCGCCCGAGGCGAGCACCGCCGTCGGACGGCCGCGACAAGCCAGCACGCAGTCCGTATCGAACGGTACCGGCCAGGGACGGCCGTGGTCGGTAACGCCTGCCAGCGCGAGATGCCGTTGGCCGCCAAAGACCATCTCGGCGTCCCCAAGCGCCTTTCGGCTTGCTTCGGAGAGGCCGGCAAGGCCATCTTCGCCAATGCCGATAATGGTCAGCCAGGGATTACCCATGATACGCGCCCTCATTCTGGGCGGGACGAGCGATGCCAATCTGCTCGCGAACGCTGCGGCATGCGCGGGGCTCGACGCGATCTATTCCTACGGGGGCCGCACCCGCGCCCCTGCGCACCAGCCGCTGCCGACCCGCATCGGCGGCTTCGGCGGCGCGAGCGGCCTTGCCGAATACATTTGTCGAAAAGGAATCTCGCATGTCGTCGACGCGACTCATCCCTTTGCGGCCGAGATGAGCCGCAACGCGGTTGCGGCGTGCGAGGCAACCGGAACACCGCTTATCGCGCTCGAGCGCGCCGCCTGGGCAAAAGCGGCCGGCGACCATTGGGTCGAGGTCGCTGGTATCACCTCCGCTGTGGCGGCGTTGCCACAGAATCGCGCGCGGGTGTTTCTTGCGATCGGCCGGCAGCACATCGCAGCCTTCGGCACCAAGCCGCAGCACGCCTACACTTTGAGATTTGTCGATCCTCCCGATGGGCCGCTGCCGTTTCCGGATGCCGATGTCATCGTATCGCGTGGACCATTCACGCTCGCCGGCGAATTGGAGATGATGTGCGCGCGCGGTATCGAATGGATCGTTGCCCGCAATTCCGGGGGAACGGGCGCGCATGCCAAAATCGACGCTGCGCGCGAGCTCGGCCTTTCCGTCGTGATGCTCAAGCGGCCCGAATCGCCTGACAGGCCGCGGGTCGAAAGCGTGGCGGAGGTCATGCAATGGCTCGGTCATCGGGCATGCCTCGGTGCATAGACCCAGCGGCCGACGCGGCGCGTTGCCGAATTGCCGACGATAACAAGGGTTCGCATGTCGGCCATCTCCGGCCGCGCCTCGCGCAGCATCACCGTTTCAATTCGCTCCTCTGGCGTGCTGACAGCGTGCGCGAAGATCACGAGGCGTTCGCCGCAACCTGCCTCTTTCAGAACCGCGAGCGCGCGCCCAAAACCCTCGGGTCGGCTCGCCGAACGTGGATTGTACATTGCGATGGCAAAGTCGGCTTCAGCAGCGAGCCGCAGGCGTTTCTCGATCATCGGCCACGGCTTCAGATTGTCGGAGAGATTGATCGCGCAAAAGTCGTGGCCGAGCGGCGCACCGGCGCACGCGGCCGCTGCCAGCATTGCGGTCACGCCGGGCAGAACGCGGATTGGAAGCCCTTGCCATTGCGGCGAGGCCTCGAGTGCTTCGAACACGGCGGAAGCCATCGCGAACACGCCGGGATCGCCGGAGGAAACCATGACGACGTGGCGTCCTTCCGATGCCAGCCGCAAGGCATCGCCTGCGCGCTGCAGCTCCATGCGATTGTCCGACGGATGCAGCGTAAGCCCCTCGCGAGGGGTTACGCGCGCAACATAGGGCACATAGCCGAGTATGTCGGTCGCCATAGCGAGCGCAGCGGAGACTTCCGGCGTGACCAGCGCCTCGTCGCCCGGCCCAAGTCCCGCGATGGTCAATGTGCCGGTCATTCCGCTGCCTCCATCCGTCGCCCCTGCCCATGCACGAGCACGATCGCGAAATAAGGACACTCGGTCTCGTCCACTTCGTTCAGCCGCGCGACGCGCTCGCCCGGCATGGTGCCGCGTTCGATCAGCCATGCCTCACCAAGGCGGCCGGCGGCCGCCAGCGCGCGGCGCACCTTCTTCAGGTTGCGCCCGGTCTTCATGATGACGAGCGCGTCGGAATTGCGCACGCGCCGTTCGAGCTCGTTTTCCGGCAGCGTGCCCATCAGCACCGTCATCACATCGTCGCCAAGGGCGATCGGCAGGCCGACCGAATTCCAGCAGCCGGCCATGCCGGGAATGCCTGCGATCACCTCGATCTCAACTCGACCCTGCAGACGCGCGTGCAGGTGCATGAAGGAACCATAGAAATAGGGATCGCCCTCGCAGAGCACGACGATATCCACTGCGCGGGCGAGCCGCGCAAGACGCTCCGCCCACTCGTCATAAAAGCCGGCAAGGAGGCGAACATATTCCGGACTATCGAAGGCGATCTCCGTGGTGACCGGATATTCCATTGGATATTCGTAGACATCCTTCGCCAGCATACCCTCGACGATACGCCGGGCCTGGCCAGGGCGTCCCTTCTTTCGGAAATAGGCAACATGCTTGGCCGCACGGACCTCGCGATCTGCGCGCACACTCATCAAGTCCGGATTGCCCGGCCCGAGGCCGCAGCAGATGATACGCCCCATGGCTATTCGCTCCGGCTTGCCAGCGCATTCACGGCGGCGACCGTAATCGCCGAGCCGCCAAGGCGTCCCTCGACCGTCAGCGCCGGCGCGGGCGGATCCATCATCAATGCCGCCTTGGCTTCAGCCGCGCCGACAAAGCCGACCGGACAGCCAATGATCGCCGCCGGCTTTGGGCAGTTGCGATCCTCCAGCATGTTGAGCAGGTGAAACAACGCGGTCGGAGCATTGCCGATGGCGACGATCGCGCCATCCAGATGCGGCCGCCACAGTTCAAGCGCCGCGGCTGAGCGCGTATTGCGCATGGATTGCGCGAGCGAGGGAACAGCGGGATCGCCGAGCGTGCAGATGATGGCGTTACCGGCCGGCAGGCGCGCGCGCGTGATTCCCTCCGACACCATGCGCGCATCGCAGAGGATAGGTGAGCCGTTCTGCAGCGCGGCCCGCGCGATGCGCGCCATGCCGGGCGTAAAGCGGATGTAGGATTCGAGGCCCACCATACCGGCCGCATGGATCATGCGGACGATCACCGGCTCCTCTTCGGCCGAAAAGCGCTCAAGGTCCGCCTCGGCACGGATGGTGGCGAAGGATTGACGGTAGATCGCCGCACCATCGGTCTCATAGATGTGCGGCATCAGCGTGCTACCGTTAGAACGGAAGGATCGGCGATCATGCGGGCGGCGCTCAGTCCACGCACGGCGGGCGTATCCCGCGCCGAGCCGCCGCGAACGAGGTCAAATCCCTCGTGGGTGGCAACCAGGGTGAGCGCGGCAGGCCCCGAATGGGCACAGCCCTTGGCACAGCCGGAGACATGAAGCCTGCTGTCCGCGGCAACATGCGGTGCAAGCGCCGCCGCAAGTGCTCGTGTATCGGCATGCGCTTCACGGCAGGCGGGTGCACCGCTGCAGGCGACGACGCGCAGGATCGGATCAACGGCCTGCGTGATGAGGCCCTCGCAGCGGGGCATCTCGTGCAACCTCTCCACCAATATCATCCGCCACGGCGTCATCCGCAACCCTCGCGCGCATCCGGCGAGATAGCTGAGCGCGGCATGCGTTACCTGCCCGAAAGCCGCGCCGACCATCGCGCCTTGAGGATGAAGTTCCGGACGCGGCACCGCGATCATGCGAGCCGGTTCGACGTGGCCACGAAGCGTGGCGGGCAGTTTTGCGCCAGCCCCGATATGCGCGGCCATCCGCCCTCGTCCGCCCCTGGCTCCGCCTGAGTTGACGAACCATTCGGCAAGCGTGAGCGCGACCTTGACGGCTTCTCTGCGCGAGACCGGACGGCCATGCTCCGCGCCGTCAGCACGCACGATCAATTCTCCCGCGATGCCGCGCTCGATGCGGATATCGGCGGAGGCACTGGCCAGCGCGCGCTTTGCCCCGCAATCGACGGCGAAGCCGAATTTGGTCGGCAGGTCGGGCGGTCCCATCGCAAGCCCCCGTTCAAGCTCTGCGGCGAGCGAACAGGTATCATCACTTGCGCTCCAGAACGGGGTAACCAGGATGTTGCGCCGCGCTTCCGACTCCGGATCATTGTCGATCAGGTGCAGCCGCGAGAGTTCCTCGATCAGCGGCCGATGGACTTCATCACTGACACCCCTGATTTGGAAGTTGGCCCGGCTGGTCAGATCGATCAGGCCGTTGCCGTAGCGCGCGGCCAGCGCCGCAATCCCTGCCGCCTCTTTCGCATCGACCCGGCCACCATGCGGCCGGATTCGAACCACGAGCCCATCGCCTGACCGCATCGGCCGCAAGGCGCCGGGGCACCAGCCCTTGATCGCAACGGTGCTCATGAGGCCTCCCGCAGCGCGGCCGCGATCGAATTGCGTCGCGTTCTCCAGAGCGACGCTTCATGCAAACGGGTGAAGCAAGTTTCGATCGCCGAGAGCGCCGCCGGATTCTCGCGCTCCATGAACACACGAACGTCGTCATGGCCGAGCGTCGCGTCGTAATAGAGATCGAAGAGATGCACCGGCACGGCGTCCGCAAGATGGGCGAAAGCGGCCATGTGCTCGAGTGTTGCGGCTATTTCGGCGGCACCCCGAAAGCCGTGGCGCATCATGCCGGCGATCCATGCCGGATTGGCGGCGCGCGCACGCACGACGCGCGATATTTCCTCGGTCAACGAGCGTGCATGCGGCTGATCCGGACGCGTGGCGTCAAGGTGATAGAGCGATGGGGCGGCCGTGCCCAGCCGTGCCGCCGCGGCCGCAACGCCCGCCTCATGCACGGCATAATCTGCGGCCAACAGCAGGTCCGTTTCCGGCAGGTCCTGCGCATGGACGAAGGCATCGGCGGCGACGAGCCTCGCCTCGATACCCGCGCGGTCAGGCCGCATCGTGCCGTCGGACGCGATCGCCCAGGACGAAGCCGAAAGCCAGGCTTCACCGGCCGCCTCGCGCGACTCCTCCGTGAGGACATCCGGCATCGATGCCATACCGACGCCATACTGCCCGGGCCGCGGTCCGAACACGCGCGCCGCGCAATGACGGTAAGGATTGTCCTCGCCCTCCTCGTCCCGTTCGGAGAGGGCTTCGGTTGCCGCCTCAAACAATTGTGCAAGACCTGAAAAGACGTCGCGAAACAGCCCTGACACGCGAAGCGTCACGTCGATACGCGGGCGGCCGAGCGCCGCCGGCATGATGATGTCGTAACCCGTCACCCGCCCCGAAGCATGGTCCCACCGCGGCGCGATACCTGCAAGATGCAGGGCCATCGCGAAATCCTCACCTGCGGTTCGCATGGTCGATGATCCCCAGAGATCAACCACGAGCCCCTTCGGCCAGTCGCCGTGATCCTGCAGGTGACGCCGCAGCAATTCCTCGGCAAGCTTGATCCCTTGCGCATGCGCCGACGGCGTCGGCACCGCGCGGGGATCGACGGCGAACAGATTGCGTCCGGTGGGCAGCACATCGCGGCGCCCGCGATAGGGCGAGCCGGCAGGCCCCGGCGGAACGCGCCTGCCGGAGAGCGCGCCGAGCAGCGCGTCCTTCTCCGCCTCGCCGCAAGCCCCGCGGCCGAACACATGCAGGCCCTCGCCGAACTGGCTTGCCTTCAGATCGCAGACGAAGCGATCGATCCGAGGAATAGCCTCGGCCGGCGCAGCCGACGCGCCAAGGCCGAGATCATCTTCCATGCCCGCGGCACGCGCTTCATCGCGGATTGCTGCGATCAGTCGCTGCCGACGCGCGGGATCGAGACCATCGGCGGTCGAATATTCATCGAGCAGTTGCTCGAGCCGGCGCAGGCCTTCGGGCAAAGCGGCCCGCGCCAGCGGCGGCGGCAAATGGCCGATCGTGACCGCGCCGATACGGCGCTTGGCCTGTGCCGCTTCGCCGGGGTCGTTGACGATGAAGGGATAGATCACCGGCACGTCGCCAATCAGCGCTTCCGGCCAGCAGGCAGCCGACAGCGCGACGGACTTGCCGGGCAGCCATTCCAACGTTCCGTGAGCCCCCATATGGATGATGGCATCAATGCCCTCGCGCCTCAGCCAGAGATAAAATGCAACGTAGGCGTGGCGCGGCGTGCGCGAGAGATCGTGATACTCGGCATCGCGATTGCCGATATCGCCGCGTTCCGGCTGGACGGCGATAGTCATCTTCCGGCGCCGGATCGCGGCGAAACGAAATTCGCCGCCGCGACAGGCTGGATCATCTTCCGGCGCGCCCCAGGCACTCGCGAGATCGTCCTGCAGCCGGCGCGGCAGCCTGGCCAGCTCCGTGCGATAATCGGCAACGCTCCAGGTCAATGCTTCCCGTAGGAGAGTTTCACCGAGCGCTTCTGCCGCTTTCACGTCGAAACCGGCAGCGTGGAGATCGGACAGCAGCGTTTCGACCGAAGCGAGCGCGTCGAGCCCGACCGCATGCGCGAGCTGGTGCGGACGGCCCGGATAGTTCGAGAGCACCATCGCCAGCCGCTTCTCGCCTGCCGGGCGGTTGACAAGCCTGTGCCAGGCGGCCACCCGCTCGACGACAGCGCATACGCGTTCGTCGTCAGGCCTGTGCGCCAGGTGCGCGAATTGCAGATCGGGATCGCTCTCCCCCGGCGACTTGAAGCTGACGACACCCGCAAACAGCCGGCCGTCAACCTCAGGCAACACCACGTGCATTGCCAGATCACCTGGCGAGAGCCCGCGAAGCGATTCCGCCCAATCATCGCGCCGGGCTGTCGACAATGCGACCTGGAATATCGGACAGGATGCGGCATCGAAAGGCGTCGTGCCGTCATCGGCGACCGCAGAGAAGGCGGTCGCATTGACGATCGCCGCCGGAGCGCATTGCTCGAAATGCCCCCTCATCCAATCCGCCACACCAGCAGCCTTCAGAGAAGTGATGAATACACCATAGGCATCAAAACCTTTTTGCCGCAATGCTGTGATCAGCGCGTCGACCGGGGCAGTATCTGCCGCGGTGAGATAGGAACGATAGAAGATCACCAACGCGCGCGGCCGCTGATCCGGATTTGGCAGCGCCGCGATTGCACCGCGACCCGGATCGTAGAATCCGATCTCGGGAATTTCGATTTCACCGACGACCGGCCCCGCATAGAGACCCGACGCCAGTGCGAGTTGGGCGATTGCAGCCTGCGCCGCTATTGTTCCGCCCTTGTCGCACAGCGCCTTCAGCCGTCCGAGCGTCGAGCCGGGCAATGTCGAGAGTGCATCCAGGCGCGGATCGTCACGACCATCAGCCGGAAGCACCGCAAGCGCGATGTCGCGCTGTTTGGCCAATTGATGCAAGGCGGCCAGTCCGTATGGCCAGTAGGATTCGCCGCCGATCAGGCGCACCAGCACGCCCCGCGCCTGCGACAGCGTACGCTCGATATAGGTGTCGACCGAGAGCGGATGACGCAGCTCTGCCAGGTTCGCGAGCCTGAGCGACGGCAGACTGGCGCGGCCCCGCCGCCAGCCGGAAGCGAACGTGGCGAGATCGCTGTCCGAAAACGAGAGCACCACAAGGTCGGCCGGACCCTGGCCGAGATCCTTAGGGATCGCGGTCTCCTCAAGACCGCGGCTCTCGCGAAAGACGACGTGCATCAGACACCAAGTCCCGCCCTAATGGCAGCCTCGTCGATATCGTCGTGTTCACCGATCATAACCAGCTTAGACCGCCTTGGCCGCGTGCCCCAGGGCATATCGAACTGATGTCGTACTCGCTCCCCGACCGATTGCAGCAGCAATCGCATCGGCTTGCCCGCGACCGCAATATATCCCTTGGCGCGCAGCACGTTCTGTTCGCGCGCAAGCCGCTGGATCGATGCGACCAGCGCATCGATATTCGCGACTTCCGGGAACTCGACTACAACGGAGGCAAAATCGTTGTGTTCGTGCTCTTCCTCGCCGTCGTGGTGCGAGGGGCGCGCGGCGAGATCGTCTTCTGCCGCTGCTTCGAGACCAAGGATCACACGGGCATCGACCGCGCCGTCGACGACCGGCAGCATCAGCAGCACGCGACGCGGCATCTCGGCCGCGATTGCCGCCTTGGCCGCTTCAAGTCCTTCCGCGCCGACAAGGTCCGCCTTGGTGAGCAGCACGATGTCCGCGCAAGCGATCTGATCCTCGAATACTTCCGAAAGCGGCGTTTCATGGTCGAGGTTTTCATCGGCCGCACGCTGGGCTTCGACCGCGACAGGATCGGGTGCGAAGCGGCCGGCCGCCACGGCCTCCGCGTCCGCTAGCGCGATCACGCCGTCGACCGTGATCCGCGAGCGGATTTCGGGCCAGTCGAATGCCTTGAGCAGTGGCTTCGGCAATGCCAATCCCGATGTCTCGATCAGGATATGGTCGGGCTTCACGCGTCGAGAGAGCAACTGCTCGATGGCGGGAATGAAATCGTCGGCGACTGTGCAGCAGATGCAGCCATTGGCGAGCTCTACGATGTTCTCTGCAGGACAGTTGGCGTCCGCGCAGGATTTCAGGATCTCTCCATCCACGCCTTCGCTGCCGAACTCGTTGACGAGCACCGCAAGCTTCCTGCCGTTCGCGTTGGTGATCAGGTGCTGGATCAGCGTCGTCTTGCCCGATCCGAGAAAGCCGGTGACAACGGTCACCGGGATCTTGGCAAGCGTTTTCATTCTGCGGCCTCCGCCACGACGGCGATGGGTGGAATGCGCGCAAGCGACTGCTTGCGGAAGATCTCCGGCCGGCTGCGCCATGGCACGATGCCGTCGGGCGCCGCCGCATAGGCCGCGGCGCCAGCAACAACGTCCGGCGCGCTTGCGTCTGACAAGCGGCCGTACACATAGGACCAGCGCCGGGGACCGGAGAGCGCAATCGAGCAGCCTTGGCTGCAGGCGGATAGACACTCGACCGGAACGACGTTGACGCCTTCCGGCACGCCAGCCGCGAGGATGGCGCTGTGCAGACGCGCGCCTGGCGCGGTTTCGCCTTCCATCAGCGTTTGGCCGGCACGGCAGGTGATGCAGACATGCAACGTAACGGTCATCGCCCCTTCTTCAAAAAATTTTTGACGGAGGCGATGAGGCACACGAACCCAGAGACGCGAGGGTTCGCTCCCCGTCGCGGAACACCCCGTCCGCCGGTGGTCAATCTGTGCGCTGGCAGGTCTCCCGGCTTGCGGAGCAGGTTTCCCTTTGATCTCCACCTTCCCAACCCAAACGGGCCAGTGGTTCTTGGAGATCTCTCCGGTCACGGTCGCGGGGGCGGCTGCTTTTCAGGCTCAAGCTTCGAGGCAAGAGCCCTATCGCATTCCCTCTTCGCCTGTCGTAGGACAGGAACCAACGCTGCCTCACCATTTGCTCAAGCGTGCAACTTGTCAAGCCAAAGGAACGTGCAGATGATTTCCGAACCGGATGCCGCTGAGGAGGAAGCTGTCGTCGCCGAGGCCTCGCTCGATACCCGCCATGCTGCCAAAATGGCGAAGAAGAAGGCCGCCCGCGACCGGATGATGGCCACCAAGAGTGGAGAGAAGGGACTCATCATCGTCCACACCGGCGCAGGCAAGGGAAAATCTTCCTCGGCCTTCGGCATGATCATGCGGTGCGTCGCGCATGGCTTTCCCTGCGCTGTCGTGCAATTCATCAAGGGTGCGTGGGATACCGGCGAGCGCCGTCTCCTGACCGGACATTTTGGTGAACTGTGCCAGTTCCATGCGATGGGTGAAGGCTTTACCTGGGAAACCCAGGACCGCTCCCGCGACGTCGCTGCCGCCCGCGCCGCATGGGAGAAGGCCAAACAGCTGATCGCCGATCACGCCTTGCGCATGGTCGTTCTCGACGAGATCAACATTGCGCTTCGCTACGACTATCTGGAGATCGGAGAAATCGTTGAATTTCTCAAGAATTCAAAGCCGCCGATGACGCACGTCGTCCTCACCGGGCGCAATGCCAAGCAGGAATTGATCGACGCCGCCGACCTCGTCACGGAGATGACGCTCGTGAAGCATCCCTTCCGATCCGGAATCAAGGCGCAGCCCGGCATCGAGTTCTGACGAAGCAAGCGAGAATCCGATTCCATGGCGCGCGCATTGATGATCCAGGGAGCCGGCTCCGACGTCGGCAAGTCGCTCATCGTGGCCGCCCTTGCTCGCGCCGCGACCCGCCGCGGACATCGGGTACTTCCCTTCAAGCCGCAGAACATGTCAAACAACGCGGCCGTGACTATCGACGGCGGCGAGATCGGACGCGCACAGGCATTGCAGGCGCAAGCCGCAGGCGTCGAGCCGCACACGGACATGAATCCCGTCTTGCTGAAGCCGGAAACCGATATCGGCGCCCAGATCATCGTGCAGGGGCGCCTCGTGGCGACGGTGCGCGCACGCGAATATGCCGCGATGAAACCCTCGTTGATGGCGCCGGTTCTCGAGAGTTTCGCCCGGCTGAAGGATCGCGCCGATCTAGTTCTGGTCGAGGGCGCCGGCAGCCCCGCCGAAGTCAATTTGCGGAGCGCTGATATCGCCAACATGGGCTTTGCCCGGAGGGCCGAGGTCCCGGTCGTGCTGATCGGCGACATTGACCGCGGCGGCGTCATTGCGCAGCTCGTCGGCATCAAGACCGTGCTCGATCCCGAGGATGCCGCCATGATCCGCGGTTTTGTCATCAACAAATTTCGCGGTGATCCCTCCCTGTTTGACGATGGCTATCGGCTGATCGAAACCCGCACATCCTGGCGGGGTTTTGGGGTCCTGCCCTACTTCGCCCGCGCCAACGAGCTTCCGGCCGAAGATGCCCTGGGGCTTGCCGGTGCGCGCAAGGCGGCGCAATGCAAAATCGCCTTTCTCGCGCTTTCGCGGATCGCGAACTTTGACGACCTCGATCCGCTGAAGCTCGAACCCTGCGTCGATCTTGTGATGGTCGGGCCTGGAGAGGCGATCCCTGGCGATGCAAAGCTCGTCATCGTTCCCGGCTCGAAGTCGACACGTGGCGACCTCGCCTTCCTGCGCGCCCAGGGCTGGGACATTGATCTACTTGCTCACCATCGTCGCGGCGGCCATGTGCTCGGACTCTGCGGCGGTTACCAGATGCTCGGGCGCAGTGTGCAGGATCCGGAAGGTATCGAGGGACCGGCGGGAGAAACGCCCGGCCTCGGACTCCTGGACGTAACGACGGTGATGACGCCACAAAAGACTCTTACGCGCGTCACGGCGGTTCACGCCGCGACGAACCGGCCGATCGAGGCCTATGAGATTCACATCGGGCACACCGACGGGCCGGATCGAGCACGGCCATTTGCCTCATCTGATGGCGCACTGGAAGGCGCAGTTTCCAGCGACGGACGCGTGTACGGCAGCTATCTGCACGGCCTGTTTGCTTCCGATGGTTTCCGCGGCTCATTTCTCGCACGACTGGACATTCCGGCTACGGACCAGCAGTACCGCGCCAGAGTGGAGAGCGCACTCGACGCGCTAGCCGATCATGTCGACGCCCATCTCGACGTCGAAGGGCTGCTTGCGCTTGCGCGCTGAGGTTGGTGATCAACGCGAGAGCGCGGCAGCAAACCGCGCCCATTCGGTCTCGTTACCCGGCAATCCCAGCCGCAGCCATCCCGGTCTTTGCCCAAATACACGCGACCAGATCTGGCCCCGTGCGAGCCGCTCCTGCGCGGCACGCGCGTCGCCGGCCTCATAGAGCCGGAACAGCGGCGTGCCACCGACCAGTTGCCAGTCCTGCGATCGCACTTCGGCGTCCAGCCGGACGCCGTCGTGTGCCAGCCGCATGGAGGTCGCCTTCGTCCAATCGCGATCAAGCAAGGCGCGCCGTCCGATCGCAATCGCAGCAGCCGAAATCGGCCATGGGCCTGCCATCGCCGCCAGCGCCGCGACATCGGCCTCGCTGCCGAGCGCGAAGCCGAGCCGTAGTCCCGCAAGCCCGTAAAATTTTCCGAACGAGCGCAGGATCAACAGCCCCGGCCGTTTCGCCTCCGGTGCCAGCGACAGGTCGGGGACGGCATCGCCGAAGCTCTCGTCGACCACGAGTCGACCGACGCGCGGCAACAGCGCGAGCAGTTCGTTCGGATCATGGCGCTGGCCGTCTGGATTGTTGGGATTGACGACCACGGCGAGATCGGCACCCACCAACCCTTCGAGATCAAAAACCTCTGCCACGTCCCAGGCTGCGGCCGCAAGAACTGCTGCGTACTCGTTATAGGTGGGCGCAAGAATCCGCGCCCTGCCGCACGATGAAAGATTCGGCAACAATTGGATGGCCGCTTGTGCGCCACCAAGCGCCACGATTGGCGCCTTGGTGGCATAGGCCTGATGAGCAGCCTGATGGAGGGACTCGATGTCGGATCGGGAGGGCAGCGCGCTCCAATGCCTTGGCTCAATCTCGCTCACCGGATAGGGCTGCCGATTGATCCCGGTTGAGAGATCGATCCAGTCCTGCGCACGCCCGCCGAAGCGCTGAACGGCGAGATCGAGATTGCCACCATGCTCGAGCATAGCCTTCTCCGTTATGCGAGAGCCATCATCGCAAGCGCGCCGGCCAACAGGACCATGGCGCGGACGTAGAGCTTCAGCCCTTGCCATATGTCAGCGGCAAGCGGATCGCGCGCGCCCTCGTTGAGCCAGGGTTCGTCGGCGGTACTTCCGTGATAGATGCGCGGCCCGCTGAGCCGCACGCCGAGCGCGCCGGCCATGGCTGCTTCCGGCCAGCCGGCATTGATCGAGCGGTGGCGGCTCGCATCCCTCACCATGCACGACATGGCATCCGAAGGCCGCCCGGCAACCAGCATGAACAGACAACCGGTGAGACGTGCAGGTATCAAATTTGCGAGATCGTCGATGCGCGCGGCAGCCCAACCGAAAGATCCGTGCCGCTCCGTGCGATGGCCGATCATGGAATCGAGCGTATTGATCGCCTTGTAGCCGATGATGCCCGGAAGCCCGAACAACGCCCCCCAGAACACCGGCGCGACGATGCCGTCGGAGGCGTTCTCGGCCAGACTCTCGATGGCCGCGCGCGCAATACCTGCCTCATCGAGAGCTGCGGGGTCGCGTCCCACGATGTGCGCGACCGCGGCACGTGCGGTTGCGATATCACCGGATTGCAGGGGATGCGCAACGGCGGCCACATAATCATAAAGCGAACGAAGTGCGACCAAGGGCCATACCAGGATTCCCAGCAGGACGATGCGGCTCCATTCAAAGGTGAGCGCGGCTTGAACTGACCATCCGATGCCGGCCGAAAGCCCAATCACGAAAAGCGCCACGGCTGCGCCAGCGATCCGCCTGACTCCAGGCGGATCGATGGGCCGGTTGAAGCTGATGTCGAGAATGTTGACCAGCCTCCCGAGCCAGGTGACGGGATGACCAATGCGGGCGAACAGCGCGTTGGGCCAGCCCAACAGGGCGTCCACGGTCATCGCCACCGCCATCGCTCCCGCAAAGCCCACGCATCATCTCCCGTCGTGCCTGGCCCTGATGTCACAAGAATTCGGTATCAAGGCAAGCCCCATATCGCCTGATTTCACCCTTTGTCTTTGTCGAAAATTGGTGATTAGTGCTGGCCTTAAGCGGAGGACGTCATGGCCATCATACTCATCACGGGCGGCACCCGATCCGGCAAAAGCCTACGCGCAGAAGTCCGCACCCGCGCTTTTCCGGAACAGCCCATCTATATCGCCACGGCAGAGGCGCTCGATGAGGAAATGGGCGAGCGAATAGCGAAGCATCGCGCGCGGCGAGGAAAGGACTGGATCGAGCGCGAGGTTCCGCTCGATCTCGTGCAGGCCTTGATCGAAACCGATGGCGGTGGCGCAAGGCTGGTCGATTGCCTCACGCTGTGGCTGTCGAACCTGCTCCACGCGGAACGCAACTGGTCGCATGAGGCTTCGCTGCTCGCTGACGCGCTTGCGCGCCAGCGCAGCCCGGTCATCATGGTCACGAACGAGGTCGGGCTCGGTATCGTGCCGGATAATGCGCTGGCGCGCGCATTTCGGGACGCGGCGGGTATCCTGAACCAGACGATTGCCTCCGTTGCGGACGAGGTCGAATTCGTCGTGGCAGGATTGCCGATGAAGCTGAAGTAATGCCGCGCTTGGCGGAATTGCGACGCGTCGTCGGGTGAGCGCGAGCGAGTTGACGGTTCGCGGGATGAAGAAACATGCATCATTTCGAGCTTCTCAGGGGCATCGTCACTGACCTGAGAATCGCCATTTCGCTCTCCACGCTTCTGCCTCTCGGGCCGGCGACGCCGGTCAGCGATGGCGATGTTGCCCGCGCGAGCTGGGCGTTGCCAGTGGCAGGATTGCTGGTTGGCTTTGCCGGTGCGGCGGTCTACTGGATCGCACGCGAGGTGGGCTTGACGCCAAGCCCTGCAGCCATGTTGGCGCTAGCGGCCACGGTTCTCGTCACCGGCGCGATGCACGAGGACGGCCTTGCCGATACCGCCGACGGGCTCGGCGGCGGCCGGACGCGCGAGCGGAAGCTCGAGATCATGCGCGACAGCCGGATCGGTACTTACGGCGCGTGCGCGCTTATCGCATCGCTCATCTTGCGATGGAGCGCGCTCGAAACGATCGCCGAGCCAATGTCGATCGCGGCCGCGCTTTCGGTTGCACATGCGGCGGCGCGCGCCGGCATGCCCGCCTTCATGTGGCTGATTCCGCCGGCGCGATCGGATGGGCTTTCGGCCCGAGCCGGACGGCCGCCGGGGCGAAGCGCCGCCATTGCATTTGCTCTCGGGGCTCTTTGCCTCGTTTTCGGTTCCGGGCCGAGCAAGGCGTTGATCGGAGTGATTTTGCTCTCACTGGCCGGGTTGATACTGGCGTGGCTTGCCACGAGGCAGGTCGGCGGACAGACAGGTGATATATTGGGTGCGTTCGAACAGATTGGCGAGATCGTGGTTTTGCTGATGACAGCTGCCCTCCTTCACACGGAACCAGGACCCTGATGGTCGCTTTCGATGAAGCCTTTCGCCGGCAACTGCGCGAGCTCTTCGTGTGGCGCCGCGACGTGCGGCGCTTTCGTCCCGATCCTCTGCCGAGCGGCGCCATGGAGCGGCTGATTGAGATCGCCTGCCTTTCCCCGTCGGTCGGCCTGAGCCAGCCTTGGCGGTTTGTGATCGTCGAAGACAACGCAAGGCGCAGTGCCGTGGTCGAGGATTTCAGGGCCTGCAACGCCGATGCGTTGCATTCTTATTCAGGCGAACGCGCGGCGCGGTATGCGAGCCTCAAGCTCGCCGGTCTCGAAGAGGCCCCGGGTCACCTGGCCGTGTTCGCGGACAAGACGAACGATATGGGGCATCGCCTCGGGCGTGCAACCATGCCGGATGCGGTCGAATACTCCGTCGCCGCCGCCATCTGCTGCATGTGGCTCTCCGCACGTGCAGACGGCATCGGACTTGGCTGGGTGTCGATCCTTAACCCGGCTCGCATCCACGAGGTTCTTGAAGTGCCGGAGTCCTGGAAGTTCATCGGCTATCTCTGCGTCGGCTATCCCCAGAAAGAGTTTGATCGACCCGAACTTGAGCGCGCCAACTGGGAATATCGGCGATCGGCGAAGGAATTTACCACTCGACGCTAGCGCCCAGAATTTCAAGTTTCCACCCGGAGCCTTCGTCGCGTGTTAACGTCGTGTAGGTCAACCAACCAGGACTAACGACCTGGCGATTGGCCGAAGGGCAACGTTAGATTCCTCTCGGCTAGATATTGGCCCCACACTGGTTTGTCTGGCACTGCAGACCCGGGCCGCGATGTTTTTCCAGAGAGAGAGAGAGAGAGAGAGAGAGAGAGAGAGAGAGAGAGAGAGAATTTCCAGTTCCGGACGGCTGTGTTCGCTCGCAATACCCCGTGCGCAGCTAAGAAGCGAGAAACTCGTTCGGGTTGAGGCCCCGGATCGGCGCGACCGATGCGGCGCCTGTTGCTGGCTGCCGTCGAAACCGGTGGGCCTCGCGCTTAAAGCTAGGCGCTAACCGACATCGATCGCCCAGCAATGATGGGTAGAGCGCGTGAGAAGCCACCCGCAGCCATCTACCAGAGTACGCTCGCACGATGATCGATCAGTGTGCTCGCAATTCGACGGGAAAGAATAATACCCGGTCGCCACTTCAGCTGTACGAGGCCACAACTATTTGAATCAACGCACTTAGTGGTAATGCCATGCCTGTCCTTAAACGCTTTTCTGCCGTCGCAGTATCGTTGCGAAGTAATAGGCCGGTGACAGACATCAACTAATCCGATGGGCCGTTCTGATTTAGCGATGGATTGGTGCGAGGACGCGGCCAACCCCTGAATTCATGGGCGTGAGTGAGATCAAATGCAAGATCTGCAAGCTGGCGCTCATACTCGCCATAGTAAAAAATGCCCGGCCCCCTTTCGGCGGCCGGGCGGAAGTCAGTCTGGGAGGAGCGACGCTGTTACACATCGCACCAGCTTCCGTCGGCAGAGGGAGGGTGCCGACGGTTCATTTACGGCGAGGGCATTCGCCGTTAACTTTAGCCACGGCGATATCCGTTCCAAATGAAATCTGGCTTCGCTTCCTTCTGCTCTATTCAGGGAATTCGGCCCAACGCTGCGCGGGAAGTTCGACAACGGCGTTAGTTCTTCCCTCACGTAATCTTAGGACGGTCACCAAGATCATGCTTCTGAGATGGACCCACGGAAAAGAGGCTGTCCGTCAATGCTACACCCGCCGACTGATCGTCATCCACGACGGAAATGACGCCGAGTGTGTGCGGCCATTTGCACCAGACTATGCGCTTTTTCTATGCAGCATTCCGTAAAATTGGTGAAATCGATTGTTTTGATGGGATGCATCTATACTGTTGATACATAAAGACATGCGTTCAGCGGCCTTGATCTAAATCGCGTCGTTCGCGCCGGACGCTCTGATGACCCAGCGTAAGCTCTGGCCTCATAGCAATCTATTCTATCAAGACCTCGCGGTGGCCGACTTTTTTGCGCGGCCTCGGCCCTTTTCCCACCTGCAAGGCCCGCTGCGGGCTTGCGCTGCTTTTAAGGATCAGCCAGGGCACGCCGCGGAAATCTCACAATTGCGCGTTTAGGGCTTCAATCGCGAAAGACCGCTGAGGGGGCGCGTTGGCCGACGGCTGGTGCGAAGGTAATCATCGAGGCTTGCACGGACACGGCTCGCAAACGGCGAGGCACCCGGCTCATCATGGCCCATGATTGTTTGATGGCCGACAAAGTCTCACTCGGCAACGTGGTAATTGCGACACTATTCTCAATCAAAGAATATCGCGCGGCCGTGCCCCGGGCCGACTAGACGCACATCATCGACAGCCTTCGAGCGGCACGTCATTTGCAAAGATGATGTTGGGCGTGGACACGGACGTTCACCCGTGCCGATGCCCGCAACCTCCAGGTTGCAGCCCGACGCACCTCTTGCTTCCCCCTTGCAAAGTGCGTCGGGCTTTTTCGGTCGTCAAGTTTCCACGCATCTGCCTATCCTCCGCGTGAATGCAAATTGGAACGCCTATGAACTATACGCGCGCATTTTCGGAGACGCCGAACGCCATGTCGGCGCCAATCATCGGATGCATGGCGATGTTCTCGGCGACCAGCGGCGTTGCGGTCGCTGAGATTTAGTCCACTTCCTCCTGCGCCAGACGCAGCGGTAACGTTCACGGTGAGCAGGAAGCAGGGCTTGCGCCAGAGCGTAGCGACGCTGAAAAGTGCAGTTCCCTACTCGCTGAAAGGAGTGATCACCTTCAATAGTTCTTTCGGTAGCGTCCAATCCGATTAGAAGTGCACGCTGCTCCGTATCCGGATTTTTGTATCCGGGATGCGACAATGCAGCAGACTGTCGGGGGAGCCATCGAAAAACATTCCCAAATTGATAGTTTCCCGGTGATTTAGAACACTACCAACGACAACCTTGACGATCAAGCCCATTGGCTTTGAATCGCTGATCTCGCCGGTCATACTCCCTGACCCAGCGCAAAGTCCAGTTGGCGCTAGGCTGTTATGTGGCTAGGAATGGGGGGAACTCGAATATGCGATCGGATTTGGCTGACATCTACGGGCAAGACAAGCTCCCACGGTACACCAGCTATCCAACAGCCCCGCACTTCTCTTCTGCAATCGGCGAGAAGGTGTATCGGCATTGGCTCAGATCGGTTTCGGCCCACCGACCCGTCGCTCAATGTGCTGGTACTGCGGGATGCCATACATCGGTGGCCGAGCACGAGGAGCCGATCGCCGCGTTCGTCGCAGCTTTGCGTCGGGAGGCGCAACTAGTCGCGGACACGATAGAGAAAAGCCTGCCGGTCGCGCATCTGCACTTCGGCGGGGCACTCCGACCATCATGGCTCCGCAACTGCTCGTCGATCTCGCTTACGCCTTGCGTTGTATCTTTTTCGTGGTTCCGGATGCCGAGATTGCCGTTGAGGTCGATCCGCGAACTCTGACCAACAACCTGACGCAGGCTTTAGAATACTGCGGGGTCACCCGCGCGAGCCTCGGAGTCCAGAGCTTCGACCCAAGAGTGCAGCGCACAATAAATAGATTGCAAAGCTTCGAGCAGACGGCAGCCGGGCAGGTGTGCGGGGGATCAACTTCGACCTTCTCTATGGTCTTCCTTTTCAGACGGTAAGCTCTTGTCTAGACAGCATTGCCAAGTGCGTCGAATTGCGCCCCGACCGGCTTTCGGTGTTCGGCTACGCGCACGTCCCCTCATTCAAGAAGCATCAGCGCAAGATCGCGGAGGAGAGCTTACCTGACAGTGTCGAGCGACACGTTCAGTCCGAGACCATCGCAGGGGCCCCTCAGGACGCGGGTATGTGCGCATCGGGTTGGATCACTTCGCGCTCCCAGACGATGCGCTCGCGACGGCGCAGCGATGGCCGATTGCGGCGCAATTTCCAGGGCTACACCGATGACGGCGCTGACACACTCATCGGCCACGGGGCGAGCGCGATCGGTCGGATGCCACACGGCTTTGTCCAGAACGTAGTGGCCATCCGCGACTACCTGAACCGCATCGCGGAGAGCCGGCTAGCCACGGTGAAGGGTTATGCTTTCACCGAGGATGACCTTTTCCGCGCTGATATCATCGAGCGGATCATGTGCGATTTGACCGTTGACCTGGAGCAGATATCCCGCATCCATCGTCGGGATCCACGGACAGCAGTCGTCGATCGCGCCCGAATCGACCGGCTTTTAGCCGACGGAGTCGCGACAATGTCTCAAGGTCGGCTAACCGTCAGCGAAGGATCGGAATTCTTGGTGCGTAGCGTTGCCTCAGCGTTTGATGCTCACCTTTCGCGGTCAACAGGCGTGCACAGTCGCGCGGTTTAAAGACCGAGAGGCCCTTAGACCATTTGTAGCTTGTCAGCAGCAGCTCGGACCACGAACGAGATCCATCGCATCTGGCTTTGGCTTCGTCCGCAGCGCATCGATCGTGTAGCTGTTGGCGCAGTATTCATGAAGGTGCTGCGCCGTTGTTTCCGCCTCTATCTCGCGGTTGCATCGGGTCTTTTCGGCGCACAGTGCACACACCAGCGTCATGTCGCGCAGCACGCCCGGCTCCTTGCGCGCAATGGCCGTCTCGTCGATGCCGAGCGCCTTGAGTAGTCCCGACAGCTCATCAGCGCCGCGCCGCCCACGGTAAGTGAGGGTTTCGAGCTCGGTCGGTGAGACGCGAAGGTCGCGCGCGATGCAATCGAGCTCGGCGGCTCCAAGGGCGCGGAGGTCGGCGGTATCACGGAGCCGGCCGAGCCACTCCGAAAACCTGCCCATGAGCCTACCTCCGATCGATTCCTTTCTTATAGCCGATGCCATAGTACCCTCCTGGTACGGTTTGAGCACGTCAAGTATGCGGGGCGAATAGCCGACCGTATTGCGTCAGATCAAAATTGGAAGCATCCCGGGACGCGCAACGACGAGGCATTACGGTCGCGATTCCGACCTCAGCTCGACGCGGCGTGGAGCCTGCGTTTCGTCGTCGTCAGAAATCGCGCGCCAGGCGGCTCCCTCGAGATCGTCATATTGGCCGTTCTTGAGGGACCACAGAAATCCGAGCAGCCCGAACAGGCCGAGCAAGAGCGCCAGCGGCACCAGGAACAGGATCACCTCCATCACAGATTCTCCAGCGGGAGAGGTCGCGCACGCAGCGCATTCAGCATCACCAGGATCGAGGAGCCCGACATCGCGGCGGCCGCGATCAGAGGCGTCACGAAGCCCAGAATGGCGATCGGCACGGCGAGGCAATTGTAGCCGACCGCGAGATAGAGGTTCTGCCGCATCAGGCGCAACGCTTTCCGCGAATGGTCTACCGCGGCAATCACCGGCGCGAGGCGGTTGCCGAGGAAGACGAGATCGGCCGTCGCCTGGCTCAAATGCGCCGCCGAGATCGGCGACATCGAGACATGCGCCGCCGCCAGCGACGGCGCATCGTTGAGCCCATCGCCGACCATCATGACTTTAAAACCCTGCCGCTTCAGTTCCCCGATCCGGGCGATCTTGTCGGCGGGCGTGACGCCGGCGCGCCATTCGGGGATTTGAAGCATCTCAGCCGCGGCGCGCACCGCCGGCTCGCGGTCACCGGAAACAATTTCTACCGCCACGCCACGCTTCTGCAGCGCCGCGATGACCGCGCGCGCGTCCGGCCGCAGGCTCTGGCAGACCGCGAACACATAACGTTTTTCACCACGCGCGAAGGCAACGACGGAAACCTCGGGATCGCGGCTCAGGACTTCGTTCGCGAGATCATCGGCCTTGCAGAAAGTTGGACTTCCAAGCCTCACCTCTTCACCTTTAAGAACGCCGCGAACGCCCTGCCCCGGCTGTTCCGTGATCCCGGGCAGCGGCGATTTCGCGCCGGCCGCGCGCGCCAGCGCCGAGGCGACGGGGTGATGGCTCGCCAGCGCAAGCCGGCCCGCGAGCTCGAACACATCGGCGGGGACGG
>NZ_LLXX01000177.1:0-25302 GCF_001440405.1 Bradyrhizobium valentinum
CGCGGCTCCTGGTCGAGCGCGGGCTCGACGTCTGGGTGGTCGGCGGCCCCGGCGAGAAGGCGCTGGCGCTGGAGGTTGTCGCCGCCACCGGCGGCAAGGCCCGCGACCTCACCGGCACCGACCTGCGCAACGGCATCCTGGCGATGGCGGCGGCCGGCGTCGCCATCTCGAACGATTCCGGCCTGATGCATATCGCGGCGGCGATCGGCACGCCGACCGTGGGCATTTTCGGCCCCACCAGTCCCTATCTGTGGGCGCCGCTGAACGGTCTCGCGGCCACGGTCGTTCAGACCAAGGCCGCGTTGCCCTGCCAGCCCTGCCAACGCACCGTTTGCACCATGAACGACCATCGCTGCATGCGCGACATCGACCCCGCCTACGTGGCCGATGTCGCGCATCGCCTGCTGGTCAGTCAGCCGAGCGTTCGATAGACCGCTGCGATCGCATTCGCCTCGGCATCGAGACTGAACTTTTGCAGCACGCGCGCACGCGCACGTTCGCCCATCGCACGCGCCGAGACCGGATCGCGCATCAGCGGTTCCAGTGCGGCGACCAGCGCATCGACGTCGCCCGGCGGCGTCAGCGCGCCGGTAACGCCATCCTCGACCACGAATTCAGCGGCGCCCGCGCGCGACGCCACCAGCGCCGCCCCTGAGGACATCGCCTCGATCAGCGTCAGGCCAAAGCCTTCGTTGCGTGAGGTGAAGGCGTAAATCGTCAGCCGCTGATACCAGCGCTGTACCTCTTCAATCGCGAGCTCGCCCGTGATGACGATGCGCGATTGCAGCCCGGCCGCTTCGATCTGTTTTCTCAAGCCACTGGCAAAACCCTGCTGCTCCGGCACGACCGCGCCGACGATGACGGCCGTGAAATCAGGATAGCGCGGCAGCAACCGGCACATCGCCTCGACGAAGACGTCCGTACCCTTTTGCGCGCGCACCCGGCCGAAGCAGCCGATCGCGTAGCGCCCCGGCAGCTTGGCTTCCGCAAACGCCGCCGCGCGGTCGGTCGGCGGTGCATAGCTGTCGGTATCGACGCCATGCATCACGATCGTCGCCTCGCGCTTGAGAAACGACGCCGACAGTTCGGACGTGGCGATCACGGCATCCATCTGCCGTATCAGCCAGCGCGTCAGCCGCTTGTGATGCCGCTGTGCGGCCGAAGTGAAGACGAGCTTCAGCGGCCAGCCGGACGCGCGCAGCAATAACCCTACGATCATCTCGTCATTGCGCCGCGCGTGCCAGATCAGCGGCGTGCGGTGGCGCCAAAATTTCAGAAGATCCGCAAATCCCATCCGCGCGATGCCGTCGGGCGCGTGGGGCCCGAGCCACGCCGCGCGGTACATCGTGGCAAGCCTCGGCGCCACCATGCGGTTGGTCGCCGTGACCCCCGAATAGCGCCTGTGCAGATTCGGCACGATCAGTTGCAGATCACTGGCCAAATTGTTCTCGATCGGCACGCCCGGCTCCGTTTCGGCCCGTTCCTATACGCAACATTAAGCATAGTGGCCAGTTCGGCGGCGCCGAAACCCACTCTTCACCGCAGCCCCGCTAGCATCGCCCCTAATAATCGGAGAGGTGAAGTCATGACCGTGCTCGTCACCGGTGGCGCCGGCTATATCGGAAGTCACATGGTTCATGCGCTGGCGGACGCCGGCGAAAGCGTCGTCGTGATCGACAATCTTTCCACCGGATTCACCGCCTTCCTGCCGGAAAGCGTGCCCTTGTTCATCGGCGACGCCGGCGATGAGAACCTCGTCGAAGGCGTGATCGCCCAGCACGGCATCGAGAGCATCATTCATTTCGCCGGCTCCGTCGTGGTGCCGGATTCCGTGCGCGATCCGCTCGGCTATTACCGCAACAATACCATGACGACCCGCAGCCTGCTGAATGCCGCGGTCAAGGGCGGCGTTAACCGCTTCATCTTTTCGTCGACCGCCGCCGTCTACGGCAATCCGGACCAGGTGCCGGTGCCGGAACATGCGCCGACGCGGCCGGCCTCGCCCTACGGCTCTTCCAAGCTGATGACCGAAATCATGCTGCACGATACAGCTTCCGCTCACGGCATGAACTATGTCGTGCTGCGCTATTTCAACGTCGCCGGCGCCGATACGAAAGGCCGCTGCGGCCTCGCCACCGTCGGCGCGACCCATCTGCTCAAGATCGCGGTCGAAGCCGCTACCGGCCAGCGCGCAAAGATCGACGTGTTCGGAACCGATTACCCGACGCCGGACGGAAGCTGCATCCGCGACTTCATCCATGTCAGCGATCTCGCGCAGGCCCATCGCGCAGCGCTGGCCTATTTGCGCGGCGGCGGAAGCTCGATCACGTTGAACTGCGGTTACGGCCGCGGCTATTCGGTGCTGGAGACCATCGAAGCCGTCCGCCGCGTCTCCATGCGCAATTTCGCGGTATCATATGCGCCGCGCCGCCCCGGCGACATCATGACCATGGTCGCCGATGTCAGCCGCATCCATGCGACGCTGGACTGGACGCCGCAATACGACAATCTCGAGATCATCGCCACCCACGCGCTGGCCTGGGAAGAGAAGCTGTTCCGCGAGCGCGGCGGCCTTCCGCAGCACGCGGAATCGGCCTGAAATCAAGCGCTTATTTGGCTTGAAAAAGCCCCGCCAAGCAGGCAAGGAGTCACCGCAGCAGCCCTGACGCGCCGGGCTATCAGGCGCCGTCAATGGAACGCGGATGACCGAACTTCCAAGCAAACCCACCAGAAAAATTACCGACGACCCCTATGGCGCGGCGATCCTGATTCGCCGCCTCGTCATGGAACAGGGTTTTGTCTATTGGCGGCGCTATCTGACCGCGTTCGCGCTGATGGGCGTGTCCGCCGGCGCCACTGCGGGCTCCGCCTATATCCTGGGCCAGGTGATCAACCAGGCCTATATCGACAAGAACGTCGTTGGCATCGCCATTCTCTCGGGCGTCACGGTGGTGCTGCTGTTCATCAAGGGTCTGGCGACCTACGGCCACACCGTGATCCTGTCGAAGATCAGCAACGCGATTCTCGCCAACAACCAGCGGCGGCTGTTTGCCAAGCTGATGAGCGAAAGCATCGGATTCTATTCCGAGCGGCATTCGTCCGAATTCCTGGCGCGGCTGACATCGGGCGCCAAATCCATCACCGACGTGCTGACGCTGTTGATCAATGCGGTCGGACGCGACGTGCTGCTATTGGTCAGCCTGATCGGCGTGATGGTGTCGCAGGATCCGGTGCTGTCGTTTATCGGCCTTGTGGTGGTGCCGCCGGCGATGCTGATTCTGCGCAAGCTGGTGAAGCGCATCAAGGGCCTCGCCCACAACCAGTTCACCGGCAGCGCTGACATCATGGAGACCATGCAGGAATCGCTGCAGGGCATCCGCACGGTGAAGGCGTTCACGCTGGAACAGACCATGCAGCGGCGCATCGATGAGAATATCGCGATCGTCGAGCGCAACGCCAACAAGATGGCGCGGGTTTCCAATCGCTCCAACCCGCTGATGGAAATGCTCGGCGGCTTTGCGGTCGCCGGCTGCCTGCTCTATGGCGGCTACAGCGTGGTCGCGCTCGGCGCTACGCCCGGCCAGTTTTTCTCCTTCATGACGGCGTTCCTGCTGGCGACCGAGCCGGCCAAGCGCCTAGCGCGGCTCAATATCGACCTCAACAGCCAGTTGGTCGGCGCGCGCATGCTGCTCGAGATCGTCGACAGCCCGGCGAGCGAGCCCGCTGACAACGACAAGCCGGCGCTCAAGCTCTCGAACGCGCGGGTCGAGTTCCGCGACGTCAATTTCTCCTACCGACCGGACGAACCGGTGCTGAAGGCCATGAGCTTCATCGCCGAGCCCGGCAAGACCACCGCGCTGGTCGGCCCGTCCGGCGGCGGCAAGTCCACGGTGCTCGCGCTCCTGCTGCGGCTCTACGAAGTGAAAGACGGCGAAATCCTGATCGACGGCCAGAACATCTCGGGCGTGTCGCGCCATTCGCTGCGAGCCCAGACCGGCTATGTCGGGCAGGACGTCTATTTGTTCCGCGACACGATCGGCGCCAACATTGCCTTCGGCAAGCAAGGCGCCACGCAGGACGAGATCGTGGCGGCGGCGAAGGCGGCTTGTGCGCATGACTTCATCATGGGCTTTCCGCTCGGCTATGCCACTCCTGTCGGCGAGCACGGCACGCAGCTATCCGGCGGCCAGCGCCAGCGCATCGCCGTCGCCCGGGCCCTGCTCAAGAACGCGCCGATCATCCTGCTCGACGAGGCCACTGCGGCGCTGGATTCGGAATCCGAAAAAGCCGTGCAGGAGGCCATCGAGCATCTCTGTCAGAACCGCACCACCATCGTGATCGCCCACCGCCTGCACACCATCATGCATGCCGACGCCATCCTGGTGGTCGAGGGCGGCGAGATCGTCGAGCGCGGCCAGCATGACGATTTGCTGCGGCGCGGCGGGCGATACGCCTCGTTCTTCCGCCTGCAGCAGCGCGACGCCGGCCATCCCAGTCTGGCGCCGGTCAGCGCAACCGCGTAAAAGCTAGAGCATGATCCGGAAAAGTGGGTACCGATTTTCCCTCGCGACAAACGCGGAACGCGTTTGCGCGGAGATCATGCTCAAATAAAAGATGAGCCCGGATTTTCATCTGTAACCCCCGAGACCTTTTCATGAACGCAGCCTCCTACGTCATATCAGCAGCCCCGCAGCCCACGCTTCCCGTCGTCGGCGAGACAGGCACCTATCCGGTCCGCCGCATCTGGTGCGTCGGGCGCAACTATCTCGAACATATCAGAGAGATGGGCAATGACGAGCGCGCGCCGCCGTTCTTCTTCGCCAAGCACGCCGACATGCTGGTGCCCGACGGCGCCACCATTCCCTATCCGCCGCTGACCAAGGACCTGCATCACGAGGTCGAGTTGATCGTCGCCATGAAAAGCGGCGGCCTTAACATCCCCGCTGACAAGGCGCTCGAACATGTCTACGGCTACGGCGTCGGCATCGACCTCACCCGCCGCGACCTGCAGCTCGCCTCGCGCAAGAAGGAGCGGCCGTGGGAAGTCGGAAAATCCTTCGACTATTCGGCGCCCTGCTCCGCGATCCAGCCCGCCGCCAAGATCGGCCATCCCGCCAAAGGCAAGATCTGGCTGACGGTCAACGGCAAGGAAACCCAGAAGGGCGATCTCACCGAACTGATCTGGAGCGTGCCCGAAATCATCTGGCAACTCTCGCAGCAGGTGAAGCTCGCCGCCGGCGACATCATCATGACAGGCACGCCTGCCGGCGTCTCCCAGCTCAACCCCGGCGACAACATCGAGTGCGGCGTCGACGGCGTCGGCACGCTGAAGGTTGCCATCGGCAAGCCGGAATAATCTGCGACTGAGAGCCTCCGCGGGATGCAAAGCCTCGGACCTCGGTCCGGGGCTTTTTCGTTGAGCCGGTACGATGGGTTGATCCCTTGCGAAACCCATCGCGATCATCGGACGCAAACGATGGGTATCGCGGAGTTTATCATCGGGCCGGCCGAAGGCCGGGCCCGTTGGCTCCCATCTTACGCATTGCTCGGCTTACGCCGCGGCCGCGCGCGTCTGATATCGCGCCCCGCCGCCTCCTGGTTGCAAGATCCGCAAAACTGACACAGACTCCGGATATTGCCGGAGAATAACGGCGAACGTCAGATCGGAGGGCACGTCCATGATCAAGGTAAGCGTAATGTATCCCAATACACCCGGCGGGCGCTTCGATCATGACTACTACCGCGACAAGCATATGCCGCTCGTGAAAGCGCGCATGGGTGACGCGTGCAAGTCCTACACGGTTGACAAGGGCCTGGCCGGCGGCGCGCCCGGCGCTCCCGCAACCTATGTCGGCATGTGCCACATCTTCTGCGACTCGGTCGAGGCGTTCCAGGCCGGCTTCGGGCCGCACGCCAAGGAGATCATGGCAGACATCCCAAACTATACCGACCAGTCTCCGGTCATCCAGATCAGCGAAGTCGTCGTAGGCTGAGAACCGCAATGGCTTTACGGCTTGTAGCGCGCTCCCCGGTGAACGGCTCTTTTGCCGCCGTCGCCCACAGGGAAGGCCAGAATGCTCCCGCTGCCCTGTATGCTCGTGTGCACTTTTGTTTGCGCAAATCGCACGCGAGACCGCGGGTGCAGCAAGCACCTGGTCTTCACTGCGCCCTCTGACAAAGAGGGCGGGAAGTTATCCAGCAAACCTCGGGCAGTTCATGTCGCGAGATCGCGAATGCATACTCCCGCCGTCATTCCGGTGCGCGCAAAGCGCGAACTATGATGTGCGATTGCACATCAGAGGATCCATCAAGCCACGGAACAGGTGGTGAAATGGATTCCGGGCTCGCGTCAAGAGGCGCGCTCCGGAATGACGGAAGACAGTCAGCCCCGCAGCGCCTGCAGGCCCTTGAACGTGAGCCGCTTGGGATCGCGGACGCCGGCCAGATAGAACTTGCGGATGAAGGCGGCGGCCGCCTCGCGGTCGCAATCGGTCAGCGCCACGATGACATCGACGGCAATTCGCTGGGCGTCCATGGGCTTCCTCGTGCTGTCAGGGGCCGCAAGCCACGCAGCGTACGGGTGCGCCGGTTAATCCGGCGTTAACCCTGAGGGCACCTTGAATGATTCGCGCTCACGTACGTATACGCGAAATAACGCATGGGGCGCCGGGACGCGCCTCGCGCGACGGAACCGCTCACGAATACTGCATCACCCCGTCGTCGACCTTGCCGTAGCGCAAGGTGACGATGTCGAGCGCGTAGTTCTGATAAAGCCGCCACGGCCGCTTCGAGCCTTGCTTGGGCAGTTTAGCGATCGAGCGCTGCACATAGCCCGACGAGAAATCGAGCGACGGCAGTTCCGCGACCTGTGGATCGACATTATGCGGCATGCACTGCTTGTAGCCGTTCCGGTCCATGTAGTTGATGAGACGGCAGACGTACTCGCAGGTGAGATCGCATTTCAGCGTCCACGACGCGTTGGTGTAGCCGAAAGCCGAGGCCATGTTCGGGATGTCCGAATACATCATGCCCTTGTAGTTCAGCGTTCGCGCGAAATCGACTTGGCGGCCGTCGACGCTGACTTCGAGGCCGCCCAGGACCTGCAGGTTCAGCCCGGTCGCAGTGATGATGATATCGGCCTCGAGCTCGCTGCCATCCTTCAGCTTGATGCCGCTTTTGGTGAAGGTGTCGATCTCGTTGGTAACGACGGACGCCCGCTTGTCCCGGATCGACTTGAACAGGTCGCCGTCGGGCACCAGGCAGAGCCGCTGCTCCCAGGGATTGTAGCGCGGCGTGAAGTGCTTAGCCACGTCGTATTCCGGCCCCAGCGCCATCTTGACGCCGCCGAGGATCAGTTGCTTGGCGCGATCGGGCTTGCGACGGCAGAGCTGGAAGAAATACATGCCGAACAGCACGTTGCGCCAGCGGATCAGGTGATAGGCGAGTTTCGCGGAGAGATTCCGGCGCAGCTTGTTGGCAAGCGCATCTTCCGCCGGCCGCGCCACCACGTAAGTCGGCGAGCGCTGCAGCATGGTGACATGCGACGCGGTCTTGGCCATCTCCGGCACCAGCGTCACAGCGGTCGCACCCGAGCCGATCACCACCACACGCTTGCCGGCGTAGTCGATATCGCTAGGCCATTTCTGCGGATGCACGATCTGGCCGGCAAAGTCCGCCGTGCCCGAAAAATCCGGCGTGTAGCCTTCCTCGTATTTGTAATAGCCCGAGCACATGAACAGGAAATTGCAGGTAAAGCGCACGGTCTCCGCCGCTCCCTCGCCCACCGTGCGTTCGGCCTCCACCGTCCAGCGCGCATCCGGCGACGACCACGACGCGCGTTTGACGTGGTGGTGGAAGCGGATCTTCTTGTCGATGCCGTTGTCTACAGCGGTCTCGCGGACGTAGTTCAGGATCCGCGGCCCGTCGGCGATCGCCTTCGGCTCGGTCCACGGTTTGAACGAATAGCCGAGCGTATACATGTCCGAGTCGGAGCGGATGCCGGGATAGCGAAACAGATCCCAGGTGCCGCCGATGCAGTCGCGCCCCTCGAGAATGACGTAGCTCTTGCCGGGACACTTCTCCTGCAAATGATAGCCCGCGCCGATGCCGGACAGTCCCGCGCCGACAATGAGGACGTCGAAATGCTCTGCCGCATCGGTCATGGCGATCTCCCTGCTTTCAGATGTAATGGCCAGCAGGCAGAAATTGCAACTCGCATTGTCAGGTTGCTGCGACGATACAGGCTGTATCGGAATTTACCGTTGAATTTCAACCGTCGCAGGTTGTACGACCGATCAGCAAAAGCCCCGGATCGCTCCGGGGCTTGGTAGTGCTTCAGGACGTCGCCCCGCGAGGTGAAATCAATACCGGTAATGATCCGACTTGAACGGGCCTTCCGGCTTGACGCCGATATATTCGGCCTGGTCCTTGCGCAGCTCGGTGAGCTTGACGCCGATCTTGGCGAGGTGAAGACGGGCCACCTTCTCGTCCAGCGTCTTCGGCAGCACGTAGACCTTCTTCTCGTACTTGCCGTCCTTGTTGTTTGCCCAGAGCTCGATCTGCGCCAGCGTCTGATTGGTGAACGACGCCGACATCACGAACGAAGGATGGCCCATGGCGTTGCCGAGGTTCACGAGGCGGCCTTCCGACAACAGGATGATGCGGTGCTTGTCGGGGAATTCGATCTCGTCGACCTGCGGCTTGATGTTGGTCCACTTCAGGTTACGAAGGCCCGCGATCTGGATTTCGTTGTCGAAGTGGCCGATGTTGCAGACGATAGCGCGATCCTTCATCGCGCGCATGTGGTCGATGGTGATGATGTCCTTGTTGCCGGTCGCGGTGACGAAGATGTCGGCGCGGGGCGCGGCGTCTTCCATGGTCACCACTTCATAGCCTTCCATCGCCGCCTGCAGCGCGCAGATCGGATCGACTTCGGAGACCATGACGCGGCAGCCGGCCTGACGCAGCGAGGCGGCCGACCCCTTGCCGACGTCGCCGAAGCCTGCGACCATCGCGGTCTTGCCGGACATCATGACGTCGGTGCCGCGGCGGATGCCGTCGACCAGCGATTCACGACAGCCATAGAGATTGTCGAATTTCGATTTCGTCACGCTGTCGTTGACGTTGATGGCGGGGAACAACAGTGTGCCCTTGTTCGCCATGTCATAGAGGCGGTGCACGCCCGTGGTGGTCTCCTCCGAGACGCCTTTGATGTTCTTGGCGATCTCGGCGAAGTAGCCCTTCGGCTTCTCCTTCAGGAGGCGCTTGACGAGCGCATAGAAGATTTCCTCTTCCTCCGACGTTGGCTTGTCGAGGAAGGCGGTGTCGCCCTGCTCGGCGCGGTAGCCGGCATGCACCAGCATGGTGGCGTCGCCGCCGTCATCGAGAATCATGTTGGGCGTGCCGCCGCCGTGCCAGTCGAACAGCTTTGCGGTGTAGTCCCAGTATTCGGCGAGCGTTTCGCCCTTCACGGCGAACACCGGAATGCCGGCGGCGGCGATGGCGGCCGCCGCATGGTCCTGCGTCGAATAGATGTTGCACGACACCCAGCGGATGTCGGCGCCAAGCGCGGCCAGCGTTTCGATCAAGACCGCGGTCTGGATCGTCATGTGCAGCGAGCCGGCGATGCGGGCGCCCTTCAGCGGTTGCTTAGGGCCGTATTCCTCGCGCGTCGCCATCAGGCCGGGCATTTCGGTCTCGGCCAGCGAGATTTCCTTGCGGCCAAATTCGGCGAGCGAAATGTCCTTGACGATGTAGTCGGTGAAGGCGGGCTTCTTGGCGGCGGCGGTGGTCATGGGGAGTTTCCCTTTGTGGAGTTCGTCATTCCGGGGCGCGCGCAGCGCGAACCCGGAATCTCGAAACTATGGAAAAAGATTCCGGGTTCACCGCTATCGCGGTGCCCCGGAATGACGCTCTTAAAACTAAACCGCGCGCTTCAGCGGCTCGACCAGATCGGTCTTCTCCCAGGAGAAGCCGCCTTCATTGTCGGGCGTGCGGCCGAAATGGCCGTAGGCCGAGGTACGCGCGTAGATCGGCCGGTTGAGATCGAGGTGGGTGCGGATGCCGCGCGGCGTCAAATCCATGGCCTGGGCCACCGCCTTCTCGAGCTTGTCCTCCGGCACCTTTCCGGTGCCATGGGTATCGATATAGATCGACAGCGGCCGCGCCACGCCGATCGCGTAGGCGAGTTGCAGCGTGCAGCGATCGGCAAGGCCGGCCGCGACGATGTTCTTGGCGACGTAGCGCGCCGCATAGGCTGCCGAGCGGTCGACCTTGGTCGGATCCTTGCCGGAGAAGGCGCCGCCGCCATGCGGGGCCGCGCCGCCATAGGTGTCGACGATGATCTTGCGGCCGGTGAGGCCGGAGTCGCCATCGGGGCCGCCGATGTAGAACTTGCCGGTCGGATTGATGTGCCAGATGGTCTTGCCGTTGATCCAGTCCTTCGGCAGCGCCTCGCGCACATAGGGTTCGACAATGTCGCGGACCTGATTGGAGGTCAGGTCCTCGACCAGATGCTGGTGCGAGACCACGATCTCGCGGACGCCGACCGGCTTGCCGTTCTCGTATTGCACGGTGACCTGGCTCTTGGAGTCCGGACCCAGCACCTTTTCGCGGCCGGAATGGCGCGCTTCGGAAATCAGCCGCAGGATCTTGTGGGCGTAGAAGATCGGCGCCGGCATCAGATCCGGCGTCTCGTTGGTGGCGTAGCCGAACATGATGCCCTGGTCGCCCGCGCCCTCTTCCTGGTTGCTTGGCTGCTTGGCGTCGACGCCCTGCGCGATGTCAGCGGACTGCGGATGCAGCAGGATTTCAATGTCGGCGGTCTTCCAGTGAAAACCCTCCTGCTCGTAGCCGATGTCCTTGATCGCCTCGCGCACGGTGCTTTCGATCTGTTCATTGGTGACCGATTCCGGGCCGCGGGTTTCGCCGGCGATCACCACCTTGTTGGTGGTGGCGAGCGTTTCGCAGGCCGCACGGATCTGCCAGGGATCGATGCCCGCCTTCGGCCCTTCCCGGTAGAACAGGTCGACGATCTCGTCGGAAATTCGGTCGCAGACCTTATCGGGATGACCCTCCGAGACCGACTCGCTGGTGAACAGGTAAGACGCGCGCATCAAGCAGACCCCTCTTTTCGTCGAACTCCGACGTTTGTTTCTGAATGTGTTCCTGGAATGTCAGTCGCGACGGCGCGAAATGACGTAGGATTCGTCGTAAAACCAAAGCCCATTATGCTTGCGCAGAACCTCTCTGGTGGCATCGAGGGTTCGGCTGTTTTCAGTCATTTCCGTCAACCGGTCGTCTTCGATCTGGGCGACATACACCGCCGCATTCCACGCTGCAAAGGCCGTCGAGGTTCCGATCTGGCCGGTGACCTCGTTGGGCAGCGCTTCCATATCATAACGGAAGATGGAACGGTTATCGGCGTAGGCATTAAAGTTAAGGTCGCGCCCGGCCGATCCCAGCTCGTATTTCACCGCGCGCAATAGCTCATGACGGCTCACCGCGAAAGGATTTTCTCCGGGCCAGACCGACTGGATGATTTCCAGGCCCGGATCCTGCCCGTGGGAGTGAATTCCAATCAGACGCCCCCCTGCCCGCAGGGAACGGGCCAGCGGCGCAATGATTCGCTTGGCGCGGAAATTCACAGAGGATTTGGCCCGATAGGGCTGGGAAGCGATCACAAGATCGAAATTGGCCTCGGTTCGGCCCGCGCGAGGAATGATCGAATCAAGCAGGAACCGGTGGTCCTCCCGGTACACCACCAGCGCCACCGGGCGTTCATAGATCGGCATGCCCGATTTGGGGCTGATATTGGCCCGCCAGTTTTGTTCCAGAAACGGCCCCAATTCGGCAATTTGAGCCTCGAATTCCCCCGACGAGGCCCCCCGTAAGGGCACTTCATGCCAAATCATCCCGGCGGCCGCGGCTGGCGAGGCCGGCGTCAGCCAAGGCGCCTCGGCGTAATGCATGTTGGTCAGGACGGCGACGGTCGCCGGGTGCTCGAACAGCCGGTCCGGCACCTTGTCGAGCGTCAGGCGGACGTCCTCCAAGCTGAGCTCCTTCCCCGCGATGTAGAACGGCATATGGGGAAAGCGGCCATGCATCGAGCGCATCACCCGCGCCAGCACCGTGCCGTCGCCGACGCCGGCGTCGAACACCCGAAGCGCCGGCGGGCGCGGGTGCAGGCTGGACAGCTCCAGCGCCACCCGCTCGGCGATCACCCGCTTTTCGCTGCAGGTATGGACGAACAGCAGGTATTTCTGGCGGTTCTCGAAAAAGCGGAAATTGCCGCGCGGATCGCGCTTTTCAGGCGGCACTTCGAGGCCGCGGGGCGGTGGAAGGCTGCCGGTGGACGCGGCGATATAGGCCTGGATGCGGTCCAGCGTGTCGACGGTGATGCGTTTACCCTCGCGCAGCCGATGCACTAGCTTGCCGTCGTTGACCGCCCGGCGCCCGAACGTCGTCTCCGCCATGTCGGCCTGGCGGCAGAACTCCGATATCTGGCTGAGAATCTGGTCGTTCTTCATCGGATGGAGTTTGGGAAGCTTCGGTGGGCAGAGCCGGATGGCCGAAATGTCCTACCACCATCTGCCCAACGGAGGAAAGGCCTGCCGGGTGCCCTGGCACGATTGAACCGCCGATGTCTGCGCTGCGGCGGCATCGCCATGCCGGGCAAGCCGGAAATGGCGGCGGTCGGTATGCAGATGAAGCCGGTCACAGTGTCGCCAGGCAGATCGCCCCTACGCCGCCGGCCTTCTCCAGCACGACGGCTTCGAGCCCAGCCGCGCGCATCGTCACCGCACAGGCAAGCCCGGCGGGGCCCGCACGATGATGATGGCGTCAGGGCTGGGTGTCATGAGTCCCCTTCACTCACTAAGAGCGACGCGGACGGGATATGGCCTTCTTCAGTCGAGGCAAAGTCACACAGCGAAGGAGGCCAGCAGCGCGAACCTGGCCACCTTCTCGCTCACTTGGCCATCCGCAAGGCTTCGTCCGGCGCAATCGGCGCCGGTGTGCTCGGGCCGACATCGCGGATCTTGGCGACGAACGAGAAGCGTCGCCGCTGCCGCAATATCGGCCGCTCGATCAGATGCCAGGAAAACGCCGCAAAACAGATGATGGCCGGAACCGCCAGGCCGAGTTGGGCCACCGGGCTGGTGACGTTTGGAAACAGGCTGATCATCATCTGCTGTATCGGCATCCCGTAGAGATAGATTCCGTAGGAGTAATCACGCTCGTGAAACACGGGGGGCATCGGCACGTTGGAAGCCCCGAGATAGGCCATGACGTAGACCAGCGGCAGCGAAGCCAGCACATTGAGTGAGGGAACGGTCAGTGGTCCAAGCGCTGCGAGGCCGAACAGGAACAGCATGCTGAAGCCGAAAGCCGCATGGCTGTAGGGGATCCGATATCGCAACAGGTAGGCAGCGATTCCCAGCATGAATGCCACGATCAGCCGCGACCCGCGTTCGGTGAAGGCGGAATAGCAGAGCTTGATGAGCCCGCTCTCGGATTGCGGGCCTGCTGCAAACAGCACCAGGGCAAGGCCGATGATCGCCATTGCCGCTGCGGGGGCGATAACCAGCGCCGGCCTGCGAAGCAAGCCAAAGATCATGAAGGCCGACATGATCAAGTAGCAGAAGAATTCGTAAGGCACCGTCCAGAGCGAATAGTTGACGACGTCGACGCTGTTGCCCTTGAACACGCCAGGCAGATAAAAATTCATCAGACCGAAGATGTTCGTCAGGTATCGATAGGTTCCGGGATTGGACAGATATTCCCCGACTGAAAGCTCGGTAAACAGCGCGCCCAGAACGAACGCCGAGAGCAGGACTTCGACGACAAGCGCCGGAAAAATCCGTAAGCCCCGATTGACGAGAAAATTACCGAGGCTGAGGCGCTGCGCGCTGCCTGCGATCAGAAAGCCGCTCAAGGCAAAAAATAGATAGAGCATGCCGTAGCCGGCGAACCATGCGACCGGGGCTTGCTCGATATTGAATCCGCCATGGGCAAGACCGAAGGCGTGCCAGACCACAATTCCAAGTGCGAGGGAAATCCGGAGAAAGTCGAACCCGGGCCCAAAGCCGCGATGTCTGTCTAGCTGATCACCGAGGCTGATCACGCTCGCCCTCACACTTCGAAACACAGCCCACACGGCTGGTGAGCGGCGGCCGCAGACGATCGGCGCCACGGCTTTCCTCTGCGCGAGCTTCGCCGGAAAGGCTGAACGGCAGGTTAAGGTACGGGTTTTATTGTAATTCCTGTCGGCGACCGCGGAGAGGCAAGTCGGAAAACACGGTCAACAAAGTCGAAAGAAACCGCCGAAATATTACCGCTGCGCGGGCACTTAACCCGCGCATCCGTCAAGTGTTTGGAAATACCAAAGCGCCACATAGAGGATGTCATCACCCGCGCATTGTTCAGCCTGGACAAGCCGAGCAATGGCCAGTGAGAACCGTGGCGCGCAACGACCGTGCGCCTATTTCCCCCACACCTCGCCAGCGACTTCCACCGCGAGGCTGAGCTTGGCCCACTGCTCTTCCTCGGACAGGATGTTGCCTTCCTCGGTCGAGGCAAAGCCGCATTGCGGCGAGACCGCGAGCTGATCGAGCGGGGCGAACTTGGCGGCCTCTTCGAGGCGGCGCTTGATGTCGTCCTTCTTCTCCAGTTCGCCGAATTTCGACGTAATGACGCCGACCACCACGACCTTGTTGCCCTTCGGCAAGTACCGCAGCGGCTCGAAGCCGCCGGCGCGATCAGAATCATATTCGAGGAAGTAGCCGTCGTAATTGGTGCCGGCCAGCATGGTCTCGGCGACCGGCTCATAGCCGCCGGACGAGATCCACGTCGAACGGAAATTGCCGCGGCAGACGTGGGTAGTGACGACCATATCCGCCGGACGCTCGGCCAGCGCGTAGTTGATGACGCGCGCGTAGATTTCCTGCAGGCCATCGGGATTGTCGCCGCGATCGCGCGCCTTCTGCAACTCATCCTGCGAGCAGAGATAGGCCCACACAGTGTCGTCGAATTGCAGGTAACGGCAGCCGGCGTCGTAGAATGCCTTGACCGCCTTGCGATAGGTCTTGCCGAGGTCGAGGAAGAATCCCTCGAGGTCGGGATAGATCTCCTTCGAGATCGACTTGCGGCCGCCGCGGAAATGCAGCACCGCGGGCGACGGGATCGTCATCTTCGGCGTGACATGCGCTGTGTCGGCATGCTTCTTCAGGAAGCGGAAATGATCCAGCATCGGATGGTTGTCGGGGAAATCGAGCTTGCCGATCACGCGGACGGCGTCATGGCGTGTCTCGACACCCGCGAACTGAATACCGGTCTCGGGGTGGAAGAGCTCGCAACCGCCGAGCTTGGCGAGAAAGTCGAAATGCCACCAGGAGCGGCGGAACTCGCCGTCGGTCGCAAGCTTCAGGCCGATCGAGGCCTGCTTGTGCACGACCTTTTCGATCTCGAGGTCTTCTGCCTTGCGCAGATCCTCCGCCGTGATCTCGCCTTTCTCCAGCTTGGCGCGCGCTTCCTTGATGCGCGGCGGCCGCAACAGACTGCCGACCTCGTCGGCACGGAACGGGGGCTTTGTTCTTTGCATGGTCTTCACTCCCATAATCTAGTGCGCTGCAGCGCCGGCGACGCCGAGATAGCGTTCGAGCACCGCGGGATCGGCCTTCAACGCGCTGCTGGTCGCATCATGCACGATTGCGCCGCGTTCCAATATCACAACCCGATCGGCCAGCCCCAGAATCTTTTGCGCATTCTGCTCGACGATGATCGAACAGATGCCGCCGGCCCGTGTGATGGTGCCGAGCGCCCGGAGCAATTCCTCGACGATGATCGGCGCCAGTCCCTCGGTCGGCTCGTCCAGCAACAGGACTTTCGGATTGAGGGTGAGCGCGCGGCCAATCGCCAGCATCTGCTGTTCCCCGCCGGAAAGCTGGTTGCCGAAATTGGTGCGGCGCTCCTTCAGCCGCGGAAACATCTCGTAGACCTTTTCCACGGTCCATGGGCCGGGCTGGGCCACCGCGGTCATGTTTTCCTCGACCGTCAGCGAGCGGAAGATATTGCGCTCCTGCGGCACCCAGCCGATCCCTGCCCGCGCCCGCTGGTCCGGGCGCATCGCGGTGATATCAAGCCCGCCGAGCGCGATCACGCCGCCGAAGCGGCGGGTGATGCCGACGATCGAATTGATCAGCGTGGTCTTGCCGGTGCCGTTGCGCCCGAGCAGCGCCAGCACCTGGCCCTCGCCCAGCGCGAGCGACATCGCGGGCAGCACCACAGCTTCGCCGTAGCCGGCGCGCAAGGCATCGATAAAGAGAAGATCAGGCATCAGCAGCCTCGCCGAGATAGACCGCCTTGACCTGGGGATCCCGCGCCACTTCGTCCGGCGGGCCCTCCACCAGCATGGCGCCATTGACCAGCACCGAAATCCGGTCGGCGAAGGAAAACACCAAATCCATATCGTGCTCGATCAGCAATACGGTGACATCGCGCGGCAGGGCAGCGACGGCGGCCAGAATATCGTGGCGCTCGCTTTCCGGCACGCCGGCGGCTGGCTCATCGAGCAGCAGCACACGCGGCCGGGTCGCAATCGCGACCGCGATCTCCAGCAGGCGCTGCTTGCCATAAGGCAGCGTCGCGGTGCGCTCGTTCATCACATCAAGCAGATGAAAGCTGCCGAGCGTTTCCGCGATCTCCTGGTTGACGTCGCCGCGCGTGCCCATCCGCCGCCACCAGTCACCACCGCGGCCGAGCCGCTCGGAGACGGCAAGCCCAATTGTTTCCAGCGGCGTGAGGTCGGCATAGAGCTGGTTGATCTGGAAGGTACGCGACAGCCCGCGGAGCACCCGCTTATGAACCGCCAGGTCGGTGATGTCGTTGCCCTCGAGCAGGATCCGCCCCGCATTGGGTTTCAACACGCCGGTCAGGAGATTGATGACGGTGGTTTTGCCCGCGCCGTTCGGCCCGATCAGGGCATGGCGGGCGCCCTGCTCCACCTTCAGCGACAGGTCGCGCGTGACCTTCAAGCCGCCGAAGGATTTCTCTAGTCCTTTTGTTTCCAGCGCGATCGTCATGGCGCATCGCTCTCGGGAACGGCCACGACGGCCTTGCGTCCAAAGACCTGACGAATGATGAGGTTCGGCCCCCAAAGCACCCAGCGATGGATGCGCTCGCGGCCAACCAGCACCATCACGACCAGAACCAGCCCGATCCAGAACATCCAGTATTGCGGCGTGATGGTCTGAAACAATTCCTGCAGCATCTTGAACACGACAGCGCCGATCAACCCGCCATAGAGATAGCCGGTGCCGCCGATCACCAGCACCAGCATCAGATCGGCCGAGCGCTCGAACGCGAACACATCAAGCGACGCCAGCGCTGTGGTCTGGGTGAACAGAGCACCGGCAATGCCGGCATAGAACGCCGCCACCGTATAGATCGCGATCAGGCGTCGGTTGACGGGTACGCCGATCGCGGACGCCCGCAACGGATTGTTCTTGATCGCGCGCAACGACAGGCCGAACGGCGAATTCACGATGCGGCGAGCCAGCAGAAACAGCAGGAACGTAACGATCAGCGAGTAGAAGAAGCCGGTCTTGCCGAACATGTCGAATGCAAACAGGCCGAGGATCGGCTGCATCTCGATCCCCTGCAGCCCGTCGGTGCCGCCGGTGATGTTGGAAAAGCGCTCCGCCAGCGCTTCGAGCAGCAGCGCGATGCCGAGCGTCACCATCAGCCGCGTCAAGTCGACGCCGCGGATCACGAGGAAGCTCGTGAGCAAGCCGAGGGCCATGGCGATCAGCCCCGCCACGACCAGCGCAATGACCGGCTCGTTGATGATGCCGTGCAGCGCCATCAGCCCGGCGGAATAGGCGCCGACACCGAAGAAGGCGGCATGCCCCAATGAGACAATACCGGCGTAGCCCAGGATCAGGTCGAGCGACAGCGTGAACAATGCCAGCCGAATGATGTCCGTCATGATCAGATAGCGGGACGGAAACAGGAACGCGCAGGATGCCGCGAGGATCCAGAACGCGATCTCGGCCGGGCGCCAGCGGGCGCGGGCAATGGCATGGGATGAGACGTCGGACGTTGCGGTCATCGCAGGCTCATCGCGCGGCGGCGCGGCCGAACAGACCGTTCGGGCGCCAGATCAGGATGACGATCATGATGGTGTAGATGACGAACGGCCCCATCTTCGGCACGTAATATTTGCCGGCGACATCGCCGATGCCGAGCAGCAGCGAAGCGAGGAACGGCCCGGTGATGCTGGAGGAGCCGCCGACCGTGACCACGATCAGGAAGTAGATCATGAACTTCAGCGGGAAATACGGATCCAGCCCAAGGATTTCGGCGCTCAGCGCCCCGCCGAGACCTGCGAGGCCGCAGCCGAAGGCAAAGGTGAATGCGAAGACCTGCGGCACGTTGATGCCAAGCCCAATCGCCGCGCGGGGATCATCGACCGCCGCGCGCAAGCGGCTGCCGAAGCGCGTGCGTGCCAGGATCAGTTGCAGCGCCACCGTGAGCAGGCCGCATATTACGATAATCATCAACCGGTAGCGGCCGATGCCGACGCCGAAGAAATCGAACTGGCCTTCGAGCGCCGCCGGCAGCTTGATGAAGATGCGCGACGATCCCATGATGTAGTCCACCGCCGCCACCGACATGAAGGTGAGGCCGATCGTGAACAGCACCTGGTCGAGATGGCTGCGGGTGTAGAGGTGGCGGTACAGCGTGCGCTCCAGCAGCACGCCGATCGCCGCGGCCGAGACGAAGGCAAGCGGAAGCGCTGCGAAGAACGGCCAGCCGGAATTGTTCACCAGCACCGCGCAGATATAGCCGCCGGTCATGGCGAAGGCGCCATGGGCCAGATTGACGAAATTCATCAGCCCAAGCGTCACTGCCAGCCCGCAGGCCAGCACGAACAGCAGCATGCCGTAGGCGACACCGTCGAACAGGATGGTGAACAGCGTGGTCATGGGAGCGCCGAAGAACCTCTAGGACCCGTCATTCCGGGGCAGCGCGCCAGCGCTGAACCCGGAATCTCTTTCCAATAACGTCGAGATCCCGGGTTCGCGCTGACGCGCGCCCCGGGATGACCTTCGGTCACTTCTTCGTCTTGCCGGAATCCTTCACCGCCTCGAAGGTCGCAAACTCGACGTTGTAGAGTTCGCCGTCGACCTTCTCGACCTTGCGGATATAGATGTTCTGCACGATGTCGCGGGTTTCCGGATCGATCGAGATTGGGCCGCGGGGACTTTCCCACTTCATGCCCTTCATCGCCTCGATCAGCGCATCGCCGTCAGTCTTGCCGCCGGTCTTCTTCAGTGCCTCGTAGATCAGGCGGATGCCGTCATAGCCGCCGACCGCCATGAAGCCCGGGCGCTGGCCGAAGGCCTTCTTGTAGGCTGCGACGAATTCCTTGTTTGCGGCCGAGGGATGGGCCGCGGAATAGAGATGCGCGGTGACGGTGCCGAGCGCAGCATCCCCCATGCCGTTGAGCAGGTCGTCGTCCATCACGTCGCCGGGGCCGATCACCTTGATGCCCGCTTTGTCGAGCCCGCGTTCGGCATATTGCTTCATGAAGTTGCCGCCCTGTCCTGCCGGCACGAACACGAACACGGCGTCGGGCTTGGAATCCTTCATACGCTGCAGAAACGGAGCGAAATCAGGATTTTGCAGCGGCACCTTCACTTCTTCCACGATCTCGCCGCCACCAGCGGTGAAGTTCTGCTTGAAGAAGTTCAGCGCGTCGTTGCCGGGCGCATAGTCGGAGGTTAGCGTCGCGACCTTTTTGATGCCGTTCTTCGCGGCCCAATCACCGATGATGGTCGACGATTGCGCCAGCGTGAACGAGGTGCGGACGATGTAGGGCGAACGCTCGGTGATGATCGAGGTGCCCGCTGCCATCACGATTTCCGGAACCTTGGCCTGCGTCGCCAAAGGCGCCGCGGCAAGCGCTGCCGGCGTCACGCCGAAGCCCGCGATGAAATTGACCTTGTCGTTGACGATCAGTTCCTGCGCCAGGCGCTTGGTGTTGTCGGGAACCGCCGCGTCGTCCTTGAGGATGACTTCGATCTTCTTGCCGGCAACGGTGTCGCCGTTCTGTTGCATGTACAGCTTGACCGCGTTGTCGATCTGCTTGCCGGTCGATGCCTGGCCGCCGGTCATCGGCAGGATCAGGCCGATCTTAACGGTTTGCTGGGCGTGAGCCGGCGCCAGCGCCAGCATCCCCGCGACAGCGCCTGCGGCCAGCAACATGTGACTGCGAATAGACATGAACGTTTCTCCCCTGATCGGCCCTGTGTCCTCGAACCGAGTCCCCGGCCCTTGATCTCACCATAACCCAGATTTTTCGGCCGGATAGCGCGGCAACATGGCGTCCTCGGGCGCCCTTTTGTCAATCGGACCATTGGCGTGCCGCGGCCAAGAGGGAACAGTCGCGAAATACGCGACGGTATTGTGATATGATCCGATATCGCCGCCCGATGCCTCCCGTCAATGGCCCATTTGTACGATTGTACAAATCAAATGGTCCTGTCAACAAAGAAGCGCCCTCACCGGTTCCCGGCGGCAACGCCCTAAATCCATCATCCTTAAAGGGTCAGGTTGTAACCTTCTGCCGATGTCGACCAGCGCGCGCCATATTGTCACGATCGTCACCGTTGCCCTCGCGGGCTGCGGCTTGGCCGGTTGTGGGACCATCAACGAGAAACTCGCAGCCGGGGTCAGCGACGCCATTCCGGCGGCGATCGGCGGACTGCCCGCAGACGCGCCGCCGCGCCCCGGCACCGCGAAATATGACGAGTACATGCGGGAGCGCGAGCGGAAGCGGCTGTTGCCGGCTTCCGAGCGCGGCGAAGAGGCCAAGCCCGCGCCTCACCCCAAGGTGGGGCCCGTTAACGCCGGGGCGGGAATGCCCCTCAATCCATAAACACCACGGTCTTGCGGCCGTTGAGGATCACGCGGTCTTCGAGATGATGGCGCATGGCGCGCGCCAGCACACGGCGTTCGATGTCGCGGCCCTTGCGCGAGAGATCTTCCGGCGTGTCGCGGTGACTGATGCGCTCGACGTCCTGGTCGATGATCGGACCCTCGTCGAGGTCGCGCGTGACGTAATGCGCGGTGGCGCCGATCAGCTTGACGCCGCGCTCATGGGCCTGGTGATAAGGCCGCGCGCCCTTGAAGCCCGGCAGGAAGGAGTGGTGAATGTTGATGCACCGCCCCGACAGTTTTGCCGACATCTCGTCCGACAGGATCTGCATGTAACGCGCCAGCACCACGAGATCGGTCTTTGTGTCCTGCACCAGCTTCCAGACCGCCTCTTCCTGCTCGCGCTTGGCTTCCTTCGTCACCGGCAAATAGTGGAACGGGATCTCGCCGAAATCGAGATTGCCGTAAGTCTCGCGCGGATGGTTGGAGACGATGGCGGTCGGGATCATCTCGAGTTCGCCGGTACGCCAGCGATAGAGGATGTCGACCAGGCAATGATCCGATTTGGAGACCAGCAGCATCACCCGGCGGCGATTGGCGCGGTCGCGCATCTGCCATTCCATGGCAAAGCGATCGGCAATCGCGGTAAAGCCGGTCTGCAGCGCCTGCAATTCGACGGCGAGATCGGCGGCGGTGAACACCACCCGCATGAAGAAATTCCCGGTCTCGATGTCATCGAACTGCTGGGCGTCCAGAATGTTCTGCCCGTTATGGGCAAGAAAGGTCGACACCGCGGAAACGATGCCGGGGCGATCCGGGCAGGACAGGGTCAGGACGAACTGGTGATCGGGCATGGCGAAGCTGACTACAATTCAGGCAAAAGGGTGAAGCGGCGATTGCGGCCCTGCATCTATCACCGCGCATACGCTTGCGCCAATCCCGAAACCGGGGTCAGGATGAACAAAGCGCGAAGCAAAAGCGTTGGAGCGAGATCATGGCTGACAGATTGAACGGTTACCGCATCCTGATCCTGGAAACGCGCGAGGAAGCGCAGTTTTCCCGGCTGCTCACCGAGCAGGGCGCCGACGTCCTGCAATGCCCGATGTTCACCATCCACGACGCGCCGGACCCGGCGCCGGTCGAGGCCTGGGTCAGGCGGTGCGTTGAAAAGCCCTTCGACGATCTGGTGCTGATGACGGGCGAAGGCCTGCGCCGCCTGATGAAGGTCGTTCGGCGGATCGGTGTCGAACAGGAATTCATTGCCGCGCTCGGCCAGGCGCGCAAATTCGCGCGCGGCCCCAAGCCGGGCAAGGCGCTGCGCGAAATCGGGCTGGAACCGCAGATGACGACGGAAAAGCCGACGTCCGAAGGCATCGCCGAGATGCTGTCGCGCCTCGATCTTGGCGGCCATCGCCTCGGCCTGCAGCTTTACCCGGATAAGGATCACAGCGTGCTGATCGGCGCGATCAAGGCGCAAGGCGCCGAGGTCGATACCGTGCTGCCCTATGCCTATGACGCGCAGGCCGCCGACGCCAATATCATCGCCGCGATCGACGAGATGGCGGAGGGGCGCATCGACGCGATCGCGCTGACCAACCTCGGCCAGGTCCGCCGCCTGATCGAGGTCGCGCGAACGCGCGGCTGCGAGGACAGGTTACGCGACGGGCTCGACCGCACGCCAATCGCTTCCGTCGGACCCGCCGTGTCCGACGAACTCAAGTCTCACGGCCTGCGCACCGATATCTATCCGGCCGAGGACGCCTTCTTCATGCGCCCGCTGATCGCGGCGATGGCGGCGGCGCTCGGCAAGAATCCGCCGCGGGCAGCAGCGGGAAGCTAATCCACTTTGGCGCCGGCGAACGTGACCACCTTGCCCCACTTCTCGGTTTCGTCCGCCACCAGCTTGCCGAAGTCGGCGGGCGAGCCCGGCAGCAGGATGGCGCCGATCTCGGCGAACCGGGCTTTCGCCTTGGGGTCGGCGAGGATTTCATTGACCGCCTTGTTGAGCCGGTCGACGATTTCGGGCGGCGTGCCCTTTGGCGCGGCGAGGCCATACCAGGCGCTTGCCTCGTAGCCCGGCAGATAATCGGCGACCAGCGGCAGATCCGGCAGCACGTCGGAACGGGCCGTGCTGGTGACCGCAAGACCGCGAAGCCTGCCGGCTTTCACGTGCTCGGCGCAGGTCGGAAGGTTGTCGAACATGACCTGCATCACGCCGGAGAGCATGTCGGTGAGTGCCGGTGCGCCGCCGCGGTAAGGCACATGCTGCATGTTGATGCCGGTCAGCATCTTGAACAGTTCGCCCGACATGTGGATCGTGGACCCGTTGCCTGACGACGCCATGTTGAGCTTGCCCGGATTGATCTTGGCATAGGCGATCAATTCGGGAATCGACTTGATCGGCAGCGACGGGTGCACCACTACGACGTTGGGGAAGCGAATGATGCCGGCGATCGGCTCCATCTCCTTCATGAAATCGAAGGGCAGCTTGTCGTAAAGCGTGGCGTTGATAGCGTTGGCTGGCGCCACGAGAAGCAGCGTGTAGCCGTCGGGCGTGGCGCGCAACACCTGCTCGGTGGCGATATTGGTGCCGCCGCCCGGCCGGTTCTCGATCACGAAGGATTGCCCGAGCTTTTCAGACAGCCATTGACCCATCAGGCGTGACGTGAGGTCCGCCGAGCCGCCGGGCGTATAGCCGATCACGAGGCGTACCGGCCGCGATGGATAGGCCTGCGCACTCGCAATGCTTGACGTAACGGGGAGCGCAGCCGCACCGGCAACGAGCTGCAAGAACTGGCGACGCTGATATTTCATCATGCTTCCTCCGACAACACACGGCGGCGGCTCTTTGCGGCCGCTCGGCGCGTGCATCCTAGAGCATGATCGGGAAAATTGGATATCGATTTTCGTGCGTGAGAGGCGAAATGCTTTCGTGTTGGCGCGGACTGACAGGGCCTTTCGGCGAGCTAGCCGCTCACCGCGTGCTCGCTGAGGAACGCCTGATAGGCCAACCGGATGCCGTCCTCGAGCTTCGTGTTGGCGCGCCAGCCGAGCTTTGCTAAGCGGCTGACGTCCAGCAGCTTGCGCGGGGTGCCGTCCGGCCGTGAGGTGTCGAAACTGATTTCCCCGGTGTAGCCGACGGTCGCCGCGACCACGCGGGCGAATTCGGCGATCGTGATGTCCTCGCCGGTGCCGATATTGACCAACTCGCTATCCGAATAGGTCTTCATCAAGTGGATGCAGGCATCCGCGAGATCGTCGACATAGAGGAATTCGCGCCGCGGCGTGCCGGTGCCCCAGACCACGACCTCCCTGGCGCCGGAAACTTTTGCTTCGTGGAAGCGGCGGATCAGGGCGGCCATGACGTGGCTGTATTCGGGATGATAATTGTCGCCGCGGCCGTAGAGGTTGGTCGGCATCACATTGATGAAGTCGGCGCCATACTGGCTGCGATAGGCCTCCACCATCTTGATCCCGGCGATTTTTGCAATCGCATAAGGCTCGTTGGTCGGCTCCAGCGGACCCGTGAGCATAGAATCCTCGCGCAACGGCTGCGGCGCCAGCTTGGGGTAGATGCAGGAGGAACCCAGGAACATCAGCTTCTCGGCGCCATGGACATGCGCCGCATGAATCACGTTCGTCGCAATCGCCAGATTGTCGTAGAGGAATTCGGCGCGCAACGTGTTGTTGGCGACGATGCCGCCGACCTTGGCGGCAGCGAGAAACACCACCTGCGGACGCTTCGCGGCGAACCAGCGGTCGACCGCGGCCTGGTCGCGCAGATCGACCTCATTGCGGGGCGCCGTCAGCAGTTCGACATTCTCTCGCGCCAGCCTGCGCACCAGCGCGGCGCCGACCATGCCGCGATGCCCGGCGACGTAGACCGTCTTGCCGTTCAGCTCAAACGGAATGCTTGCCACCCGCCGCCTCCCGCCGCGCCTCTTCGAGATCGCCCGCGACCATTTCCTTGACCAGTTGGGCGAACGACGTCTTGGGCTTCCAGCCAAGCTTCTCCCGCGCCTTGCTGGCGTCGCCGACCAGAAGGTCGACTTCGGTCGGCCGGAAATACTCCGGATCGATGCGGACCACGGTCTTGCCCGATTTGGCGTCGACGCCGGTTTCCTCGACGCCCTTGCCGCGCCATTCGATGCGGCGGCCGACTTCGGCAAACGCCAGCTCGACGAATGCGCGCACCGAGCGGGTTTCGCCGGTCGCCAGCACGAAATCGTCGGGCGCATCGGCCTGCAGGATCCTGTGCATACCCTCGATATAGTCCCGCGCATGACCCCAGTCGCGCTTGGCATCGAGATTGCCGAGATAGAGCACCTCTTCCAGGCCGGTCTCGATGCGGGCGACGCTGCGCGT
>NZ_LLXX01000177.1:25312-79700 GCF_001440405.1 Bradyrhizobium valentinum
CGTCACAAAAGTCTCGCCGCGGATCGGGCTCTCATGGTTGAACAGGATGCCGTTCGAGGCAAACATGCCGTAGGCCTCGCGGTAATTGACCGTGATCCAGTAGCCGTACAGCTTGGCGACGCCGTAAGGCGAGCGCGGGTAGAACGGCGTGGTTTCCCGCTGCGGCACCTCTTGCACGAGGCCGTAGAGTTCGGAGGTCGAGGCCTGATAGAACCGCGTCTCCTTTTCCATGCGGAGGATCCGGATCGCTTCCAAAAGCCGCAGCACGCCGATGCCATCGGCATTGGCGGTATATTCCGGGCTCTCAAAACTTACGCCGACATGGCTCTGGGCGGCGAGGTTATAGATCTCGGTCGGCCTGATCTGCTGCATCAGCCGGATCAGGTTGGTCGAGTCGGTCATGTCGCCGTAGTGCAGCAGGAACGGCACATTGCGGGAATGCGGATCCTGATAGAGGTGATCGATGCGCGCGGTGTTGAACGAGGACGACCGCCGCTTGATGCCGTGGACCTCATAGCCGAGGCCGAGCAGATACTCGGCAAGATAGGCGCCGTCCTGGCCGGTGACGCCGGTGATCAGCGCCACGCGCCGCTGTGAATCCTGAGCCGCCATGTCTTCTCCAAACGCGAAGGTCGCGGAGGCCATAGCATTCGACCCGCGCTAAGTCTATCGCCAAAGCCGTTTGAAATCAGGTCCTTAGGAGCCTAATCGCCATGGTGGCGCAAACGTTCGAGTTCGATGATGGTGACGCCGCCATATTCGAGCCGCAGCAAGCCTTCCTTCTCCAGCCGCTTCAGGCACTGGTTGGCATTCTGCCGCGAAATGCCGGAAAGCGCACCGATTTCTTCCTGCGTGATCTCAAGATGGCGCGTCATGTCCGGATAGAGAATCGGGTTGAACAGCGAGGAGATGGAACGCGCGACGCGGCTGGTCGCGTCGAGCGTGCGGCCATGTTCCACCGCGCCGATGAACTGGCCGAGCCGCTCGTTGAGCTGCCGGACCAGAAAGCGGTTGAACGCGACGCTGTTCTCGAACATCCAGAAGAAGGTGTTGCGGTCCATCAGCGCCAGTCTTGTATCCCGCAACGCCACCACGTCGTAACGGCGCGGCTCGCTCTTCAGCACCGAGCCCTCGCCAAACCAGGCGCCCGCCGTGAGGCCGGCAAAAGTCGCAGCCTTGCCGCCGCTCGATACCGTACTCATACGGGCAAGACCGGTGACGATGCCGGTCCAGTAGTCGAAGGCATCGCCACGCATGAAAATATGCTCGTTGGCGCGGTAGGATTTCTCCACGATGCCGGCGCGGGCGACCTCGATTTCCCGTTCGTTCAGTTCGCGCGACCAGGCCGCGATGCGCTTGAGGTAATCCGCAGCAATCATGATCGCATCGACCGTTGCGTCCCCATCCATTCTCGTGCTGCACTGCAACAAGAGTGCCGCCCAGCAAAATTTCCTGACGAATTGTCAGGCAAAAGACATTTCAGACTATCGCATTGCCCTAAGGAGAGCCACCTCGGTGCACGCGGTCTATGGCGCGGTGGCGGGGTGCGACGCTACCACGCGCGACGCGGGGCATCGGCCGGTACCGATAGTCGGATGGCTTGCCCGTCAGCGCCGATGTAGGATCGCGCATTGCAAACGATAGATAAAGAGCGCTGCTCAAGCGCCGTATCTGGAGGGAACGAGTGGCTTACACGTTGGAAGTGCGCGGGGTGTCTCTGCGCTTCGGTGGCGTTCGTGCGCTGACCGAAGTCTCCTTCGGCGTGAACGAGGGCGAATTGTTCTCGATCATCGGCCCGAACGGCGCCGGCAAGACCTCAATCGTCAATTGCATTTCAGGTCGCTACAAGCCGACCGAAGGCCAGCTTTTCTACCGTGGCAAGGACATCACCGGCCTCAATCCCAACGCGCGGCCCGCGCTCGGCATCGGCCGCACCTTCCAGAACCTGGCGCTGTTCCATCATATGAGCGTGCTCGACAACATCATGGTCGGGCGGCACCACCTCCTGAAGAACAACTTCATCACGGGCTCGCTGTACTGGCTGACCGGCGCAAGGCGCGAGGAACTCGAGCACCGCCGCAAGGTGGAGGAGATCATCGACTTCCTCGACCTGCAGTCGGTGCGCAAGGCCACCGCCGGCACCCTGCCCTACGGCCTGCGCAAGCGCGTCGAACTCGCCCGCGCCATGGCGCTGGAGCCGCAACTGATCCTGCTCGACGAGCCGATGGCCGGCATGAACTTCGAGGAAAAGGAGGACATGGCGCGCTACATCGTCGATCTCAACGAAGAGTTCGGCATGACCGTCATGATGATCGAGCACGACATGGGCGTGGTGATGGACATCTCCCACCGCGTCATGGTGCTGGATTTCGGCCGCAAGATCGCCGAGGGCGACCCGGCTTCGGTTCTCGCCGATCCCCACGTGAAACGCGCCTATCTCGGCGAAGAGGACGAGGTCCTGGTCGATCCCGACGATACGCCGGCACCTCGGGAGAGCGCGGCATGATGGATTACGCCGGACGCGCCGCCCAGGCCGATACCTTCCCGAAGCTGCTGCGCCTCAATGCGAAAGAGCATGGCGACGAGATCGCGCTGCGCGAAAAGGATCTCGGGCTGTGGCGCGTCTTCACCTGGAACGACTACCAGACCCGTGTGCACGATTTCGCGCTCGGGCTGGTCGAACTCGGTCTTGGGCGCGGAGACGTCATCGGCATCATCGGCGACAATCGTCCGGACTGGGTGGCGGCGGAAATCGCAACGCATGCCATCGGCGCCATGAGCCTCGGCCTTTATCGCGACGTGCTGGACGAGGAAGCCGCCTATCTGCTCAGCTACGGCGAGGCAAAACTGGTATTCGCCGAGGACGAGGAGCAGGTCGACAAGCTGCTGGCGCTCGCCGATCGCGCGCCCAACCTCAAGTACATCGTCTATTCCGATCCGCGCGGCATGCGGAAATACGACGATCCCCGTCTGATGGAAGCCGAGAAGCTGGCCACGATGGGACGCGACCGCGCCACGCGTGAGCCGGGCGTTTACGACCGGCTGGTCGACGCCACCCGCGGTGAGGATGTCGCGATCCTCTGCACGACATCGGGCACCACGGCCAATCCCAAGCTCGCGATGCTGGCGGCCGGGCGCGTCCTCAAGCATTGCGCGACCTATCTAGCCTTCGATCCGAAGGGACCGGACGACGAATACGTCTCGGTGCTGCCGCTGCCCTGGATCATGGAGCAGGTCTATGCGCTCGGCAAAGGGCTGCTGTGCCGGATGAAGGTCAACTTCGTCGAAGAGCCCGAGACCATGATGCACGATTTCCGCGAGATCGCGCCGACTTTCGTGCTGTTCGCACCGCGGCTCTGGGAATCGATTGCCGCCGATGTCCGCGCCGGCGTGATGGATTCCTCCCCGCTGAAGCAAAAGCTGTTCGATATCGGCATGAAGGCAGGGCTTTCGGCGCTCACGCAGGGCAAGCATTCGATGTTCGCCGATCAGCTCCTGTTCCGCGCACTACGCGACCGGCTCGGCTTCACGCGGCTGCGCTCGGCCGCGACCGGCGGCGCGGCGCTCGGGCCGGATACGTTCAAGTTCTTCCAGGCCATGGGTGTGCCGCTGCGCACGCTCTACGGCCAGACCGAATTGCTGGGGGCCTACACGCTGCATCCCTTTGGCAAGGTCGATCCTGATACCACCGGCGTGCCGATGGCAGCCGACATCGAGATCCGCGTCGATAACCCTGATGTCAACGGCGTCGGCGAGATTGTCGTGCGCCACCCCAACATGTTCCTCGGCTACTACAAAAATCCGGAAGCCTCGGCCGCCGACATGAAGGAGGGCTGGATGCACTCCGGCGACGCCGGCTATTTCAACGATCACGGCCAGCTCGTGGTCATCGATCGCATCAAGGATCTCGCCGAGACCTCCCGCGGCGAGCGCTTCTCGCCGCAATACCTGGAAAACAAGCTGAAGTTCTCTCCCTATATCGCTGAGACGGTCGTACTCGGCGCCGGCCGCGATACGCTGGCAGCGATGATCTGCATCCGCTACTCGATCATCTCGAAATGGGCGGAGAAGAACCGCATCTCGTTCACGACCTATACCGACCTCTCCTCGCGCCCCGAAGTCTATGCGCTGCTCCGCAAGGAAGTCGAAGGCGTCAACGCCACGCTGCCGCCGGCGCAGCGCATCTCGCGCTTCCTGTTGCTCTACAAGGAGCTCGACGCCGATGACGGCGAGTTGACCCGTACCCGAAAGGTCCGCCGCAGCGTCATCAACGAGAAATACGCTGATATCATCGACGCGATTTACGGCGGCAAGAGCGATATTCCGGTTGATACCATGATCCGCTTCCAGGACGGCACCACCCAGCGCATTCGCACTACCCTCCGCGTGGTCGATCTCGGCCATGAAGCGCCGATGGCGGAGGCCGCGGAATGATGACGCGGGAGAAATTCATTGCGCTGCCAGTTAATGAGCCCTCTCCCCTTGTGGGAGAGGGCATCGCCGCGGGTCGACGCGAACTCGGTTGGGTGAGAGGTTTCTCTCCACATGCGCGAACGCGGAGACAACCCCTCACCCGTCTTCGCGGAGCTTGTCATCGGGCGGCGCTTCGCGCCGACCCGTTGGCGAAGCCACACTCTCCCACAAGGGGAGAGGGAAACGGCAGCGCAATCCAACGGCATCAAGCAGCATGAACACCCAGCTCCTGATCCAGCTTCTGGTTAACGGCCTCGTGGTCGGCACGCTCTATGGCGTGGTCGCGATGTCATTCGTGCTGATCTACAAGGCGACGCAGGTCGTGAACTTCGCGCAGGGCGAATTGCTGCTGGTCGGCGCCTGGGTGTGCTGGTGGCTGCTCACCAAATATCAGGTGCCGTTCTACCTGGGCATGCCGATCACGCTGGTGTTCATGTTCCTGTTCGGCATCGCCATCCAGATCGTGATCCTGCGCCCGATGATCGGCGAGCCGATCATTTCCGTGATCATGGTGACGATCGCGCTGTCGACGGTGTTTTCCGCGCTGATGAAATGGATGTTCGGCGTTAACCTGCAGCCGTTCCCGCGCATCTTCCAGACCCAGAACGTCAATATCCTCGGACTTCAGGTGCAGACCGTCTATCTGATGAGCCTAGCGGTCTCGGTGGCGATGATGGTCGGAATGGCATGGTTCTTCCGCCTCTCCAAATATGGTCTGGCGATGCGCGCCACCGCCTTCAATCAGCAGGTGGCGCAATCGCTCGGCATTTCCGTGAAAAGCGTGTTCGCGATGGCCTGGGCGATCTCGGCGACCGTTTCCGCCGTCGCGGGCGTGGTGGTAGCCGTCGTCAACGGCGTCTCGGCTGGCTTGTCTGCCTATGGCGTCAAGGTGTTTCCGGCGGCGATCCTCGGCGGTCTCGACAGCGTCGGCGGCGCGGTGCTCGGCGGCATCATCATCGGGCTTCTGGAGAACGTCGCGCACTTTCTCGACAGCGAATATCTGCACTGGGGCAATCTCTACGAGATCGCGCCGTTCTATGCGCTCATCATCATCCTGATGATCAAGCCATACGGTCTGTTCGGCACCAAAGACATCGAGCGGGTGTAATCAATCATGGCAGGCCAGACCCTCATTCCCGCCGGCGATTTCCGCACCAGCTATGCGGCGGATACCACCGTGTTTCCGACCACGACCAGCCGCAACGCGATGATCGCAGGCATCGTGCTGGTCTGCTTTGCGCCCCACGTCGTCAACGAATATATTCTCAGCCTGCTGATCCAGATCGGCATTTTCGGCATCGCCGCGCTCGGCCTCAACATCGTCGTCGGCTTCACCGGCCAGATCTCGATCGGCCACGCCGCCTTCTTCGGCTTCGGCGCCTTCACCTCGGCCTATCTCTCGAACCGGTTCGGCATTCCCGTCTTCTTCTGCATTCCGCTCGCGGGCGTCGTGACGGCCGCCGTCGGCCTGGTCTTCGGCCTGCCAGCCGCACGGCTAAAGGGGCTCTATCTCGCGATCGCGACGCTGGCGGCGCAGTACATCCTGCTCGACTTCTTTGCGCGGGCCGAATGGTTCACCGGCGGCAGTGTTCCCGCCAGCGCCGAGCCGTTCTCGATCTTCGGCTACATGCTGCGCGGCGATAAGCAGTATTTCTATGTCGTGCTGGCCTACGTCATCGTCTGCTATCTGCTGGTCACCAACCTGATCCGTTCGCGCGACGGGCGCGCGCTGGTCGCGGTGCGCGACCATTATCTTTCCGCCGAGATCATGGGCATCAACCTGACCAAATACCGGACGCTGTCGTTCGGTCTCGCCGCCTTCTTTGCCGGCGTCGGCGGCGCGCTCTACGCGCATTACAATCAGGTGGTCTCCAACGAAGGCTTTGGTATCGATCGCTCGATCATCTTCCTTGCGATGATCATCATCGGCGGGCTCGGCTCGATCATGGGCACGCTGATGGGCACGGCGTTCATGGTGCTGCTGCCGGAATCAATGGAATGGCTCAGCGTCGCGCTGCGCGACAGCCCGATCGACCAATTTCTGGGACTAAAGAACAACATCGCTTTCTTGCGTGAGATGGCCATCGGCGTGATCATCATCGTGTTTCTGGTATTCGAGCCGGATGGACTTGCGCATCGATGGCGGCAGATCAAGGCGTACTGGAAACTCTACCCGTTCTCGCATTGAGGTCGGAACGGGACGGACAACGAGAAGACCTCGAGAAGTAACCGGGAGGACTATGTCTATGACGACGAAGACTCTGTTGAGCACAGCCTCGCTCGCTTTGCTTTTGGGTAGTACCGCAGCATCAGCCCAGGCGCCGATCTCGCTGGGGCATCTCGCCGACTATTCGGGTCCGACCTCGGATGTCGGAACACCGTTCGGACAGGGTGTCGCGGACACCTATGCGTGGATCAACAAGAGCGGCGGCATCAACGGCGCCAAGGTCAATGTCGATACCGTCGATTACGGCTATCAGGTGCCGCGCGCCATCGCCCAGTACAAGAAATGGTCGGGCGCCGACAAGGTCGCCGCCATTCTCGGCTGGGGCACGGCCGACACCGAAGCGCTGACAGGATTCCTGGCCCAGGACAAGATCCCCGATATTTCGGCATCCTATGCCGCAGCGCTCTCCGATCCGACCGGCGCCGGCGGCAAGGCCAAGCCTGCGCCCTACAACTTCTTCTATGGCCCGAGCTATTCGGACGCGGTTCGCGGCATGCTGACCTGGGCAGCCGAGGACTGGAAAGCCAAGGGCAAGCCCGGCAAGCCGAAGTTCGTTCATATGGGCGCCAACCATCCCTATCCGAACGCGCCGAAAGCGGCGGGTGAAGCCATCGCCGCCGAACTCGGCTTCGAGCTGCTGCCGCCGATCGTCTTCGCGTTGACCCCCGGCGATTACAGCGCGCAGTGCCTGACCCTGAAGAGCTCGGGCGCCAACTACGCCTATCTCGGCAATACCGCAGGCTCGAACATCTCCGTGCTCAACGCCTGCAAGGCAGCCGGAGTCGATGTGCAGTTCCTCGGCAACGTCTGGGGCATGGACGAGAACGCCGCCAAGGCCGCAGGCGCCGCCGCCGACGGCGTGGTGTTCCCGCTCCGCACCGCGGTGGCATGGGGCGGCAGCGCGCCCGGCATGACGACTTTCATGGAAATCTCCAAGATGTCGGACGCGGCCGGCACCGCCTACCGTCCCGTGCACTACGTCGCCGGCGTCTGCACCGCGCTCTACATGAAGGAAGCCGTCGAATGGGCTGCCAAGAACGGCGGCGCCACCGGCGAGAACGTCAAGAAGGGCTTCTATCAGAAGAAAGATTGGGTGCCCGCAGGTGGCGAAGGCATCTGCAACCCCTCAACCTTCACCGAGAAGGATCACCGCGGCACGCTCAAGGTCGATCTCTATCGCATGAAGGTCGCAGGTGCGACCGACGCCCCGCTCGGCGATCTCGTCAAGAACGGCGGCATCAAGATGGAGAAAGTGAAGACGATCGACCTGCCGCGCAAGCCCGAGTGGCTCGGCTGGTAAGCTAGGCGCGCCTGCAGGCGCCTCTAGTCGCCTCAACACTCACCTGTCATCCCCGCGAAAGCGGGGATCCAGTACGCCGCGGCTTCTCGATTGATCGCAGGCGCCTCTGGAATACTGGATCACCCGCATACGCGGGTGATGACGGCGATGGGAGGAGCGGAAGACCCGCTCCCCTAACAACGCCAGGATCAAGAAACATGACCGAAGCAACCGAAATCGACCGCCCTCCGAAGGCCACGGCCCCTACCGCCGCGCCGCTGCTCAGCGTCCGCAACATCGAGGTGGTCTACGACAAGGTCATCCTGGTGCTGCGCGGCCTCAGCCTCGAGGTGCCAAAGGGCGCGATCGTGGCGCTGCTCGGCGCCAACGGCGCCGGCAAGTCGACGACGCTGAAGGCGATCTCCGGTCTGCTCAAGACCGAGGACGGCGAAGTCATTCGCGGCGAGATCCTGTTCGACGGCGAGCGCATCAACGGCATCGATCCCGACAAGATCGTCCGCCGCGGCATCTTCCAGGTGATGGAAGGCCGCCGCATCATTGCGGACATGACGTCGATCGAAAATCTCAAGCTCGGCGCCTTCACCCGCACCGACAATGAGATCGCCGCCGACATCGACATGGTCTTCAGATATTTCCCGCGGCTCAAGGAACGGACCGGGCTCGCCGGCTATCTCTCCGGCGGCGAACAGCAGATGCTGGCGATCGGCCGCGCGCTGATGGCCCGCCCGAAGATGATCCTGATGGACGAGCCGTCGATGGGTCTGTCGCCGCTTCTGGTCAAAGAAGTGTTCTCCATCATCAAGGAGATCAACCGCGACCTTGGCGTCACTATCCTGCTGGTGGAGCAGAACGCGCGCGCGGCGCTGTCGGTCGCAAGCCACGGCTACATCATGGAACAGGGCAAGGTGGTGCTCGATGGCACAGCCGATGAGTTGCGCGACAATGAGGACGTCAAGGAATTCTACCTTGGCGGCGCCGGCGACCAACGCAAGAGTTTCAAGAACCTGAAAAGCTTCAAGCGGCGGAAGCGGTGGCTGTGAGCGAAGCATAGCGTTTTCGAGCGAAGTGGAGACCGGTTCGCGTGAAGAAAGCGCGTCAAAACAAGAATCAAGCGCTAGCCGAGCACCTGCTCCGCTTCCGTGACCGCGCAAAGAACATGATAGAACGAAGACGCAGGGATCGTGGCGACCAGCGAATTGCCGTCGCGATCGAATTGGTCGTGCCAGCCGCCCGCGACGGAATGGCTGAGATAATGCCGTTCGAGCCGCGCCAGCGCCGCGCGCGCTTCATCCGCGGCTCCTGCCTCGCCCGCTTCTGCCTGCGCGATCCACGCCTTGGCGATTTCAGTTTGCGGCCACAGCCGGCGCGTATGCCGCCTGATATTGCCGTTGGCGTCGCCCTCATCGACCAGGCAGCCGGTCGCCTCGTCGCGATAGCGCAGCGCGGTCGCCAGCAATTCGCCGCGGTAGCGCCCCGTCGGGCAGCCGGTGATGCGTTCAAAGCCCTTCAGCAGCCAAGCCCACTCCGCCTGATGTCCCGGCTCGACGCTGACGGGCTCGATCTTCGACCAGTCCTCCTCGAAATACTCGCCAAGCACCTGCCGCTGCTTGTCATAGAGGTTGGCCAGAAACAGACTGAAGAAATTCCCGGCCTGGTTCTGGAACACCGTGTCGTGCGTCGCGTCGAAGGCCGCGATCATCGCTTCGAACAGATGCATCTGCGGGTTCTGTCGCCGCGGCATCGATACCGGCAGTCCTTCGTGAACCCCGCCATGCGGCGAGCGCAGTTGCGTATCGATGAAATGACACATCGCGTCGATCTCAGCGCGGATCTGAGCATCGCGATCGAGTCCGTAGACGGTCGCAAGGGCCAGCAGGACAAAGGCGTGGTCGTAGGAATCGCGCAGCGGGTCCAGCACGGCGCCGTCCGGCGTCAGCGTGTGGACGAAGCCCGGTCTGCCGTCGGGGGCTTTCGCCTTGGCCAGCAGATGCTCCAGCCCCTTCAGCGCGATCGCGCGGCCCTCGGGATACCAGCCCATTTGCGCGGCCTTGGCATAGCAATAGATCTGCCGCGCCTGCACGAACACCCGACGCGGTGCCAGGCGGTCTGCACGGCCGTCGCGGTCGAGCTGATCGATAAAGCCGCCCGCCTTGTCGTCCCAGCCTTCGGCCGACCACAGCGGCAAGCAGTGGTCGATCATGCGAAGCTTCAGCCTCGCGACGATATAGGCCGAAGCGGCACCGTCTCCTGCCGCAGCGGTATGTCCTTCAGCCATTGCGTCCTCTGGAACACGAGCAACACCGGTAGCCGCCGCCTGATAGCACGCCGGCGGCGGCACGCAATCGGCCCTAATCTGCGGGATCATCAGCCATGACCGATCACTATGACGCCCTTGAAACCCGTGAGCCGGCCACGCGCGAGGCAGAGCTGTTCTCTCGCCTGCCGGACGTCCTGCGCAAGGCGCTGGCCGCGCCGGCCTATGCCGAGCGCCTGAAGGGCACAGATCCCGCTTCCGTGACCAGCCGGGCCGCGCTGGCGCGCCTGCCGGTGCTACGCAAATCGGAACTCCCTGCCCTGCATAAGGCCGTGCCGCCGTTCGGTGGGTTCGTGGCCGGGCCTTTGGGGTCGTTCGGGCGGCTGTTCACCTCGCCGGGGCCGATCTTCGAGCCCGAGCCCGTTCGCGCCGACCCTTGGCGCGGCGCGCGGGCGCTGTTTGCGGCGGGCTTTCGACCCGGCGACGTCGTGCTCAACACCTTCAGCTACCATCTGACGCCCGGCGGCTTCATTTTCGACGCCTCAGCGCGGGCGCTGGGTTGCGCGGTGATCCCGGCCGGGCCCGGCAATGCCGAGCAGCAGTTCGAGCTGATCGAGGCCTACCGGCCGGTCGGCTATAGCGGCACGCCCGACTTCCTCAAGATCCTGCTCGACGCCGCCGCGAATGCCAGGCGCGACATTTCCTCGATCAAGCGTGCGCTGGTTTCGGGCGCGGCCTTTCCGAAATCATTGCAGGACGAAGTCAAGTCGCGGGGCATCGATGCCTATCAGGCGTTCGGCACCGCCGACCTCGGTCTGGTCGCCTTCGAGACGGCGGCGCGCGACGGCATGGTCGTCAACGAGGACCTGATCATGGAGATCGTGCGCCCCGGCACCGGCGATCCCGTGGCGCCCGGCGACGTCGGCGAAATCGTCGTCACCTCGCTCGACCCGCAGCATCCGTGGATCCGCCTCGCGCTCGGCGATCTCACTGCCGCTCTGCCCGGGACAAGCCCATGCGGACGCACGAATATGCGCATCAAAGGCTGGATGGGCCGCGCCGACCAGACCACCAAGGTCAAGGGCATGTTCGTCCGCCCCGAGCAGATCGCCGAGATCGGCAAGCGCCATCCCGAACTCGGACGGCTGCGCCTCGTCGTCACGCGGTCCGGCGAGAGCGACATGATGACGCTGAGGGCGGAAACGGCGGCGCCGAGCGAGGGCCTTCAAGGCGAACTCGCCGCGAGCCTGCGCGGGGTGACGAAGCTCGGCGGCAATGTCGAACTGGTCGGGGCCGGCGCGCTGCCGAATGACGGCAAGGTGATTGCCGACGAGCGATAAATAAACGTCACCATTCGGTAATGCCTAACGCGAAGACTTCAGAAGCATTCAACAGACCTTTTTCCTGCTAACAGGGAAGAAAACAGGCACGCGTGTCACCACGTCAAAATGGCCAAGAGACCGGGGAAAACGATCTTGCAAATCCAGCAGGGAATTCCAAATTGAAAGATCAGGGGAAACCGTCGTGCGCTGTCCGAGAGACGGCTCGGAGCGGAGCGTCCGGTCGTTTGTTGCGCCCTTAAACGCCTTTGGTGATGGACGGGTGCAAATAGCAGATGATGGCACGCCAGTGTGCACACGCTCTTTCAGAAAGAGGCGATATGAGAATGGAGGATAATCGACGCGTTGTCCTGTTAACGGGTGCGAATGGCTTCGTCGGCCAAAACGTTGCGCCAGCATTAGAAGCTAACGGCATGATCGTTAGACAAGCCACGCGAAAGGTCTCGCCCAACGGCAACACGGTAACGATAGGTACTATCGGCGCTCACACTGATTGGACCGAAGCGCTCGTCGGTGTCGATACGGTCGTGCATCTGGCCGCCCGAGTCCACCATCCACGCGAAGAACATGCTGCCGACATTTACCGATCTATAAATACCGATGGAACGTTGCAACTTGCCCGGTGCGCCGCCAAGGCGGGCGTTAGCCATTTTGTTTACGTGAGCACAGTCCTTGTTCATGGGAGCAGCACTGACGGTCGCCCTCCTCTTCGCGAGAATGACCTTTTGATGCCTCGTGGAGTATACGGAGCTTCGAAGGCTGCGGCAGAGGTGGGCCTTGAAGCCATGGTGAAGGACACAAGCATGAATATGACCGTGATTCGCCCGCCTCTAATTTATGGTGGCGGCGCGCGCGGTAATTTTAGATTGCTGACTGCGGCGATAAACCGAGGGATTCCACTACCGTTCGGTTGTATCCACAATCGGCGGGCCTTTCTAAGTGTCGCGAACTTGGTGTCGTTCATAGTGTACCGACTTACCCATCAGCCCGGCAAGTTCGACATCTTTCTGGTCGCCGATGAGGAGCAAGTCTCAACACCAGAATTCGTTCGTCGGATCGAAAAAGTGCTGGCCAAGAAATCGCGTATGGTACCTCTTCCGCTATTTGCGCTGAAGGCGTTGCTCAAAATAAGCGGCCGTTCTGAAGCATACGATAGTGTAGCCGGATCCCTGGAGATTGACATGTCCAAAGCTCTGAAGACCGGCTGGCGGCCACCGCTCACCCTTGACGAAGGCCTTCGGAATGCTCTTACGCTACCTCAGTTTCAAGCGCGATGATCTCCTGCGGGGTAGCGACTAAGTCGCCGCGCCATGGTGTTGTTTTGCGCGTTGGACTGTTTTTACGAATTCCGAGGCAAACGCAGCCACCCGAGTATTAACATCCGGCAGCAGATTTCTGATCAATGCAGGTTCAGAATTCTGCAATACTTTGGCGAGATGATTGGCCAGGGATGAAGGGTCATTGACATCGAAATAGACTGCATTGCTATCTGCCTGTTCGCGATGCACGTCGATGTCCGACAAAACCATTGGCACGCCAAACGACTTCGCCTCCTCTACTGTAGTGCTCCAGCCTTCAAATCGGGATGGGTTGATCAGAGCCGCGCTGGTCCGAAGGAGCGCATAGACCTCAGCCAACGGAATCATTCCTACGTACCTGAATGCTCGATCAAGGCCACGCTCGACCACTTGTTTCATAATCTTGTCAACATATTGGGGCTCGTTTGGATTGGGAGCTCCGGACGCCACTACAACGGTCCGCTTCCCGCTTTCCAAGAGAAGCGCAAGAGCATCAATGACCACCTGATGATTCTTATGACGCCAGAACTGATTTGGAAGGTAGAAATAATTTGGCGGCAGAGCATATTTGCGGGCAACCTCAGCCGGATCTGCTCGCAAGAGCTCGGGAGCAGGCTCGCTCGCGAACTTCACAACGGCGGTTCTTCCTTTTGCATTTGGATAGCTTTTTAGGCAATCTCGCTCTGCGCTCTCGCTGCTGAGCATGATCGTCCGGCCTGAGATAATCTGCAACCGAAAGCCAATGTCCCGGCGCCACCGAGCGCGCGCGGAAAACAGATGTGGAAGTGCCAGATGCTGCATGTCCGGAATCCACGCGATGCTCGGGTAATTGGTAGACCAGCCAAAGAAGCGTGCCGACTCGAAAACCGCATCAATTTGTTTCCGTCGAAATGCCGATGCCGCCGCAAAGTCCTGCCCAAAGCATATCGGCGCGATAGACCGGAATGCTCCTCGATCGAATGCACTTGATTGCAGGATTTCGACGTCTGGAATTCGCCCAAGCGCTTCGAGATCAGAGAAGTCGTCGCGCTCACCGGCGAACACTACTGGCGTGATCGCCCCCGGACAGTGCTGGCGCAGGGCGGCAAATAGATTGCGCTGATAGTTATATCCTCCGGCCCAGCTTTGGCGGGAAATCATGGTGAAGGCGAGACGAATTGGGCTCCCCTTGCTCAACGAGTGTCTTCCTTAAACCAATGGACGTAATCGGCGATGCCTCGCGGCAGCGGAATTTCCCACGTAAAAGGCAAAGCTCGAACCTTCCCACCATCTGCAACGAGGCTGAACGGATCGCCGGGACGAACCACACCGGAGAAACGTACGCTCGCCTGCCCACCCCAGCTTTTTGTCAGGATATCAGCAATCTCCGCGACCGTTGTACCCGCACCGCAACCCCCGTTGATCACCTGGAACTTTTCTCCTTGCTGCCGTTCAGCTAGATTCGCGAGTAGCTTCACGACGTCGCGGATGTCGACCCAATCGCGCACCTCGCCGCCAGTTCCGCCCAATACAAGCTCGCGTTCGCCTCTCTGCAGCCGCAAGCACATATCCCACAGCAGCTGCTTTCGAAGGAACGCCCCATAGACCGAAAAGAGGCGAACCACCGTGGTGTGCAGTCCGAAACCAACGGCATAGCTTCTACAGAGCTGCTCCATCATCAGCTTATGGTGGCCGTAGGGCGAAACGGGCCGTGGTTCGGCTTCTTCGGGTATGCTTCCGGAATAGCTCGCACCGTAGATGGCCGCGCTCGAGGCGACAATCAACCGGCAATTTGGAGCGGAGCGGCGTACCCACTCAAGCAGACGCGCCGTACTGTTGACGGTGCGCGAAAAATCCTCGTACGGCTGCTGGATCGACAGGCCGACCGACGATCCGCCGGCCAGATGAAGAATCGTCGACGGCAGTCCACCGCGCTCTGCAAGCGCGCTGAGGTTCGACGCGTCAATCTCTCCGTTGATCCATTCGGCCAATTTGAGTTGCCGCCGCTCCGCCTCATCGATAGCTCCATGACCGAGGCCATGGACGGAACGCCCCCTATCTGCAAGCAGGCGAACTAGATTGCGGCCAATGAAGCCGTTGCCACCTGTAACCCAGAAGGTCATATGCGTGCCTTATGACAAACAAAGGAATAGAGCCGACCAGCCCGATTATCGAAGGGCTCAGCAACGGAGAGCAACGACTGGAAAATGTGCCTTGAACTGAACATGAATCTCCAAAAGGGGCCCGCGGGAATCCGCCGCGAAAGCTTTTCCACGAGAGCGACGCGCAGGGTCTCTGTGGTGTACGGAAACAAGTTGATCGGGCTCTTCAGCGGAGAGAGCACGTCAACGGTTGAAAAACCCGCGCCCTTGAGCGCATCGATATAGCGCTGAAGGAGAAACGCGTGCTCGCCGCCGTACAGGCGATGCAGAGGGTGCTGGTCCAGAAAGCGCGCGAGGTCAGCTTCTTTGCTGATAACATGCTCACGCAACCCAATGAAGATTCCGCCCGGTCTCAGGACACGACACATTTCGCGGCAGGCATCATCGAGGTTACGGGTATGGTGCAGCACGGCGCGCGCAAATACGACATCAAATGTAGCGTCGGCAAACGGCAGCCGCTCGGAAAAATCCTCGACCACATTGATCGGCAGCGCCGCCTCCATCGCCAGCGCCCGGATCGCCGCGGCTCCCACGATAGGGCTGGGGTCGGGCTCGAGCGCGGTCACGGTGAAGCTTTCCCGAGCAAGCGCGAAGCTAGCGATCCCCCGCCCAGCGCCGATGTCGAGCGCCGTCCCGCTGCGGCCCAAAAGGAGCTTCGAGACCTCCTGCCATTCGCTGCTGGCGAAGTAGCGCTCGGCCGCGGCGATGAGCGGATCGTCATAGAAGGCGTCGATTACGAGTTGACGTTGATCCGGCTGCCGGCGCAACCAGCTTACGGCGTCTTCCCAGGTTGCAAGCTCAGGCCTATCTGACATCGGGAGGCAATTCTTTGATAAGGACGGCGGGATTCCCAGCGACGATCGAAAACGGCGGGACATCCTTGGTAACGACGGCTCCTGCCGCAACTACGCCGCCTTCCCCGATCGTGACGCCCCGCAAGACCATGGCGTTTGCACCTACCCAGGCATCATTGCAAATCCTGACCGGACTTTCATCAAGGGAGATCTGGTAGGGGTGGCCCGTCTTGAAGATCTGCTTGATTTGCTCGTGACGGGCTTTCGCCCCCAATGGATGGGTCAGGCTATCGAAGATATTGGCGGAGTGCGAAATGAGCACGCGATCGCCGATGATAATGGATGCGGCGGACCAGATTCGAGTGCCCTCCCCCACATAGCACCAGGAACCGATCTGAATCTGACCGCCGTGCCCGAAGGTCAAAAGTTCACCCATGATATGGGAGTGGCGCCCGATCTGAATCCTGTCCGTGTCGCCATAGATGTTCCGTATCCGAGCGCTCGGGGCGAGCGCTGCGCCTTCCTCGAGCCGGCATGTGGCGCGCCCGATGAGGCGCTGAATGAGATAGTCGATGTTCATGCGTTCAACTGCAGACACGCGATGGCGCGCGATGACGCGGCGAGATCATCGCTCCATCCCGTCCCGGTATGCACGTCATAAACGGTCGCTTCCGACAAGGAAGTAGCGGACCCGCAAGACCAGCCATTCTTCGAATATCCAAAATAATCGATCTGATACGAAGTGGGCGCGAAGGCCTCCACAATCGCTTCGATCTTGGCGAGGTCGAAGACCTGGTACCAACCGAGATTGTTCCGCTTTCCAAATGGCACCGAGATGAAGCAAGTTCCTCCCGGTTTGAGGATCCGCTTAAATTCCTTGACCGCCGGCACGAAACCGTTCTCATCCGATTCCGCGTCGTTGGGGTCGGCCGTGTAGAGCATCGTATTGTCGAGCCCGATGTGCTCGATCGTCGAGATGCTTGCGACTGTGTCGAATGACCCATCCGCAAAAAGCGTCTTCCTCAGGTCGCCGAAGACGTAGGAATACCCCTCGTACCAGTAACAACGTTTCTCTGGCGCCAAAGTCATGATGGTAAGATCGGCGCCCTTCAAGGGAGACCGCTGAAGAAGGAAGTCATGATTGAATGTGGACCCGGCATCGAGCATTTTGCCGACTTTGCCCAACCGACCGAACAGCCAGGGATACTCCACCACGCGCTCGTCCATCGCGATCCCATACCCAAGCGGTAGCTCCAGCTTGTTCCGCAGGACGCCGCTATCAATCGCGGATGCGATAAGCTGACGCTTGGCCGCCTGATAGCCGGGACCGAAGGGTCGAGGCCGGGCCTTGAAGAGGGGTACTGCAGCTCCATCCAGCCATGATTTTACCGCGTGGGCTAATCCGTCTGTGCGCATCAACGATACCTAGATGATCCGCTTCCGCGGCTTTCCGTGAGGGCGAAGTTTAGCATGGCTACTGGCGCTCGACGATACCGAGAAAATCGCGCCATTGCCGGGATTTACTATATATCTCCGACAATTGCGCTCGCCCCTGAGCCGCGATCCCAGCTGAATGCGGCCAATGCTCAAGACAATGAGAGATCACTTCGACCGCGTGCTGCGGTGAAGCGTAGGTCTTCATAGTGGTATCAGCCTTCATTCCTTCTGGATAGTCGCCTGCGTCGGAGACTAGAAGGGCGCCGCATCCCATGGCCTCGAAACAGCGCATATTGCCCCTACCCGAGCCCGCCATGTCGATCGCCCCATTGAGCACGATTTTTGATTTGCCGATCAGTTCGTAGAATTGTTTTCCGAATATGGGCGGCTTAGCGATCCTGGAAATGGCGCTCGGGCGTTTATGCTTGCCTAGTGGAACAAGACTGCCGAGCCACGACTCGGCTAGCAACGTCAGTCGCGAAGAGTCCAGGTGAAAAGCAACCTCGTGGGTGCCCGCCAACTTTGCGACCTCCTCCAGGGTTTTTGCCCGCTCCGAATGATGCCGCGAGTAACCGCCGACAAAGAGCACGTCGATTGGCCGGTCGCCGTGACCGAATTCCAACATGTCCGGATCGAGAGCGGGAAAGAAAAGCTCGGCGCGGCAACCTTTGCTGCGCCAGGATTCCAGGATCGAAGGAAAATTTCCCAGCACCGCGCCATAGGCAGTTAAATCGGCGTTTCCCGAGGGAGCCGCCCTCCAGCACAGCGTCTTGCGGACGCAACCAGGAAGCTTGCGCACGAACGAGCTTGGATAGCGCACAGGATCCAGATTATAGAATACTTCCGTTTGATGATGCTCGATCTGTGCGAGCAGGATGCTTTCCAGCGACGGCTTACCCCGCATACCGTTCTTGCGCGCCCAAGACCGCTGCAAGACCTCGTCATCGCCGTTGGTGAAGAACGCTTCGGCATCGCCGTCCAGAACCGGCTGCAGAAAATGCAAAGCACCGAACCGGTCGGCCAGGAAAATGCGAAGTCTCTCCTCGAAAGAACATGCATCGCAAGCAAGCCGGTCCAGGCGAGCCAGATAGGTGGGGTAGAGACCGCTGTTTTGAAACAACCGCATCGCTTACGCTTACCTTGCCAGTGAGGGAATTGCTCCAGCATTCCGCCCGAGATTGCGGCTTCAAACCGGACCGCCTGGTCGACAGACTTGAAGCACGATCAGCAACTACAAGCGCGGATGCCAGAGCTCCGCCAATTCTTCTTTTCAATTTGCCGTATCCAGCGATCGCTCGATTGCTGAAATGAGGGCTGGTCGCCAAATCTCGTATCCAGTCCTACTAAAATGAACCCCGTCAATGGACATACCCGCCATCAGTTCTAGATTTTCGTTCGTCATAGCTCCAGCGAGGTCGAAGAAGTCCGCGCCGTTCCTCTTGGCCGAAGAAGCGATCTCATCGTTGAACCTGCAAATAAGATCTCCGTCATAGTATCGAGGTCCTAGAGGTTTCCCATTCTCAACCGGAGGGATGGATGTGAGTAGAATTTTTCTGGCATTTTGGGCAAGTTTCCTGATCGCCGCTTCTATGTTACTTCTAAACTCAGAAACGCTGTTTGTTGTACGGTTTTCTATTTTCGCGTCATTTACACCGGCAGACAGAACCAAGAGATGAAGTTTGTAATCTCCGATTATCATGGGCACTTCGCTGCCAATGAGAGAAATGGTCGCGCCGCCAATTCCAGCGTTAACAAGCGGCACTCCTGCGACACTTGATGGCAAAAGCGCCGCCTCTACGCGGCTGTCTCCGCAGACGACGATCGATTCAGCGCCCGCCTGTTCAAGGTGGTACCCGATCATTTGTCGTCGAATATCAACGTGCAAGTGACCTCGCCACCCGATCGATCTTAGCTTTCTGATGAGTTCTTGGTGCAACGCCTTACCCACTTGAGTTTGTTGGCTGCGATGGCACGCAGCGAACCGTCAACAAATAAGACAAGACCCAGGACGCAACGTTAGGAGCGATTTTCAACGCGCTCCGTCTCACGGCGCTTTTGATCGTTCCTTTTAGGTTTCCGTACAGATGCCTCTCATACGCCGCTGACGAGGTCGTGATCATGTGCTCGACAGGTTCGATTCCCGCCGTGCGCAGCAAATAGAGAAACCCGGGCACCGTATAGTGATTTAAGTGTCCGTACTTGGCGGTTTCCCTAATACTTTTTGAAAGCGTTAGTCCGCCTTCAAGGGGGACCTCGATCACAATTTCCTTTGCAACTCTGGCAAGCTCTCGGAGAAAAATTCGCTCATGCTCAACATGCTCCAAGACGTGGATGCAAATCGCCAGTTCGAAAAACTTGTCAGGATACGGTATGGTATAGCCATCGAACACGCGCGCCTCTTTGAGCCGCGATAAGCCCAATTCACGAATCGAGCTGACTCCACTTTCTGATATCTCGACAGCATAAAGTTCATCCGCCAGCCCAACACTGTCTAGCTTGGCAAGAACCGAGCCGTTTCCTGCACCCACATCCAATAGGCTCTTCCATTTGCGGGACTTTGTTACGGCTTTGATGTGCTCTACCGTCGCATCAGCCGAGAGATTGCGCTTGTGTTCAAGCGAACTGTCCGGGCGATAGTAGTCAGAATATAGCTTCTTATATTCCTCATCGAGAAGTGACATTAATAACCTCCGATCCTCTTGTGATGTTGCGCTGATCTTAAAGGCCCAAGCAAGCGCCCATCTCAGCACTCATCGTTGACCTGTGGGCCGCCAGTTTCGGGCCGTGCGTATCCCGTGGGGCTGATCATTGATCATAACGACAAATACAGCGCAATGTTGGGCACTATCTCCTCGCAAACTAGGCTATAGCACGTTGGCCCAACAGCCATTTCATGTGCAGGTAAGGCCATATCCGCTGCGCGGATCCCCAGTCCCACTTCTTTGAAGCTGTCAGTTGCTTGACCGTCTCTCGCAACGCAACCTCATTCACGAGTTCGGTAAAGACCGGGACCTTCTTCTCGAGCAACTCGGCCGTCCAACCGGAGAGAGGCCCGTTCAGCCATTGCGGCATCGGCGAACCGAAGCCAATCTTCCGTCGGCCCATGCGGATCGACTCGGGCATGTGATTGGCCATGGCCCGCCGCGCGATCATTTTAGTGTAGCCGTCCGAGGATTTGCTCGCATCCGGAAGGGCCATTGTATAAGTGACTAGGCGCCAATCCATGAAGGGCATTCTTACCTCGATGCCGTGGGCCATCGACAGGCGGTCGAAATTTCGCAGGATGGTTGGCAAGATGGTGCTATGGAACATCCGGTAGAGGCGCTTGTTCAAGGTACCCCATTCCTTGGGTAGAACGTCTCCTTCGCCAACCAGTGGAAGGGGGGCAGGAATGCCGCGAAGCCCTCCGCGCAGGAAATACTGACCCTGGTAGTTGATGATCAATGTGCGCAGCCAATCCACGCCGCGTCCGCCGACGGTCGAATTCGAAGCAATCCCTGCAAGCGCATTCCTCATGTGGAAGGTGGCGGATTGGCCTTCCTTGCGGTAGGCTCCCATCAGCTCGTCGGCGCCGTGGCCATCAAGCGACACAGTCACGTTTTGTCTGCTCAGCTCCCGATAGGTCTGCCACACCGCACTCTCCAGCCCGATATAGACATCGTCATTGTCGTCGAGGATGCGGTCAAGGTCTGTCAGCGCGTCATTCTGGCCGATGTCCACGAAAGTCGGATTGACCTCTGCCCATCGCGCTGCCTCCTCCGCCATTGGACGCTCGTCAAACCACACGCCTGGAAAGCTCGCAACAAAGGCGTGCCGCCATGCCGTGCTGTCCCTCGGACCCATCCCGGCTTTTTCGTGCGCCGCCATGGTACAGATCACTGCGGTTGAATCAAATCCTCCCGACAAGCAAGTTCCGATTGGCACATCGCTGCGCATGCGCAACGCGACGGAATCCTGGAAGAGCTCATAGAAGCGCTCCACGCGCTCGGCTTCGGTCTTGGGCAACGCCGGCAGATGATCGATCGTACGCCACCACCGACGGATTTCCTGGCGTCCATGGCGGAGCCATATGAAATGCCCGCCCTGCAAACGCCGGACGCTTTGCCACAGCGTGCGCTCGCTTCCCTCTACCCCGAACGGGTCGAGCATGAGGCGCCTGGCGACCTCCACGTCGAGGGGGGCGTCCATCAGACCGCTTCGCACCAGCGCGCGCTGCTCGGAAGCGAACACGAACCGCTCAGGCGAGACCGCATACAGCATCGGCTTGATGCCGAAGCGGTCGCGCGCCAGAAACAATTCTTTTGTGAGCGTATCAAAGATGGCCAGCGCCCACATGCCGTTAAAGCGCGGCAACATCTCTTCCCGCCAGGCCCGCCACGCTGCAAGGATGACTTCCGTGTCGGATTGCGTACGGAACACCTCTCCCTGCTCCTCGAGTTCGCGGCGAAGCTCGAGGAAATTGTAGATCTCGCCGTTGAAGACGATCACATAGCGCCCGTCAGCGGACAACATTGGCTGATAGCCGCCCGCCCCGGGATCGATAATGGCGAGCCGCCGGTGACCGAACGCCACGTCACGTTCCACGTTGAACCAGATTCCCGCGCCACTCGGGCCGCGGTGCGCCACGAGATTGGTTAAACGCTCAATCTCAGCCGGCTCGACCGCGTTGCCGCGGATGTTCACGATGCCTGCAATACCGCACATGTTTATGCAACCTTCACCGGCAGGAAACGACTTGCGATCAGGCGCAAGTCGCGCCTGCACGTCGCACCGTGTGGCCCTGCTCCCGAAACAGCTACAACGACCACAAAGATGATTCCGGCGGCCAGACCATACGAACCCCCGACATACCACCAGTACGGGAACAACTCAGAAAGGAACCCGGCAATACAATATCGCAAGCCAAGCGCGGTCATGATCCCCGCACCCAAGGGTAGCAGCACAAAGTGAGCCAGCCGCGACCACATCCCGGCGAGGCCGAAGCTTTGCCGCAGCAGTTTCATGGTTACGATGATCTGAGCGATCATGCCAATGCAGGAACTCCAGCCCGCAGCCTGCCAACCGAAATATGGCAATGCCAGTGCGCTCGTCGCCAATGTGAATGCGGCCGTAACCATCGCAATCAGCGCATTGGAACGGGACGCGCCGATCGCCAGCAGATAGAACGCAAACACGTTCGCGCTACATCCCAGGACGCCGGCAATTGAGAGCACGACCAGCACTTGCTCAGCCTGAACAGCCACCTCCGCCCCCGTCCATAGATGGAGCAGCGGCCCAGCAATTGGAATAATCCCACCTAGGACGCTCGCGGCCAACAAGTTCAACACCCAGGATGACCGAAATAGCAAATCGGCCTTGCGGCTGGACGTTTCGTTTTGCAGCACGCTGAAGAACGGGAACAGGATTTCGCCGACTTTCAGGATGCCGATATAGATGGCCTCTTCGAGTCGTTGAGCGATCACATAAAATCCGACGAACTGCGGCGGAAGCAACGCACCAAGCAGGTAGCGGTCCGCCTGTCCCGCAATGAGCGCGCCGCCCTGCGCCATGAATTGCCAAACGCCGAACCTCACGAGCTGGCCAACAGGTGCACGATGGAACGCCGGAACTCCGAGCCACCCGTCCAACAGCCGGCGTGAGAGAACAAACGCAGCAATGAGGGTCGCCATAAATCCCAACGCCTGGCAGGCAAGAAAGGTCGATGCCGTTGGCCAAATCGGAATCAAAATCAATATAGCCACAGTCGCAACGATCGTGCCAAAAACGGTGATTGACGAAAGCCGCGCGTAGTCCTGGCGCGCGGTGAACAGGGAAAGGAGAACTGCCGAAAGGCACTGGCAAAACCAGCCCGCCGACCCGAACGCAAAGGCTAGATCGAGATCCCGCGCTGTCTCGCCGGTGAAATTGAACGCAAGGCGCGCAAGCGGCGGGCCGGCCAAAGCCAGGACCGAGACGATAAAGCCGCCGATCACGAGCGCCAGTATCATGGCCGAGGCAAAGAAGTGTCGCGCGTCGTTACGCTGCTCCGCCGATAAGCGCTGGGCAAGCTCCCGCGAGGCCGACAGCCCGAGCGCGTTGCTGAAAATCAGACCGGGGGCAACGCAGGCGGTGACCAGGCCCGACATCCCGAAAGCTGCAACCCCGAGACGGTACACGACGAATGGCAGCACTAACAGATTCAATCCTGCCCCAATCAGAAACGCCGCGGCATTCCAACCGGAGTTTCCGAGGAGACGAGAGCCGGTGCTTGCTGCTGGCATATCAATTACTGGAATTCTCTAATCAGGGCGATGACTTTCGATTGCTGGGCTGTTGTCATTTCAGCAAACATCGGCAGCGATAGGATCCGGCCCTGATCAGCAAAGGCATTCGGAAATTGCTCGGGGCGATGCCTAAGGCGGCCGTAGGCGGGAAGGAACGGCAGCGCGGTGGGATAATTGATTGCACTCTGAACGCCATTTGCCTTCAGGTGCTCCGCCAGCGCGTCTCGCCGCGGGTGCTTTATGGTGTAGAGATGATAAACGTGGGTGCGTCCGGGTGCGACCTCGGGCACGACGACGTCTTCGATCTGGTTGAGAGCAGCATCATAAACTTCTGCTGCTTGCTGGCGCGCTTTGGTCCAAGCCGGCAGATGCGGCAATTTGGCCGACAGGATCGCCGCCTGCATGCCGTCGAGACGGCTGTTGATGCCCTCGATGCGATGCTGATGCTTCACCAGCCCACCGTGGCGCGCCAGCATCGTCATGTGCTCGGCCAGCGCGCTGTCGTTGGTGACGACTGCGCCAGCATCGCCCATCGCGCCAAGATTCTTGCCTGGATAGAACGAATACGTTGCAGCGGCTCCAAACGTGCCGATCTGCTGACCCTTGTAGCGGGCGAGATGCGCCTGCGCGCAATCCTCAATGACCCATAGATTGTGCTTGCGCGCGATGGCCATGATCGCGTCCATATCAGCGGGCTGTCCGTACAAGTGAACCGGAATAATTCCGACAGTCCGCGGCGTGATCGCAGCCTCGATCGCGGCGGGGTCGATCGTGAACGTGGTTCCATCGGTATCCGCGAACACCACCGTCGCTCCGGCATGGGTGATCATGGCCGAGGTACTGATCCATGAATGCGCCGTGGTGACGACCTCATCGCCCGGCTCAACCTTCAGCGCGGCCATGGCGAGGTAGAGCGCATCGGTGCCATTGGCGCAGGACACGCAGTGCTTAACGTCGACGGCCTCGGCGAAATCCCGCTCGAATGCGTCTACATAGGGGCCGCGAATGAACGCGCTGTCGCGAATGACTGCCGCGATCGCGCCGTCGATCTCGCTCTTGATGGTTTGGTATTGTAGCTGCAAATCGGCAAACGGTACCGGCATTGATTGTCTTCCTCATCTTCGCTCAAGCCGGCGCGCTGGATTGCCGGCATAGGTCCCCGCCACGGCAATATCCTTGGTCACCACCGAACCGGCTCCGATTACGACATCATCTGCAATGCGCACCGGCATGATCGTTGCGTTCGAACCGATCGAAACCCGACTGCCGATCTTCGTCTCGCGCCACAATTCCCTGCGTCCGCGGGCGGGACCACCGGTTGTGAAGGTATCATTGATGAACATCACACCATGCCCGATAAAGCAATCATCTCCGATCGTCACCAATTCGCAGACAAACGCATGTGACTGCACGCGGGTGCGAGCGCCGATGCGGGCGCCCTTCTGGATCTCGGTAAAGGGACCAATAAAGCAATCGTCGGCGATGCGGCATCCATAGAGATTGCAGGGCTCGACGATCTTGACCCGAGCGCCGAATTCGACGTCGCGGACGCCAGCCTGATACCGGTCCGGCTGGTTCACGATGCGATGCCAAGCCGGCTCAGGCGCGGCGTGAACCGCAGCGCCACCTCCTGACCTGTTTCGATCGATTCATAAAGTGCCGAAATCAGCTCCAGACTCTTCCGCCCTTCCAATCCGTCCACGAGCGCCGCGCGTTGATTGGTCAGGCAATCGACCACATGCTGATAGTAGGCCTGGTGACCAAAGCCATACACGTTCGGCGGATTAACCGAAAACCTTTCGATCACGTCCCTATCCGAAGGAAGCTCCTCGGCAAACCGCCAGTGCCTGATCTGGTTGACGGCGAAGCCCGCGATCTCAACGGTGCCCCTCTCGCCCAGGATGGAAAGCGAACCTTCGAGGTCCGTCGGGCGCGCCGCCGTCGTTGCCTCGATGACCCCAAGCGCGCCGTTTCGGAATTTCAGCGTCGCCACGGCGGTGTCCTCCGTTTCGATTTTCGCCAGCGCGGTGACCGCGCGTGCATGCGCGCTGACGACATCGCCGAAGAACCACTCCAGCATATCAATGTGATGGCTAGCCTGATTGGTCAGCACGCCGCCGTCATAGGCCCACGTGCCCCGCCAGCCGTCCTGGTCATAATAGGCCTGGTCTCGACACCAACGAACGCGCACGGTCCCCAGAACAAGCCTTCCGAACCGGCCGGCGTCCAGCGCCTCGCGCGCCTTGACGACGGGGACGTTGAAGCGGTTTTGCTTAACCACGAACAGCTTAATGCCGGCTTCGTCACAGGCCCGGATCATGTCATCGGCGTCCTGCAGGCGGAGCGCCATCGGCTTCTCGACAACGACATGTTTTCCCGCTCTTGCGCAGGCGATCGCGTGCTGTGGGTGTAACCCGCTGGGCGTCAGCACCGCGACGGCATCGATATCTTTCCGCGCAAGAAAATCGTCGATATCGTAGTGCGCCGGAACGCCGAATTTCGACGCGACCGCGTCGGCACGCGCGCGGACGGGATCACAAACCGCCGCGAGACAGGCGCGGTCGATATGGTTGCCGCCCAAGAGGTCGGAATGACGCTTGGCGATGCGTCCGCAACCGAGCAAGCCAAATCTAATCATGAGAGCTATCCTATGAGCCCAAAGGCCTGCCCCTTGGACGCCGCGCGCATCCGGCCGAGTTCCTAGTTTCGGCAATCTGCAATACTAGGAAAAGCCCAAAACAATCAAGAGGGGTTGAGTTCCCGCGACGTGTATCGGAAACTGCACTCCTCAAGGGAGCCAGCACGTCTCATGAAAAACCCCATGTGCCAGCGCCCGAATCGGGCGGATTTTAGGTGCGGCAATTGCAGCGACCTTTCGGATCGGCACCGTGGCAAGATGACTTCAACTGTTGGAACTTCCAGCCTCACCACAACCTGCGGCTTTTGATTCCATGATTGCGGCCACCTTCCTATTGGCCACCTCGTCCATGTTCGGCGCCGCCTTATATCTCTTTTATAAGTGCCGCGGCCGCATCTCGGCCGCCTCAATGCTGCTCAGTTTCCTGCTGGTGCTTTATGGTCCAGCGTACCTCGTTTACATGCTCTATTACAATCAAAGCTCCCTCATCTATCGAGAGCTGATGCAAGCACCTTATTTTGATGACGCCGTAATATCTCTGAACCTTGCGGTCACGATTTTATATCTGTGCTGCATCTTTGGGATCGAAGTGATCGATCGCTTGGCAGGGCGGAGAACAAAGAAGCTGACCGAAGCACTGGACAACTGGACCGCTCGTCCACCTCGGAGCGCATTCGGGTTTAGCGGTTGGTTGATTGCGGTCAATATCGGCTTGATTGCATTGATGATCTGGACCTCCATGCGAGAACATCATCTCGCAGTAATATTGGGGTACTTTGAGACAGCGAGTTCGCAAGCGGCTAAGGCAGATTATCGCCTATCGTATGCCGGCAGTGATTCCTATTTCTACCGAATCGCCCTGATGTCGGTCGCGCCTTTTTTCCTGATTTGGGGATATCTCGAAGGTCTGATCAAGCGCAACTGGCTGTTGCTCGGAAGCTCCTGCGTGCTGTTCGCCCTCACTTTACTTGGCCGGGTGGAAACGCTCAGCAAAGCGCCCATAGCTCTGCTTGGAATGCAAATTGCCTTGGCTGCGCTGCTCTCCTTCCGGAACCGAATTGGCTTGCCCGTTATCGTCGGCGCCGTTGTTGCGGCTCCCCTCCTGTTTTATCCTCTGATCGAACTGTCGATACCCGAGGCCTCGCGCCCGATATCAGCCACAGAGTTTTTCTTTTGGCGTACGTTCTTCATCTCGAACGAAGTGCTGCTGGAATACTTCAACGCAATTCCATATTACATCTCTCACACCTGGGGCTCCAACATCCGCATTGTGGCCACTCTCTTTGGCAAGGAATTCAGGCCGGCTTACGAAGAGGTTTCATTGTTGTGGCGGGGCCAACCTGGCTCGACTAGCAACGCAATGTTCATTGCCGACGCCTGGGCGGATTTCTCTTTCTTCGGGGTCGCTGCAGCCAGCGTTCTGGCGGGAGCGATATGTAGAACGATTGACGTTATCTTTGTTGCCGAAGGCAAGTCACCTATGACAATTGCGCTCCTTGCGTGTTCATTCATCGGCATTATCCATCTCATGCTCAGCTCGATACAATCGGCAATGCTCAGCGGCGGATTGGCTAGCATTCCGTTGATGCTATTTGTTTTCGTCAAGGCACGGAACCTTCTGCGCCTCCGCAAGCTGCGATGGCACAGAATGGTCGCACCCTAAGTGAGGACAAATGGCTGTGCTTAAGTCACTTGCGCTTATCTTCGTCCCGCTGTTCGGGATTATTGGCCTGCCTGCAATTGGGAGCGGCCAGTCCGTCAGTAACAACGAAATCAGACTAGGAACGATCTTCAGCCGCGATGGACGACCCGATGACCGACAGATACACATGCGAGTGCTCACCGAATACTTGAGGGAAATCAACAACGAAGGTGGAATTAACGGCCGGCCGATCGAGATCTTCTCATATGACGACGAGGGAGATTCAAAGAAGACACTGGATTTGGCACGGCGGCTCGTGGAGCAGGATCGCGTAGCGTGCCTGTTCGATTTAAGCGCCCGAGCGAACGAAGTAATCCGCCCCTATGTGCGCTTCAAGAAGATACCCGTTCTGTTCCCCTCCCCACCGGCTTTTCGAGAGGCGGAAATACTGGGAAGCTACATATCCCAACATCTTCCAGATGCCACTGTGGCCGTGCTTGGACCAGCTGGCGGCTCTGGCACGGAATACCTCAACGGATTTTACGAAGGTTTGGGAAGGGAGCACGCGAGGGCCGCAATTACGAATGCCCAAGAGATCAAGGATCTCGATGAAAGCGTGAATCAGGTCGAGCCAGTAAGTAGAGGCCGTGCGGGGTTGCTGGTCATGTTCGGCCCAGCCGACCAGCTACTAAAGCTGACACGCGATCTTGCAAAGTTGGAATGGAGCCCCCTTCTTATCATGAATAGTGCCGCATTGTCGCTCGACCTGCAACAATTCACCTCTTCTGCAGGCATGATCTCCATATCGACTCCGCACCATGTCGCCGCGGTCAATTCAGCAGGATGGAACGCATTTAAGAACCTGAGGCGTGAAGATTGGAACTCCACCGCTGCTGCTTATGGCTATGTTCTGGCAAAATCTATCGTCTCTACGTTACGAAGCTCCAGCGAGATGAATCGTTGCGAACTGAATGTTGTGCGTTCCAAGGGCCATAATTGGGAAGTTGTTGATTCGAGCATCCCTTGCGAGCGCAGTCCAAGACCGAAATGAGCTGGCGCAGGCACTATTTTGGCCCACGGCCCCAATTCAGGATGTGAAATCGCACACGACTAGCTGCCGAACCATCGTTCGAGGACAACACGCTGACCGCCAAACCCAATACCAAGAACAGCGGCAGATCTCTTCCGATCTGGCCGTAAACCATGCTGAGCATAATCATAAAGGCACTGAGTAAGAACACGAAACGCAGGTCGCCATCCAAACGAGCCGGCTTGAGGAGCAACAGGGGTATCAGGGCGATCAATGTCAGAAATGCTACTCCCCCCATCCAACCGAACTCAACAAATGCTTGCAAGAGATCATTATGAGGTGACGCACCTTCGAAACATCCCAGTCGGCCAAACGACATAAATCCAAAACCAAAAAGACCGGCGCGGGGAATGAGATTGACAGCGTCCGAGATCAGTTGCTTTCGAATAGCGATTGAGTTTCGCGTATTCACGCTCTCGCAATCAGCCGTCGTCGCTTCTGGATTTCTCTGTGCAGCGTAAGATGGAGGAAGGATCGTCGCCGAGCTGAGGCCGCCGGAGCCCACCTCTCCCCTTGCTCCCTCGATCGCGTACCGCACATAGAGATTTGCATTGTCGAAACGAGCAAGCAATCCGAAAGCAGTTGACGCAACTAGGATAGCTAACAGGCTCAGCGCAAAGCGGCGCTGCTGCTTCAACAACAATGCAGAGAGAGCCGTGCAAACCATGATAGCGAGCAAAGAGAACCGAACCATTGAAGCGGCAAAAATCGCCATCGAGAACGCGATCAGTGCGACTAGCGCATTCCGGACCCAAGTAGGGCTCCGATATTCCGATGACAATAGCAGGATAACAAGGATGCCGAGCGAGACCGAAAAAGCTGTTGTCGCGTTATCAAATCCCAACACAAACGGCCGCCCCAATTCGCCATGTAAAACTAGATACGGGACCGTTAGCGCCGTTCCTACCGAAAGAATCGCGAGCGAGATCCAAAAGGAAACCGCTCTCAATACAGGCACGTCCTCTTTCACAAGCGATCGCCCGGCGAAATATGCCGATATTGTCAGGCCCAGCAAGGCAACTTCCCGGAAGTCGATCTGCTGAGGATTCCTGGAAACTGATATGCCCGCGCAAGCAATCAGAGTGAGCACGGGAATATCCAGGCTGGAGAAGCGAAAATCGCCCAACGAGCCAAAAACCGCAATCACTATCACGGTCAAGCTCAGATACGACGCGGTAAATGCGCCGTAACCGCTCAGCCCCAATGATCCGTATATCAGGGCAAATATAGATGACGCAGAGATAGCCAAAGCGAAGGCAAAACTCGCTGCCTTTGGCACTCTCATCATTGTCCCGCCCCCTCCATCCGTCGATTCCTGATGATATCTCCAAGCGCGCAAAACGCAAACTAAGGCCCCATACTCTGGGCCCCCAAAAGCATTGAGACCTTATCATCCCTTCTTGCCGCGGCCGTTAGGGCACGACTCCGTTTGATTGGCGCCTCTCATCAAATTGGCGAGCGGATATGCTTCTACTAGCTCGTTCGGAGAGGTCGCCTGAATCTGGGTTCCTCTCAGTCCCATCCACACTCACGAGTTCAACGCGAGCTTCGGATCGAAGCGCTCAACCGCCATCCGAGGGTCGCCAGCGGCGCGTACGAGGGTCTGCTAAACCGGCTTACCCGCTATTTCCGCTTGACAAAACAGGAGGAAGACATACCCATTGCGCGCAATCTTTGCCTCTCTGTTCCGGTATGCGCGCGCGATCGCACGAGCCGTACGCTATGTCCGCAAATGAATTCAAAGTTAGCGATCGCACGTCCCAAACTTGATATAAGTGAGCAAGTGGCAAAGAAGTACCAACTGACGTCGTTCTTGCAATGGAGGACTTACGAGTAGAACCGTAATAGAACCAATATCTATGACAGCAAAGGATCGTACGCGCATCGGAAACATGCTCTCAGCTGATCTTCCACTTTGCTTCGTTCTGCTCCGAGTGCCATTTTCCCCAAAGTAACGTCAACAGCCGGTAGATCGCAGATGAGGTTTCTGATTACAGGAGGCTGCGGGTTTATCGGCTCGGCGGCGGTGAGACATCTGGTGCAAGCGGGCCATCAGGTTCTAAATGTCGACAAGCTGACCTATGCTGGCGATTCCAGAACTGTGGCCGCTGTTGCCAACTTTCCCAGCTACCGCTTTGAGAGGCGCGATATACTGGACCGCGATGACATCGCTGCGTTGTTTCAGAGGTTTGCGCCGCAGGCGGTTTGGCATTTTGCTGCCGAGACCCACGTCGACCGCTCAATTGAGGATCCCGGTAAGTTCATAGACACGAATGTGACTGGCACGTTTGCGATGCTGCAATGCGCTCTTCAGTTTTGGAGCAATTTGAATTTGGTGGAGCAGAGTGTCTTCCGATTCATTCACATTTCCACAGATGAAGTTTACGGCAGCCTTGGCGATCAGGGACTTTTCAAAGAAACGACTGCCTACCGCCCTAATTCACCTTACGCAGCGAGTAAGGCGGGAGCCGACCACTTGGTCCGAGCGTGGCATACGACCTTCGGCTTGCCGACAATAATTTCGAACTGTTCAAACAACTACGGTCCATTCCAAAACCGAGAGAAACTGATTCCCACGATTATCCGAAAAGCGATCGCCGGCCAACCCATTCCAATCTATGGCCAAGGTCAGAACGTCCGCGATTGGCTCTACGTGAATGACCATGTGGCAGCAATCGCGGCCATTTGCACCAAGGGTACGGTGGGCAGCAGTTACAATATTGGGGGCCTCTGCCAAGTTAGCAACATAGCGCTGGCAACAGAAATTTGTAAGCTTTTGGACGAACGACGGCCACGCCGAGACGGTCAAGGCTATGCGCAGTTGATTCAGTTTGTCGCTGATCGGCCGGGGCATGACTATCGCTATGCGATAGATTCAACGAAAGCTCGGCAAGAACTTGGCTGGCTACCTCGCGAAAGCCTGCAAAGCGGCCTATCCAAGACGGTGGATTGGTATCTCGATAACATTGATTGGACATTAGATGACTTGAATGCCGATGACCGCCTTGGCTTAAAATTGTCGACCCCACAATCGACGCAGGACGGCCAATGATGAGAAAATGGAAAGGCATTATAGTCGCTGGAGGGAGCGGGAGCCGTTTGTTTCCGCTCACCCACGTCGTAAATAAGCATCTGCTCCCAGTCTACGACAAGCCAATGATTTACTATCCGCTCACCACCCTTATGCTCGGGGGGGTACGGAATTTTATCATCATCTCCAATCCCCAGGCTCTCGATCAAATGAGGACGTTGCTTGGCGACGGAAAACGTTGGGGTATTACTATTGTCTATCGTGCCCAAGATCGACCAGGCGGAATAGCAGAATGCTTTCGTATAGCGGCAGATGACATCAGGGGGTGCAATGTCGCGCTCGCACTTGGTGACAACATTTTTTTCGGCGCCGGCCTCCCCCGCCTGTTGTACGAAGCGATGGCTCAAGAAGGTGGGGCGACCGTATTTGGCTACGAGGTGGCGGATCCGTCAGCTTATGGAGTGGTGATCCTCGACGAAAGCGGCCGCCCAATCGACATAGTAGAGAAGCCAAAGAATTCTCGATCTCGCCTAGCCATTCCGGGCCTTTACTTTTATGACGAGCGCGTTCTTGAGATTTCGAATGAGATCAAGCCCTCAGCGCGTGGAGAGCTCGAGATCACAGACGTGAATCGCCGGTATTTGGAAATGGGTGATTTGAGAGTGAGGCTTTTCGGGCGGGGCGTCGCTTGGCTGGACGGCGGAACACATCGCGACCTCTTCGAAGCGGCTCAGTTTGTGAAGGTAGTGGAAGAACGTACAGGACTCAAAATCGCCTGTCCTGAGGAAGTTGCCCTTCGCATGAAATTCATTGATCAGGCCGCATTTGAACTTCTGATTGATCCGCATCCCAAGACTGACTACCAACTTTACCTGCGTTCACTTCTGGGATCCTCTCCACTGATCGATAGGTAGAGAAATCGAAGAATCCGACAGCAGCTGGTTTAGAAGCAGTGCCTACTGAATTCATCCCATTCAATCGCCCCTACACCACGGGCAACGAAATCGGCTACGCGTCCGAAGCGCGGCTTGCCAGGCACCTTTCCGGCGATGGTCAATTCACCAAACGCTGTCATATCTGGATCGAAGAACGCACTGGTTGCGCCAAGGCGCTACTAACGCATTCATGCACGTCGGCACTGGATTTGGCGGCATTGCTACTCGACATCAAGAGCGGGGATGAAGTCATCCTTCCTTCCTATACCTTCGTGTCGACTGCTAACGCCTTCGTGCTGCGCGGCGCAGTGCCGGTCTTTGTTGACATCAGGGCAGATACGCTCAACCTCGATGAACGGCTGGTCGAGGCAGCGATCACGTCAAGAACGCGCGCTATCGTGCCGGTGCACTATGCTGGTGTGTCCTGCGAAATGGGCTCCATTATTGAAATCGCGGAACGGCACAATCTAAAGATCGTGGAGGATGCCGCCCAAGGCATAATGGCAAGCTACAAGGGGCGCGCACTGGGCGCGCTCGGTGATCTCGGTAGCTTCAGCTTTCATGAAACCAAAAATATCATTTCGGGCGAAGGCGGCAGCCTCCTGGTGAATGATCCCGAATTGGTGCAGCGCGCCGAGATCATGCGAGAGAAAGGCACTGACCGCGGCAGATTCTTTCGCGGTGAGGTCGACAAGTATACTTGGCAGGATGTGGGCTCCTCCTTTTTACCGAACGAGATCACGGCAGCCTTTCTGTGGGCTCAGCTCGAGCATGCGGAGCGAATTACCGCGGGGCGGCTTGCGAACTGGAACCGCTACGATGAAATGTTAGCCCCGCTCGAACAACGCGGGGTTCTGCGCCGGCCGATCGTCCCGCCCGAATGTCAACATAACGGTCACCTTTACTACGTGCTGCTGCAGTCAGATGCGGACCGTTCGCGGGTTCTCAGCGAGCTCAAGCAGCACGGGATCGGCGCAACGTTTCACTACGTTCCGCTGCATTCATCACCGGCCGGCCTGCGGTTCGGACGCACACATGGCGAACTTTCAGTGACAACAGCACTCTCGGAGCGACTAGTCCGGCTGCCGATGTGGTTCGATTTGAGTGAAGCACAGCAGCAGCGGGTCTGCGACGCGCTACGTGCTATTCTTCTGAGTTAGCTCGATATTTGCCGGCGGCCTGGACAAGGGATGGCAAATATATTGTACTGCGATAATTGGCTATCGACCGATTAGTCGAGCACGTTCACAAGCCTGACGCGCAACATCGTGATCACGAGACGGCTTGAGTAGAAACTGTTCGAATTCGGTCCGCGAGGCACCTCGCACGGACCGAACCGATCCAGCTTCTTGGTAATCTCGTAAAATGTCGATCCCATATGGCTGAAGCAAACTTGCTGAAAACGACGCAGGTAAACTTGGCTCCGTGAGTATCCACATAGCACCAAGAACATCACAGCTTTCGTTCGCGAGAGCAGCTCTGAGGAAGTCATTGCTGCCCGCATATCCCGCCAGTATCCAGCTGGCTCCAGGTGCGCGCCCGCTCATTGCATAAACCGATCCGGGACTTCGGCCACTAAGGTCGAGCAAGGGATCGCCGGTCTTGAGTCCGTGATCTGCGGCGAGTCTTCTTAGGTCCCGAATATAGGTCGCCGCATCATCTGCCAGGAAAAGAGTGGCGTTGTCGGGTCCGATTTCAAACTTGCTCGTCTGCAGCCGCAACGGTTGTGTTTGCCGGTAAGGATGTTCCACCGCAGCCAAAACGACGCTAGTCGTGACTAGGAGGGCCGCAGCAGCAATGGGAGTGAGGATACGCCATTCCGCATTTGTCGCCACCAGCTCCACAGTGATAACAATGCCGGCCAAAAACCAGAAAAAACCCGCGCGCCCGCCCTGCTCCCAATAGTTGTTACCCGTCCCGAATGCATACACGTAAGGCAAGGTAATAAAAAATGCCGCGAGTGCAACGGCGTTGCGAGAGGGGAGTGGAGAACTGCGCCGCGAAGCGAAGAGGAAAGATAATGCGACTGCGAAGTTGATCGCCCAAAATTGCATAGGCTGAAAGGGATAATAGGGAATGTTCGGCAACAGCGCGCCAGTGCTCACAGCGATACTCAATCCCGTCAGAACGATCGTGACGACCGCCACGCCGATTCTTGCAGCAGCACCGGCCCGCGTGGCAAGAAACGCCGCAGCGAAGGTTACCGCTAGCAGCAAGGCAAAAATGGCTCGCTGTACGCTGCCGAAAGAGAAGGAGTCCACGCGAAACAGACGTGCGATAGGTTGGTCAGGCGTAAGCAGGCTGCCGATTCGAGCACCATTCAGGACACGATCCACGAATTTGCCGAGCGACCCGTCAATTACCAGCGCTGAAACCCCTAGGAGCACGGCCGCGGCAATAACGGAAATCAGCAATCCCCGGATCCATACCTTGCCCGCGATAATGAGATACACAACGACTGCGCCTCCGAGCACTGCGGCTGATGTCGGCTTCGCCAAAAATGAAAACGCGCCGGCTGTTCCGATCAAGACCCAACCGCATAGGCTGAGCGTCGACGCTTCGCGAGAGGTTATCAGCACGCCAACGGCTGCGAACATCAGGGACATGAAGGTCAATGAATTGTAATTGGGGGTCGGAAGCCAAAGGTCAAAGAACGTCAGTGAGCTGGCTGCGATGCCGAGTGCTAATGATACGATCTTGATACGCGGTCCTGATTTGCCATCGTTGCGTTCTGCAAAGATCGAGTGAAGCAAAGACGCGCAAAGGACGAAGGCTGATACGAAGATAACCAGAACGTTTCCTTGCCTAAGGAAAGCGATGTCACCGCCGACGAGCCGGTAAAGGGGATGGTAGACGAATCCGAACTGCGTAACCGAGTCGCGGTAATCCCACGGCGATGAAATCCAATTCAGGTAGAACCCTTCATCGGTAAAATCAAAGCCAGACCGGCAGCGTGAAAGAACCCAAATGAGCAACAGCATGGCCGCCACGACGCAAGCGCCGAGCGCAAACCGCTCTGTCAAACCCACAAGAGCGGATGTCTTAGTATCGCCTACTGTTGGACGTGCACCATTTCTCACACAATAACCAAGCCTTCTGATTGTAACGGGAGGGACGGAGAGCGCCATCGGCAAAGTCTCGCGAGCAACTCCAGTCGCCGTGAACGTTTGCCCTCTCCGGTCAAAATTCGCAACAAGCTAATGACCGTCTTGCCCAGCGGAGCTTGTGCCATCCAGCGCCCTTTACCCTTCGCTGGAGTACAAGAACGTTGAAGAACGCACGCCAAGATTCACGGGAGTATTACCGCAAACTGTTGCCCAATAGACACACTCGGCCGAAAAGAACGCTCGATGACAACTATTTTTGGAAAGGATCATACTCAGACAAAAAGCTCCACCGCTCTAGCGTCCAGCTGATCTGAAGTCGTCCGGCTCGCCATTCTTCGGCGTCGATTGGGGCGTGAACGGCGGTAGGACGTACCGCTGCCCACAGCTGGCGTGACTGCTTCAGCATATTATCAACATAACTCCGCGCCCTTGGGCGGACGGCAGAGGACTGCCATCTGATCCACCCTCGGCAACCACAGCCTTCTGCAGGCCGAGAAGGTCGGCGCTTTTGATCCGCTGAGCGGCACAAGCCACAGCGGGTTTCCGCTGGGCACTGTTCCCGGTTCGGCCGCGCGATCGGTTTGACGCTGCCGATATCCTCTGTATCCGCGCCATCCCCTGCCAGGTCATTCAGCAAGATATCCGACGTGGACGAGGTCGCAGCTATTGTTCCAGCGACATGCCAAGTGTCGGCGCTCCGCCACATGGCAAAATCAGAGCGAGAATCGGTGGCCATCTGGCCACGCTTGCCTGCCAGCCGGTCGTTGCCCAGACGGTGCGACCGGATCAGTGGCCACCAGCCCAGACACAAGAACACGCGCCATCTGCACCGAGATGTAACGGGCCGCCGCCGGATGCATAAATTGCACAGAGGCATATCTTCCGGGAGCCCAGACTAAAGCACGGCCGGCAAAACGTTGCCGATCGGTCACGTCGGCCGACATACGAAGCTCTTGGCGGCTCGATCAATGGAAAAGGGCCAGGTTCGTTGCATGTCAGCTACCGTGAGAATATAGGGAAACTGGGTATCGAGTGCCGATTTTTCCGCACGCGTTGACTCGGCAGACCCCTCGAAACGAGCCAAAAAAACTTGGTGAATCCCCCAATTGAATCATCCTGGCTATCGGAAGCCCTCTATGCGCGTCGCCATCATTCAATCATGCTATATTCCGTGGAAGGGTTTCTTTGACCTGATTGGGCGCTGTGACGAATATGTCGTGTTCGACAGTGCGCAGTATGTGAAGCGCCACTGGCATAACCGCAACCGCATCAAGACTGCTAACGGAGTCGAGTGGCTCACCATTCCGGTAGTCGTCAAAGGCAGGTTCGAACAGACGATCGAACAGGTCGAGATCGAGAAGCCGTGGGCGGAAAAACACTGGCGCGCGATCGAACTTGCCTATAGGCGTGCCGCATTCTTCGAGCAATTTGCGCCGGTGGTGAAGAGCTGGTACGAAGCCGCAGACAAGCTACATCGCCTGAGTGACGTCAACGCGGTCTTCCTGCGCGAGATTTCCAAGTTGCTGGGCTTGAAGACCCGGATCGTCAGTGACGCCACTTATCCCTCGCGCGGTTCCAAAACCGAACGACTGTTGGAAATCGCCCGCGCAGCCGGGGCCGATTGCTATCTCAGCGGCCCCTCGGCGCGCTCCTATTTCGACGAACAATTGTTCACGTCGGCCGGAATTACGACGGAGTGGATGAGCTACGAAGGATACCCCGAATACCCGCAGCTTCATGGAAACTTCGAACACGCTGTGACCGTGCTTGATTTACTTTTCCATGCGGGGCCCGAGGCGCCTCAGTATCTCAGCAGAAAGGCCTAAGATACGATGCAGTCGGCGGAGGGAAACTCGACGAGGCTAAAGCTTTGCTTCGGACTCTTTTCCAATGTTAGCTACTTGCGTACAATCGTCACGGCGACCGCAAGTGCTGCCAAGTCCGTCTTTAGCGGAAAACGACGTCTCGCGAGAAGAATGATTATGTCTTTTGCCCGCTCTGGTTCCATTTCGGAACAGCAGCGGTACGCGATTTGTGTCGGACTGCCGCTCGTCGCAATATTCGGGGTGCTGGCTTTCGGCAAGCCGCTTTTCGATGGAAATGATGATGCCGGCCTCGCCATGTTGGGCTCCGGTTTCGGACTTGCTGTTGAGCCTGAGCCGCATCTCATCTTTTCTCATTTCGGTTATGGCATTCTCCTAAGACTAGTCAGCCAATTCGCGGGACCTTGTGCGCACGGTTGGACCACGCTGGCGGCGCTTGGTCTCAGCATGGGACTGTATGCGCGAGCCCTGTGCGCGCAATCGCGGCCCAACGGGTATCTCGTGGGAGCCGCAGTGATCATAGCCGTTGGTTGCATGTTTACGCGAGCGCTCCTACTCCAGCAGTTTACCAGCACTGCAGCAGTCCTATTTGGAGCAGCCATTGGCTGCTGGTTGGCCGTGTTGCGATGCGGAGCGCGGTCGCCATGGCTGCGCACGGTGATTTACACGGCGATCGTCCTGAGCTTCCTGATCCGACCGTTAGCGGTAACGCTGGGGATCGTCGTTGCCGTCCCTACCCTGATTTGGCTCGCATGGCTCGGGCCGGTGAGTAGTCGGAGACCAACGTTGCGTCTCATGGCTGTGATCGCAGTGATGGCGGCCGCGATATACGTGACGGACAATGCGGCTTATGCGCTTTCGCCGGACTGGCGTGACGCCTTGACGTACAATCAGGTACGGAGCCTGTTCAACGACTATTTCCGCATTCCATGGATTCCCGGAGCTCCCGAATATGCCAAGGTAGGGTGGTCGGAAAATGACTACGCCATGTTCATGAACTGGTATTTCCTTCATCCCATTTTCGATTACGACAACGTCAATTATCTCGCGCGAACACTCCTGACGCAGGCACCACTTTTTGTGCCGTCAGGAGTGCGCGACTGGCTATGGACGCTTCTGGATTCTCCGCTTTTGATTGCAATCTGCGTGGGTCAGCTTTTGTTGCTCGCTCTACTTCCATCATGCCGCGTCATCATAGTGCTGCTGATGATTGGCACATTTTTCGCGCTGGCGATCTCTGGCTTGACGGGGCGGCCACCGCTTTTCCGCGTTCAGTTTTCCGCCCTCAGCGTCTCGTTTCTTTGCATGCTCCCCTTTCTGCTCGCGAAGGAATCAGGCGCATGGCCTCTTCGCAGCCTGGCAGCCGTTCTGCTTCTTGGTATTGCGCTCTACGCGGGGTGGACAGCGGTTCGGGCCCACAGGGAGTTGTCAATTCAAGCGACGGCCTATCGCGCCAAGCTTCTCGAGGCACATTCTTATTTCACCGGAACGGTGATCTCCTGGGGATCCGCCTTCGTATGGGAATGGTTGATTACGCCAACAAAGGTGTATGCACCCGTTAATCATGCTATCATTCCCTCCATTGGCGTGGCCACCAGGATGCCTGTCACGCAATCTACCTTGGAGCGACTCGGCATAAGGGACCTCGGAACGACACTTTGCACCAAGTCGGACATTCGCGTGATCGCGAGCACAGTAAATATCAAACGGCTCCAAAAATTTTGCGAAGAGCACTACCAAACGCGCCCAACGTACAATCTGGTGTTCAGTCATCCAATGACCGAAATTCATCTTTCTGGAATCCCCGAGCAGCTACAATGATTTCGGACCCACCTACACTAACCTCGATCTGACAGAGCGACCAAATGCGGGAAATTGTCATATTTGGCACTGGCGAGATTGCTGAGCTTGCCGACTACTACTTCACCCGCGATTCAGGATTCAAGGTTGCGGGTTTCACGGTTGATGCGGGGTATTTGAAAGAGACAACCTTTAACGGGCGCCCCATTGTGCCGTTTGAGGAAGTAGCAAACACATTCCCGCAGCAACAATACGGGCTGTTCGTCGCCGTCAGTTACTCCAAAATCAACGACCTCCGGGCGAGTAAAGTCGCTGCGGCGCGCGCCCTTGGCTATGAGCTGGTATCCTATGTGAGCAGTCGGGCGACCGTATTCCCCGAACTGCAAATCAACGAAAACTGCTTCATTCTTGAGGATAATACCATCCAGCCTTTTGCCCGAATCGGAGCCAACGTGACGCTGTGGAGCGGCAATCATATTGGTCACCACTCGGTGATAGAGGACGATGCTTTCTTGGCCTCTCACGTTGTGGTGTCCGGCGGCGTCAGGATCGGCCGAGGCAGCTTTGTAGGCGTCAACGTTACTTTGCGTGACCACGTCACGATTGGAAAAAAATGCGTCATAGGCGCCGGTGCGCTGGTGCTTGAGGACCAGCCTGACTTTTCTGTCGTTGCCCCACGTGGCACCGAGCGCTCGCCCGTGCCGAGCACGCGCTTGCGGCGCATCTGAGGAATCGTCCATGCGATGGAAGAAACTTGGACGTATTTTCGTGGCTGACAGGCATTCGGAATGGTTGCACAGCCATGGTACTGTCCCTTTCGCCCGACCGCTCGGAAACTATCGCTACCGCGTCTATTTCAGCGCGCGGGATCGACAATCACGTTCCAACGTGAACTGGCTCGACATCGACATCCGCGAGCCTACGAAGGTCTTGAGCTTGTCGAAACAGCCGTTGCTGGCGCCGGGCGCCCTGGGTTGCTTTGACGACAACGGCGCGATGGCATGCTGGATCGTAGAGCGCGATGGTGTCGAGCGCCTCTACTATCAAGGCTGGAATCTTGGCGTGACCGTGAGCTTCTACGTCGCGGTCGGAGTTGCCGAGCGGCTGGCGGGCGATCCTGATCATCCCTTTGAACGTATCAGCGCGGGACCAATCCTTGACCGTTGTATGGCGGAGCCACTCTTCATCACCAATCCGGCAGTAGTGGTCGAGAATAACAAGTGGCGCATGTGGTATCTGTCCGGACGTTCCTGGACCCGGCACGCCGATAAAGTGCTTCCGTCTTATGACGTTCACTATGCCGATTCGCCCGACGGAGTGCAGTGGAACCTCACCGGCCAACAAGTCCTGACCTTCGAGCACCCTGGCGAAATCGCGATCGCGCGGTTCTGTCCGCTACGCGAAGCCGATGGAAGCTACAAAGCCTGGTACTCGTATCGCGGCAATGACTGGGGCTACAATATTGGCTTTGCCGTCTCTGCGGACGGCTTAAACTGGACTCGCCGCGACGATAAAGCCGGGATCGACCGCAACCCAGACAGTTGGGAGGGTTCGATGATCTGCTATCCATTCGTGTTCGACACCGAGATCGGACGGATGATGCTGTATAACGGCGGACGATATGGCGACGCCGGTTTCGGGATAGCGGTGCTGGAACAGGAATAACCTGAGCGCTAAGGGTGCCGAACGATCACTGTAAATTCGTAGAGACCATAGTCCTGCAAGAGTGCGACCGAGCGGCCGTAACGACCCAAGCAGTACGAGAGCATCTTGCTTGCATCAGCGTAATACAAATTGGCGGCTCGACGCTCGGGATCGCTCGATAAGCTAAGTACATTAAAGGCGAAACCGCGGCGCCCGACATGTGCCAGGATATCGATGGTTTCGTGCACGTAGCGCTCCCACACTTCGACCGGAGCATCACCTTTGACATTCAAGATGCCGCTTGCGATCGCAAATTCTACTCTCTCTTCTGGCTCAGCTCCAACTCGCCATTGGCGATCTGCTCCCTGTCCATGGAGTCGCAACGCTTCCGCGATCATGTCCGGCGCAATGTCATAGCCAATGTACCGACCCCGGTGGCCTTCCGCGCGAAGAAACCGGAAGAAGTCTCCAAAACCACAGCCGAGATCCAAGAGAGAGGCGTCAGGAATCCCGTCAAGCAAACGAAGAAACTGCCGATGGCGCAACTCGTGTGAGGCAACGCCATTCCAATCGACCCCTTGTGGGGTCGGACCGTGTGCCGCCAGCTTCGACGCATAGTAAGTCGCGACGCTGCTGCGGATGGAATCCGATTCGTTCATCTATTGTCCTGGCACCGCTGCAATCACCGCTTCACGAACAGGCATTCGCCCCATGCCGGAAAAGTTGCGTCCTCGTCATAGAGCGTGTGATAGATAGCGTGCTTCCTCTCAAATCCATTTTGTTCAAGCAACGCGACGATATCGCCCTCAAGTGCGCCATTCTCATACATCTCGACAAGATTGACCTCCGAGACGATGACGTCGGTAGAGGAAAGCAACTTTGTGGCGCCCTTAAACGCGAGCAATTCGGCTCCCTGAATGTCGATATTGATAAAATTGTAATCGGTGTACGCAATTTGATACTTCTCAAAAAGCGCATCAAGGGTGATAGCCGGTACTCGGATCGTTTTTGGAGTATGGAGCGTCTTCACGATCTGCTTAAATCGCTTCATCGGCAGAATGCTTGCCGGCTCGGTACTTCCAGAGCGGCTCGTATGGATATGAAAGTCGATCGCGCCCAACCTGTCGCAAATCGCATAGTTGAAAATTTTGACTCTGGGATCGTCGCCGAATTTCGAAAGCAGAACGTTGCAACATTCGGGATTCGCCTCAATCAGAATGATGTTTTGAAATCCGTAGCTGAAATACTGCGCGACTTCCTGGCCGACGTCGGCGCCCACATGCACGATGCCGGTTTTGGCGAAGCGGCAAAGCTCCTCGCGCTCGAAGATATTCTTCAGATCGTGAAAGTGATCTTGCGCGGCAATGGCTGGCGGCTTCACGTTGCAGCCCCGACCTGCACGGGCTTCGTGGCTTTCGTATCGTAATCCGAGCTCACAATGATCGGCAGGATCATCCAACGTCCGTCGTTGCTACGCCAATCATAGGACAGGTCGGGATCGACCGACTCTACCCCATGCTGAATTCCCGGCGACATCACCAGCAAATCGCCGGGCTTCATGTAGGGATCGAGATATCCCTTTTCGGCTCCCGCGTTCGATCGCGCAAAGACGCCACCCTTTGAATAGTCCTTACCAAATTCTGACGCGGCAATGAGCGTCTGGATTTGGGCGTGCTTGCCGACGGGGTCGATGTGTTCCGCTTGGTATCCACCGCCCCTGGGGTAGTGATGAATGTTGATACGCGCAATGAAACCGTCCGACGGCACATTGCCGAGAAATTCCGTTTCGGGAAACCCCGCCAGAAAATTTTTCATCAAGAATATCTCGGAGAAGAAGTCGAACTTGTCCTTATTATGCGGGTACCAGCCATGGTAATAAAATGCATGCAGCTTCTGCTTGACGTGGGCCTTCGGATAATTGTCGTGCAGACGATGATAATCCGGACAATCATTGTGCAGCGGATGCCAGCTCGCCTCTGATGTCAGCCCGACTTGAAACGCGGTATCTCGAAGTTGAAGAATGTGACGAGCGTCGTAAAACGCCGTTACAACGAACGCTTCTGGCGAGTTGATACGTTCCATGAACTCGTTCGTTCGCGAATAAACGAGATCCATGAAGTCTTGCCGCGAAATCTCATTGACGCGCATAGATGCTTCTCCTTCTCATCAGCCGCGTTCTTGGCCGGCGACAAATCTGGAATGTTGATGGGATTCGGCCTTGCCGCTCACGGGGTATATCGGATCCTGCTTGTTAGCCGTCAGTTCGGGCGTGATTGGCTCTGCCCGATGGATGCGACGGACCAAAGTGTAAGGCCGTCGCTTGGTCTCGGACAGAATGTTAGCAATGTAAATCCCGAGAACGCCCAAGATGAGCGTAATCAACCCGCCAAGGAACCAGATTGAAACAATCTGCGACGTAAAACCATCGACGCCAATACCGGAGGTGAAATACCGGGCGACGAAATAGACGATTACGATGATCGACAAACTGAAGATTGAAATGCCGATGTACAAGATCAGGTAGAGCAGCCTCGTTGAAGTGGTCGTCAGAAATTTGATAGCCATTTCAATACGCATGCGGAGCGAGTATGTAGTCGGCGAAAGCGTATGCTTTTGGATCGTAACGGGGACCTGGCGATAACCGGTCAGTTGCATCAAATGAATCATCATGAACTCGTGGTCGAGATGACGAATGAGCGAACGAACATAGTCACGCGTCATCAGGCGAGCTACAACGGTATTTCGCGGAATTTTTTGATCGCTGATCGCATCGACGAAAGAGAAAAATATGGTGCCGGTAACTCGCTCGATGAAACCGCCACGCCGCGCCTCCTGGACGCCAAACACTACGTCGCAATCCTCCTTGATCAGTCGATCATAAAACGGGGTCACAAGTTCGGGCTCCTCCTCGAGATCGCTGTCGACCAGAAATACGAGGTCGCCAGTCGCATGAGCCAGACCCGTCATTAGTGCCTTGTGATGGCCAAAATTGCGCGCAAGATCAATCACCACCACCCGCGGGTCCGCCTTATGCAGCGCAAGCGCGCGAGCGAGACTGTCATCTGGCGAGCCATCGTTGACCATAATGAGTTCGATGTCGTCGGTGATGAGTTCGGCTGCCGCCAGCGCACGACGGCAAAATTCGTCGATCGTCGGCGCCGAATGATACAGCGTTGTCACGATTGAAAGTCTCACGCAGCGTCCTTGTCAGATATCGCGAGCGGTGGGGATGTGGTCGAAACTCACGGGCTGCGTGATGTAACGCCGATTTCGAGGCGTCCGACCGACGTATCAAAGAACAGACGGCCGCGCCCCAACGGATGCCGGTGCATCCGTTGCATGGCTAGTTTAGGCGACCTCGGCCGGATGAATCAAGGGTTCCTCGCGGCAATCCGCATGCCGAAAGCCACACCACGCAGCGCCAATCCGTGCTACTTGGCGATCAGGGAAAGATGAAGCCCTTGGCGTGCAAATTGGCTATTTCAATGCTGGTCGGAACTACGTTGACAAAGCCGCCCGTACCATCAAATCCATATTCGCCGATCCATTGGCTTTGCGCCTCTTGAACCAGCATCGCCAATTCGCCGCCATTCGCCCGAAGATCATCCAGCACCGTTGCCCCCAAGGCATTTGTGATCGCGCTGTGATTTGGCGCGAATACGAACGTATCGTTGCCGGCAGCGAGGCCCGCATCAGCCGGCGCCCCGAGGCTTGGACCCAAAGTGATTTGTCCGATTGCCGGAAGCGGCGCGGAGTTCCTTGCGCCGTCGCCGTTCAGGTCCTGCTGGAAGGTCGTTTCGGCTGATTTCAGCACCGAGCTCGAGCCCGACATTGCCGGAATGAAAGACATGAAATTGCCGCTGCTATCGGTGGTCCACAGCGTATACAGATCAGCCCCGTTCGCTTTCCAGACGACTTGGTAACCACCCGAAATTTGTTCGCCCGCGATCGGCGCCCAGCCGGGGATCTGGCCCACAACGACAGCCGTGCCGCCATACTTCAACTGCGGGCCTGCGCCGGAGTTATAGAGATAATAATTGTCTCCGACCTGGGTCAGGCTGGTGGACCCGGCCGAATCGATCACGACGTTGGGGATTCCGATCAGGCCATCGCCGTTCAGATCCTGCTGGAAGGTAGTCTCGGCTGCCTTCAGCACCGAGCTCGAGCCCGACATTGCCGGAATGAAAGACATGAAATTGCCGCTGCTATCGGTGGTCCACAGCGTATACAGATCAGCCCCGTTCGCTTTCCAGACGACTTGGTAACCACCCGAAATTTGTTCGCCCGCGATCGGCGCCCAGCCGGGGATCTGGCCCACAACGACAGCCGCGCCGCCATACTTCAACTGCGGGCCCGCGCCAGAGTTGTAAAGATAATAGTTGTCTCCGACCTGGGTCAGGCTGGTGGACCCGGCCGAATCGATCACGACGTTGGGGATTCCGATCAGGCCATCGCCGTTTAGATCCTGCTGGAAGGTAGTCTCGGCTGCCTTCAGCACCGAGCTGGATCCCGACATCGCCGGAATGAATGAGACGAAATTGCCGCCGCTGTCGGCGGTCCACAGCGTATACAGATCAGCCCCGTTCGCCTTCCAGACGACCTGGTAACCACCCGAGATTTGTTCTCCCGCGATCGGAGCCCAGCCGGAGATCTGGCCCACAACAACAGCGGTGCCGCCATACTTCAACTGCGGAGCCGCGCCAGAGTTATAGAGATAATAGTTGCTGCCGACCTGGGTCAGACTGGTCACACCGGCCGACTCGATCACGACGCTGGGGATTCCGATCACGCCGTCGCTGTTCAAGTCTTGCTGGAAGGTCGTTTCGGCGGATTCCAGCACCGAGTTCGATCCCGACATCGCGGAAATGAACGAGACGAAGTTGCCGCTGCTATCGGTGGTCCAGATCGTGTACTGATCGGCGCCGTTGGCCTTCCAGATAACCTGATAACCGCCGGAAATCTGCTCTGCCGCAATCGGCGCCCAGCCAGGAATCTGGCCCGCAACAACCACCGTTCCGTTATATTTCAGTTGCGGGCCCGCGCCAGAGTTGTAGAGGAAATAGTTGCTTCCAACCTGTGTCAGGCTGGTCACACCGGCCGACTCGATCACGATCGGGCCGACAATGATCCCGAGCAGATCGGCGGCATTGATCGTGACGTTGCCCAAAATATCGATCGCAAAATCGGCGACCATGTCTCCGTTGGTATCGCCCTGAAGCGTGGTGACGCCGAGCGAACTGTTGTAGAAGTAGTTGAGCTGTCCGGCGGAGCCGTTGAAGCCCGCAGTCGCGATGAAGCTGAAGAGGTCAACTCCGACCGTACCACTGATCGCATCGATGCCGCTGAGGTCGATGTCGTCGGTGCCCGTCGTGAAATCTGCAATCCAGTCATGCTGGCTGCTCGCAGCCGAGCTGTCGCCAAATGCAAACGCGAATGTGTCGGCGCCGGCGCCGCCAGTCAGATTGTCCTTGCCGGTGCCACCGATCAGCCTGTCGATTCCACCGCCGCCAGTCAGCGTATCGGCGCCGCCGCCGCCGGACAGTGTGCAACTTGAATCGTTTGCGATCAGCTTGTCATTGCCGCTGCCGCCAATGGCTTTCTCGATGACCGCGCTGAGTGCGATCCCGATATTGTTGGCGAGGCTGCCGACCGAGGAAAAGGCGCCCGCGTGCAGGTCGATGGTCTGCGCCCCCGAATAGCCGGAGCAATCGAGCGTGTCGTTGCCGCCGCTGTCATAGATGGTCAGCGCCGGCGCCGAGGTGTAGTTGCCGAAATTGAAGACCGCGCCGGCATTGCTGTTGAAGCCATAGACGGTGTCGCCGGTTCGCGTCGAGGTCGCCGCGCCGTACATCGAAGCCACGGCGTAGATGTCCGCCATCTGCGGCGTGACCACGTAGCGGTACGAACTCCCGGAATAATTGGGCTCCGAGAAATACGACATGATGGAGTATTGCCAAGTGTCGTTGGCATAGGTCGCATTGGTCGAATACGACGCGCTGCCGTTGTACGGCCCTTGGTGGCCGAGGCCGAGCGCATGTCCGATTTCGTGGATGTAGGTCTGGTAGGCGTAGCTATCGATGCCGGTCTTGCCGTCGTTCGCGCCGCCGTCGGTGGTGACCCAGTCGGAGCTGATGACGATGTTCATCGACGCGATTGCGCCCGAGCCGTACCAGCTCCCGCTCGCATAGGCCTGCATCGAACCGGAATTGCTGAACGTGATATTCGCCGTGCCGGACGTTTGGACGAAAGTGATGTTGGCGACGTCAGACCACGCCTGCAGCGCCGACTGCGCAAGGAACTTCTCGGCCGCGTTCAGCGCATTGATGTTGTAGGTGATGGTATTGGAAGCCCAATGATGGGCGACGGTGTTGTTGTATTGCCAAAAGCCGTTGACGAGGTAGTCGGCCAGCGTTGCGATCGACGCAACCGGCTTCGCAGCGCTCGTAACCACCGTGGTCACGGTATCGGCCGCCAGGGCGTAAGGTTCGCCTTCATCGACGAAGAGCGTTTCGTTCATCCCCTCGTGCGCCTCAACAGGCGCGCCGCTGCCGGCGTCCGGCGCCGCAAATGCCCAGGCGTCATCGAATTGCAAATCGTTCTTCCTCATCGATCGGGGCCTATCAGCAGGTCGCTCGGTTGCGAGAGAATCGTAAAAGCACACGGGAAACTAGAATCGCGCCTATTAACGCTTGTTTACCAGCCGCGCTAATTGCGCACTTGCTTTACGGCGCATTACGGCGAAAAGCAGAATCCTCAGCGCCAGTGCGTAGTCTTGCGGGGTCGGATTTCGGCCGCGCCGGGCTTCCGATCCAAACGGCACCTCGCCTTGCCGCCCATGCGAACCGACGCCGTACGCAGAACGAGGAGTTGGAAATCGGCGCCAGATCGTTATTGTTTCAGGTCAGATCGGTCTGCCGTCCCACGCGAAAATCCAAAAAACAAGGTCTTTCAATGCCTTTCCCCCCCGCTTCGCAGGCCCTGTCCCGCTTCACAGTGCTCGATCTGACCCGCGTTCGCTCCGGGCCCACCTGTGTGCGGCAACTGGCGGATTGGGGCGCCAACGTCATCAAGATCGACGCGCTACTGGAAGACGGTGGCGGCGAGCAGCCGGGCGGACCGCGCCAGGGCTCGGATTTCCAGAATTTGCATCGCAACAAACGGGCGATGACGCTGAACCTGAAGGATCCGAAGGGCCTGGAAGTGTTCAAGCGCCTCGCCGAGCAGGCCGACGTCGTGGTCGAGAATTTTCGTCCCGACGTGAAAGCAAAACTCGGCATCGACTATGAGAGCCTGCGCAAGATCAACCCGCGCATCGTCTATGGCAGCATCTCCGGCTTCGGCCAAGACGGCCCCTATCACAAGCGGCCGGGCTTCGATCAGATCGCGCAGGGTATGGGCGGGCTGATGTCGATCACCGGCGCGCCCGGCCAGGGCCCGATGCGGGTCGGCATCCCTGTCGCCGACCTCACCGCCGGGCTGTTCTGCGCGCTTGGCATCCTCACCGCGCTGCTGGAGCGCGACGTCTCCGGCGAGGGCCAATGGGTGCAGACCTCGCTATTGCAGGCGCAGATCTTCATGCTGGATTTCCAGGCCTCGCGCTGGCTGATGGAAAAGGACGTCGCCAAGCAGGCCGGCAACAACCATCCGACCTCGATCCCGACCGGCGTGTTCAAGACCTCCGACGGCTACATCAACGTCGCCACGACGGGCGGGCGGATCTGGGAGCGTTGCGCGCAGGCGATCGGCGCGCCCGAACTCGTCACCAACCCCGATTACGCCACCGCGCCCGCGCGCTCGAAGAACCGCGACGCGCTGAACGAAGCGATCGGCAAGCTCACCGAAAAGAAATCGACGGAAACCTGGGTCAGGGAATTGAACGAGGCCGGCGTGCCCTGCGGCCCGATCTATTCGATCGACCAGATGTTCGACGACGCCCAGGTCAAGCATCTCGGCATCGCGCAACACGTGCCGAATGACGAGAACCGCCACATCCAGCTCGTCGGACAGCCGGTGACGCTATCGCGCACGCCGAGCAGCATGGCCGCACGCCCGCCGGAATTTGGCGAGCAGACCGAAGAGGTGCTGGCCGAGTTCGGCTTCGGCAAGGACGAGATCGCGGAGTTGCGCCAGCGCAAGGTGGTATGATTCCATAGCGCCGTCATTGCGAGGAGCGAAAGCGACGAAGCAATCCATCTTTCTTTGTGCCGTACGATGGATTGCTTCGCTTCGCTCGCAATGACGCCGTGAGAGCTACGATCGCCCCTACTTCTGCGCCGCCGTTGCGAGCGCGTGCTCGACACAATTATTCAAATGCGCGCGCAGCGTTTCGGTTGCGGTCGCGGCGTCGCGCTTCAATGCGCTGTCGAGCAGCGCCTTGTGCTGGGCAGCGGGCTCGCTGCCGCGGTAGCTGAAGGCGATCATCTGGTAACGGAAATATTTGTCGAACACCAAGGCATGGGTCTCCATCAGCGTGCGCGAACCGCAATTGGAGATCAGGGCCTGATGGAATTCGCCGTCATAGCGCTTCCACTGCTCGAGCTCACCGAGGCCGGTTTCCATCAGCCGCTCGGTTGACGCCAGCTTGTGATGGGCGGAGACGACGCGCCCTTCCCACTCGACATCGGCATTGGCGAACGACACGCCCATCGCGTGCGCCTCCAGCAGCAGCCGCAGCTCAGCAAGCTCCCGGAGGTTTTCGGCCGAGATCGATGCCACCTCGAAGCCCCGCCTGCCCTCGGCCAGCACAAAACCCTCCGCGGCGAGCCGGTTGAGGATTTCGCGCAGCGTCGAGACGCTGACGCCGTAATCCTCCTTGAGGCCTTCAAGCCTAAGCTTCTGTCCCGGGCGGAGCCGGCCGAACACGATGTCGGTGCGGATGCGGCGATAGCCGTCATCGCCGACCGCCTCCTGCTCTTCCGTTCGCTCGACCAGTGTCATTGCCCATCCATGCGCGAGGCATCGATCCGACGTGCCATGCCGGTCGATTCCCCTCAAGTCACATCTTTCATCCTATAGAATATATTTTCCTATGATGATTCATAAATTATACTTTGACTTTGGTTTCGTCATATGAATACTCCGCCCCACCGCGACGTCCAGAAGATCGCGAACCAACGGGGGAGAAACCGCCATGCGGATCGGATTGCTGTGCGCTGCTGCTGCTGTAAGCCTTTGCGCACTTGTGGGGACACCGGCTGCCGCCCAGGTCCACGAACGCACCATCCGCTGGGGCCACCTCAACAACACCGACCACCCGATCAGCTTTGGCGTGAAAAAATTCGCAGAGGTGCTGGCGGCCAAGAGCGGCGGCAAGCTGAAGATCCGCGAATTTCCGGCTTCCCAGCTCGGCAACGAGATGCAGCAGCAATCGGCGGTGCGTGGCGGCACGCAGGAAATCCTGTCGGCGTCGACGACATCGCTCGCGAGCGTCGTCAAGGATCTCGGCCTGTTCGACTTCCCCTTCATCGTCAGCACGTTCGAGCAGGCCGAGGCGCTGGCCCAGGGCGCGTTCGGCAAGGCAATGCTCGAGACGCTGCCGGAGAAGGAGCTGATCGGTCTCGGCTACTGGGGGCTCGGCTTCCGCAACGCCACCAACAGCAGCCGCCCGATCGCAAAGGTCGAGGATTTCTCCGGCCTCAAGCTGCGCGTGATCCCAAACCCGGTCTATCTCGAAACCTTCAAGGCCTTGAAGGCGAACCCGGTGCCGATGGCGTTCGGCGAATTGTACACGGCGCTGGAAAACAAGACGGTCGACGGCCAGGAAAATCCCTACAGCGTCATCCTGTCCAACAAGTTCTACGAGGTGCAGAAGTACGTCTCGGCCACCAACCACACCTTCACCCAGAACGTCATCATCGTCAGCAAGAAGTTCTGGGACGGCCTGTCGGCGGAAGAGCAGAAGATGCTGCGCGACAGTTTTGCCGAGACGCGCGAATACCAGCGCGACCAGACCAAGCTCGCCGCGGACAAAGCGCTAGGTGAACTGAAAGCCAAGGGCATGCAGTTCAACGAGATCGCGCCAGCCGAATACGCCCGCATGCAGGACGCCACCAAGCCGGTCGTCGAAAAATTCTCGGCCGAATATGATCCTGCGCGCGTAAAACTCTTCACCAGCGAGCTGGCGCGCATCCGCGGCGCCAAGTAAGCGTCATGGACGCGATCGAGCGGCTGATCGATCTCTACTGCCGGCTGCTCAGGGTCGCGATCGCGATCTGCCTCGCCGCGATGGTGTTGCTGGTCTTCACCAACGTGGTGCTGCGCTATCTCTTCAATTCGGGGATCGCGACCTCGGAGGAACTATCGCGCTGGCTATTGGTCTGGCTGACCTTTCTCGGCGCCATCGTGGCGTTGCGCCAGCATGCCCATCTCGGCGTCGATACCTTGGTCCGCGCGCTCCCGCCGCGCGGCAAGTTGATCTGCTTCGTGCTGAGCTATCTCCTGATGCTTTACGTCGATGCGCTCCTGACGCTCGGAAGCTGGAAACAGGCGGTGCTGACCTTCGGCGACAGCGCGCCCGCCTCCGGCATTTCGGTCGGGCTGTTCTTCTATTCCTCCGGCCTCGTGTTCGGTGTCTCGGCGGCCGTGATCCTGCTCGTCGATCTCGTGCGGGTGCTGAGTGGATCGGCATCAGAGGAAGACCTGATCCCGGTGAAGGAAAGCGATGAGCACACCTGATCATCCCTTGACGGCGCGGAGCCAGGCGTGACGCTCGCGGTCTTCACCTTCTCGCTGCTCGGCGCGATGGCACTGGGCATGCCGATTGCCTTCGCGCTGATCGTCTGCGGCGTCGCGCTGATGCATTCGCTCGATATTTTCGATTCCCAGATCGTCGCCCAGAACATCATCAACGGCGCCGACAGTTTTCCCCTGATGGCCGTGCCGTTCTTCATGCTGGCCGGCGAGGTCATGAACCGCGGCGGACTGGCCAAGCGGATCGTCAACGTGGCGCTTGCGCTGGTCGGCCACATCAGGGGCGGCCTCGGCTACGTCACCATCCTTGCCTCCTGCGTGCTCGCGTCGCTGTCCGGCTCTGCGGCGGCGGACGCCGCGGCGCTGGCAGCGCTGCTCGTTCCCATGATGGTCGCGGCCGGCCACCGCAAAATGTATGCGGCTGGCCTCGTCGCCGCCGGCGGCATCATCGCGCCCGTGATCCCGCCGAGCATCGGCTTCGTGCTGTTCGGCGTGGCCGGCGGCGTCTCGATCTCAAAGCTGTTCCTTGCCGGCATCTTCCCGGGCCTGATGCTCGGCGTCGGACTGTGCTTCGCCTGGTGGTGGGTCGCGCGTCAGGAGAACGTCGAAAGCCCGCCGCGCAAATCGCTCCGCGAGATCGTCTGGGCCTTCGTCGATGGCTTCTGGGCCTTGATGCTGCCCGCGATCATCATCGTGGGCTTGCGGTTCGGCGTGTTCACGCCGACCGAAGCCGCCGTCGTCGTCGCCGTGTACGCGCTGTTTGTCGCGACCTGCATCTACCGCGAACTCAAGATCGGCCAACTCTACGAGGTCTTCGTCTCGGCCGCGCTCAGCACCAGCGTCGTCATGTTCCTGGTGGCGGCGGCGCTGGTGTCGTCCTGGCTCATCACGGTGTCGGAGATCGCCACCCAGATCGTCGACCTCGTTCGTCCCTTCATGGGTAACCAGACGCTGCTGATGATGGCGATCATGCTGCTGGTCGTCATCGTCGGCACCGCGCTGGACATGGCTCCGACCATCCTGATCCTCACCCCGATCCTGATGCCGATCGTCAAGCAGGCCGGCATCGACCCGGTCTATTTCGGCGTGCTCTTCATCATCAACTGCGCAATCGGCCTGATCACCCCGCCGGTCGGCATCGTCCTCAATGTCGTCGGCGGCGTGTCGCGCATCAGCATGGAGGAGATCATCAAGGGTGTCTGGCCCTTCATGATCGCCCAGCTGGTCGTGCTGTTCCTGATGGTGCTGTTTCCGTCCATCGTCACCGTGCCGGCGAAATGGTTCGGCGGCTGACATGTGGCCGCGATCGGCTACACTGCCCCGTCATTATCCCGTGAAAGGCATTCCATGCGCATCATGATCCTCAATGGCCCGAACCTGAACATGCTCGGCGTCCGCGAGCCGCACATCTACGGCTCGACTACGCTCGATGCCATCAAGGCCTCCTGCGAGGAGTTTGCCGCCTTCACCGGCACGCAACTGGCGTTTCACCAGTCGAACCACGAGGGCGAGCTGGTCGACCTGATCCAGTCCGCGCGCACCTCGGCCGACGCCCTCATCATCAACCCCGCCGCCTACTCCTTCACCTCGATCGCGATGTTCGACGCCATGAAGATTTTTGACGGCCCAATCTATGAAGTGCACATCTCCAACATCCATGCCCGCGACGAGCTGCACCGGCACTCAAAACTCTCGGCCGCGGTGAAAGGCGTGATCGCGGGCCTCGGGCCGTACGGCTACATCGTCGCCATGCAGGCCGCGCTGCAGGGCGCCGGCCAGTTGCCCGCGGCGCTGCCCGCCGCCATACGCGTCGGCCCGAAGTAAGGAGTGCAACATGCAAGGAGCCGGTTATCTCGCGATCTGGAGCGATCTCGCAGCCCAGGACGAAACCGACTGGGCGCACTGGATCACGCGCGAACATGCCGCCGAGCGTGTCGGCATCAACGGCTTCTTGGCGTGCCGCATCTTCCGTGCGCTGGGCGTCTCGGTGAACCGCTACTTCATCCTCTACGAGCTCGAGGACGAGCGCGTCGTTGGCGGTGCAGATTATCTGGCGCGGCTGAACGCGCCGACGCCCTGGTCGCAGCGCATCATGCCCCAGCTCGGCAACTTCGCGCGGGGCGGCGGCCGCATTGCAGCTTCAGCCGGGACCGGCCAGGGCGGCATCGTCGCTCCCTTGCGCCTCGACGCCGCGCCGTCCTGGGACGCTGCCACGCTTGTCGCTGAGGTCGTCCGTCTCGACCGGATCATCGCCACGCGGGTCCTGCTCACCGACGTGGCACAGACCTCGATCAAGACCCGCGAGAAGGGCATGCGAAGCAATGACGGCTCCTTCGCCGCTTTGTTGCTGATCGAGGGACTGGACGAAGCCGCGGTCCGCGACGCCCTCCGTCATGCGCGCAAGACGTTGCCTGCCGAGGATCACGACGCTATCGGCAGCCTGCCGCTCTACCGGCTCCCCC
>NZ_LLXX01000177.1:79788-121777 GCF_001440405.1 Bradyrhizobium valentinum
GGTGACCGACATCGCACCGGCTGGAGAGCGCCAAAAGCCGTTGCGCCAAAACTCGAATTTTAAGTGAGAGGGCACTCTTCCCAGCGTCAATGTATGATGCGACGACAGCATAACCATGCTGCTCGGCATACTCTGCAATCGCATTCTGCTGATTTTCGGTTGAGTATCGTTGGTTTTCCGACGACATGCGCAAATATTGCGCAGCGCGGATCGGACCATCTTGTGATGCGAGACGGTGGGACATGGTCTCTCCCTAGCTCGAATCGTGGTGACACCGACAGAGTACTACCTCGCTTCGTGATTTCCACTGATGTTTCCCGCTCAGGTAGAGCGGCAGATCGCGGTAGGCATTGGGTCGATTTTGTTGCAAAAGTCGGTTGAGGCAGGCGACGAACCGTGATTCCGTTACGTTGACGCGAATCTCGGCGAGGTCGATCCATGATGGGCCGTCTGAAGAGTGACCAAGGTCAACTGTTCTACGAGTTTCGTCTTGGCGACGCGGTTCCTGAAGACCATCTGGTACGTAAGATCGACACTGCTCTCGATCTGTCCTGGCTTCGCAGCGAACTTGCACCTCACTATTCGTCCATGGGTCGGCCGTCGATCGATCCGGAACTGATGATCCGGATGCTGGTCGTGGGGTATGTCTTTGCAATCCGTTCGGAGCGGCTGATCTGTCGCGAGGTGCAGGTGAACCTCGCCTATCGCTGGTTTTGCAAGCTCGGCATCGAGGACGCCATCCCGGATCATTCGGCGTTCTCACGCGCCCGTAACGAGCGCTTCCGCGAGGGAGACGTTTTTCGCCGCGTGTTTGAGCGTGTCGTCGAGGCGTGCATTGCGGCCGGTCTGGTCGGTGGCGAAGGCTTTGCAGTCGATGCGAGCCTGATTGCGGCCGACGCCAACAAGCAGCGTTCGATCGCGGGTCAGGATTGGCGCAGGGATCGTGATCCCAAGAGGTCCAGCCGCGCGGTGAAGGAGTATCTGGCGACCCTCGACGATACGGCATGGGGCGCCACCAGCGACGTTGTTCCGAAGTTCGTTTCGCCTTCCGATCCCGCGGCCCAGTGGACCGGAGCTCACAAGGGACCGGCATTCTTCGCTTACTCCGACAACTATCATTGACGTGAAGTTTGGCGTTATCGTAGACGTCGAGGCCTCCCGCTCCATTCGCCAGGCCGAGGTCGGTGCGGCGAAGACCATGATCGAGCGGACGGAAGAGCGCTTCGGCCTCAAGCCGGATAGGCTTGCGGCCGATACCGCTTACGGGGCGGCTCCGATGCTGAACTGGCTGGTCGAGGAGAAGGGTATCGCGCCCCATATTCCGGTGAACGACAAGTCGAAGCGGGACGATGGCACCTTCTCGCGCGGCGACTTTCGATATGATCCGACCGGCGACGTCTACCACTGCCCGGGCGGAAAGCAGCTTGGGACAAGTGGCCCAGTCCATGAGGGCAAGACGCTTCTGTGTCGCGCCAGCAAGCTCGACTGCTATGTATGCCCACTCAAACCCAAGTGCTGCCCAAAAGAGCCATCACGCAAGATCCCGCGCGATATCCATGAGCATGCCCGCGACGTCGCCCGATCGTTCGTTGGCACCGAGGACTTTGAGCAGTCGCGGCGCGAGCGCAAGAAGATCGAGATGCGGTTTGCGCACCTCAAGCGCATCCTCAAGCTCGGCCGGCTTCGACTGCGCGGTCCACGAGGCGCCCAGGATGAGATTGTTCTGGCCGCTATCGCCCAGAACCTGCGACGGCTCGCCTCGCTGGTCGCCCGGCCGCCACCCGCTGGGGCCCTGTGTATTGCGTAGCGTGGTAGTTGCGTAGAGAGCGTCAGGGCCGGCAGATCAAAGCCGGCCGTTCTGAATGAAATGGCAGGTCGACCATCGGCAGCAGCCGACTTTTGCAACAAAATCGGTCAAAAGCTGAGTTCAGCCTCAACACCACTCGATGCCCGGTTTACCCCTCGAAAGCGGACATGATGTGTTTCATCAGTCCCCGAAGCAGGATGGCGCCGCCCTTTTCCGGCTTTAGCCATCCCCGCCAGTGCGGCGACGCCGTATTGCGGATGTTGGTGACAGGCGGGCCGCCGGTTCGCGGCGGTGGCGGCATGCCCACCGCATCATCGCCATTTCGCGCTCAGCCTCGGCGTTGCGTACCACCGGAGCCGGATAATCCGGAAAGACCCCTGGCATCGGCGGCAGGTTGCCGACATAGCGGTCGATCAGGCGAAACACCGCTCGAATGGCTTCCTGGTACGTGGTGAGCGAATAGAGATTTCATCGTGTCGCTACCAATATGGGTATCGCGGCGCTCAGTTAATCTTTTGTCTCAGTTCCGGCGTGGACGGCTAACCTAAAAGCGGACTCGAACGCGCCTTTGAACTGCATTGCATTGACATTGGAGATATGGGCTGTATCCCGGAAATTGGATTGGCCGTTTCTGACCAGATAGCACTGATCCGCCTCACAGACTATGGCCTGTGGATCTACCTTAATGAGCCGCGCATTGTCTTGATGCTTGCTTAGCGCTTGAGCAATCTCATGCCGTAGGTCGCTCATTGTCAGACCAGGGTCAGCTTCGAGCTTCCATTCATCTATCGCTCGACCTGCTCTCAGTTGATTTTCGAACCATTTCTGCGGCACGTCGAAGCCAATGTTTAGTAGCGGCATGATCAGAACAACCGTCTTGTCCGAAGCAAGCAGTTTGTCGATCAGGGCGGAGATTTCGCGAGCATCTCCCCAGTTACTTCCAAGCACTACAATGCTAGGCTGACCTTGAGCTAGGACGAAGTCCAGTGTGCTACGGTTAAACTGTCGGCATGGCGGCTGATCTCCAGCGTTCCGTATGGGATTGTCGATGAAGGCCCGACACGCGCTCTGTGTGGCGATCAGTCCGTGTATCCGATTCGCGAGGGCAGCGGCGGAGACTGGCTCAAGGTACTGATTGGCGAATGAATCTCCCCACAATATTGCGGAAGGCCTGCCGGGGGTCTCCGCGCTTCCGAAACTGCAATAGGTCTCGGTCGCCTTCTTGATCGAGTTCGAATTTCTGAAGCACTCGTCTCGCGGTGTGTCGGTCTTTCTGGCCACTTCGGCCGGCAACAAATATTCCGGCAGCCGGCTTGGAAAGCCAGTGGTTAGAACTGCCATCGTCGTCAATCCGAGTAACAAAGCGAACACCACGCCGGAACACACCATCAAACGGTGAGGCGTCCAGATGTCTCGCCTAACCCTGAATGGTTGCTCGACATATCGAAAAGAAACTGCGCCGAGTGCTAGCGACGCCAGAACCATCAGGGTCTTCTGTGCGGCATCGACACTATAGCCGCGTAGGGAGAGCCAGCTTAATGCAAAGACCCAGATAGGCCAGTGCCAGAGGTAAATCGAATAGGACCAATCGCCTATGCGCTGAATGGGAGACATTCCCAACAAACCGCCTTCACTGGCTCCCTGTCGTGCCCCGACAATCATGGACGCGCCCAAGATCGGCAGGATTGTCAGGACGCCGGGCCATTTCGATTCCGGGAGAGGGTAAGCGATGCAACCCACGAGCAGCACCCAGCCTGATAATGCGACGATTGGCGTCTTCAGCCAGGACGCTTCGCTATCGCCGTTCACTCTGCGCCGAATCTCTTGAGCAGCAATCAGACCGCCGGCTAACGGCTCCCAAGCCCTCGCACGGAGTGAGAAGAAGGCGGACCCCATGGCGTCGTGTTGGCTTTGCCACAGACACCAAGCCAAAGAGGCTGCAGAAACCGTCGCTAGCGCAAAAATAATCGCGCTGAGCTTGGATTTCGAACCGGAAGCCACGCGCCAGACCAGGCATACGACTAGCGGCATCCAGATATAAAATTGCCACTCGAGCGACAGAGACCAAGTGTGCAAGAGCGGCTTAGTCTGGGCGGCCATTGCGAAATAGCCGTTGTCATTGTCGAACGTAAAATTCGACAGAAACAAAAGCGCGTAACATGCCTGCCGAAGGTGCCTTAAGTACTCGCCCGGCAAGGTCACAAACCAGCCTGCGACGGCGGACGAAACGACCACAACCACCAGCGCGGGATAGATTCGGCGCATCCGCATCATGCTGAAGTCATGGAAGGAGAAACGACTTAGGCTCAGGTCGTTTATGACCTTACCGGTCATCAGGTAGCCCGTTATGACGAGGAAGACATCGACGCCGACGAATCCCCCGGCGAACCCTGGCATCTGAAAATGATAGCCAAGTACAGCTACTACGGAAAGCGCCCGGAGCGCGTTGATATCTAGCCGAAAGGCCTTCGTCGCCGTTAGGCGCGCATCGACCCGCAACAGCGGTTGCGCGCCGGCAATAGAGTAAGACAATAGGGTTCCCCAACCCACTTCACCGGACAAATTCCGGGTACCGCGCTATTAGCTGAAGCTGAGCGGGTTGTCTTTCAGAAAATTGCTAGCGGCCGTATTTCTACGGGTCGCTGTTTTCGCCTTGCGCTCTCCCGGCCACCAAGTGGACGGCGGGTCGCTGGCTGAAATCTTTGTTGGCCGCGGTGCTACCAGATGGCTGCGCCTGAGCCCGGACCATTTCCCCCCGCGCGCCCGTTAAGCGCCCAGCGGCCCAAATGGCGCGTTTCGCGGTGTTTCAAAAGCAGAGCCCGATCCAGAGATGGGATCGGGCTCTGCGGCCGGATCGGCGCCGCACCCGCAGGAGGGGTCAGGTGACGAGACGCAGTTCGGGTTCCGCTTGTTTCATTGGTGCAGGGTCGCCGAAGCTCCGCCGCGACGCCATCCGGCGCAGATCGTGCGGCGTGAACGGCCGCAGACCAAGCAGCGCGCAGATACCGAGCCTTTTCACCTTGCCCTTGCACTTCGTGCCGCGCAGCGCCGTCGCCATCACCCTGCGGTTCATCGGCTGGTCACCGAACGGGCTGGCAAACACGAATTGCTGCTTGTCGCTGATCAGCGCCTCCTTGATGATCTCTACCGCGAGGCTCGACAGCGGCTGCTGGATCACGCGCCGCTTCTTCACTCGTTTCAGCGGCACGTCAAAGCGCGGATTTTCCTCGTCCAGTTCGAACAGTTCGTCCCGACGCGCGGCCAGCAGTTCGCCTGAGCGCAGCATGGTGACCAACTCGAACTTGAGCGCGAGACAGGTCTTGCGATCCCAAGGCAGGTCGTCGCGGTCGAGGCCGTGCCAAAAAATCCTGATCTCGTCCTCCGAAAGAACGCGCATGCGCGGATGCTCCGGGTTCGAGCTTCGGCAGGTTGACGCAAGAGCTGGCGGTTACATAGTCGCGGCCCGCTTCCGCCGCCCAATTGAAAAGGCCCGACGCGGCGCGGCGCATGTGACGGGCGTTGGCTATCGACGGAACGCCGAGCTTGCCGGCAACGATGTCGTTCGACAGCGTCGCGATGTCGTGCTTGGTGATGTCGCCCGCGATCTTCTTGCCAAGCCAGGGGCTGATGAAGCGCCGAAGGTGGCTGGCTACGTTGTCCCAAGTTTCGATCCGGGGCCGCATTTCCCCGTCCGGCTTGCGGACCGGCGTCTTCATCCACTCGATCCGCTCCTGGATGATCTCGTCAACGGTCTCGCCTCGTTTGGCCTTCTCCGCCTTGCGCTCGCGGAAGGTCTCGGCCAGCGTGTCGCCGCCATGCCCTTGAGGCCGTAGACCTTGCTGCGGACATCCTCGACGGTAAAGGTTTCTGGGTTATAGAGGCCCAGCCATCCCGTCCGTTGCTTGCCGGTTTGCTTGTCGTGAACTTGAAGGAAAAGGTCGCAACGCCGGCCGTGGTGATGCTGACGTAGAGGCCAGGGCATTTGCGGTCATAGATTTTGACCCGCTTGGCGACCCGCTTCTCGCAGAGGCGATTGGTGAGGATCACGCTGCCATTGCGCGCTCGCTTGCCAGCGGGTTCGGCGGTTGTGGTAGTATCCATTGCGGTTTCAGGCTCCTAAAGGGTTTGACCAACAGGGCTGGCCTTTGGGCCGGGCCCTAGATTTGGCGAAACCCGCCGAAGCACCCCGAAACAGGCTAGGCGAAATGTAGTTGTTTTAAAGGCTTTTCGTAGTTTCGGCGTGTTTCACTGAAAGGCCGGAATGCTCCCGCTGCCCTGTATGCTCGTGTGCACTTTTGTTTGCGCACATCGCACGCGAGACCGCGGGTGCAGCAAGCACCCAGTCTTCCCTGCGCCCTCTGCTCTCCAAGGGGGCAAGACTAGATGCAAACCTCGGGTGATCAGCGCCGCGAGAGGGCGAAGGTATGTCCACCCGTCATTGCGAGCGCAGCGAAGCAATCCATGCCTCCGCAAGCCGCGAAATGGATTGCTTCGTTTCACTCGCGATGACGACGAAAGGCCGATCCGTATCGCTACGCCTTCGCCGGCCGCAGCATGCGCGTGACGCTGCCAAACGCTTTGTCGATGACGGGCCAGAACAGCAGCACGATCGCAAGTGTCGTGATCGAACCGACCAAGCCGTTCGACCAGAACACTTTCATGTCGCCGCCGGAGCCGATCATCGACAGGCGGAAGGCGTCCTCGGCGCGGTTGCCGAGCACCAGCGCCAGCGTGAACGGCGCGAGCGGAATTCCGATCTTCTTAAATGCGTAGCCGACAACGCCGAAACCCAGCATCAGCCAGATATCGAACATCGCGTTCTGGATCGCGTAAGCGCCGATCGCGCAGGACACCACGATCATCGGCGCGACCGCCGCGAACGGCACGCGCAGGATGGAGGCAAAGATCGGCACCGTCGTCAGCACCAGCACGAGACCGACGACATTGCCCAGATACATCGACGCGATCAGGCCCCAGACAAAGTCCTTATGCTCGACGAACAACAGCGGCCCGGGATTGAGGCCCCACACCATCAATCCGCCGAGCAGGATCGCCGCCGTGCCGGAGCCGGGAATGCCGAGCGCAAGCATCGGCAGCAGCGCCGCGGTGCCGGAAGCGTGCGCCGCAGTCTCCGGCGCGAACACGCCCTCGATGCGGCCCTTGCCAAAGCTGTCCTGATCCTTCGAGAAGCGCTTGGCAAGGTTGTAGCCCATGAAGGACGCAGCGATCGCGCCGCCCGGGGTAATGCCGAGCCAGCAGCCGATGAAGGAGGAGCGAAACAGCGTCACCCAATATTTCGGCAAGTCCTTCCAGACCGACAGCACCACGCGCAACGAAATGCCGGCGGCATGGCCGCGCAGCGCGAGCCGCTCCTCCATGGTCAAGAGGATTTCGCTGATGCCGAACAGGCCGATCACCGCGACCAGGAAGTTGACGCCGCGCAACAGTTCCGCCGAACCGAAGGTCATCCGCAACTGGCCGGATACGGTGTCCATGCCGATGCCGGCGAGCAAGAGGCCGAGCGACATCGAAATGACCGTCTTGTGCTTGGCTTCGCGGCCGAGGCCGACAAAGGAGCAGAAGGTCAAGAGGTACACCGCAAAGAATTCCGGCGGTCCAAATTTCAGCGCGAACGACGAGATCATCGGCGCCAGGAAGGTGATCAGCATCACCGCGACCAGCGAGCCGATGAACGACGAGGTGAAGGCTGCGGTCAGCGCTTCCGCCGCCCTGCCCTGCTGCGCCATCGGATATCCGTCGAAGGTGGTCGCGACCGACCAGGCCTCGCCGGGGATGTTGAACAGGATCGAGGTGATGGCGCCGCCGAACAGCGCGCCCCAATAGATGCACGACAGCATCACGATGGCCGAGGTCGGATCCATCGTAAACGTCAGCGGCAGCAGGATCGCCACGCCGTTGGGACCGCCGAGGCCGGGCAGCACGCCTACGAAAATGCCGAGCACCAGCCCGAGCATCATCAGCAGCAGCGTTTTCCAGGTCAGCAGCACGGCGAAGCCGTGCATCAAGAGGCCGAGCGCTTCCATCAGGTAATCCCAAGCAGTTCGTCATTGCGAGCGAAGCGAAGCAATCCCTGGTGCAGCAAAGCAAGAATGGATTGCTTCGTCGCTTCGCTCCTCGCAATGACGGAAGGAGTCATGCCAAACCCGTTAGCGGCCGAGCGCCGCTTCGAGCGGGCCCTTTGGCATGATGACGTCGAAAGCGATGTCGAAGGTCACGAACATCACGGCGGTGAATACGAAGGCGGTGAGCAGCGACTTCCACAGCGCGATCTTGCCGACCATACGCATGAAACCGGCGATCAGGAGGAAGCTCGCGACATAGAGCCCGAGAAACTGCATGGCGAGGCAGAACAGCACCGTCGGCACCAATACCGCCATCACGCGCCGAAGCTGCGCCCGCGTCACGAAGACCTCAGAAGCCTCCTTGCGCGAAAGGAACGCGGCGACCAGTCCATAAAGGCTGGCACCGCCGAGGATGATCGAAAGATAGAACGGAAAATAGCCGGACTGCGGGCCGGTCGTTTCCCAGCCGGCTCCCGTGCGCCAGTTGTCGTACCCGAGCGTCAGCGCGAGCGCGAGCAGCAGGAGGCAGACGACCACATCGACCGCGCGAACGCTCGCTACCTGAGGCGAGTCCGCCTCGGGCGCGCTTGGATCCTCGACGACGATTTCGATGTCGGTGTTAGACATGGAGACGATGACCCCCCGATACGGTATCGAACGGGGATACGTGCCGATGTCGCTGGCGTCAATGTCCGGCGCTGCGCTCCGGGAATGCGCTCGCAAGTGCAGCACGCTCGGGACGCAGCAGGCCGCGTTCGGTGATCAGCCCCGTCACCAGCCGCGCCGGCGTGACATCGAAGGCGTAATTGGCCACAGGCGAGCCATCGGGAACCACGCGCACGGTCTCGACGCGTCCGTCGGCGGTGCGGCCGGTCATGGTCGCGACTTCCTCCGTGCTGCGCTGCTCGATCGGAATCTGCCTGATGCCGTCATCGATACTAAAGTCGATGGTCGGCGACGGCAGTGCAACATAGAACGGCACGCCGTTGTCGTGCGCGGCGAGCGCCTTCAGGTAGGTGCCGATCTTGTTGCAGACGTCGCCGCTGGCGGTCACCCGGTCGGTGCCGACGATCGCGAGATCGACCATGCGGTGCTGCATCAGGTGGCCGCCCGTGTTGTCGGCGATGACCGTATGCGGCACGCCGTGATGGCCAAGTTCCCATGCGGTCAGCGAGGCGCCCTGATTGCGCGGCCGGGTCTCGTCGACCCAGACATGGACCTTCAGGCCTCGATCATGCGCGAGGTAGATCGGGGCCGTCGCGGTGCCCCAGTCGACGGTGGCGAGCCAGCCGGCGTTGCAATGGGTCAGGATGTTGACGGGCTCGCCCGGCCGCTTCCTCGCCGCGATCTGTTCGATCAGCGCCAGCCCGTGCCGGCCGATCCCCTGGTTGATCGCGACGTCCTCCTCGGCGATTTCGCCCGCGCGCTTATAGGCCGCCGCGGCACGCTCCGACGCCGGCAGCGGTCGAAGCAACCGTTGCATCTCGTCGAGCGCCCATTTCAGATTGATCGCCGTCGGCCGCGCCGCCAGCAACATGGCATAGGCGCGGTCGAGCGCCGGATCGGAAGCGCCCGTCCGCATGGCGAGTGCCATGCCGTAAGCCGCAGTGGCGCCAATCAGCGGCGCACCGCGCACCAGCATGGAACGGATAGCCTCGGTCGCGTCCTCGGCGCTCGCGATATGCGCCACCACGAATTCATGCGGCAACCGCCGCTGGTCGATCGCGCCGACCGTCCAGCCGTCGTCCTCGAGCCAGATGCTGCGAAAATGCCGGCCGTCCACCTTCATGAGTTCAGCACCCTTCCGGCCACCGCGTCGAGCTTGGCGAGCAACCTGACATCGCGCGCTTCCGGCGCCGTGATCAGTGCGGTGTCGAGCGCCTTGTCCGATCCAACAGGACAAGGCTCGTGCTCGCGCGGAAAATCCCTGGCGAGACGCGCAACGAGCGCCTTGGCCTTCCCGGCATTCGAGTTCAGCACGCGAATGATGTCCTGAACGGTGACGGCGTCGTGATCGGGATGCCAGCAATCGAAATCGGTGACCATCGCCACGCTGGCGTAGCAGATCTCGGCCTCACGGGCGAGTTTTGCCTCGGGCATGTTGGTCATGCCGATCACCGAATGGCCCTGGGCCTTGTACGTCAGGCTCTCGGCGAGGCTGGAGAATTGCGGGCCTTCCATGCACACATACGTGCCGCCCTGCACCGCTTCGATACGTTCAGCCTTGGCGGCCGCCACGAGGTGCACATGCAGCCGCGGCGACACCGGATGGGCCATCGAGACGTGAGCGACGCAGCCCTTGCCGAAAAAGGAACTCTCGCGCTTGTAGGTTCGGTCGACGAACTGATCGACCAGCACGAAGATGCCCGGCGGCAACTCCTCCCTGAACGAACCGCAGGCCGAGAGCGAAACCAGGTCGGTGACCCCTGCCCGCTTCAGCACGTCGATATTGGCGCGGTAGTTGATGTCGGAGGGCGAAAGCACATGTCCCTTGCCGTGCCGCGGCAGGAACACAATCGGCAGCCCGGCGATAACGCCGCGCGTCAGGGCTGCGGACGGCTCGCCCCAGGGGCTCTCGATGGTCTCCTCGCGGACGTCCTCCAGCCCCGGCAGGTCGTAGATGCCGGATCCGCCGATGATGCCAAGCACGGCACGCGTCATGACTTCTCCCAGTCAGGATTTCACGCAAGATGTTCGACTATACTGCGACGCAATAATCAAGCATTGTCGTGCGGTTGCAAGGGGTCTCAAAATGCCGGCCAGGAACGACAGGGAAAAACGTCAATCCATCGTCGATGCATGCCGCAGCATGAACGCGCTCGGCATCAATCAGGGAACATCGGGAAATATCAGCCTGCGCCACGGCGAGGGCCTGCTGATCACGCCGACCAGCACGCCCTACGAGGCAATGCAACCCGAGCAGATCGTATTCATGGGCCTGGATGGCTCGCACGATCCCGCCCAGCGACCGTCAAGCGAGTGGCGATTTCACCTCGACATCCTGAGAGCCCGGCCCGAAGTCAATGCTGTGGTCCATGCCCACCCACCCTATTCGACGATCCTCGCCATCATGGGCCTGGAAATTCCAGCGATACACTACATGATCGCGTGTGCCGGCGGCGACACCATCCGCCTCGCGCCCTACGCGACCTTCGGCACGCAAGAGCTTTCAGAGCACGCCGTGCGCGCGCTGGAAGGCAGGCAGGCCTGCCTGCTGGAACACCATGGCATGATCGCTGTCGGCGCATCGCTTTCGAAAGCGATGTGGCTTGCCGTCGAAGTCGAAACGCTGGCCCGGCAATATCACGGCTGTATGCAGATCGGGACACCGCGGCTGCTCTCGAAGGCAGAGATCGAAAACGTTCTCGGCAGGATCGCAGGGTACGGTCCTGCCGACAAATAACGATCGGCCTACTTCGCGACGAAGCCCGCTTCGTTCATCAGCGAGTTGTTGAGCTTGTCGTCCTCCTCGAGGAACTTCAGCATGTCCTTGCCAGTCAGGAAGATCGGCTTGAGCGCCTGCTTCTCCATATAGTCCTTGTACTCCGCCGTCTGCGTCACCTTCTGAAACAGGTCGACATAGAACGCCTGCTGTTCAGGTGTCACCTTGCCGGGCAGGAACATCGCGCGCAGCATCAGGTACTGCACGTCGAGCCCCTCCTCCTTGCAGGTCGGGATGTCGTTCCACGATTGCGTTTCGGTGACCTTGGTCTTGTAGGAGATGCGCTCCTTGTCGAACACGCACAGCGCACGGACCTGGCCAGCGCGCCAGACTTCCAGATTCTCGGAAGGGTTGTTGACGTTGGCTTCGGTGTGCTTGCCGACCAGTTGCGTCGCCGCCTCGCCGCCGGACTTGTACGGCAGATAGGAGAATTTCGCGCCGGTCTTCTGCTCCATAAACACGGTCAACACGTGATCCTCGCGCTTGGAGCCGGTACCACCCATCTTGAACGGCGAGCTTGCAGCCTTGGCGGCCGCGATGAATTCCTTCACCGTCTTCGGTCCGTCGGCATTGTCCCACAGCACGAATTGGTCCATCGCAACGACCGATACCGGCGTCAGGTCGCGCCAGTTGAAGGGGATCTTGGCCGACAGCGGCAGCATGTAGATCAGGGAATAGGCGATCAGCACCTTGTTGGGATCGCCGTCGCTGGACTTCATGTACATCAGCGCCTCGGCGCCGGACGCCCCGCCCTTGAGCGACACCACCATCGGCTGCTTCATCAGATTGTTCTTCTGAATTGCCGCTTGCATCATCCGCGCCATCTGGTCCGAGGCGCCGCCCGCGCCGGCTGCAACCACGATTTCGACCGGCTTGGTTGGCTCCCAGGCGGCAAGCGCCGGGGTGCTTGCGATCATGGCCGTCAAGGCGGCCGCGGCTTTCAGCATCTGTCCCACGAGTTTCTCCCATATGTCATTGTTGTATTTAGAAAAATTATCATTGCCCGCCACGCCATTGTGCGAGCGAACCGACCAGAGTTCAAGCTGCACCGCAATGCGCCGCCTATGACTTTCGCATGAGGCGCAAGCCCCTTCAGCAACAGCCTCGTAGCTGGAAGCAGCCGATTCAAGCCCGCGGCTTTTCCGTTGCACGGCTGCGTGTGGGCCCATCTAATGCACGTTGCAAGGATAATCAGGTGGAGCAACCGAATGAGAAGGATTTTGATGGCCGTCCTCATGGGGGCGACGGTGACCCTCGCCGGGTGTGGACGGGATCCAGGACCGAAAGGGGATCCTGGCCCTCAAGGACCCGCCGGGCCGCAGGGCGCGCAGGGCTTGCAAGGCGTGCCCGGCCCTCAAGGACAACAAGGTCCGCAAGGGCAACAGGGTCCTCAAGGACCACAGGGACCGCAGGGTGCGCCCGGAGCAAAGGGCGATCCCGGACCGGCTGCTACTTCCATCAGGTCGGTCCAGGCCGACCGCGAGGTCAGTTGCGATGCAAGTGAAAATCTGGTGTCGGTGTTCTGCCCGTCTGGCGGCGCACCCGATGGCGCCAAGTGCGCCACCGCTCCTGCCATTGGTCTTTGCCTCAAAAAGCCATAGCCATCCTATTGTGCTGCGGTCCGACAAATGACGCGCTAACGAGGAAGCATGAAGGCGTTCGCGATTGGTTTGGTCCTGGCTTGTCTTTCCACCGTCGCGGACGCCGGCTCGTCAATAATTGGCGCAGGCTCTCAATCCTGTACGGCTTGGACTAATCGCAAAAAGAATGCGGTCGTCAAAGGAAGCTTTGAATCCTGGCTGGTTGGATTCATCAGTGGCCTGAACATCAGCGGCGAGCGGGACATGGTTGGTGGCGGCGACTTCGACGCGATCGTCGCGTGGATGGATCAACGTTGCCTCGCAACCCCTTCAGACAGAATAGGTATCGCAGCGCTCGACCTGGGTATGGAACTGGCAAGAAAGGCTGCCAAACCATAGTGGGCGGTTCTGACCGCTTGTGCCCTATTTGCCTTTCCAGTTCGGCGAGCGCTTGTTGAGGAATGCGTCCATGCCCTCGCGGAAATCCTCGCTCATATAGGCGCGCAGGATCAGGTCTTCGCCCTCGTCGCGGGTCAACGTTCGCCGGATGCGGCGCACCGCTTCCTTGGTGACCTCGAGCGTGATCGGCGCATGGCTGGCGACGAGCTTTGCCGTTTCGTCGGCGCGTCGCTGCAACGTCGCGACGTCCGGCACCACTTCGTTGAGCAGCCCGAGCGCCAGCGCTTCCGGTGCCTCGACCAGCCGCGCCTTGAAGATCAGGTCTTTGGTCCGTGCGGGACCTACCAGCGATACCAGCCTGGAAATATTCGACATCGACAAGCAGTTGCCGAGCGTGCGCGCTATCGGAAATCCTATCCGTGTCGTCTCAGTGCCGATACGGATGTCGCAGCACGCCGCGATCCCCGCGCCGCCGCCGGTGCAGGCGCCGGCAATCGCCGCGATCGTCGGAACGCGGCACGCCTCCAGCGCACCGAGCACGCGGTCAATCCGCGCCTCGTAGTCGAGCGCATCCTGTGCGGTCTTGAAGGCACGGAACTGCGAGATGTCGGTGCCCGACGCGAACGCTTTGTCGCCCGCGCCGGTCAGGATCATCGCCTTGATCGAGCGATCATTGTTGATGGTCTCGCAGATCGCCGCCATTTGCTCGTACATAGCAAAGGTCAGCGCGTTGCGCGCTTGCGGACGGTTGAACGTCAGCCGGGCGATGCCGTCCTCGACGGAATAAATCAGGTCTTCGGTCGCAGCTACCGGAGCGTTCATCGCAGCTCTCTCTATCTTGTTTCGATCAAACGATCTCAGGCAACGGCAGCCTTCGGCATCGCGACGACGTCGCGCCCCTTGAGCACTTCCATCGCCGCCAACACGCCGCCGCCGCGATGAGGCACCTTGGCGAGATCGAGACCCATCTCGACGCCCGACAGCGTGCCCATCATCATCAGGTCATTGAAGTGCCCGATGTGGCCGATCCGGAACACCCGGCCCTTGATCTTGTTCAGGCCGGTGCCGAGCGACATGTCGAAATTTTCCAGCACGACCTTGCGGAAATTATCGGCGTCATGGCCTTCCGGCATGACGACGCCAGTCAGCGCGGGCGAGTGCGCGCCCTGCTCCTGACATTGCGTTTCCAGCCCCCACACCTTGATCGCCGCGCGCGTCGCGGCGCTATGGCGCTTGTGCCGGGCGAAGACATTCTCCAGCCCCTCCTCCTCGAGCATCTTGATCGCCTCGCGCAGGCCGAACAGCAGGTTCGTTGCCGGCGTGTAGGGCCAGGTGCCCGCCTTGTTGATCGCGATGACCTCCTGCCAGTCCCAGTAGGAGCGCATGGCAGGATTGGCTTTCGCCACTGCAAGCGCCTTTTCTGAGATGGCGTTGAAGCCAAGCCCCGGCGGCAGCATCAGGCCCTTCTGCGAGCCGGCCACCGACACGTCGATGCCCCAGGCATCGTGCTCATATTCCAGCGATCCGAGACCCGAGATGGTGTCGACCATCAGCAATGCCGGATGGTTGACGCGGTCGAGAATCTTGCGGACGTCCTGCGGATGGGTGACGCAGCCGGTCGAGGTCTCGTTGTGAACCACGCAAACGGCCTTGATCTTGTGCGCCTTGTCGGCCGACAGCCGCGCCTCGATCTGCTCGAGGTCGGCGCCGTGACGCCAGTCGCCGGGAATGAAATCCACTTCGAGCTTGAACTTGTCGGCGATGCCGTGCCACAGAACGGCGAACTGCCCGGTTTCGGCCATCAGAACCTTGTCGCCGGGCTGCAGCGTGTTGACGAGAGCCGCCTCCCAGGCGCCAGTGCCGGACGAGGGAAAGATGATCACCGGCTGCTTGGTGCGAAACACCCGCTGCATGGCCGCCAGAACGGCGTACCCGACCTCGGCAAACTCGGGACCCCGGTGGTCCAAGGTCGGCATATCCATAGCGCGCAGCACCCGGTCCGGCACGTTGGTCGGTCCCGGAATCTGCAGAAAATGCTTTCCAGTATGCACGGTCATGGGCGTCCTTCCCGGTCTTGCCTTGGCGTTTCGAGCCGCTCGAATATCACCATTTGGCGGGCTTGTCGCCCGAAGGACGCAGCACGTCAATGCATAAGGAGCAGGGCTGGAGCGGTGCCTCCCGGCAGGCGCGAGCTGCCGGCTAGCTGCCGACGACCTTGAGATGCGCCGGGGAATTGTCTTGCGGGCGCTGCTCCAGATACTTCATCGCGGCATCGACGCCTCCGGAACGATGCGGAACGCCGGCGACCGACAGCCCCATCTCCACGCCGGTCAACGCACCGAGCAGCGTGAGCTCATTGCATTCGCCGAGATGGCCGATGCGGAACACCTTGCCCGCGACTTTCGACAGGCCTGCGCCGAGCGACATGTTGTAGTTGTCGAGCACGACCTGACGAAATTGATCGGCGTCGTGTCCCGGCGGCATCAGCACGGCGGTCAGCACGGGCGAATACTCCTGGGGTTCCTGGCACAGCACCTCCAGCCCCCAATGATTGACCGCCGCTCGAGTCGCTGCGGCGAGCCTCTGGTGACGCGCGAACACATTGTCGAGCCCCTCCTCGAGCAGCATCGCAATCGCCTCACGCAGCCCATAGAGCAGGTTTGTCGCCGGCGTATACGGAAAAAAACCCTTCGCGTTCGGCTTCAGCATCTCCTCCCAATCAAAATAGGAGCGCGGCATCCGGTTGGTTCTGGCGGCGGCGCGGGCCTTCTCCGAGATCGCGTTGAAGCCGAGGCCGGGCGGCAGCATGAAGCCCTTTTGCGAGCAACTGACGCTGACATCGACCTTCCACTCGTCATGTCGGTAGTCGACCGACCCGAGCGAGGAGATGGTGTCGACCATCAACAAAGCGGGATGTCCGGTCCGGTCGATCGCGGCGCGGATGTCGGCGATACGGCTGGTCGCGCCGGTGGAGGTCTCGTTATGGACGACCATCACCGCCTTGATCGCGTGTGCGGCATCGCCTGCGAGCCTGGCCTCGATCTGGGCGGGCTCGGCGCCGCGACGCCAATCACCGGGAATGAAATCGACCTCGATCCCGAAGCGGCCCGCCATCTGGCGCCACAGGGTTGCAAAGTGACCAGTCTCCGCCATCAGGACCTTGTCGCCGGGCGACAGGGTGTTGACGATCGCGGCCTCCCAGGCGCCTGTCCCTGATGACGGGAAGATCACCACCGGTCCGGAGGTCTGGAAAATCCGCTGGCTGCCCTCAAGCACCGCCCGCCCGAGTTCGGCGAACTGGGTGCTCCGGTGATCAATCACGGGCATGTCCATCGCGCGAAGAATCCGGTCCGGGACCGGGCTGGGCCCTGGAATCTGCAGAAAATGCCGTCCTTGCCGCATGACAACCTCCCAAAACGTCTTGAGGGATCATTTTGCATTCATTTTTTGTCTTTTCAACTTAATTTTGGTATTCAATCTGGATCGTCGACGCTGCAGATTTCGCAAACTATTGTTATGCAAATGAAATCCACGATTCCCGAAGCCGGGGTACCGATCACCCAGTCCGATCGCCAGGAGGCTTCGCTTCACGGCGAAATCCTGCTGCGACTTCGCGATTACGTGGTCGAAGGCAACATTCCAGAAGGTGCACGCGTTCCCGAACGGCAGCTCTGCGAGATGCTTGGAATCTCCAGAACGCCGCTGCGCGAGGCGCTCAAGGTGCTCGCTGCGGAGGGCTTGATCGAGCTCCAGCCCAACCGCGGCGCGCGGGTACGCCAACTCGGCAAGCGGGATCTGGAGGAACTGTTCGATATAATGGCGGGGTTGGAAAGCCTCGCCGGACGCCTTGCCTGCGAGGCCATCACGGACGAGGAAATCGCTACGATCGAGCGGCTGCACTACGAGATGTATGGCCACTATCTCAATAGCGACATGCACGGGTATTTTCACGTCAACCAGCGCATCCACGAGAGCATCGTTGCTGCTGCGCGCAACGAGACCCTGCGCGCGGCCTACGCGAGTTTTGCCGGCCGGATCCGCCGCGTCCGCTATTCCGCCAACTTCGCGCGCAAGCGGCAGCGCTGGGGCGAGGCCATGCGCGAGCACGAAGCGATCCTGGATGCGCTGCGCCGCCGCGCCGGAAGCGAGCTGAGCGATATCCTGTTCCAGCATTTGCGTAACAAGCGAACCGCCGCCATCGAGCATCTGGCTGCGGTTGGGGATGACATCGCAGCGGCGCCCGCGGACAGCTAGCTTGCCGATTATGAATTCATAATGTAGTTCACCAGAGGAAAAGTGCATAATCCCGCTGAGGGATCGCACCAGCCCTCTTGGATCGCTTTGGATTTGGCATGAAGAACGCCTCAACGCTCGAGCGACGCCTGCGGACAAACATGACCGGCGACGTCCTTTTCGACGCCTTCAACCGCGGCCGCTACGCGACCGACGCCTCGTTCTACCAGATCCTGCCCCTGGGCGTGGTGGTTCCCAGGACCATGGACGAGGCGCTGCGGGCGCTATCGATCGCCAGGGATGCCGGCCGAATCGTCACCCCGCGCGGCGGCGGGACCTCGCAATGCGGCCAGACCGTCAACGAGGGAATTGTTGTCGACTTTTCAAAGCACCTGAACCGCATCCTCTCGCTCGATGTCGAAAACTGCACCTGTGTGGTCGAGCCCGGCATCGTGCTCGACGATCTCAACCGCCAGCTCAAAAAATACGGGCTCTGGTTTCCGGTCGACGTCTCGACCGCGTCACGCGCCACGATCGGCGGCATGGCCGGCAACAATTCCTGCGGCGGCCGTTCACTGCGCTACGGCACCATGCGCGATAATACGCTGTCGATGGATGCAGCGCTGGTCGATGGCACGCTCTTGCATTTCGGCGAGGTGCCGCGGGATCTGGCGCGGGTGAACTCACCCCAAAGCGGGCTCGCCCTGTTCCGTGACATGCTCGATCTCGGCGAACGCGAGGCCGCAGAGATATCAGAGCGATTTCCCAAGGTGCAGCGCCGCGTCGGCGGTTACAATCTCGATGCGCTGGTGCCGCGCAATGCGCCGAACAACATGGCGCATCTTCTGGTCGGCTCCGAAGGCACGCTGGCCTTCACCACACAGGTCGAGCTCAAACTATGGCCTGTGATCCGCAACAAGGTGCTGGGCGTCTGCCATTTCGGCAGCTTCTATGAGGCGATGGACGCGGCGCAGCATCTGGTGAAACTGCGGCCAATCGCGGTGGAACTGGTCGACCGCACCATGATTGCGCTCGGCCGCGACATCGCGATGTTCAAGCCGATCATCGGCACCGCCGTGCGCGGCGATCCCGACGCGGTGCTGGTCGTAGAATTCGCCGAGGAAGATCAGGCCGAAAACCTGCATCGCCTAAAACAGCTCGGCGAACTGATGGCCGATCTCGGCTTTGGCTGGGACAGACCGCAACGCAAATGGGGTGGCGTCGTCGACATCACCGAGCCCGCACTGCAGACCGGCATCGCCGATTTCCGCGCCGCCGGCCTCAACGTCATGATGTCGATGAAGCAGGAAGGCAAGCCGGTCTCCTTCGTTGAGGATTGCGCGGTGCCGCTGCCGCACCTCGCGGACTACACCGAACGGCTCAACGCCATCTTCGCCAAACACGGCACCCGCGGCACCATGTATGCGCACGCCTCCGAAGGCTGCCTGCATGTTCGCCCTGTCCTCAATTTGAAGCTCGAGAAGGACGTCAAGGCGATGCGCGCCATCGCCGAAGAGACCTTCGAGATGGTGCGCGAATATAAGGGCTCGCACTCCGGCGAGCATGGCGACGGCCTGGTTCGTTCCGAATTTCATGAAGCGATGTTCGGCTCGCGCATCGTCGCCGATTTCAGGGAGGTCAAGCAGCGTTTCGACCCGGAGAATTTGCTCAATCCCGGCAAGATCGTCGATCCGCCAAAAATGGACGACCGTTCGCTGTTTCGCTTTTCGCCGGACTACCGCGTCGCCGAGCTCAAGACCGTGCTGGACTGGTCAGCCTATCCCGGCGCGGGCGGCGGCTTTCAGGGCGCGGTTGAGATGTGCAACAATAACGGCGCCTGCCGAAAGCTCGAGGGCGGCGTGATGTGCCCGTCTTATCGCGCGACCCGCAGCGAAAAGGATGTCACGCGAGGCCGTGCCAATACGTTGCGGCTGGCGATTTCCGGCCAATTGGGGCCCGATGCACTGGCCTCCGACGAGATGATGGAGACGCTCAAGCTCTGCGTTTCCTGCAAAGCGTGCCGTCATGAATGCCCGACCGGCGTCGACATGGCCAAGATGAAGATCGAAGTGCTGGCCGCCCGCGCGGAGAAACATGGCCTTTCGCTGCGCGACCGGCTGGTCGGCTATCTGCCGCGCTATGCGGACCTGGCCTCTCGCTTCGCTCCGCTCGCCAATTGGCGCAACAACAGTCCGTTGCTGCGTTCGTTGTTCGAGAAGTTTGCCGGCATCAGCGCGAAGCGCGCCCTGCCCGCGTTCCGCCGCGATGTGTTCAGACCCGATGTGGAAGTATTCGGCCCGGCAGATGGCCCCGAGGTCGCGCTGTTCGCCGATACCTTCAACCGCATCTATGAGCGTGAGAATCTCGACGCTGCCTTGCGTGTTTTGATTGAAGGCGGATATCGCGTGCATATTCCACGGCCCATCGACCGCAGCCGTCCACTGTGCTGCGGGCGGACGTTCCTGTCCGCGGGCCTGGTCGAACAGGCGCGCAGCGAACTGGACCGCCTGGTCGCGACCTACGCCCCATTTGCCGCGCGGGGCGTGCCGATCGTCGGGCTGGAGCCGAGCTGTCTCCTGACGCTGCGCGACGAGCTGCTCTCGCTGCGCCTGGACGACGACGCCAAGAGAGTCAGTGCGCACGCGTTGTTGTTCGAGGAATTCCTGGTTCGCGAGGCGGAAGCCGGACGTCTGAAGCTCCCGCTCGGCGCCGTACCGGCGAAAGCGCTGGTTCACGGCCACTGCCATCAAAAATCATTCGGCGCGTTCAAGCCGGTCGAAAAGGTGCTTCGCCTCATTCCCGACCTCGGAGTCGAAATTATCGATTCGAGCTGCTGTGGCATGGCCGGAGCGTTCGGCTATGGCGCCGACACCTATCAGGCTTCGATCGAAATGGCCGAACTGTCGCTGCTACCGACGGTGCGCCGCGCCGATGCGGCTACGCTGATCGTAGCCGACGGCACCTCGTGCCGGCACCAGATCAAGGATGGCACGAACCGTGCAGCATTGCACGTTGCCCGGGTGCTCGCGATGAGCCTCGACAGCGCGCGGCCCAACCATTAATCCCGCTCAATCACAAAGGAACTGATTTATGGCTGAACTCACCCTCGACGTCGCCCGCAAAATTCTCGATGCCGCCCTGGCGAAAGGCGTTGAGAAAAAGCTGAAGCCGCTGGTCATCACCATTCTGGATGTTCGCGGCTGTGTGAAGGTAACAGCGGCGCAGGACGGCACCAGCCTGATGCGGGCCGAAATCGCGCACGGCAAGGCCTATGGCGCGCTTGCTATGGGCATGGGATCGCGGGCACTGTTCCAGCGCGCCCAGGAGCAGGCTTATTTCGTCGATGCGGTAAATACGCTTGCACATGGCCGCCTCGTGCCGGTGCCCGGCGGCGTACTGATCATGGACGGCACGACGTTGCTTGGAGCGGTCGGGGTCAGCGGCGATACGTCTGATAACGACGAGGCTTGCGCGGTCGCCGGCATCGAAGCCGCCGGACTGAAGGCGAATGTGGGGTAACGGTCGTCCACGGCCGGGCACCCGTCAGTAGGCTGTTATGTCTGCAGCCAGCTTCGTACGAAGCCCTATGAGTCTCGCGCCCAAAGATCAATAAGAACAAAGGTCTTTGGCCATAATTGAGTGGTCAATCGGAGTGTTGTCCGTGTTTGCCCTGCTCTAATTCACGGTAGGAACGGATCACCGACCCCTCACACTCTGTATGGTTCAAGGACCAGATCACGATTGACGATTACCCGCACCGGGAAACCCGGCCGGATTGTCAGGGTAGGCTGCATGTTGAGGTTACGCCGAACGATCTGTTGGCCGGTCTGGCTGAAAGTGCCCCCCGCCCCACGGCGAAGCGCCTGGAGGATACCACTGTCACTGTTGCCGGCATCGGAGCCGAGCTCCGCCCCGACGCTGAGCAAGGTTGACAGCAGCCCCGCCTTGAACAGCTCGCCCCAATGATGATCGACTTCGTCTAGCAGCCCCGAATATCCTCCGACGTCGGCAGCGGGCTGGCGCTCAAGGATGATCGATCGGCCATTCGGCATGATGAGACGTGTCCAGACCAAGAGGACGCGCGACTGGCCGAAGGCAACCTGACTGTCGTAAATTCCGATCAGCCGCGCTCCTTGGGGGATTAGCAGCGAGCGTCCCGTCGGCGTGTCATAGATGTTCTCCGTCACCTGCGCGGTGATTTGCCCCGGCAGATCGGACCTAAGCCCCGTAATAAGCGCAGCGGGGATCACGGACCCAGCCTGCACGACGTAAGGCGAAGCCGGCTTCGTCACACGATCGGGGCTCGTGGTCCGGCGATCTATCGAGGCATTGATGAACGCGAGCTTGCGATCTTGTCCGTTCTGAGCATAGGCCTCATCGGGCGATGCCACAGCATTCGGGGTGGTCTCAGCGGGAGTGATTGCCGCGGGTGGTCGAGCATTCGTTGACGCAAAGACCTTGCTGATGCGCGCGGCCTCGCTTTCCTGGTTCATTCGCTGCTGCTCGGCATCGGCCGCTAGCGGACCTGACTGAGCTTGAGCCGCAACGATTGGACGACCGAGATCGCCGGGCAACGGCGGTCCAAGGCGAGGCACGTCGCGCGGAACGCCTGCATAGTCGCGCGGCAGTCCGGCCAAGCCATCGGCTACATTGTGGTGATCAGTGCTGTAGAGTTCCTCGGATGCAGGCCCGCGTGTACGATCGTTCTGCAAGGCCCAGAGGACGGCTGCAGGGACCAGAAGGAGTGCCAATGCTGTCCCGCTAGCCAAAATCTTACGCGACAGACGCTTAACAGGCGGGCGTTCTGGGCGGAGGCGCAAAGAGCGAACAACTTCCTCGGATGTCTTCGGCGCGGTCGAATGAGGGCTGCCGGCACTATTCGCGTCGGTGCTGGTCATCAAGACCTCCGGTCGCTTCTAACGATCCGAACTTTTTGCTGGGCATCGCCACCAAGCCGCAGCTCAGCCGCGGCAAATAGCCGATCGACAATCAGCACATTACGATAGGTTCGGTAATTGATGATTTCAGGCTTGCCATCCGGACCGATGACGAATAGCGGCGGCATCTCGCCCTGAACTATGCCAGGAGAGAATTCCACATAGACCTTGCGACCGTCGTCATAGGCACCGACCGGCCGCCAGGGCGGATCATCGCCTTCGATGGTGTACCGGTAGCGACGCTGAGAAGGCTCGGGAAGGACTGGCGTCGGCGCAACGGCCTCTGCGCGCGCCATCCGATCCTCGGGATAGAACCAGGCCACCGAGGGCATGTAGGGCTTCTCACGCGATCGCAGCTCGATCAGATAGGTGCGCCGGTCAGTGTTGACCACGAGATTGGTCTCGATCGAGGACCGTGTCGGCTTGACCATGATATGGACGCGTCTGGTGTCGCCACTTCCGCTTTCGGTGTCGCCGACAACCCAACGCACGGTGTCGCCGGCCGATATCGGACCTGAACCCGTAAGCTGCTCACCGGGCTCGAGCGCGATGTCGGTAATCTGCCCCGGAGCGGCATAAATCTGATAGAGGGCGCCGGGACTGAACGGAAATACCTGCACCGCGTTGAAGTAGCCCTCCTTCCGGGGCTCGACGCGTGCGGCATCATTGGCGGTCTCGATCCGGGCGACAGGCTCTTTCGCCTCCGCCACCCCTTTCTTGCCTCCTTTGGCTGGCGTCCAAGACGGTGGAACGTGCTGCGACCGTGGACGGCCCTCCGCCAACAATGGTGGACCGGGAAGCGGCGGGACATCGGCATCGTAGCTGATCTGCGGTGGCTTGAAAGTGGTACAGCCGCTGAGTGCAACTAGGTAAGCAAAGAGCACGGGACACATGATCTTGCCCATACTTCGGCTAGCGATTTTGATTGTCGGCTCGTTCACTGCCCGACCTCCTTCGACCAGTTGATGGCATTGACATAGACCCCGAGCGGATTCTTGCGCAGGCGATCGGCATCACGCGGGGTTTCGATCACGAGGGTGAGGATGGCGGTCCAGCGTTCGGTAGCGGCAAGCTGACCGTTTTCATAGCGGCGCTCGAGCCAGGCGACGCGAAAGCTCTCCGGCGAGGCACGGATGACGCTGGATATTTCCACTGCGATCTGCAGCTTGCCGAGTTTGGCAAAGGGATCGTTGACGCGGGCGTGGTCATTGAGGGCGGCGGCGCCGCGATCGGTCGTAAAGTCGTAGGCGCGCAGCCAGTCCTGACGCAGCACGATGGCATCGGCCGACAGACCGCGCACATTCTCGATGAAGCGTGCCAAATGAAAGGCAATCTGCGGATCGGTTGGCTGATAGAAGGGATTGGCTGGGCTAACCGCCTCTGCCTGGCCGAGACGATCGACCTCGATGACCCAGGGGGTAATGCTTCCCTGTGTGGATTGCCAGACGAGACCTGATGCAAGTCCTGCCGACAGGATCAGAGAACCGAAGGCTATAAGTCGCCAGTTTTTGGCCTGCACCCGCGCCGAGCCAATGCGCTCGTCCCACACTTGCGCCGCTTTCTGATAGGGCGTTACGGGCGCGGGCGTGCGGCCATAATGAACGGATGGTCGCTTTAACATCACCGCTTTCCTTCCGAGAGATCGACGGAGGCACCTCCTCCACCTTGATCGGCAGAGCGAACGGCGTTGGTCGCGGCGGACGCCCCATGACGCATGGTCTGAATGCGCTTGATGCGCCATGCCCATCTGGATTGAGTGTCCGCAGATGAAGAACTCGCAGCAGTCTGGGCTGCGGCGGCTTCGCCGGCTACAGTGCCGCCGGTTGATGCCGAGCTGCCACTAGAAGTTGCCGCAGCGCGGCGAAGCGGACTCGTTGTGGCGGACGCGCCGGCATCCGCGGCGCCGGCCAAACCGCTCGCCCGAAGCACGCCGCTCGCACTACCCGCTAGCGCCGCAGTTCCACGTGCGGCACCTGCGAGTGCACCGGCGCTGCCTGCAGCAACACCCGCTCCGGCCACCACGACCCCGCCGGCAGCTAACCCCGTGCCCGCGGCGGCTCCAGCGCCAAGTTGCGGACCGCCGGACACGATGCCATTGGCGATGCCGGGCCCAAAGATTCCCAGGCCCAGCAGCGCTAAGGCGGCGAGCACCAGGGCCATGGCATCTTCAATGCCGATCTGTGCACCGCTAGCGCCTGCGGTAAACTGCGAAAACAGCGTCGAGCCGATGCCGACGATGACGGCGAGCACCATGATCTTGACGCCAGACGAGATAACGTTGCCGAGCACGCGTTCAGCGGCGAAGGCCGTCTTGCCGAATAGCCCAAACGGGATCAGGACGAAGCCAGCGAGCGTCGTCAGCTTGAATTCAATCAAGGTGACAAATAGCTGGATTGCCAAAATGAAGAAGGCGAGCAGCACGACCACCCAGACGAACAGCAGCACAACGATCTGGATGAAGTTCTCGAAGAAGCTGACATAGCCCATCAATCCCGAGATCGACTCCAGAATCGGTCGCCCCGCATCGATACCGACCTGTGCAATCCGCCCCGGACGGAGGAATTCAGCCGAGGACAGTCCTGTGCCAGAGGCCTTGAGGCCGAGACCGGCAAAGCTCTCGAAAACGATGCGGGCGAGATTGTTCCAGTTGCCGATCAGGTAAGCGAAGACGCCAACGAACAACGTCTTCTTCACAAGGCGAGCGATGATATCCTCGTCAGTACCCCAGGACCAGAACAGGGCGGCGAGCGTGATATCGATTGCGGCCAGCGTGGTCGCGAGGAAGCCGACTTCGCTTCCGAGCAGTCCGAAGCCGCTGTCGATATAGCGGGTAAACGTTTCCAGAAATCGGTCAATGACGCCGGTGCCACCCATGGGATCACTCGCGTTCTTGTGTTGCAACGGGCGGCCAGCCCTGCGGAAGACGACCGGGATGCTTGGGCTGCGCTGACGACCATGTCAGGTTGCTTGGTTGAGCATCGACGGAGGAAGCACCGGGCGTTTTCTTTAATCCCAGGAAGCGACGGCGGTTCTCCGCCCAAATCAGACGGCACTCCTGCAGTTCTGCCACTTGCTCGGAGGTGACCTTCCGGCAACGTTCGAGTTCGGCGCCAAGCGGATTAGTTACCCGGGATGCCGACGATCCAGCTGATGGACCGTCACTGTCGCCGCGGAGCTCGATTGTACAGGCTGCGACAACCAGCATGGGGACGGCAACTGCCGTGGTCACAAACACCCCCCGCTTGAATCCACCACGTCCGCTCATTGGTGAAACATCCGAACTATCGAAGGCTGATAGCCTCGACCGGATGCGAGAAAGCGACGAAGCTGCTCCCTGCCCTGGTCCTGGGCCGCAATACGCTGGGCAGTCTCTAGATTTTGCGCCCGTCCCTGCGCGGCAACTGCAGCCGTAAGGTCGGCAAGCTGCTGAGCCTGCAGACCAAGGAGCTGATTCCCGGCCTGACTGGCTTGCAGCGCGCCCGTCGCGCCCTGGCTTGAGCTGACGAGGACCGACATCTCTTTGCGGTGGGTGTCGAGATTGCCGACTACGATCGCCTGAATGCGCAAAGCATCCTGCAAGCCCGCCATAGAATTCTGCCAGCGTGTTTGCGCATTCGCGATCAACGCTTGATCTGATTCGCTCGTTGAGACCGGCGCATAGGTCGTCGAGAACGCTCGATCGATCTGCTTGATATCGTAGGCAATGCGCTGGGCCTCGGCGAGCAGCTCTTGGGTTCGCTGGATCGACCGCTCAAGCTGCTGCAACGAGGAATATGGTAGGCTGGCGAGATTCTTGGCCTGGTTTATCAACATCTGCGCCTGGTTGTGCAGCGAGGTGATCTGGTTGTTGATCTGCTGCAGCTCACGCGCGGCCGTGAGCACGTTCTGCGCATAGTTGTTGGGATCGAACACGATCAATTGGGCGGATGTTGGCGAAGCGGCACATGCGATCGCAATGGCGAGCGCACTCAATGCTGAGAGATAACGGCGACGCATCATGACAAACCTTCCTGCTTGATGAGACCGGGAATAAGATCCGCGGCCCAACCCAGCCCACGCGCGGCGAGCCAGCCGGTGACAAAACCGTCGCGGCCATGTTCGGCCAGCACGCGCTCAATCATAGCCTGATCGGACTTTGATGAAGCCGCAGTGAAGGCGAGCGCGAATTCTTCAAGACCGAGCTCGAACAGGCGATTGCCGCGCCGGGACTGGCAGTAGTAGTCACGCTTGGGCGTGGCGCGCGCGAGGATCTCGATCTGCCGGTCGTTGAGACCGAAGCGCTGATAGATGGCCGTGATTCGCGGCTCGATCGCCCGCTCGTTCGGAAGGAACAGCCGCGTCGGGCAGCTCTCGATGATGGCAGACGCAATCGCGGAGCCGTCGATATCCGAGAGTGACTGCGTGGCGAAGACGACGGAGGCATTCTTCTTGCGCAGCGTCTTCAGCCATTCGCGGATCTGGCCGGCAAACCCTTCGTCATCGAGCGCGAGCCAACCTTCGTCGATAATGAGCAGCGTCGGCCTCCCGTCGAGCTGCCCCTCAATCCGGTGAAAAAGATAGGATAGGACCGCCGGCGCAGCGCCGCTGCCGATCAGCCCCTCGGTTTCGAACACCTGGACCGGACTTGTTCCAATCCGTTCAATCTCGGCGTCGAGCAAGCGGCCAAAGGGACCACCGAGGCAATAGGGCTGAAGGGCTCTCTTCAGGCTCTGGGACTGCAGCAGCACCGACAGCCCGGTCAGCGTACGTTCGCCCGCAGGTGCTGAAGCCAGCGAAGACAGCGCCGACCAAAGATGGTCCTTGGCGTCTGGCGTCATGTCAACCTTTTCGCGGGCGAGAATGGCTGCGATCCATTCCGCCGCCCAGCCGCGTTCGGCCGCATCGTCAATCATGGCTAGCGGCTGCAGCGCGACGGGTTCGGCGGCGCTATCGGACAGCGCACCGCCGAGATCATGCCAATCGCCCTTCATGGCGAGGGCTGCTGCTCGGATCGATCCACCGAAGTCGAAGGCAAACATCTGGGAGGTTGGATACCGGCGGAACTGCAGCGCCATCAGCGCGAGCAATACGGATTTGCCGGCACCGGTCGGACCAACCACCAGCGTGTGCCCGACGTCCCCAACGTGAAGGGAGAAGCGGAACGGTGTGGATCCTTCCGTCCGCGCGAAGAACAGCGGCGGCGCGCCCAAGTGCCCGTCCCTTACCGGTCCCGCCCAGACCGCGGACAACGGAATCATATGGGCGATGTTCAGGGTCGAGACCGGAGGCTGGCGGACGTTGGCATAGACATGGCCGGGCAACGAGCCTAGCCAGGCATCGACGGCGTTGACGGTTTCTACCATGGAGGTGAAATCGCGTCCTTGAATGACCTTTTCGACCAGGCGCAACCGTTCATCCGCGGTGTGCGGATTGTCGTCCCAGACCGAAATGGTGGCAGTGACAAACGCCTCTCCGATGAGATCGGAGCCGAGTTCCTGCAACGCGGCGTCGGCGTCGAGAGCCTTGTTACTAGCGTCGGTATCGATGAGAGACGAAGCCTCGTTGGTCATCACCTCCTTCAGGATTGCGGCGACGGATTTCCGCTTGGCGAACCATTGCCGCCTGATCCTGGTCAGGAGCTTCGTCGCGTCAGCCTTGTCGAGCATGATCGCCCGAGTGGACCAGCGATAGGGGAACGCCAGCCGATTGAGATCATCCAGGATCCCCGGCGTGGTCACGGTCGGGAACCCCACAATCGTGAGCACACGCAGATGCGCACTCCCCAGCATCGGCTCGAGGCCGCCCGTCAGCGGCTGATCGGCCAGCAATGCGTCTAGATACATCGGAATCTCGGGGACGCGGACGCGGTGGCATTTGGTCGAGACGCAAGCATGCAAATAAGTCAGGGTCTCGCCGTCATCGAGCCACCGGCTCTCCGGCATGAATCCTTCGATCAGTTGCAGTACGCGGTCGGTTCGGTCGACGAAGCCGCGCAACACTTCGTGGGCGCCGGAAGCTTGCCCGCGTTCCTGTCCTTCATAAAGGAAGCGTTCGGCGCGCGCCGCATCCTCCGCCGGCGGCATATACAGGAAGGTGAGGAAATAGGCTGACTCGTAGTGAGCTCCCTCTTCCTCGAACTGAGCTCTGCGCTCGGCATCGACCAGGGCCGACGCCACATCCGGACAGCTGCTCGGTGGATAGGCGTTCGATGAATATCTCTGCGCTTCCACAAACACAGCCCAGCCCGAACCGAGGCGCCGAAGCGCATTGTTGAGGCGGCCAGCAACCGCAACGAGCTCCGCCGGAACGGAGGAATCAAGGTCGGGGCCTCGAAAGCGCGCGGTTCTCTGGAACGATCCGTCCTTGTTAAGGACGATACCTTTGTCGACCAGTGCGGCCCATGGCAGAAAATCCGCAAGGCGCACGGTGGAGCGGCGATATTCAGCGAGGTTCATCATTGTCGGCTCACACGTTCAGATGGGCGGGGATGCGCAGATGGCGTCTTGCGGTTTCGACAAACAGCGGATCGCGCTTCGCTGCCCAGACGGCGGCGGCATGGCCGATCGCCCAGAGCAAGAGGCCGGCGACCCATAGCCGCAGGCCGAGGCCGAGCGCCGCGGCAACGGTACCGTTGACGATGGCGACCGCCCGCGGCGCACCACCAAGCAGGATCGGCTCGGTCAGGGCGCGATGCACCGGTACTGCGAAGCCTTCAACGGGTCCGTCCATCAGATGAGCACCCCGCCGCCGAACGAGAAAAACGCCAGGAAGAAGCTCGACGCCGCAAACGCGATCGACAGACCGAACACGATTTGGATCAGGCGCCGGAAACCGCTGGAGGTGTCGCCGAATGCGAGGGTAAGACCGGTGACGATGATGATGATCACGGCCAGGATCTTGGCGACCGGTCCTTCGACCGATTGCAGGATCTGGTTGAGAGGCTGCTCCCATGGCATGTTGGATCCCGCCGCATATGCCGCGGGAGAGATCACTAAAGAGCTGAAAGTAGCGGCAGCCGTTTCCACCACGGGTCGCAATGTGATGTCCTTCACGATCGGTCTCCTGAGAGTGAGATGAGGTAATCACCATCGGACGTCAGGCCCTCGACGCGAGCCAGTTCGGTCAACCGTCGGTTGGTGCCACGGCCGGAGAGAACGGCGATGACATCGATGGTTTCCGCAATCAGCGCACGCGGCACGGTGACGACCGCTTCCTGGATGAGCTGCTCGAGCCGGCGTAGCGCGCCAAGCGCCGTGCCAGCGTGAATGGTGCCGACTCCTCCGGGATGGCCGGTGCCCCAAGCCTTGAGGAGATCCAGCGCCTCGGCGCCACGTACCTCACCGATTGGAATCCGGTCGGGGCGCAGCCGCAGGGAAGAACGAACAAGGTCAGACAGTGAGGCAACGCCGTCCTTCGTGCGTAACGCCACGAGGTTTGGCGACTTGCATTGCAACTCCCGGGTATCCTCGATTAGCACCACGCGGTCGGTTGTCCTGGCGACTTCGGCCAGAAGCGCATTCGTTAAGGTGGTCTTGCCGGTCGAGGTACCGCCCGCCACGAGAATGTTGCGACGCTCACGCACGGCTTCGCGGAGCATTTCTGCTTGAACTCCGGTCATGATGCCGGCGGCGACATAATCGTCGAGCGTGAAGACGGCGACCGCCGGCTTGCGGATTGCGAAGGCTGGTGCTGTCACCACGGGCGGCAGCAACCCCTCGAATCGCTCTCCCGTCTCGGGCAATTCGGCCGAAACCCGCGGACTTGCCAGATGGACTTCGACGCCGACATGATGGGCGACAAGCCGAACGATGCGTTCGCCGTCGGCTGCGGCGAGTCGTTCGCCGGTATCCGCGAGACCTCCCGACAATCGATCGACCCAGAGCCGGCCATCGGGATTGAGCATCACCTCGATGATTACCGGGTCTTCGAGCCAGGACGCTATCGCTGGTCCGAGCGCGGTGCGCAACATGCGCGCACCACGCGATAGCATCTCGGATTGGAAAGAATGAACTGCCACCCAACGGCCCCAAGACACCGAGTGCGAAAATGGCTCGGCAACGGGATTAGTAGAAAAGGCAGGTCGTGCATCCACGCAACAAGATCAGATCAGGCAGCGTGCCGTGGCGTAGCAAAAGAAAGGGCCTGCGAAATCACTCCTGAGGAATGATTGGCGACGCCTTGGCCGGCTCGACGTCGAGCGAGACCTCCTGAGCGAAGGTCTGGCCTCTGGCTAGCCGGCGCCCGAGTGCCTCGACAAAGCCCTCATATCGTTCCCGGCCCTTGGCCTTTGCGGCGGCTTGCGCCGTGTCGGGCAGCGGCGGCGTTGCCGTCAGCCAGAACCGTACGAACAAGGCCAGGGCCTCATTCGAGATCGTAATGTGGCGTTCGAGCCGCTCGACCTGTCTGGTCAACCGGTCAAGGCGACGGCCGAGTGCGGCCTCCATCCGCTCGGAATTGTCCGGCGACAGGAATGAGGCCAGTGCGGTTTCGACGACAAGCGCCTGGGGCACCCGCTTGCGGCTTGCGTGATCGGCGAGCCTGACCGCAAGGTCCGGAGGCAAGCGAAACGTATGTTTTGTCCGCACTATCTCACCCTAGAGCTTGAGTCCATCGTCCGGGTCCATCGCGGCTTGGCGTGCCAGCCCGACGGCATTCTTGCGCATCGCGCGAGCCCGCACAGGGTCACCGTCGTCCTCGTCTTCCATAAAGTCGAACTCAGGCGGAGGCTTCAAAACGTCTGGTGCGATATCTTCATGCTCGGGAAGCTCCGGCTCGCGACGAATGCCGGAATTTGCGGGATCATCGAACGATCGTCGGCCGTCCGACAGGATTTCTGGCTTGCCAGCACTGCTATTCGGTGAGTTTGGCAACCGGCTCCAATCATCCGGCCGAGCGCCGGCCTCGCGGTCGCGGGTGGATGATTCCGGCGGCGGGAGCACACGCTCAGCCAGGCGTTGATCCTCAAAATACCTCGCCTTTTTTGCGCGGATTGGAGGCGCACCCGAAACCAGCACCAACTGATCGTCAGGTGGAAGCTGCATCACCTCGCCCGGCGTGAGCAAAGGCCGCGCCGTCTCCTGCCGAGAAACCATGAGATGGCCGAGCCAAGGGCTTAGCCTGTGACCAGCATAGTTCTTCATTGCTCGCAGTTCCGTAGCAGTCCCAAGCGCGTCCGAAATCCGTTTGGCGGTGCGCTCGTCATTGGTCGCAAAGCAAACGCGCACATGACAGTTGTCGAGGATCGCGTTGTTTGGCCCATAGGCCTTCTCGATCTGATTGAGAGATTGGGCGATGAGAAAGCTCTTGAGTCCATAGCCAGCCATGAAGGCAAGCGCGGACTCGAAGAAGTCAAGTCTTCCGAGCGCCGGAAACTCATCGAGCATGAACAGCAGGCGATGCCGACGGCCCTTGGCATGGAGGTCTTCAGTGAGACGGCGACCGATCTGATTTAGCACGAGCCGCACCAAGGGCTTGGTGCGGCTGATGTCAGACGGCGGTACAACGAGATAGAGCGTCGTTGGCCGGTCATCCTCTATGAGATCGCGGATTCGCCAATCGCAGCGGCGTGTTACCTGGGCAACGACGGGATCGCGATAGAGACCCAGGAACGACATCGCCGTCGATAGTACGCCTGATCGCTCGTTCTCGCTCTTGTTTAACAACTCCCTCGCCGCAGAAGCGATCACTGGATGCGTCCCGGCTTCGCCAAGGTGCCGCGTAGTCATCATCGCGCGAAGCGTTGTTTCGATCGGACGCTTCGGATCGGACAGAAAGCTCGCGACGCCCGCAAGCGTCTTGTCCTGTTCCACATACAGAACGTGAAGGATAGCTCCGACCAGCAAGGCGTGGCTGGTCTTCTCCCAGTGATTGCGCCGTTCAAGCGATCCTTCCGGGTCAACCAGCACATCGGCGACATTCTGGACGTCGCGGACCTCCCATTCCCCTCGCCTCACCTCCAAAAGAGGATTGTAGGCCGCGCTCTCAGAATTGGTTGGATCAAACAACAGCACCCGGCCGTGCCGGGCCCGAAAGCCTGAGGTCAGGGTCCAGTTTTCACCCTTGATGTCATGGACAATGCAGCTTCCTGGCCAAGTCAGGAGTGTAGGCACAACGAGTCCGACGCCCTTCCCTGATCGGGTCGGCGCAAAGCACAGCACATGCTCCGGTCCATCGTGCCGCAGATAACGTCCCTCGAAACGCCCGAGGATCACTCCGTCCGGCCCGACGAAGCCCGCGCGTCGAATCTCAGGTCCCTTCGCCCAACGCGCGGAACCGTATGTCGCGGCCGTCTTCGCCTCACGAGCCCGCCACACCGACATCGCAAATGCGACCACAATGGAAATGATCCCGCCCGATGCCGCAACGCATGCTCCTTCGACGAACACGTCAGGTGCATAGGCATCGTAGGCAAACCACCACCAAAGGAAGGACGGTGGAAAATAGACGGGAACACCATGCGCAAGCTCAAACCAGGGTTCGCCGAGTTGGGGCTGATAGCCGAGCCGCCACGCAGTCCACTGCGTCGCGGCCCACATCGTGATCAGCACAATGGTGAAGACAACGAGAATCTGGTCCCAGAGAATTTTGGTGGCAGACATGGGCACCGGCAGATCAGACGATCCGCACCCCCTCGTACAAGCCTTTTGGAATGGTCAGCGCATTCCCGCGCATTCCTGCGAACAAATCGGCCGGTCTACCCGAACCGAAAGCATCCTACAAACAGCTCGCTCATCTGAAATTCGGGCCGTCATGGCCTTGTCAAGCATGGCCAGCCCTGACGCGCCCTGAGAGCACATCGCAACTGCTATGCGCCGCATGGTATCGCCATCGCGTGCGACCGCGTGGCAAAATCCAAGGTAAAGCAAACCAGATGCCTGCTGCAACCTGGAGGCCGACATTGACGGTAAACGCCGTCTTGTAGGCAACCTCAGGGTAGTGCCCCCCTATAGGGGTCCAGAGCTGAACCACCATGCCAGTCATATACTGCACGAAAAACGCACCACCGATGTGGAGCACGTTCAGCGCCGCGTTGGCCCTTCCAGCAATTTCCTTGGGAAAATACTCGGCCAGGATCGCATAACTGAGAACGGTCGCAGTACAGACCGCCGCGACGACGGCCCATGGAAGATACGAGGGAATGGGCAACCGGAAGATCAGCGTCAGTTGAGCCGCAATGAATACCACAGCGACGACGCCCAATGGCACCCTCGGTCCGACACCGCGCCGGCCCAACCAATCGACCGCGACACCCAATAGAAGCGCCCCCACACTTAATGCGACTGCCATGACGAACAAATGCCGGAGCACTCCGGTCCGGTCGAGCCCTTCGACATCGCTGAGCCATGGCGCCACCCATAGTCCCTGCAACGCCCAAGCGGTTCCGATACAGGTCGCCGAAAGCGGAGCCAGGCGCCAAAAGCGCGGGTCGGCGTAAACCGTCGTTATACTGTTGGCGGTCGCATCGCTTGCAGCCGGCGCCTCAGGCACGACGACGTAGATAATAAGAGCGCATCCAGCCGACGCCACTGCGAGTAGCTCAAACAACCCTCGCCAACCAATCGAATCCAGTAGGTTTGCGGCGGGCAGCGTTGCCGTCAGGGCGCCCAAGGCCCCCAACATGATCATCAGACCGTTGAGCAGCGGGATACGCTCCGCGGGAAACCAGAGAACGAGGGCCTTCAAGCCAGCCGTCAATGCCGCGGCGACGCCTAGACCGATCAGCGCCCGGCCGCCGAGGAGCAGGAAATAATTGTTCGAGACAGCAAATAACGCCGCGCCCAGCGCTGCGGCGACCAACACAGCACACTGGATTCGTCTCGGGCCGTATCGGTCTAATAAGATGGCGATCGGAATCTGAGCAGCGGCGAAAGTCAGGAAGTACACCGAGGTCAGCAGGCCAAGATCGCCGGCGCCGAGGCCAAATTCCGACGCAAGCGGGTTCGCGATCGTCGCATTGATGGTCCGGAACAGAAACGCAAGGTAATAGGCGGCAACGAACGGCAGGAACACGCGCAGAATAAGACGCCAGTTTGTTGTCAGGTTTCCAGCAGGTCGGCGTGAACTCGCGTCCTGAGACGCTCCAGATCGTCGCAACTGATCGCTGGAATTTGCGCGAGCGATTTCCCAGGTCGCGGCGACCTTAGTGCAGAGGTATCCCCGCCTTGCCTGGAAAGTTGATCAAGCTGCCGCCCTCCCGAACGGCAGCGGGGTTGTGTGCATCACTGCCAATTTGACTTGACGCGTGGACATCTGGCTCTTGAGCTGGGGAGTACGGTGCTGGCATCCCCTCCCCGACGACGCTAGCCTGCGTATCCCGTTTCGTCGTACGGATCCGATCTATCGTCTCCTGCATGAGCGATGTTCCCAAATGAACGCGTCGCCCGACTTGTGCGGCAAATTCGTCAAAGCGTTCCGCCCCTAGCATGCAGGCAGTGCGCAGAGCGGCGGCCGGCAGCTGTGGCGTCACTGCAAGGTGGTATCGGGCCTGAAGCGTGACAGTCTCGTTTACGATTCTAAGATCGCGATCGAGTTGCTCGAGTTGGCGGCCTATAAGGGTAAGGCGATGATCCACCGAGAGGTTATCAGTGTCGTCGTCAGCACCCAGGAACTGAGCGAGCGCGGCCTCAACAAGCGCTGATTTGCTGGCACCGGGACGCTTGGCCGCCGCCGTTAGCCGTGCGGCCATCTGTTCAGATAGGTAGACGCCAATCCTGGGCTTCATGCTTGGACCTTGTTTGAAACGCTATTGAACTGCGCTTGCAGCGCGCACCTTGGGATCGGAAATTCGGCAACTGCCGAAAGTACCTCGACCGCCACGAACGTGACCTACAAAAGGAGCTACGCCCGGTCGCCGGCAATCTCACAATTGCTGTCGTCGTATGTTCGGATAGATCCGGATACAGAAACTGACTCCGGCCTGTGAGTGCTTTGGAGTAGCGGCACGACGCAGAGGACGATACAGTCATTTCGGCAGAAGCTGCAGCTCGCTCCACGCCGCCCGCTTTTTCTTCAATCGAAGTGTTTCGCGCGTCAAAATGCGCGGCGCGCCCGGCGATCAAATTCCGAGACCAATTTTCCTTCCAAAGGTCCAGGTCACGCCGCCCCCTTTCGTTGCGATGCCTGACACCTCCCGACCAAGATGCTCCTCTAGCGCCGGTCGCCAAGGTACAAGCTGGAATCCAAATCTATCGTCGATCATGGCAAACCGTCCCGTTGCCAGCGTTACGCGTTGACGATAGATACCCGCGACATGCTCACCTTCAGACGAGGGATGATGGAGCAGTCCGGTCTCGGCCGAGAGCCTCGACGCAGCCGCATCAAGGTCTCGTTGCCTTAAAGTATTGAGGAGATCGCGAGCGAAGATAACGCGCTGCCCTTGTCTCCGCACGAGACCTTCGTTTGAGAGATGGTCGATCCGGCGCTCCATCGCATCTTGCACCGCTGTTCCGAAACCGGCGCCGCCGACCTCCGAATCACGGACAAGCAACTGCTGATCAATCCAGGTCGCCCCCTGTGCCGTGACCTGAGCCTCGATACTGAGATCCGATCGCGTGGCAAGCGCGAGGCGTTTGCGGCCTTGCGCATCCTCGTATGCCCATGCTTCCACGATCGCGCCGGGCGTGGCATCGCCGGTCATTTCCAGATCGGTGAACCTGATGTGATGCGTTCGTCCATCGATGCCCTCGATGATCGCATAGGCCGAACCTTTCAGCTCGTCATGCAGCCCGCGCTCGACCAGGCGGCCAACCACTGCATCTGCCGGCTCATCGCCGTGCAGGGCGAAGCCAGAGACATCTGGATCGCGACCGATGCCGGCGATAGCCCGATGCATGGTCTTGAGGATATCGCGACGAATCGAGAGATCACGAAGCTTGTCCTCGATGCCAGCTTTGAGGGTCCAGCAACCGGGTGCAATCTGCTCGGCAAGGCCGAAACGTTCCAGCATGGTTGCCCGGCCGACCATCAGGCGGCGAAGTTCGGGGTCTTCACCTGTTGCATTTGGTCGAAGGTCCGCCACGCCGACCCCTTCGTCGGCGGCAATACGCAACGCCTGATCTAGACTCGTCCAGCGCTCGGCCTCAACCTCCCTCGTCAGGGCAGATCGGATTTCTCGCTCGCTGCGTGGCCCGAGTTCGAGAGTAACGCGCTCGGTGGCGCGATTCCGAAAGCCGCGGCTGATGTAATCACGACTAATGACCAAATCCTGGCCGTTCGCGTCGCGGCCGCGGATCAGGACATGAACATGGGGGTTGTCGGTATTCCAGTGATCGACCGCAATCCAGTCCAGTTTGGTTTCGAGGTCCGCTGCTACGTCGATCATCAGCTCTCGCGTAAAGCTACGGAGATCGCCGAGTTCGGCGGCATCCTCTGGAGATATGATGAAGCGGAAATGATGCCGGTCGCCCTCACAGCGTTCAGCAAAGGCACGCTCATCTGCCACATCGGATCGCCTATCGAACATCCGGGCATCGGTACCATCCCGCGTCACGCCCTCTCTTTTCAAATAAGTGATGTGCTTGAACAGCGGCGCTGAACGAAAGCGTGTGCCGTGGTGTCGGACCACGCGCGCCTTCATTGCCACACGTCGCGAGGTTGGTGGTAGCGATGACAAGGAGAGCGCGGCACGCCGGCCTCGTCCGAAGCGGGACCGGCTCGCGCCGCCCTTACCGCGTCCAAACCTGTCACCGACATGCCCGGCCTTCTTCGCTGCTCGCATGACCTGGCCGACAAAGCTCTTCGGACGCGAGAAGCGGCGCCCGCCGTCGCGAATGCGGCCGGGGCGAACGCGAAGGTCACTATCGCCGTGGCTCATGATGTTACACCGCCGACTTGGGCTAAGGGCAGCTCTCGATGTGTTGATTTTCTTGACATTTCCCGATGAAGCGACGGCATGATCATTCCAGTCGTCCCCTAAAACTTAAACTCCACCAACTACGTGGGCCCGACCGAAGGCCGTACTTTTCCCTTGCCGTCCGTGGTCTGTCCTCCTGCTCCGAACCACGCACCGCCAAGAATGCGAAGAGCTTCGACAGAATGCGATTCAGCTCATTGGCGACGGACGCAACCGTCAGAACTGCAGACAAGACCGCCGCCACAGCGCAACAAGCGGCAATCCCAACAGAAAATGAGCATGCCACCGTGCTCGCGACCATCCAGGGTGAAGCTGCTTCGCGCCGGCAGTTCGGTCGCCCTGGACGGCCGCTGCGCACGGCGGCTGCTACAGCGTTGGTCGGGACGGAGGAATGGTGCCGCCCCCGATCGAACAGAGGAATGGCAGACAGGGTGCACACGGAACGCACGATCAATCCTCCCAAGTCCACACGGGAAGTACGCGACCGATGACAGCCGTCACTGATGTCATTCCGAAGTAGCGCCCATCGAAAGAGTTCGCGGCTTGCCAGTTCATGAGGAAGAGCTTTCCGTCTTCGACGACGTCGCACCCTTCCCAGGCCGGCAACGGCCGGCCACGACTGTCGCGCTCCCGCGCCTCGCCCATCTCGATGCCATCGACCGTAATGGTGCTCCCGGTTCTGCAGACAGCTTGTCCGGGAAGCGCCAGCACACGCTTCAACATCGGAACACCCCGCGGCAGGTAACCATTTCGGTCCAGATAGGTCGCCAGCGGCTCGGGCGGCTGAACGGCGACGAGTTCGGTGACGTAGTGGTTGCCGGCCGGGTGCAAGCGATAAAGGCCGACAGGGACACTCTCGGAACTGTTCCATATGTAGATTGGAGACGGCCTTACAACGACCGTCCCCGCGAGAATGGCAACTGCGCCGATCGTCATGGTGATTGTTCGGTTTCGAGTCGTCACGGGCTGATTCTTCGTCGATGGAGCCAGGCCTGATGGCGTGACTTTGTGTAGGCGCGCGGGGTTTCATTGACGGACAGACGATTGTGAACGTGATGCCAATAATCGGGCGCGGCGTCGGCAGGATCGATGCCGAGGGCCTCGACAGCATCGATCAACTGCAACACACGCTCGACCTTTGGCCAGCCCGAAAGGCGCAAGAGACTCTCGCCGCCGGGTTTGACATAAGGGACGGTCGAGCAGCGTTGGCCGGTTGCGACCGCACGCAGGATGTCGATGCGGCAAACGACTGTCCCAAAATCGTTCGACATCCAACGCACGAACGCAAAGATGCTGCCGGGTGCGAATGACAGGACGCGCCTGTTGCGGTCGAGAATCCTTTCCTCGGTGGCGCGACCGAAGCGAATTCGGTTCTCGATACATTTTTCATGCCAGAGCAGCTCGACGTGCGTGAGATCGCTCATGCGTCCGCTCCGTCTACCCGGAGGTCAAACGCTTGCAGGCGCGCACCGAGATCGCGCCGGTTATGAACAGTAAGGAAAACGGCTCGGTCCGTTAGAAGAAATCCTACGGATTTCTGGTTAGAAGAGTTACGGCTGCTGGAACGCGCCTGATAACAAACGCTTAAAACCGATTCCGGTCCCCGATAGCACGAGGATCCGGTCCCCGATAGCACGAGGGTTGTGGTCCCCGATAGCACGAGTTGATTCACAGCTTATCTCCAGCCCGAGGTGCAAGCCCGCTCTTGCGAAGCCGCTCCTCGAACGGATCGGTGCAACAGGGCGCAAAGTTCAAACGTTCGACGCCCTTCGGGTCGCGCGTGATCACGAGCTCATAGCCGGGCAAGGTCTGGCGACGAACGATTTCGCGCACGTCAAAGGCAAAGTGTTTGAGCGGCGAGAGGCTGCCGGACTTGGCGTGAAGATGCAGAAAATCAAAACTCCAGCCGCCCTGCTGGCGACCACCGTGCTTGCGGACAAGCCGGTAAAGCCAGCGCTCGAGTCCGCCGGTCAAACCAAAATAGGCGCGATCGATTGTCAGCACGAGCGCGTCATCGATAACGCCGGCATAGAACCAATCCGGCAGGATCAGTTCGAGGCCCAACGGCCGCCCATTGGCATCGGCCGTCTCCTTCCATTCGTTGATCCAGGAGAAACGATGACGCCGCCGTTCGGCCGGCTGGCGGATCGACGTCAGCACCGATGTCGCCTGCAACCTGTCGAGGCCCGCCTTGAGGCGATCGTAGTCGCGCGCGCTGGTGCCGCGGCCAACGAAGGTCAGAATTTCGTAAGGCGTAGCCGCCATCAGGCGCGAGGTTTTCAGTCCTGCATCGCGCGCCTCGACAATTTGCGAGGCTGCCCAGATTAGAACATCAGCATCCCAGATCGTTGCCATTCCGTGTTCAGGCACCGCTTCAACGCGAATGGAGATTGCCCCCGCGCGGAAATCGATCGGTACGACCCGCTTTGACTTGGCGAGCGAGAAGAACGGATAGGCCATCAAGTCCTGTGCGTCGCGCGGCGCGAGGTCGCCGGGCAAGGCACGGAACAACTCGAGCTGGCTGCGCTCGGATCGTAGTTTGCGCCGCATCTACCAAAGCTCTCGCAGCACTCAACGACGTTCCTGGCCCGCATAGGGGCGCAGAGCCGGGTGCTTCTTGGCTGGTAGTACGGTCCCCTTCCCGGGATCGGACGTCGATGTCTTGGCACCGAGATCGGCCCAGGCTTTCAAGTCATCGAGCGCGTAAACGACGCGGCCACCAATCTTCCGGTAGGTCGGACCTGTGCCATAGGTGCGATGCTTTTCCAAGGTACGTCCGGAGAGACCCAGATATCGGGCGGCCTCGGGCGTCCGCAGGAAACGTGGCGGCAGACCGGCCATGGGATCGGGCATTTGAGAACTCCATGAGGACATCGCGCTGATGCTGGCGGTGCCAGCGTGTGTGCGGTGATCATGGAGGAGCAGCTCCTCGCAGGAGGATGCCGAAGATCAAGGGGTGGATTTTCGATACCCCCCGCGAGCGGCTAATTGTCCTTGCGTCTTGGACGCAGGAGTTCGCGATAGCCGCCGCGCATCAGGGCGAGGCCTCGCTGCACGAGGCGGATGGTACGATTGCGCAGATCGTGCGTCTTCCAGGCGCGCTCGGGGATCCGCTTCTTGCCAAAGAGGCCTTCGGCGATCGCGCGATAGCTCTTGTTTTCATTGCGCCCATCCAGTGCACGCAAGACCAGCGCAAACCGCTGGCGCCGTTGCGGGGGAAGGTCGGACAGCGGCGGACACGGCGAACGGCCGCTCATGGTACGCCAAAGTGATTGAGCAGCTCGGGCGCGGAGTTCAAACGCCGAGTCCAGTGGCAACTCAATCGCTTGGGGCGCGCCGGCGGCAGGCAGTTTCCTCATCCACACGCGATGCGTGGCACCACCGAACCGCAGCACGGCGTGCCAGCCGTCCGTGTTCTGCCGCAACTCCGTGGGCGACAGTTTGGCTAGATCAAGAGTGATCGGTTGAGCTGAAGTTTGCGACGACGAAGCTCCTACCGACAAAACCGTCGGCAGAATTTCTGGTGCCCAAAAAACGATCTGCTCGTAGCAAGCCTTTTGCGGATCAGCCGCGAAAAGACAGGCCCCATTTATTCCGGAATTCGACCGGAGCGCCGGCGCGCGGATTCGCAAGCGCACAATAATTTTTTTGGTATTCGGGATTACGACGAAGGCATTCCCAGGCGAGACCGGTCAGGTCGGCGTTCTGCAGTTTTGAATAGGCCTCGGGCGAGCGCCAATCGAAGTCCGGCATTGTGCTTTGTCCTCACGCGTAACAATGCCGCATTGCAACACTTTAAATGTGGGCCATTTATGGTTGCATAACGTATCCCACCGGTTAGTTACGCGAATAACCTGCATTACAGAAGATTCTTCCCTCCCGATTTGATTCTACAGATCGTTGTTCTACCGATCGGAGGGGCCGCCACGCAGCAAATGGCCATAGCCATGATTTGTCATCCATCTGGCGCGAGCCAGATGGCTCTCGAAGGCGCTGCGCGCGCGCTCCGGGTAGCGTTCGGGATCGATGTGAAGAACGATTCTTGCAACTTCCCGCCAGTCCGCGTTGTCAGCATCAGCATCCAGCAGCCGGAGATACGTGACGACGTGTTGCTTGTCATAGGCCGTCAGCACGGGATCATCCGGTGCCAGGTCCGCAACATCGGGATCAAGCGGAGGTGACGGCATGTAGTTCCTTTAAGAGGCGACGCGGCGTCGCCTGTCCCCATACATCGACAGTCTTACCTTAGTCCTATTCGGCGCAGTTCACAGCCAAGCTTTGCGAAGGCAGCTATTCCCCGCGGCAACGCGCCACTCCGTATCTTTGTCGAAAATACTCCGTGGTGAAATACTCTTCAAGTCGCTGCGCTCTCGGGCATCGATATCCGAGAGATATTGGCGCTCAATTTGAGGAAGCTTCGAGCCGCGAGAGGCATCTCGCAAGAAGAACTCGCGCATCGTGCTGAAATCGACCGCACCTACATCAGCGCGCTTGAGCGCAGTGTTTATGCGGCGAGTATCGATGTCCTGGATACGATTGCGCGCGTCCTCAATGTAGAGGCCAGTGACCTTCTCAAACGACCAGCGCCAACAGCGACGAAGAAGGTCGCAGTCCAGCAAACGATTGAGTGCAAAACAAAGAAGTAGTCGAACCAGTCGTTTCCGCGAGCCGGGCCGAT
>NZ_LLXX01000178.1:0-356 GCF_001440405.1 Bradyrhizobium valentinum
AGCCGACGCCCTCGCCGCGCTCGGCGGCGCGGTGTCGCTGGGCGTCGACGGTGCCGCGTCGAACGAGGCTGCCGACATGGTCTGCGAGATGCACAGTGCTTGGCACACCCATCGCGCGGTGAAGGGCGCGAATGCCGTCACCGCCGAAAACGTCGTGCACTGGGCCACGGCCGGCGGCGCGCGGGTGCTGGGCCTGCCGCATGTCGGCACGCTTGCGCCCGGCCAGCAGGCGGACATCGCCGTGTTTGATCTCGACCAGCCGCGACACTTCGGCATGCATGATCTCCTGGTCGCACCGGTGACTTGCGGTGGCGCCCGCGTGCGTCATCTGCTGATTGGCGGGCGGGCCGTCGTCG
>NZ_LLXX01000178.1:435-15310 GCF_001440405.1 Bradyrhizobium valentinum
GACCTTGCACGACTTCGATCCGACGCGGCGCGCGTCGTGGCGCGCATCGCCGCCTGAACTTTTGGGAGACACCTCTTGCTGGCCACCAAACAACCGGTGCTTCGCCGCTTCTGGTATGCGGTTATGCGAATCGAACAACTCGAGAGCGGGCCACAGCCGTTCACGCTGCTGGGTGAGCCGATCGTGCTGTTTCTCGATGCCAAGGGCGAACCCGCGGCGCTGGAGGATCGCTGCTGCCATCGCACCGCAAAACTCTCCAAGGGCTGGTGCCGCAACGGCAACATCGTTTGCGGCTATCATGGCTGGGAATACGACCGCGACGGCAAGCTGGTGATGATCCCGCAATTTCCGTTCGAGCAACCGATTCCCGATGCCAGGGCGCGCGCGTTCCACACGAAAACCCGCTACGGCTATGTCTGGGTTGCGCTGGATGAGCCGCTGCGTGACATTCCCGAGATTCCAGAAGACAGCGATCCCGCCTATCGCCGCATCTTCCAGTTCTACGACACCTGGAACACGGCGGCACTGCGGCTGATGGAGAACTCGTTCGACAACGCGCATTTCGCCTTCGTGCATAAAAACACGTTCGGCGACATCGACCAGCCGCGGCCGGAGAAATACGAGATCGTCGAGACCGATTACGGCTTCGAGGCGGAAACCCTCGTCACCGTAAAGAACCCGCCGACCGCGGCGAAGATCTCTGGTACAACGGAGCCCTATACAAAGCGACACATGCGCAACAAATGGTTCATGCCGTTCTGCCGCCGGCTCGACATGGAGTATCCCTCCGGCATCCGGCACATCATCTTTAACTGCGCAACGCCGATCGCCGACGGCAAGATCCAGGTAGTGCAGCTCCTGTTCCGCAACGACACCGAGGCGGACTGCTCGACGCAGGAACTGATCGACTGGGATGCCGCAATTATCGCAGAAGATCGGGACATCCTGGAATCGACCGACCCCGATGCGATCGTCGACATGGGCCGCAAGATCGAGAAGCACATGCCGTCCGATCGCCCCGGCATGTTGATGCGCAAACGCCTGCTCGACCTGCTACAAGAACATGACGAGGAAGAGGTTCCGAAGCCGATGGCCATGGACGCCAGTGCCCTGGAGCGGAGTCATCTGGCGGTGTAGTCAAATGCTCGTTGCCTTGTACGCCGACAATGGAAAGCAGATGGCGATTTGGAGCACGCTGCAACCGACGAACGTAGAAAATCGTACAAAATCGTAGGTTGGCGTAGGAAATAGCGGGAAGGCGTAGCGGGGTGCTACCAAGCCACACTGCGAGAATTTTTCGTTCTTAGTTGGATCAGTGGAGCTGCGCGATGGCGCGGCGAACGGGTGACGCTTTCCACCCTCCGACAACTGATGCTGCTTGTCGGTGCTCGCCCCGCCCCGAAGTTTTACCGTGCGGATCCGCCGAACGGCGCGGCCATGGGCGGGTACGGGCATTCCCGGCTGCGGGAATTTATTCTTGGCGGGACGACGCGTGGTATGCTTGTCTCGATGACCAAACCGACATTGATGTCGCACTGATCGGATGCCGAGACAAATCACGGCCTGGTCTTGCGCCACGCCTCGCGCGGCGAGCCCACTCAACGCGCGCCGATCGCTTGGCGCCATTGCCTAAATGAGCCAGCGTTTGCGCCGCTTGTAGTGCTTCACATCGCGGAATGATTTTCGCTTCTCCCCGGTGACACCAAGATAGAATTCCTTGACGTCCTCATTCGCAGCGAGCGCCCCCGCCTCGCCATCCATCACCACGCGGCCATTTTCGAGGATATATCCGTAGTTGGCGTATTTGAGTGCCATATTGGTGTTCTGCTCGGCGAGAAGAAACGAGACACCTTCCTTGACGTTCAGATCCTTCACGATCTCGAAGATCTCTTCGACGATCTGCGGCGCAAGGCCCATCGAAGGCTCGTCGAGCAGGATCATCTTCGGGCGCGACATCAGCGCACGGCCGATCACGCACATCTGCTGTTCGCCGCCCGACGTATAGCCGGCGGTCGAACTACGCCGCTCCCCGAGACGGGGGAAATAGGCATAGACTCGCTCCAGATCCTGCGCGATCGCAGCCTTGCCATCCCTGCGCGTGAAGGCGCCGGTCAGGAGATTCTCTTCGACCGTGAGGTGAGCGAAGCAACGCCGTCCTTCCATCACCTGAATGCAGCCGCGCCGCACCACATCGTTTGGCGACAGGGACTGCACTTCGACGCCGTCGAACAGGATCGAGCCCTTGGTGACCTCGCCGCGCTCCGCATGCAGCAGATTGGAGACCGCCTTCAGCGTCGTTGTCTTGCCCGCACCATTGGCACCGAGAAGCGCGACGATTCCGCCCCGCGCCACATCCAGCGATACACCTTTTAACACCAGGATGACGTGACTGTAGACAACCTCGATATTGTTGACCGACAGAAACGACGCTGCCACCTCTGCCGCCTTAGGAGCCTTGGGGATTGACACGCGGTCCTCTCCAAACGGTTGCAGCTTTCGAAATATCCGGGAGGAGGCGAACGCTCCTCCCGAATCGTTGGGAAGCGTTCAGCTTTCTTTCGAGCAGTCGCGCGGCTGGATGTTCTTCTCCGCGGCATACTTCGCGGAAATATCATTGACGAGTGGTTCGGTGTCGGATTGGTTGGCCGTGTACCAGTCGGAGATGATTTTCCAGCCCTTGCCGTCCCACTGCTGTACGCGCCCGTCCCGCGCGCCCTCGTGGTCGGAGCAGGAAATCTTGATCGGCTTCAACATGCCCTCGAAGCCCATTTCCTTAATGCGTGCTTCAGAGAGGTTGAGGTTCTCAAGACCCCAGCGGACCTGCTCGCCCGTCAGCGGCTTCTTGCCGAACTTTTCCTGCGCCTTCCGGATCGCCTCCACGCCGAGCATGGCATTCACCATGCCGCGGTTATAGAGCACTTCGCCGACCTTGCCAGGCTCCGACGCCCCCTTGCCCTTCGCATAGACGTGCTTCTCTATGTCGGCATGCACTGGGAATTTGCCTGCACCATGCTGAAGCATCAGCGCCTTGTAGCCAGTAGCTTGATCGCCTGCCGGCGTCACGTCCGGCTCTGCGCCTGACCACCACACACCGATCATCTTTTCGCGCGGATAGGCAACGGCCGCCGCTTCCTTGACTGCCGTGCCGTTCATGACGCCCCAGCCCCAGACCAGGACGTAGTCCGGCCGGTTCTGGCGGATCGCCAGCCATTGCGACTTCTGTTCGACACCGGGGTGCGTGACCGGGATCGGCGTGAACTCAAAGCCGTGCTTCTTTGCCAGCACCTGTAGCATTGGGATCGGCTCTTTGCCGTACGGGCTGTCGTGAAAGAGCAGCGAAATCTTCTTGCCTTTCAGCTTGTCGACGCCGCCGACCTCCTTGGCGATGTGCTGAATCGCGATATCGGCCGCGGACCAGTACGTGCCGAGCAACGGGAAATTGTACGCGAATACGGCTCCGTTCTTGGAATCGGCGCGGCCATAGCCCATCGTGATAATCGGGATCTTGTCAGTCGTGGTCTTTTCGGTGAGGGCGAATGTAATGCCGGTCGACAGCGGATTGATGAAGGCCGCGCCGGTTGGGCCCTTGCCCTTGAGGCGCTCGTAACACTCAACGCCCTTGTCGGTGGCGTAGCCCGTCTCGCATTCCTCGACCAAGAGCTTGACGCCGTTGATGCCGCCGTCGCGCTCGTTGACAAGGTTGTAATAGTCGGCCACGCCGTTTGCGTACGGCACGCCATTCACGGCGTACGCGCCTGTCCGGTAGGATAGTATCGGGATGAACTGCTCGTTCTGCGCTGCAGCAGGAGAGGCAAACGCCCCGCCCGAAAGGATGGCTGCGGCCAGCATCAGTTTGTTGCGTAGCATGATTGATGTCCTCCTCTTTGAGCCCTCTTTTGCGTCGCGGGGGCTTTGCTTCCTCACTCCTTCTACCAACGGCCGTCACCCGTGTGCGATCCTAGCCCAATCGCTCTTCAGTAAGGAAACGGCCAAAGTCTGAGCTTCTCCTTGCCAATCGATATAAGCCGGGCAAACCCATGTGGCTCCTTGATGAGAAGAAAGCAGATCAACGATCCAAAGATGATGAACTCCAGATGAGTAATCGTCTCCGTCGACAGCGGCACACCGAGCTGGGTTGGAATCAGGTTCAGCAGGATCGGCAGAATGAGGATAAAGGCCGCACCTACGAACGAACCCATAATCGATCCCAGCCCGCCGATGATCACCATGAACAGAAGCTGCAGCGAACGGTCGATCGAGAACGCGAGCGGCTCCCACGAGCCCAGATAGACGAACGCCCAGAGTGCGCCCGCCACGCCGATGATAAATGAAGAGACCGCGAACGCCGTAAGCTTTGCGTAAAGCGGCCGGATACCGATCAGCTCGGCGGCGATGTCCATGTCGCGGATCGCCATCCATTGTCTGCCGAGATTGCCGCGAACGAGGTTCTTCACCAGAACCGCGAACGCCGTTACGAAGATCAGGCACAGCATATAGCGCTCGATCGGCGTGCCTACGTTCAGACCGAAAAAATCCAGTGTCGGTGCATTGACCGACCCTGACGGCGCATAATTGGTGAACCACGACACCCGCAGGAACACCCAGTCGAAAAAGAATTGCGCTGCGAGTGTTGCGACCGCCAGATAGAGGCCCTTGATCCGCAGACTGGGAATACCGAAGAGGATACCGACAACCGCCGCCGTGAGCCCGCCGAGCAAAATCGCTAGCAGTACGGGCAACGGCGGGATCGAAATCGCGAAGTCAAGCCAGGTGAGCGGAATATGAACGCCGGTCCCCAACTTGTAGGCGGAGTAGGCGCCGATGGCCATGAACGCGCCACTGCCGAGCGAGATCTGGCCGCAATAGCCGACAAGGATGTTTACACCGATAGCGGCGAGCGCGAGGATCAGGAAGGGCAGCAGAATGGCGCGAAGCAGATAGTCGCTGCCGAACGGCCAAATGTCGAAGTCGGCTAGCAACGGCACGCCGATGAAGGCAATCCCGAGCAAGATGCCGAGCGCAATGCGATCCTGGCGGATCGGGAAGATCGCCATATCCTCCGCGTAGGTCGTCTTGAATTGGCCAGCCTCACGATAAAGCACAACGAACTCCTCGCCTCAGATACGCTCGATGATCCGTTCGCCGAACAGCCCCTGCGGCCGCACGAGCAGCACCGCCAACGCCAGCACATAGGCGAACCAATATTCGATACCGCCACCAATATGAGACCCCAGGAACACCTCGGCGATCTTCTCGCCCGCGCCCACAATGAGCCCGCCGACGATGGCTCCCGGAATGGAGGTCAAGCCGCCGATGATGAGAACCGGCAGGGCCTTCAGCGCAAGAAAGGTGATGGAGAACTGTACGCCCAGTTTGGTACCCCACACGGTCGCCGCAACCAGCGCAACGAGACCGGCGGCAAGCCAGACCACGAACCAGATCCAGCTGATTGGAATCCCGACCGACTGCGCGGCCAGGTGGTCGTCGGCAACCGCCCTGAGTGCGCGACCGGTCTTCGTACGCTCGAAGAAGATCGCGAGGCCCGCGACCAGAATGCCGGCGATAAAGCCGCCCCAGACATCCAGCTTGTTGACCAGAATTCCACCGGGAAAGAGATTTTCAAACAGGAACCAGGCGTCCGTCGGAAACAGCCGCAAAGGGTAAGCATCGGAACCGAAGATCATCTGCGCCGCACCCTCGAGGATGAATGTCACGCCGATGGTAGACATGAACAGCGTCAGGGCGTCCTGGTTGACAAGAGGTCCGATCACGAACCGCTCGATCAGCCAGGCGGTTATCGCCATGATCACGGCAGCGAAGCCAATGCCGAGGATGATCGCAGCCCAAACCGGGAAACCCCAGGCCACCAGCAGGTCGAGCGAGCGAACCAGCGCAAGCCCGGCGAGCAACACCATTGCGCCTTGCGCAAAATTAAAGACGCCGGATGCTTTGAAGATCAACACGAAGCCGAGCGCGACCAGCGAGTACAGCACGCCGGACATCAATCCGCCGATCAGCACTTCGAGAAATTGACCCAACGCGATCACGCAATGCTCCTTAATGCGCGATGCCGAGATAGGCGTCGATCACGCCCTGATTCTTCTTGACTTCATTCGGGGTGCCGTCAGCGATCTTCACGCCGTGATCGAGCACCGCCACGCGATGGGAGAGATCCATCACAACAGCCATGTCGTGCTCGATCAGCGCAATGGTCGTGCCGTAATGATTGTTCACGTCGATGATGAACCGCGACATGTCCTCCTTCTCCTCGAGGTTCATGCCTGCCATCGGCTCGTCGAGGAGAAGAAGATCCGGCTCCATCGCAAGGGCGCGGCCGAGTTCGACGCGTTTCTGCAGGCCGTATGGCAAACGCGCAACCGGCACCTTGCGGATCGCCTCAATCTCCAGAAAATCAATGATCTCCTCGACCCGGTGCCGATGCTCGATCTCCTCCGCCAGCGCAGGGCCGTAGCGCAGCATCTGCCACAGAAGGCCCCGGCGCATCTTCAATGTGCGGCCAGCCATAATATTGTCGAGCGCGCTCATTCCCTTGAACAGTGCGACGTTCTGAAAGGTGCGCGCGATACCGCCACGGGACGCCTCGAACGGCTGCATCTCGGCGCGGGTCCGTCCCTTGAAGGTGATGGCGCCATGATTGGGATGATAAAAGCCGTTGATGACGTTGAGCATCGAAGTCTTCCCGGCGCCGTTCGGTCCGATGATGGCGCGAATTTCGCCTTTCCTGATGTCAAACGAAACGTCCCTCAGCGCTTTCACGCCGCCAAACGCCAGCGATACGCCCTCGACCTGAAGCAGGGTTTCGCTCGTGTCCGGCATTCTCATGCGGCTCTCCCCAAAGGTTTCGTCGCACCGATTGTTTGCAGGTCTCGGATCTTGACCCGAGCCGCGATCACGCCCTTGCGACCATCCTCAAAGGTGACCTCGGTGGAAATGTCGGCTTCATGCGAACCGTCGTAGAGCGCATTGACCAGTGGCGCGTAGCGCTCGGCGATGAACCCGCGGCGAACTTTCAGCGTGCGGGTCAATTCGCCATCGTCTGCGTCAAGCTCCTTGTGCAGAATGAGAAAGCGGCGAATCTGCGCCCCCGCCAGTATCTTTCCCTCCGCGAGGGAGCGGTTCACCTCGGCAACATCTTTCGCCACCATGTCATAGACCAGCGGATGCCCCGCCAGCTCCTGATAGGAACCGTATGCGATGTTGTTGCGTTCGGCCCAGTTCGCCACCGCGACCGGGTCGATATTAAGAAAGGCGCAAACGAAATCCCTGGAGTCGCCGTAAACGACCGCCTCCTTGACGTTGGGAAAAAACTTCAACTTGTTCTCAAGATACTTCGGCGCAAACATCGTGCCGTCAGCCAGCCGGCCAACATCCTTCGCGCGATCGATGATCTTCAGGTGCCCGGTCTTCTCGTCGAAGAAACCGGCGTCGCCGGTCTTGACGTAGCCGTCGGACGTCATGGCCTCCGCGGTCTTTGCCTGATCCTTGAAGTATCCAACGAACATGCCCGGTGAGCGGAACTGCACCTCGCCTGTTTCCGCAATGCGGATGTCGACGTTCGGTGCAGCCGGGCCGACCGTATCGGAGTAGATCTCACCGTCAGGCTGGCAGGTAACGTAAAGGAACGCTTCGGTCTGACCGTAGAGTTGCTTCAGGTTCAATCCGATCGAGCGGTAGAACGCGAACAGATCCGGACCGATGGCCTCACCTGCAGTATAGGCGACGCGCACGCGAGACAGGCCAAGAACGTTCTTGAGGGGCTCGTAGACCATCAAGCGCCCGAGCGCATAGAGCAGCCGGCCAGACAGCGGTACCGGCTTTCCGGTCAAAATCGACTCGCCATACCGCCGCGCAATGCCAAGGAAGTAGTTGAATATGCGCCGCTTGATGGCTGCAGCGTCCTCCATGCGGATCGTCAACCGCGTCAGCATGGCCTCGAAACCACGCGGCGGGGCAAAATAGAAGGTTGGTCCGATCTCGCGCCGATCCTGCTCGATCGTCTCACCGCTCTCGGGACACGCCATGCAGAATCCAGCGACAATGCCCTGTGCATAGTTGAGGTAATGATCACCAACCCAGGCGAGCGGCAGGTAGGCGAGCGCCACGTCCTTGTCGGTCAGGCTGTCGAACCGGACGGTATCCGTCGCAGCGTCGATGCAGCCTCGCGCCGACAGCATGACGCCCTTCGACGCGCCGGTTGTTCCCGAGGTGTAGAGGATGATCGAGATGTCAGAACCTTCACCCTGCCGGATGAACTCATCGATCTGCCTACCGAGCGCCGCGTTGGCCGCAAGCGCGGTGCGGCCGTCTTCGATGACATCGCGGATTGCGATCAATCGGTCGTGGTCGTAGTCATCGAGGCCACGCGGCTCGTCATAGATGACCTTGCGGAGATGCGGTACCCGGTCGGATACAGAAAAGACCTTGTCAACCTGCTCCTGATCTTGCGCCGCAACAAACCTCACGTCGGCATGAGCGAGGACATACGCAAGCTCGTCAGCCACTGCATCCGAATAGACCGGAACCGGAATCGCGCGCAGCACTTGCGCTGCCATCAGCGTCCAATAGAGCTTCGGCCGATTGGAACCAACGATGGCGACCGTGTCTCCTGGCTGCAGTCCAAGCCGATGCAAGCCCGCAGCATAAGCGCGCACGATCTCTGCGACCTGGGCCCAGGTCCACGTCTGCCAGATGCCGAGATCCTTGTGCCGAAACGCAGGACGGCTGCTAAACTGCGCGGCATTTCGCGCCAGCAGCTTGGGGAACGTGTCGAACGATCCGCCAACGGCCATGTCGGTCTCTATCCAAAACCGGCACGTTGGTTCGCGCCTGCTTATTGTGACGCCGCCCCTTCGGGAAGCAGCCATACGGATTCCGCATGCGTCCCTTACATTACAACGGATCGAAAGTCCTACAAGTTCCGGCTTGACCAACCCGAGCCCGTTCGTGGGCATCAGTTGGTATAAATGAGAGAGCGGACGGCCGACGGTGGCGCAGTTTCGCGCTACTTGCAGTAGCAGGCCTTCGAGGATGCAGGCAGTAGTTCACGGATTCAGCAGGTAACGTGAAAAAGGCCGATCTTCTTCGCATGCGAGTTGTTGAACGTATGAATCGCCTCGGGCGTCGGCTGCAGCAGAACCGTGCAGCCCTTTCTCGCAAAATAAGCTTCAGCTTCCGGCGATAGATGCACATTGCCGAACTGGCCCGAACCTAGAACTAGCTGCTCACACCCCTTCTGAAAGACGAACTTCGCTTCGTCCTTCGAGAGGACATGCGAAGTGCCGTAGTACTTCTTCGACAGCTTCTTCTTCCGCCTTGCCACTTCGCCGGACAGACGAATGATCACGTCGTGTTCATAGGTCTTTCCGTCAATCGTGTGCCGTTAGCCGGCAATTCGCTGCTGCTGTCTACCCGACGATCTGGAACGCGTCAGCCGCGCGCAACACGGTGCCGTCCTCCCAGTGGCGTCCGATCAGCATCATGCCAACAGGGAGCCCTGCCGACATGCCTGCCGGAACCGTGGCGGCAGGATGGCCAGTGACGTCGAACGGGCAAGTGTTGGAAATCATTTCGAGTGCCCGCGCAACGTAGTCCTCGCGGCTCGCGTCCGGGGCTGGGAGCAGCGTAGCTTTCAAGGGTAACGTCGGCATGAGCAGGAGATCGACACCGCCGAGCGCCTCATCATAGGCGGCGCGTAGCACGCGCGCGAGGTTTTGGGCCTTAGCGTAGTAGCGGCCCTGGTAATTGTCCTGCATATACTGGCCGAGCAGGACAACGAGCTTGACGGTCTCCGAAAGGTCGTTGGCGCGCACGCGCCGGCTCCGGCCGTAGAAATCCAGCAGCGAAGTCGTATAGTGCCCTTTCCAGTTGGTTCCCATGCTGTTGCCTGCAACCATCAGCGCCGTGGCGCCCTCGACGGCGATAGCATTCCAGATATGGATGCCGTCGCGGTGGAGGGGGATCGATACCTCGCTCACTGTTCCCCCCGCTCGCGTCAAGCGCTGCGCCGCCTCGCGCACCATGGTGTCGACATCGGGCTCGGAATTGGGCCAGCCAAACCCTTCCTTGACGATCCCGATCCGCAGGCCGCGGGCGTCTCCGGTAAGCTGCTTGGTATAGGCTTCCGTACGCAGTCCCGCCGGTTGGCGCGGGTCGAGGCCATCGGCGCCGGCGAGCACCTCGAGAAGCCGGGCAGCATCGCCGGCGGTGCGGGCGATGGGCCCGGTATGATCAAGTGTTAATTCAATCGGGAAGACACCTGTGTATGGCACGAGCCCGTGGGTTGGCTTGTGGCCAACCGCTCCGCAGAAAGAACTGGGAATTCGGATCGACCCTCCCTGGTCGCCTCCGATGGCCATGTCGCACTCGCCGGCGACGACGAGCGCCGCGCTGCCGCTGGAGGAGCCGCCGGCAGATCGCTTCGGATCGTGCGGATTGAGTACGGGCCCAGTGTCGGAGGTATGGCTACCGCCCGAGAAGCAAAGATGCTCGCACACGGCCTTGCCGATGATCTCTCCACCGGCATCGAGGATGCGGGTCACAATGGTTGCGTCCAAGTCAGGGACGTAGCCCTCCAGCACGTTGGAACCGTTCATCATCGGGATGCCGGCAACGCACACATTGTCTTTAATGGCGATTTTCTTGCCCGCGAGAGGCCCCGATGTCGCGCCTTTGATCGAGCACCTCCAGTACCAGGCGTTGAGCCGATTGTCCGAGGCGGGTGGACGGAATCCGGCGTCCCGCGGGTACTTCACCGCCAATGTCGGCTCTGTGAACTGGTCCAGGCGACGGTACGACGCCAGCACACCGTCCATGAGGTTGCGGAACGACGTCAGATCGTCGCGGCTGAGATCCAAATTGTAAGATTTGGCGATGCGCCCCAACTCAGGCAGTGGCGGCTTGCGCAGAATCCGCGGCGCCGTCGCCGTCGGGGGTGGCGCTTGCATGCCCGCCTCAGCGGCCGCACGAACGGGCGTTGTCGTCGTCGCGGCGACAACGGTTGCGGCTGCGCCGGCCGCGCCGGCATGAAGGAAGCGACGACGCGAATAGTTTGCCAATGCTCTCATGGCATATCCTCCCTCGACCAAAGGGTTTGAAGTCTCAATCCACCGCTCGTCCTAAGGCGTCGGGAACCGTCTGGTGGTCGATGGCCGCGACGGTCACCAAGCGGAGGCCGCCGACGCTGCGGCCGGCGAGCCAAGCTGCACACCACAATCAGTCCGTGCATCCGGACAGAGCTGAAGCGCAGCAGCAGCATAAGGTCGGGACGTGAGGCGTAGCCGGGCGGATCGTTGCGGCAATTGAGGCGCCTACTGGATGCCTCGGCATCCTCGCGCGGACTGCGGAGCAACGCCCCGTCCAGCAGCAGATTATCGTGCAGTCATCGGCGATCTTCAAGAGCTTGCATCTTTCACGGTCCGCGCTCGGCAGCCACGTCGCGGAGCACTTCCACCTTCGCGACACACGCATAGTCAAGCCACACGCGGGATGTCTCTTCCTGGCAGGTTTGAGAATTGCCGGAGGCTTGCTTCAAAGTTCAGTCTTCGCGATTTCACTGCACCCGGTATTTGCTCATGTAGTGTTTGCGTAGGATCTTGCGGGTCTGCTCCGCAAGGCGCCTGTTAGCGCTAGCCTGCGGCTTGTCGCGGCGCTCCGGCGGCTTCGCCGGATGCGGATGAGGGCGATGCTTGGTCGAATGTTGCCTTCGGGTCAAAGCGGCTGACCTTTGTTCATGCGACGATTTCGACCGGACTGCCGATGACAAGACCGAGATCGCGGTCCGCCCGCCCCTGATTGACGGCAATTTCGGCCAGCCCGTTGGAGTTCTCATACCAGAAAGCCGCGCCTGGCGGCAGATCGCTGAAGGTCCTCGCGCGGTCCAGAACCCGACCTGCCGCGGTGAGCCTTGCGCCGGGCGGCAGCATAGCCGCCCTCAGCCCGGTCATCGCATTGCCGTAGTGATCGACGTAAACGATTTCACAGAGGTCGTCCGGCCAGTCTGCCCGGCGATCTGCACCATCGTGACGTGGCTGGCCGGGGGGCGGATCACCGCGCGCCAGCATGGCTGCCACCGGGGCGAAGAGGTCGCGCCCGTGAAAGCTGGCCGAGAGATGCTTCGGCTTCCAGTCGATATCCCAGCTGCGCGTCTCTCGGGCTCTGCGCTGGATCAGCTCAAACAAGCCGTTGCCGGGGCCAATATACCAGCGGCCGTCGGCCTTGAGAAAAATGGATGGCCGCTTCCCGCCGACGCCGGGATCGACAACGCAGAGCAAAACGGTTCGCATCGGAAACCATGCCGCATAGGCCGCCAACAGATACGCCGATGCCTTGGGATTGCCGACTGGCGCATCGGCGAAGAGGTCGATAATGGGTATGCCCGGCGCCATCTGGTGCAGCACCGCCTTCATCTGACCCGTATACGGGCCGTGCAATCCAAAATCCGTGAACAGCGCAATCATGGTGTCAGCTCGCCCAAGTGCGTGTGTCCACTTCGCTCGAAAACGCTATACTGACCCATCCGAGCCGTGCGATACGCAGTCACAGCAGCAGGCCAAATCTCGCTTGCTGTCCCTCGATCGGCTCGCCCACTGTGATCGTAGGCTCAGCGCAATGTCGTTCTCGCGTCTGCTCATCATCTTCGGCTTGTCGCTCGTTGCGCTTGGGCTGCTATGGCCAGTGATCAACAAGATCGGCTTGGGCCGGTTGCCCGGCGACATTGTCATCGAGCGCGACAACTTCCGCGTTTATATCCCGCTCGCAACATCGCTGCTCGTCAGCGTGATGCTTTCCCTGATCCTTTGGCTCGCTAACCGTTAGCCGTCGGCGCCTCTTGCTCTGGGTGGACGGCGCCCGGGAGTGTTCGCGGCCGGCTTGCCGGCAGCATCATCGTCTGCGCCGTGAGCAGCCACGGCATCCACATAAATCGGGTGGCCTGCACCCAAAACGTGAAAGGGTTAGCTGCCTCGAACGAGGACCCGAGCGCTTCGAAGGATGGCGTTGCCCGCAGGTTGACTGATATCTGCTCCCAATCACCATTCGGCGATTGCCGGTGAATGATGTCGATGTCGAGGCCGGCCAAACGAGCGCTTGCTCTTGTGGCATCGATATCGCTCTCTCGACTGTATGTACGCTCAGGCATCGGCCCTCACCATCTCCGTGCACCGCTTCCATCGCGCTGGTGATTATCGCTCATCATTCCCGGTAATGAAAGCTCGCAGACTGGCTGCCGCGACCATGGCTGCTCCCCGCGGGCCGCCGTGATGTTCCGCGCCATCAACGCGGCCGGCGAAGTGGTCCAGGCGTTCGAGATCCGCGAGGAAGCAGAAGCGTGGGTGGCAGCGAAATCGGTCGTCTGTGGCGGCTTGCAATCACCTTCCGGCGGCCTACCATGGAATGCGTAGCTCACCCTGCAGGAGCGCAGCCATGGAACTCACCGTGGTGCCCATCGTCAAGCCGGACGCCGCCAACTTCATCTTCGGCCAGTCGCATTTCATCAAGACCGTGGAAGACCTCCACGAGGCGCTGGTGGGCGCGGTTCCGGGCATCCGCTTCGGGCTGGCCTTCTGCGAGGCCTCTGGTAAGCGGCTGGTGCGCTGGTCGGGGAATGATGAACCCGCCCTCGCCCTCGCACGCGACAACGCATTGGCCATCGGCGCCGGCCATACTTTCCTGATCTTCCTGGGCGAAGGGTTCTTTCCCGTCAACGTGCTGGCTGCGGTGCGCGCGGTGCCGGAGGTCTGCCGCATCTATTGCGCGACGGCCAACCCGACACAGGTGATCGTCGCACAAACGGAGCTGGGCCGCGGCGTGCTCGGCGTGGTGGATGGCGCCTCGCCGCTGGGTGTCGAAACCGACGCCGACATTGCGTGGCGGAAAGACCTGCTGCGTCAGATCGGCTACAAGCTGTAGTGGCTGGATGAGGCCGAAGCCGATGCACCACCCCCTGCAGCTGACGCTGCCAAGCATCGAACGCGACGAAGCGCGCGCCAGGATCGCGGCGAAGATCGCAGCGCGTCAGGTCTGCTTTCAGATCGCTCTTAATGCGCCCTCAGCGCGTGACGTCAGGACGGTCCAGCCTCTTGATGTAGCTCGCCACCCCGCATCAAGCGGCGGGCTATATCGGCTGTCTGCAGTGACGCGCGTTCGGTCGGTGAATGGGCCGCCAGATAGCGGGCAACCGCGACGAGGATGTGCCGGCCCTCGTCCGTGTCGCCCCACGCGCCGAATTGCCGGACTCCCGCCTCCAGCATCTGATACGCATGAAATCCCGCATCTTCGCGCAGCACCGCATGCGCGAGCGTGGCGATCAGCGCCTGCGGCGAATGGCCGAGCGTGAGATGCCGTGCCACCAGGCGCGCGGCGAGATCAACCTGTCTCTGCCGGTCGAAGGCGTCGAGCAAGGCGGCGCCGATCGTCTCTGGATCCGCGGGCAGATCACCGAGCTGCTCGCCGCCGTCGCCCGGGATGCGCGCCGGCGGCACATTGAGAAAGCGAGCAAGGTAGAGGGCCATCGCTCCGTGCAATACGCCGCGGACGGCCGTGACGTGAGTGTCGATGTCGGCAGTTCCGATGCGCGTCAGCATATGGTGGACTGCATTGGCGTAGGTGAAGACGTGATGCGCCGTCTCCCAGTCGGCGTGCTCGTTGGCATTGCCGAAGCGCGCCACCCTGAGCGCTGCCGCGTACGCGAGGGATTGGCCAAGGTCGGCGGCAGCGGCCCCGGCGCGTATCGCCTCCTTGAGCGCGTCAACGATCCTGGCCGGATCGTCACCGAGCAGCTCTTGAGCCAGTGCGGCGTGACCCGACCAGTCACGCGAGCCGCGTCCGGCAGCGAACAGGTCCGCGAGTTCGCTGGTTG
>NZ_LLXX01000178.1:15475-18057 GCF_001440405.1 Bradyrhizobium valentinum
GTTGCCAGCCGACCAGGTCGAGGCACTCGAACGCCTTGTTGATGAAGTCGAGCGAGTGCCCGGTGTCGGCGAAAGCCCGCTCGGTCTCGGCGGCGAACAGGGCATCAGCGAGTTCAGCCGGAGAGAGGCCGGCCGCAATCGCCGTGAGCAGCGTGCGCTCGGCCGCCTCGCGATGGCGCACGTTTGCCCAACGCCGCAGCCAGCGTTTGAGCGCGGCCGGATCCGGTCGGCTTCCAAGCGGCGCCCGTTCCCGCCGCGGCGCCTCGCCGTCACAATCCGCCGCCACGCGGCCTGCGCCGTGGAACAGAGCGAGATAGGCGTCCTCGTCCGGCAGCACAGGCAGGAGATTGGCGAGTGCCGTCAGAATCGTAAGACCCACGCCCCAGCCGTCGCGATTTTGCGCCCCGAACAGTGCCACCTGTCGTACGATTTCGGCTTGCAGTACGCCGGCCGCGAGCTGACCATGCACGGCCTTGGCAATGACGAGGCCGAGGTCGTGGGCGAGGCCGTTCGCAAGCCGCTGATGCCAGTGCGCGGCGAGATCGGCATGGGTGAACGTGGTCTTCACCCAGACGTCACCATTGCGCACCTCGACCGGGCAGATCGGCACATCGTCCGCCCATAGGTCGAAGGTGCAGCCGCTTTCGAGATCGAAGCGAGCGTGGTGCCAGTGACAGGTCAAGATGCCGTCCTCGACACTGCCGCACTCGAGCGGGAAGCCCATGTGCGGGCACCGATTGTCGAGGGCGAAGACGCGGCCGCGGTCGTAGATGACGAGGATCGGACGATGGCTACCGTGCACAACGAGCCGCCCCTTGATCTTCAGCTCCTCAAGGCTGCCCGCCAGCGCAAACTCCTTGCTGGGCGCGTCCATGAGCATACCTCCCATTATCGCTTTGGGGCCGCTGCAGGTACTGCGCAACATAAGCATCCCTTCGCGCAAAGGCGAGAGGATGCCGTGGTTCAGGGCTGCGCGAAAGGAACCGCACTGGATCATCAAGCGGAACTGACGTACAGCTCGCTCATTGGTGCGCCCGCCGAATAACGGGATGAACGCCGTATTCCTGTCAGTCCCTGAGCTCCCTTTGCGTACTGAGCACAAGCGCCGAATTTCCGAATATGCCTACCCCGGAGCTCATCCAAGGATAGCTAGGCTCATCTCGGCTTCCGGGGATGGAATAGTTCTTCGACGGACCGTTTCGGATCCTTGATCCGAGAGCGGTCCTTGCGATCATTCTTCTGCGCTTCGAGCTTCTGCAGGAAGCGGAAACGCGGCGATCGGGTCGCGTGCCCCGATCGGCCGTGCTTGGTCATGCCGAAACCCTTTTGGCCGCCATGCGTCATTTGATCACCAACGAAAGCCGAACGGCTCATTTCTTGCACCCCGCAGCCGCCGGGGCCAAGCTTCATGCGGTTCGCCGTAAGCACGATCAGAAAGAAAGGATAGCCCTGACCGTCAAAAGGCGCGAGGCCGGGACGGTCGGTTTGCGAGAGAAAAATGCGGCAGTGCGGCACGCCGGGCCAGTTCGCCGCGCACGCCTGCGGACGTTGCGCACCACACCCGTCGACGCGACGCACTGGTCGATCCGTACGATGGCGGCGGAAATTCGTGCGCCTTCAGTCGCTCGGCTGCTCGATCCTTCCGGTGCGCTGAAAATACGACATGAGCATCTGGCAAATTAGCGCCCACGAAGTGCCGAAGCACCAGCCCGCCAACACATCGCTCGGATAATGAACTCCGAGATATATGCGGCTGACTCCGACCAGCAGGGTCAGGATCGCGGCGGTCAGTATAAGATGGATGCGAACAGAGCGAGAAGTTTGCGTTTGAGCAAGCATCAAGCCGAGCGTCAGATAGCAGACAGCCGAAATCGCTGCGTGCCCGCTCGGGAAGCTCAGCGTAGAGACCTGAGTGAGTTGAGCGACGAGATCGGGGCGCGCTCGCGCAAAGGCAAGCTTGAGAAGGGTATTGAGAATGGCGCCGCTCAGGACCGTCGTCAGGACGAACAAACCGGCGTGACGTTTGCCTATGGCAAAAAGGAACGTGGTCACAACCGTTACCAGCAGTGCAAGTACCGCGGTGCTGCCCAGTGCGGTGATGTCTCGCACAATGTCCAGCAACCATGGCGGCCCGATTGGCCGCGACAAGTCGGACGCATGGCGAAAGGCGACCATCAACCAACGGTCGAACGCGATAGGCTCTCCTTCGGTCACTTCCAGTGCGATGAACGCAAAAACGAACAGAAGAACGGCGACGAACAAGGTCGGAGCCCAAGACTTCAGATGCCTGGCAGCATTCTGCGATTCAGTTGTTCTCATCTTCGTCGCCTCCGGGAGTTCAACTTCCATCAATCTCCAAATATACGAAGTGAGGTTTGACGGCGAAGCGAGCATTGGCAAGTGGATTATGCGCTTTGCCAAAAGTCTACGCCGCGGCCCGAGCTGCGCCGGCTTCCATTCACGGCTACGTCGCCGCCACTACGTTCGCAGGCTGCCTGACGCAGCGTTTCCGAAGGCTCGCCGGGCTTGTAGATCCTATGGGGTGGCAGGTGGTCAGGGGTAAGCTGAGTTTGCGAACACCC
>NZ_LLXX01000179.1:0-26823 GCF_001440405.1 Bradyrhizobium valentinum
CCGTCCGGTTCACCCTGACGGCAGGTGACGGCGCTCTTTCACGAAGTCGATGCCGGTCTCGCCAAACCGTTGCCATGCAAGTTAGTGCTGACGACGGGATAGCCGACTCGCGATATGCTGCCGGAGCCTGGTTTGGGCGGCAGCCTTTAAAGGCACTTTTAGGCGGGAAAAGCACCTAATCCATTTACCCACTTTTCTAAGCCATTGAAATCGCAGCAAATGCGACCGCCCTCCGAGCGCACCAAAGGCATAAGCCATTGATACGAAAGGTGTTTTCGCGATTTTTCCCCCACATCGTTACTCACATCGAAAAGTTCTGCGCACATCTCCCTAGTTGAATTTCACGCGTCTTCGGTTGACGAAACTCGTTCAGGTGGCGCGACACCTGTTCCGGCACTTCCCATAAGGGCGGTCACCTACAGCTCTTGTTTTCAATCTGTGGCAAGCGCAGCGAGGCGCTTGCGTCGCAGCTTGTTCTTCAAACTTTGTCACCGGCGTCTCCAACGTGCGTCCAGCGTTTGCTCTTGTCGTCCTCGCAGCTTTATTTGAACCAGGGCCGCGAAAAGCAAAAGCGCGATTTCAGTACGATAGGGCAGCAGCGTAGCCCAGCGTACAAATCGGTGGGGCTCGTACTCATCCGTGACCGTTACGCCGCCCCGCTGAGGTGTGTTTTCGCAAAATGGGCCGTTATGGAACGAGGCCCACCCTAGGTGGGCCTTGAGCCACTGATGTCATAACGTCTGATACGTGCGGGGCGCTTAGAAGCGTCGTGACGCCATTTCCCCACTCGCCGCTACTTGTGCGCATCAGCCCAATCTACCGACAGTATTCTCGCTGCCGTTGCGAGCATTGGATTCATCGACACCCCGAAACCGGAGTTCTCGCCAACGTTAAGTCAAGCGTATGTTGGCGTCGGTCGGTATCGCCGGATCACGCCGATGATCACGACGACGAAGAATACCAGCACGATGCCCTGGACGATGGCGAACGGCAGTTCGGCCGGCGGCACGCTTGGCGCCAGCGCATGCAGCGCCGGCACTTTCAGGAAGGACTGGATCACCAGCACGAATACGTTGAGATAAAGCGAGACCAGCGCGGTTAGCGCGTAGATCCAGCGCCAGGCACCGGCGAGCTTCCTGCCGTAGAGCGCAAAACAGGCGATCGCCAGCAGAGCCAGCGAGAGAATGCCTATCATGTGGGAAGGCAACGGCTTCTCGAACAGCAGTGCTGGAATCAGAAACCCTGAAGCGCTGTTCAGGATAGTAAATACAAGAAAGATCGCAGTGAGGCCCGGCATCCGCTTCGAGCCGAGCATCCCGAACATCACGACCAAGCCCGCCACGACTGCAATCAGGCTGATGATCACGTGGACCATCGTGAACGTCGCCAAGCTCATACCCAGTATCATGATGCGCCCCCGAACAAGAGCATCTGGATCCCCCAGTTATCGGAGCTCAGCAGCCAGCCGCGATGAAAAACAATGGGCTGGGCGGACTTCGGCCCCCGGTCCTTGCAGAAGATCTGGACGCCACCTTTGGTGACTGTGGTCATAGGATCCATCCGTTGAGTAGGAGAAGTCAAAACCTCGGTTTCTTTGCTAGCCGCCGAAGCGAAGCGAATGGTAGCGAAATCGCGTACATGAGCGTGGCAGCGAGTACTTTCCGCCGCGAGGTGTTCGCAAGCCGGCTGATCGCGTTGTTCCAGGCCATTGCTCGCCTCCGTGTACTTGCCGTGAGCACGACGATTTCTACCGCACCATGTGTGCCGCTGCCCCAGAGCGATTGACTTACTTGTAGAGAAATTGCTGTTATCGGGCGCGCCGTCGCCAATTGCTCGGGGTCTCGCTGGTCAGCTTCCTGAACGCGGCAGCGAAGGCGGTTTGGGAGGAATAGCCAAGCGCGGCGGCGACCGACACGACTGATGCGTCAGTGTCGCGCAGCATGTTCATGGCCTGCTCAAGCCGGTGCTGGCGCAGCCAGGCATGAGGTGAAAGCCCGGTGCTTTCCTTGAAGGCACGGCAGAAGTGGAAGCGCGACAGGCCGGCATCCGAAGCCAGGGCAGCGAGAGAGACATCCGCATCGCTGTCCGAGCGCAAGCGTTCGATGGCGCGGCGCAGCGCCTTCGGCGATAACCCGCCCAAGGTCGGCTGGAACGTGGTTGACGAGCCGGTGTGTGCAGCCAAGAGCCGCGTGGCGAGGAGAACCGTCAGCTGCTGCCTGAACAGGGCGTCCAGGAGCTCACGGCCGTCGAGGACATCCGCCGCACTCAGGAGCAGCCGGGATGTCGTGAGGTCGGGATGTGCCGTTCGCTCGAGGAGATCGCCCGGTGCGATCTTGTCGGCTTCGCCTGCAATGCGCTCGAGCGTTGCCTGCGGAAGATAGAGTTGAACGACATTCATGGGTTGGTGAATGTCCCAGCGGGAGGTCGAGCCGGTCGGAATGACCGTCACAACTCCGGGGCGCGCCGTTCCAATCGCAACTGATTTCCCGGTGCGCCGCTCCAGCCGCTGAGAGCCGACGGGGTAAGCCATGACGACGTGCTCAGCCATGGGCTCGACCACATCGTGCAGAGCTCCATGCTCCCAATAGGCGATGGCGCCACTGGGCGGGTCCGAGGCCATGCGAAGCGGTGTGGTCTTGAGGACGCGCGCCATCTCCACATCGGCAGGACGTCGGTCGGCGATCGGCAAATCGCCCTGGTGCGCCCTAGGCGCGACTAGCAAAGCCTCCAAAGGATCGCGCAACATCAGCGCACTCCCTGAGGAAGATCAGCCCAATGCATGTCTTTGTAATTGAAGCCACACGCGAGCATGGGCTTCACCACCATGAAGTAAGGCGACATATCGAAGTCGCCGGGCACGTAAAGTGACGGGTGACGGATCTCGGCGATTTCGCGCTGCGACGTCGGGCTCTCGACGCGAGTGAGCTTGGGCAGGATCGGGTAACGCACGGCGTCGAATGCTTGCGCGATCAGCGAAGAACAGATGATACGGCCGGCATCGCCGGAGCCGAGCGCGATCGTTCGGCGGTGCCCACGCTGCGTCACCGGCCATGGGAAGAGATAACGCATGAGGTCGATTACGTTCTTGAAATCGTAGCCGAGGCCAATGCGTTCGGAGGCGTAGCGGCAGACCTCTCCGCAGTCCGCTTTGCTTAGGTCCACTGGTCGGCAGATGCGGGTTTGACAATGCAGATATTTCGACAGCGGCGCCGACACGACGCCTTCGTCGATATTGGCTTCGATCAGGACGTGGGGCTCGCCGTCGGTTACGGCGCCCGCTATCGGCCCGACATACAACGCCGAATGCGACCAAGTCGATTGAGTGAGATACTTGATGATGCCGGAAATACGGCCTTTGCCCTCGACCAGCAAGACATCACCGGGTTGGAGGGTGTCGCGTAAGGCGGTCAAATAGTTTGGAGTGAGTGGCTCACAGTGGCTGGCCGGCTTCTGCAACCGGGCAGTCAAACGTCCGACATTATCGAACATCCAGCCCATGACGCGTTCCCTATCTTTTTGGTGTCGGTTTCCGCAGAGAGGTGTACGCTGGCCAAGCGCGTCATTCCTTGGAGCAGTGCTGAGAAATTCTGAGAAATACCTATTGGGTCGTGGGTGCGATGTGCCTGAACAGCTCCTAAAGCCGGTGTACGCCTACCAAGGCTGGGAGATTGATCTCGCGCGGCGGGAACTCCGATTGCGTGGCGCGCCGGTCCCCATAGGCAGCCGCGCCTTTGAAATCATTGTGGTTTTGGTTGAGGCCGCAGGTGATCCAATCGACAAGTACGACCTGATGGGACGTGTCTGGCCGGGAGCAGTGGTCGAGGAAAATACGCTGCAATTCCACATATCTGCGGTCCGGAAGGCCTTTGGGCCTGATCGTGGGATGCTGAAGACGGCATTCGGGCGGGGTTATTGTCTGCTCGGCAAATGGGTGATCAGGGAAGAGAGCGCGCCGGCCCGTACGGATGCATTCGAACAGCCACACACCGCCGACCGGCCGCTTCTAAGCAATCTGCCCGCTGTGGTGTCCGAACTGATCGGCCGTGCCGCTGCCGTGGGCGAGGTTGAGGCAAGAAGGCCCGGTAGCGTCATCGTCCGAAACACGGAGCAGGCCGGCTCGAATGAGAGCGAGGAGTTGTCTCTTCCTGACAAGCCCTCGGTTGCTGTCCTGCCGTTCCAGAACCTGAGCGGTGATCCCGAGCAGGAGTACTTCGCCGATGGTGTGGTTGAGGACATCATCTTGGCCTTGTCGCGGATGCGCTGGCTGTTCGTCATCGCTCGGAATTCGAGCTTCACATACAAGGGCAAGGCCGTGGATGTCCGACAGGTCGGGCGCGAGTTGGGCGTGCGATATGTGCTTGAAGGCAGCGTGCGCAAGGCGGCGACAAGGGTGCGCATCACCGGGCAGCTCATTGATGCGACCCATGGCGTGCATCTATGGGCCGAGCGTTTCGAAGGCACCCTCGACGACATCTTTGAGCTGCAGGAGACGGTCGCCGCAGGCGTCGTCTGTGCGATCGCGCCGCAGCTTGAGCTTGCCGAAATCGAGCGTGCGAGCCGAAAGCCGACCGAAAGCCTCCACGCCTATGACTATTACTTGCGTGGATTGACCAAGTTTCACCTTGCGAGCAGGGCCGGCCTCGATGAGGCATTGCCTCTATTCTACAAGGCGATCGAGCTCGATGCGGAGTTCGCCTCCGCATATGGAATGGCGGCGTGGTGCTACTACTGGCGTAAGATGAATCGTTGGCTCAACGATCGCGAGGCAGACGGCAACGAGGCCGCGCGATTGTGCCGACTCGCCGTGACGCTGGGAAAGAATGACGCGGTCGCTCTGACCAGAGGCGGACACGCATGGCCTCATTTTGGTGGAGACCTCGACTGTTGCGCCACTTATGTCGACAGGGCCATGGTGCTCAATCCCAATCTCTCGACGATCTGGTACCTCGGCGGGTACCAGCGAATTTCCCTCGGCAGACATGATAGTGCGATCGAATATTTCACGCGTGCCATGCGCCTCAGTCCGCTGGATCCGGAGACATTTCAAATGCAGACCGGAATCGCGATGGGACATTTGTATTCCGGGCGATTTGATGCGGCTGTCGCCTGTTTAGAGATGGCATGGCGGGAGGTACCGAATGTCCTGCGGGTAGCGGCCTTTATGGCCGCAAGCCATGCGCTGGCAGGGCGCGAGGAAGAAGCGCGAAAAGCCATGCACCACGTGCGTCGGCTCGATCCCACGCTACGCATTGGCACGCTCCACGACTGGCTGCTGGTCCAACCGAAGGACTTCGCGGTAGCCGAGGAAGGCCTGCGAAGAGCCGGGTTGCCGGAGTGACTGCACCGCTTGCTCCCGATTCCATCCCCGAAAGAGCAGAAGGAAGCAGCGCTGAGCAATTCTGAGAAATGCCCTATTGGGTCGAGCGTGCGACGTGCCTGAGCAGCACCTAAAGCCGGTGTACGCCTACCAGGACTGGGAGATTGATCTCGCGCGGCGGGAACTCCGATTGCGTGGCGCCCCGGTCCCCATAGGCAGTCGCGCCTTTGAAATCATTGGGGTCTTGGTTGAGGCCGCAGGTGACACGATCAACAAGTACGACCTGATGGGTCGTATCTGGCCGGGAGCAGTCGTCGAGGAAAATACGCTGCAGTTCCACATATCCGCGATCCGGAAGGCCTTTGGGCCTGATCGTGGGTTGCTGAAGACGGCATTCGGGCGGGGTTATCGTCTCCTCGGTAAATGGGCGATCAGGGAAGAGAGCGCGCCGGCTCTTACGGGGGCACTCGAACAGCCACACACTGCCGGCCAGCCGCTTCTGAACGCCGCCCCCGAACCCTTAGCGTTGCCCGACAAGCCATCTATCGCGGTATTGCCGTTTCAGAATATGAGCGGTGACCCGGAACAGGAATATTTCGCCGACGGCATAGTAGAAGACATCATCACCGCGCTGACTCGCTTCAAGTCGCTGTTCGTCATCGCTCGCAATTCATCCTTCACTTATAAGGGCAAGCCCGTCGACATCAAACAGGTAGGCCGCCAACTCGGTGTGCGGTACGTTCTGGAAGGAAGCGTGCGAAGGGCTGGTAACCGAGTTCGGATTACCGGGCAACTTATCGACGCGGCGACCAACAACCATCTTTGGGCTGACAAATTCGACGGAGCGATCGAAGACATATTCAGCTTGCAGGACCAGGTAACGGCGGCTGTCGTTGGGTTAATTGCTCCCGCTGTTGAGCGGGCCGAAATCCAGCGAGTCAAACGAAAACCCACAGATCGACTGGACAGCTATGATCTTTATTTACGCGGACTGGCGCTTCAGCGAACAGGCTCTTTCGAAGAAGCTCGCGCGTTGCATAAAAAAGCTATCGAAAAGGACCCTGAGAACGCCAGGGCCTATGCCAATCTGGCGTTGACGTACAACACGCAGCAGGCGATCAGCGGAATTGCTCTCTCGGCAGAGGAGCGCTCTGAAGCAATCAGGCTTGCTAACTCTGCAGCAAATCTGGCGGCCGACGACGCTGTTCCGTTAGCACAAGCGGGACACGTCCTCACTTATATTGGGCGCAACTATGATCGCGGATCATCCATGACAACAGAGGCCGTGGCTCTCAACGCCAACCATGCCTTTGTTTGGCTTTCGCGAGGCTGGGTCGCGTTGATGTGCGACGAACCCGAAACAGCCATAGAGAGCTTCGATCGGCTGCTAAGACTGGATCCACTCGATCCAAATCGACGATATGCATGGATTGGAATAGCATTCGCGCTCTTTTGCCTGGGGCGCTATGTGGAAGGGTGTGAGTGGGCAGCGAAAGCGGCTCAGCTCCACGCTGAGGCGCATTCACTGGGAGCTCTGATCATCAACAGTATCGGCGCGGGTCGGATTGATGACGCGCGGGACGCAGCGGCGCACCTTTTGAAGCTCCGCCCCGACTTTCGTGTATCTCACTCCGGTGAAGTATTCCGTTCGCGTTCAGCCGCGACACGGGATCTGATATCGAAAGCACTTCAAGCATCCGGACTACCGCCCTAACAAAGATGGCCGACTGCTTCCGTCTCGATGCTCCGGAGGTCAGCGATTCCCACAGATGACCCGGCAGAGCCGTCAGTCACGCATGTACCCTAGCATAGCGCCGACGCGATACAATTCCATCGGAAACATTGACGGTGAAGTTGTAGCTGGGTTCGCAGGCGCCTCTCACGAAGACGAGGCCCCAAGATCCATCATAAGCCGATCGCGCCTGCGCGGCCGATGTCAGGGCGATGAAGCAACCGGTTGTAATCATCTAGAGCGAAGATGCCTTCATGGTATTCCTCCGTTTTTGTCAACAATGGCTCATTTGTGTCAGGCCGCTGTGCGGTCCGGCTGCTCGACAGAGATCGCGATGTCCGTAACCTGCGGTTCGCTGGCTTGGGGCAACTGCAAAGCGCGGATTTTTGTGTACTGGTGCAGTCCGATTTTGACGGTGACCAGCACTGGCGCGGCGAATACAAAGAGCAGGGCGACGGCATTGAACGCCGTGTCGAAGGCGATCACGGTGGACTGACCGGCGACGGCCCGGCCCAGCAGGCTGGTGGCGGCCCAGCCCGCGGCGAGCGCGTCCATCCCCCTTGCTGCGAGCATGGCCGTCGTCGCCGCCAGCCGCTCGCTGACCGCGGGAACGCCAGCGGTGACGCTGGCGCCGAGCACGGCGATATTGCCAGCGACGTTTTGGTCGATCATTCTCTGGAGCAGGCCTACTCCGATGAGACCACCAAGCTGGCGACCGGCATTGAACAGTCCTATGCCCGATGCGCGGTTGCGGTCGTTCAGGTTGCTGAAAGCGATCAACGTGATCGACAGGAACAGGAACCCGAGGCCAAACCCGCGCAGCAGGATGGCCGCCATCATGTCGTGGGAGCCGCTTTCGCTGGTCGATCCGGACAGCATCCACATCGCAACCATGATCATCAGGATTCCGAACGGCACTGTGGCGACCGGCGGAACGCCGCGGGCCTGCATGAGGTAGGCGGCCATCAGGAGCGAGCCGATGAAGAGCGCCCCGCTTGGCAACAGAAGCTGGCCGGCGTCGGTCGGCGTGAACGCGAGAACGGATACGGCGAACGCCGGAATCAGGAACGCGCTCCCGAACAATGCGGCGCCGGCGACGAAGCTGACAATGAAGGCGAAGCAAAAATCTTCCGACCGGAACAAGGTGAAATCGAGCAGGCCCCGGCCTTTGGCCATCACCTGTTGGCCGAGAAATGCCAGCAGTGCGGCTGCGCCAGTCACCGTCAGCCAAACGATGCGAGGTTCATCGAACCAGTTCCATCGGCTGCCCTGGCTGAAGACATAGGTGAGGCAGAAGAGAGCGACGGAGATCAGCGCAAAGCCGATCCAGTCAAACGGACGGCGCGCGGTCACCGCGGACTTCGGACCGTCCGCGATTAGCATAATTCCCGCAGCTGCCAGAGCGATCGGAACAATGCTGAAGAAAATCCATGCCCAGGATTGGCTGTCGATCAACTGCCCCTGCAGAGCGGGGGCGATCGTCGCGGGGGCGACGACAGATCCCATCGCAAACAGGGCTTGAAGGACCGGTTGGCGGGATAGTGGATAGGCGAGGAAGATGATCGCCTGGCCGCCGATGAGCAAGGCGCCGCCGGAGAAACCCTGTATGACGCGCAGCGTGATCAGCAGGTCCAGCCGGGTGGTGATGGCGGCAATGCCGCATGCCGTGCCCATGACCAGCGTCGCGCCGATGATCAGGCGGTGCGGAGTGATGCGGGTCATCAGCCAGGGCGCGACCATGAACCCGATCAACTTCAAGCTGGTGTATCCGATGTCGAGCCAGGCGGCCTCGTCAGGAGATGCGTGGGCGTCGCCGCCAATGTGGCCGCGGCCGAGCGCCAGGACGGTGCCGGCGATCGCCTCCGTCAACGTGGCAAGTACAACGCCCGCGACCAGAAGGTAACCGGTCGCGGGTTTGTCGCGGTCCGGCGTGGCGGCGATGGCCGTGGTCATGAGCCGCGTCCCAGATCGATCTCGACCCGTGCAGACAGGCCGGGCACGATGCGGCCGCGCAACGGATTGCCGGCAAATCGGATTTTTACCGGTACGCGCTGAACGACGCGAATGAAGTTTCCTGTCGCATTATCTACGGGGAGCATGGTGAAGGCAGAGCCGCTGCCGGGCGCAAAACTGTCCACCACGCCGTCAAACACCTGGTTCGGATAGCCGTCGACGGTGATGCGAGCATGTTGACCGGACCGGATATGCTCGATCTGCGTTTCCTTGAAGTTCGCGACCACCCAGACATCGTTCACGGGAACGATATCGAGCAAGGCCGCGCCCGGCGCGACCAGCCGGCCAACGCGAACCTGGCGGTTGCCGATCACTCCGTCGACGGGCGCATGCACGATGGTGTGGTCGAGATCGATCTGGGCGAGATCGCGCGCGGCCCTTGCCTGCGCCAGGGCAGCGACGGCAGCTTCGCGCTGCGTGGCGAGCACGGCGACCCGTTGCCGCTGCGCCTCCACAGTTGCCGACGCCGCCGATACGCCTGCCTCCGCTCTCGCCAGGGCCGCGTCGCTTTCGTCGACCGAGGCCTGGCTGACGGCGCTGGTGCGGATCAGTTCGCGGCGGCGATCGGAGGCCTTGGTCGCCAGCGTCATCTCCGCCACGTTCGAACGCTTCTGGGCTTCGGCCTGCCGGATCAACGCATGCTGCAGTTGGATGTCCGCATCGACATTGGTGAGACGGGCTTGCGCGGCTTCGACGTTGGCCGCTGCCTGCGCAAGCTTGGCGCGGTAGTCGCGATCGTCGATCCGGAACAGGACGTCACCCGCCCGGACGGTCTGGTTGTCCTCGACCTCGAGGGTCATGACGTAGCCTGCAACCTTTGGCGCGAGCGAGGTGACGTCGCCGCGGATATAGGCGTTGTCGGTCGACTCCTCACCGCGCGAATGAGCCCAGGTCCACCCCGCAGCCACGACCACCAGGGCGCTGAGGCATAGCAGCAGGCCGACCATCTTCTTCTTTTTTGGCGAGGGGATGTTCATGGTTGGCTACCTCGCGGTCCAGCCGCCGTCGACAGAGATGGCCGTGCCCGTGATCTGGTCTGCCGCAGCAGAGCACAGGAAGGCGACGGTGCCGCCAAGTTGCTCCGGCGAAGCAAAATCCAGTGATGGCTGCTTCTCGGCGAGCAGTTCGTTGGTTGCTTCCTTTTGGCTGATGCCTTTTTGCGCGGCGATGTCGCTGATCTGCTTCTCCACCAGCGGCGTTCGCACCCAGCCGGGGCAGACCGCATTGCAGGTCACGCCGCAGCCGGCCATCTCGAGGCCGACTACCTTTGTCAGGCCGACCATGCCATGCTTGGCCGCGACGTAGGCTGCCTTGTGCGTCGAAGCGACGAGGCCGTGCGCGGAGGCGATGTTGACGATCCGTCCCCAGTGCTGCTTCTTCATCTGCGGGACCGCGGCGGCAATGCCGTGGAACGCGGCCGACAGGTTGATTGCCAGGATCGCATCCCACCTGGCCGCGGGAAATTCGTCCACCGGCGCAGTGAACTGGATGCCGGCATTGTTGACGAGGATATCGAGGCGTCCGAATTTCTCGACCGTCCTCCCTATCAAGTTGCGCACTGCATCGCCGTTTGACATGTCGGCGCCGTCATAGGCGACGCGCACGCCATGGTCGCGTTCGATGCCGCTGCGGATTTGTTCGATCTCGCTCGCGTCGCCAAAGCCGTTCAGGACTAGATCGGCGCCGGCCTTTGCCAGCTCCTTCGCAATCCCGAGTCCGATACCGCTGGTCGATCCGGTTACGATCGCTACCTTGCCCTTCAACATGGGAATTCCTTTCGATGTTTTGAGAGACGAACCCGTCGCGGGATTAGTCGCGGCGATGGACGTCGTGTGTGACCATGCCGAGCTCGGGTGCCGGCGGGTCGAGCCGCGACGGATCGGCCAGCGTGCGGCGGATGTCTTCGAGTCCGCTCTGCCAATGCGCGCGCATGGCGCTGAGCCCGAACTCGTAGTCCCTGGAATGGCCCTCGTGGAGCTTGGTCTGATAGATCAGGTGGATGATGTTGTAGGAGCGATGCCGGGCCAGATCGGCGATGGCACGGATTTCCGGCTTCGCTTTTGCGCTTTCCGGCAGTTCCTCCATCGTCCGCTGCAGCGCCTGACGCATTTTCTGCATCCGCGTCATGTGGTCTGTAATGGCGCGCGTACGGCTCGAATACTGGATGTCCTTCTGGCGGCTCGACACTTCCGTCATGTCGTAGGGTACGCGGCCCTTGGCCGACCAGAGATCGATCTGGAATGTCAGGGTGTCGCGCGGCTCTCCGGACAGCACCCGGGAAAGCGGCGTGTTCGAAACCACACCGCCATCCCAGTAGTGGTCGCCTTCAATCTCGACGGCGGGGAATCCCGGCGGCAACGCGCCGGAAGCCATAAAGTGCTTCGGTCCCAGCCGGCGTTCGGCGGTATCGAAATAGGTCAAATTGCCGGTGCGGACGTTGACCGCGCCGACGCTGACGCGCACTTCGCCCGAGTTCAGGCGGTCGAAGTCGACAAGCCGCTCCAGCGTCTGGTGCAGCGGTGCCGTGTCGTAGAAGCTGGTTGCGGCATCTCCCGAGAACGGCGACCAGAGCGGCGAGGGGAAGCGCGGCTTGAAGAAGCCGGGCTGGCCCTGCACCAGCGCCCGCGTCGCCGCCATCGCATTGCGCACCGAGTTGATGTCGAACGCGAAGGGCAGGGCATTGGCCAGCCCTTCGCCGGCGGGCCACTCTATCGAATGAGCGCAGATCGTTTCCCAGAACTCGCGTAGCCGTGCGACGCGCGCTTCTGCAGGGGAGCCCGCGATGATGGCGGCGTTGAGCGCGCCGATCGAAATGCCGGCTAGCCAGTTCGGCCGGATGCCGGCCTCGTGCAGGCCCTCATAGACGCCAGCCTGATACGCGCCGAGCGCGCCGCCGCCCTGCAGCACTAGAGCGACGACATCGTAGGGCAGCGCCTTGCTGCGCTGCTGCGGCACGGGACTTCCTTGCTCGCGTATCACGTTCAACATTGCCAAAACTCCCTGCATGGTGGCTGATCCGTTCAGCCGGCGTTTGCTTCGATCAAGATTTCAGACTCCGACGCACGACGTCGCACCGGCGCGCCCGGTGCCAGATAGTCGTGGACCACGGTGCCGAGCCCGAGGGTCAGGTCAGCTACGATGTGCTTGGCCGACAAGACTTGAAGGACCGGCAGCTCGGCGACGGGCGCCAGGGCATGCGAGTAGAGGTCAAGCGCAGCGGGCCCGGTCCAGGCGCCCTTCACCGTGATATCCTCGCAATGGAAGCGCACCAGTTCGCAGATGCGGGCGGTACCGTCGACATGCGGGATGATCTTGATCAGGAAATTGGGGGCGGCGAGCTTCCGGGTTTCGACTGATATATCGAGGGCGCGGTGCTTGTAGCCCATAGTGCCGGTCGCGATGCGCACCGAGCCGTAGTTCAAGGTGCCGACCAACGTGTCGATCTCGACGGCGAGCTTTGGCTGCGCAAGCTTCTTGGGAAAGCCCCACAGTTCGCGCCCGCCGGCGATCGGCGGATGATCATTCAGAAACATCTGGTGGACGAAGCTGCCGGCCTGACCCTTGTAGGATACCGGAATGACCTGACCGCTTTCGGTGTAGTCGCCAAAGCCCGTTGAGTCCGGCATGCGGATGAATTCGTAATTCACGACCGGCTCGGTGATTTCGAGCGGCTCTGGCATCACCCGGCGCAGCGCTTCCGGATCGGTCCGGTACTGGATGATGAAGTATTCGCGGTTGACGAAGCGGTAGGGGCCGGCGGGAAAGGCCGGGTTCGTCAGCGGCATGGCGAACGCGCTCGCGCGCACGGTCTCGTGTTTCATCGAGGTCGAGCTCCAAAAGGATTTTGGGTGAGCGGGCCGCGCTCCGACGCGGATAACGCGGCCCGTATCATACGAAGCGCTTACTACGCGCTCTGGTTCGGCCTAACCCGACAAGCGGTCAGTAGTCCCAGTTGACCGGTACGCAACGAAAGGCGTCGCCGGCGACCGCCACATGGCAGACCGACGGGAACGGCAGGTGAGTGGCCACCAGCAGCTCGCCGGTCCCCGCCAGTTCCCGCAAAAGACGGACCCGAACGCGGGTCGCCTCCTCGGGGTCGTGTTCGAAGCCGTTGTACCAGTCGGGGTGTTCGAACCCGCCCTGGAACACGAGGTCGCCGGCGAACGTCAGCCGATCGCCACCGGACGCCACGCGGACCACGCTATGCCCGGGGGTGTGGCCGCCGGTGCGAGTGACGACCACCCCCGGCGCCACCTCGTATTCGTCCTCGAACGTCCGCAGCTGGCTGTGGTATTCCTTCACAAACCGCTTGGCGGACGACCGAAGCGCGTCCGGGAACCCCGGCGGCATGGAGACGTGGGAGAAATCGGGCGCCTCCCAGAACTTGACCTCGGCGGCCGCCACGTGGATCCGCAGGTCAGGACGCAGCTGCTCCTTCACCCCGTCGACGAGCAGCCCGCCAATGTGGTCCATGTGCATGTGGGTAAGCACCACGTCGGTCACGGATGCGAGATCGATGCCGGCGGCCTCCAGTCGCAGGCCCAGTCGCCCGGACTTCGGCAAGTCCGGGAACTCCGCGCCCATCCCGGCGTCGATGAGGATGGTCCGACCGCCGCTGCGCACCAAGACCACGTTCAGCGCCCAATCGAACGCGTCCGGCGGCAGGAACATGTCGTGCAGCCAAGCCGCCCGGACGGCCGGCTCGGCGTTGTAGGCCACCATCGCACCTGGTAGCAATAGCACCCCATCGCTGACCACCAGCACGTCAATCTCGCCGATCTTCAGCGCGTAGCGCGACGGCACCAACTCTTCGGGTCCCGGCCGACCGGGGTTTGAGATGTTGTCCGGGCGCAGGTTTGCCTTCTGAGTGTTATGGATGATCTGATTCATGTTTGAGAACTCCTATGCTCGATCTCGGCGCCCTCTGCTGGGAGGGCCGCGCTCCGGCGCCTGAAGCGCAGCTCTGTCGCATGACTTACTGCACGTCGGTGACCGGCGATGTCGCCGACCATGCGTGCCGTTAGAGTTGAGGCTCCAGTTGTTTTGCAGCTTCCTTCTGTGCGGCACCCACGCTCTTTGCGCGGTCGTAGCTTTCCATCACGGCCCGATAGTTCGGTGTGGCGACCGTATAGATGTCAGCGATGTCTGCCGCTTCTGGACGACGCCAGGTGCGGTGCAGTTCGCTGATCACGGCGTTGGTGCTGGTCGGCACGATCCCGGATTGCACAAAACGGGCAAGCGTCGTCTGAGACGTCATCACGGTAGGATCGCCTGATGCATCCATCACCGCGTACACGTTGAAACCGGCGGCCTTGGCATCGAGCGCAGGAAACATCACGCACACGCTGGTCCAGACGCCGGCCATGATGAGTGTCTTCTTTCCCGTCTGCCGAACTGCCTTGACGAAAAGATCGTTGTCCCAAGCATTCACCTCACCCTGCCGCGGCGCGTAGATGGCCTGCGGCGCCAGCTTGGCGATCTCCGGCATGATCGGGCCGTTAGGTCCGTCGGGGACGGAAGCCGTCGTAATGATCGGGACATTCAGAAGATTGGCGATCCGAGTCAGCGCCATGACATTGGCCCGCAACTCGGCGACGGTAATGTCCTTGACCGTTTGGAATAGACCCGATTGGTGATCGAGCAACAGCAAGGCCGTGTCGTCGACATTCATCAAGGCCTGGCCACCACCGCTGTGGAGAATATGTGTCATTTTGTGCTCCTGTTGAGTGTTGCGGACTATCCGTTTCATCTGCGCTCGGTCTTGGGCGGACCGCGCTCCTTTCCTGGGAGCGCGGCCGTTTCGCGTGAGGCTTTAGAAGAAGCCAGTCACATCGGTCACACGCTCCGGATCGGCCGAGGCGAGCGCAGCAGCACGCTCTGCCTTCGGCGGATAGATCCAGACGGTGTTGATCTCCTGCTTGGTCTTCTTGGCGACGTCGCCGACCATCGACACCTCGCGCTCCCAGCCACGCGTGAACAGCGCGCCGGCTTCGCCGAGATCGAGACAGGTGACGTAGCCCTCCTGGTGATAGGGCCTGGTCGGAACGCCAAGCAGTTCGGCGGCGGCGTTGTTGCCGGCAAAGGCGCCCATCCGCGTGGCGTGCTGGCACGACATCAGCGCGTAGTTGCCGATATCGTCACTGGCCGCGCGCGCGGCGTCGCCGGTGGCGAAGACGCCGTCCACTCCCGGCACGCGCAAATCGCGGTCGACCATCAGCCGGCCAAAATTGTCGCGCTCGGCGGGGACCTGCTGGGTCAACGGCGCGGCGCGAATGCCGGCCGCCCAGATCACGGTCTCGGTTTCGATGTGTTCGCCGCTGGAGAGCGTGACGCCGGCTTCGTCGAGCGAGGCGATGCCGGCGCCGAGCCTAGTCTCCACGCCGAGCTTGCCCAGGGCGTTCTCGATCACGGGGCGGGGGCCTTCGCCCATATCAGGCGCGATCGCTTTGTTTCGATCGACGATGATAACGCGCGCCTTGGCATCCTTGCCGAGGATTTCGCGAAGTCGCGAGGGCATCTCGGTCGCCGCCTCGATGCCGGTGAAGCCGCCGCCGACAACGACGACCGTGTCGCGTCCGTTCATGGCCGGCCGGTCGGGGAGACTGTGCAGGTGCTTGTCGAGGGCGATCGCGTCAGCCAGCGAGTCGACACTGAAGCAGTGCTCGGCAAGGCCGGGAATGTTCGGGCGGAACAGCCGGCTACCGGTGGCCACGACCAGCCGGTCGTAGGAGAGTGTCTTTCGCGTGCCCTTGGCAGTTGCGATCTGCACCGCGCGGGCCTTGGTGTCGATCGTCTCGGCGCTGCCCTGCACGTAGTCGACATCGATCGCCTTGAGGACATCCAGCAGCGGTGCCGTCAGGGTTTCCGGCTTCGGCTCGTAAAGCCGCGGACGAACAACGAGCGTCGGCTCTGGCGCAACCAGCGAGATCTCGAGCTCTTCTGGCGAAACGCCCTGGATGTCACGCAGGCGCGCTGCGGAGAGGGCCGCGTACATGCCAGCGAAGCCGGCGCCGATGATGATTAGTCGCATGTGATTTGCTCCTGTGGTTTGGACTTCCAAATGTCCGCGCGCGACCGCCGCTGCCCTTCATCGAGGGCAGCGATCGACGACGACACGAAGGCGTGAAACGAAGGCGTCAGCTCGCTATGGCGCGAGGCATCCCGGCAGTGCCGGCGCTGAGATCGAAGAATTCAGCCGCCAGCCTTGGCGAAAGACAATTGGCTGAGCAGGGGGCCGGTCCCAGTGCCGATAGGGCAGCGAAGCGTGATCCTGGGTCATAATGGAGGACACGGGATGGGCCCTCTGCACCGGGATTTCCACCTCCTCGCCCGCTGCTGAGGTGAAGCGGACGGCCAGCGAAAGTCCGTATATGGCAGCAGTGGCAAGGCCGCGCCGTCGCGATGCGATTGCAAGTCGGTTGGCGAAGGTTTTCCAGGTCATTGTCGGTCCCCGTCGGTGTTCGTGGGCACCGTGATGGTCTAATTGATCTCCTCTGCTGCTGCCCCAGAGCGATTGCCGTACCTGTAGAGCGATTGCTGCTAACGCACGCGTTTCTGCCCAGACTCCCGGTTCTGACCCCTATGCGCTCGCGGGGGCGTAGTTCGCTTCTACGGTCCAGGAATCCCTCGGCTGGCTGTACAAATTCCAGAAGTGTTCGGCGACCGATGAGGCCTCCTTCGATCCTGGAGAAACGAGGGTGCAGACGGTCACTGTCGCGACGTGAATTCCCTTGTCCCGGAACGGCTCGAAGAGTCCGTGAGCCAAAGCGCGAAGACCGGCCTTGCCGATGCTGATCGAAAGATAGTCCGGGCTGGGAGCGAGTGCGAAACCGCCTCCCGTCAACAGGATTGCGCCGGAGCTTTGCTTTTCCATCTTCGGAGCGACCGCCTGAGCGGCGACGAGCGCGCCTCCGATGTTGACGGCGAGATCATCGTTGAAGCTGTCGCGCGGCTGCTCAGAGAGGGTCGCCTTGCGCATGGATGCGGCGTTGTAGTGCAAGACGTCGATTGAGCCATGCTGCTTCTGAACATCGGCGACCAGTTCCGCAACGCTCTTCGGATCGCTCGAGTCCACCTTGCGAACGCTGGCGCTGTACCCGTTTCTTGTCAGTCTTTCGACCAGCTCCTGCGTCTTGGCGACGCTCCGAGCGGCCAAAACCACCTGAAAACCCTCTTTGGCAAAGCGTTCGGCGGTCGCGAAGCCCATTCCCGGGCCCGCTCCGATGCTGAGGAATGTCTTCATCGCCTGTTACCTCTCGATGCTGCACTTGAGATCGGTCATGTCATCGTTGCCGACATCACCCACCAAGGGGGTGTTCACCGCATGCGTCTTCGCCAATCGCTCGGAGTTTCACCGGTCAGCTTTCTGAACGCCGCGGCGAAGGCGGTTTGGGAGGAATAGCCGAGCGCGGCTGCGACCGAGACGACGGACACGTCGGGGTCACGTAGCATGTGCATGGCCTGCTCGAGCCGGTGCTGGCGTAGCCAGGCGTGCGGCGAGAGCCCGGTGCTTTCCTTGAAGGCGCGGCAGAAGTGGAAGCGCGACAGGCCTGCATCCGCAGCCAGCGCGGCGAGCGATACGTCCGCATCGCCGTCCGAACGCAGGCGTTCGATTGCGCGACCCAGCACCTTGGGCGACAGCCCGCCCATCACCGGCTGGAATCTTGCCGGCGAGCCGGCATACGCCGCGAGCAGGCGCGTGGCCAGAAGATCCGTCAATTGGTGTCTGAACAGCGCATCCAGCGCCGCACTGCCTTCCAGGGCGTCGGCCGCACTCAGCAGCAATCGGGATGTAATGGGGTCGGGATGCGCAGTTTGCTCTACGAGGTCGCTGGGAGCAGCTGTCCCGACTTCGTGGCCTACGCGCTCCAGTGTGGTCTGCGGGAGGTAGAGCTGAAGGACGCTCAAAGGCTGATAGATATCCCATCGTGAGCTTGAACCGGCCGGAATGATCGTCACGGTCCCGGGACGCGTCATTCCCTTCACAAACGCTTTCCCGTCGCGGCGCTCGAACCGTACTGGCTCGGCGGGGAAAGCCATGATGACATGATCGGCCATCGGCTTGACGACGTCGTGCAGGGGATCATGCCTCCAGAAGGTGATCACGCCGTTGGATGGGTCGGCAGCCACGCGAAGCGGCGCCGTCTTGAGCACGCGCGTCATTTCCGCATCGGCGTGAGGACGCTCGCCGATCGGCAAATCGCGCTGCTGTGCCTGGGAAATATCTGGTTGATCCTGCGAAGTATCTCGCAAGCGTGGGTTGCTCATGAACCCGTCCTCGTCGTTGAGGGGCACCTTGATTGAACTTCGACGCGCATTCTAGTCGTGTATCGGTGTGGCGTCTTTTCTAAATCCTCCGTACTTGGTCTAATCCTGCTCTAGCCATCATCAGATGTGCCCGCGTGCCCTCAAAAATCGTATGCAGGCAACGGCGCCGAAGGCTGCTGTCGAACAAGCCGCTCTTCCTGTTGAGCAGTAGACGGTCAGCAGTGCTGACATTCGCGCAAGCCAATCAAGCTTTGTGTCACGGAACTGACACGGTGAAGTTCAATGGCAAAACTGGACGCCCGTTCGCTGATCCCCGATAATGGACACGACCCCCTGCGGGCTACGTTGACCTGCCGGGTCCAATCCACGGATGAGACCTCACATGACACAGACCGGCGCCTTCGGACAAAGGCTCGGGCAGGTCTTGCACCTGAAGGATGCGCCGCCCTCGCTGATCACGCGTTCACTGCGCAGCGTCGAACTCGTGGTCACCGAAACGCGGGATGACAACCCCGTGCCGGGTCTTTCCGGCTCGTTCTCCGCGGAGGATGCCTTTCTTGTCAGCCTCAAACTTCGCGATTTCCCGGAGTGCGAACTCTGGGAGAACGGCAAGTGCCTGATGAAGAGGGATGTCCCGGCGGGCGCAACCTATCTGTACGATCTCAAGCGCGATCCCCGCTACGTGATCGACAAGCCGTTCCACTCCCTGTTTTTCTATCTGCCGCGCTCGGCGCTCGACGGCCTTACGGAGCAGTCCCGCACGCCACGTGTCGGTGAGATCGCCTGTGAACTCGGCGTCGGCCATGACGACACGGTCATCCGTCATATCGGGGCGTCGCTGCAGCAAGGGTTGCGTCGGCCGGACGAGACCAATCAGCTCTTCATCGACCACATGATGCTCGCGCTCACCGCGCACGTCGCCCAGGCCTATGGCGGGCTGCGTCCAGGCACTGAGCTGGCCCGCGGCGGTCTTGCGCCGTGGCAGATGAAGCGCGCTTGCGAAAGGCTCGAATCGGACCTCGGAGGAACGCTTTCATTGCAACAGGTCGCGGCCGAGCTCGATCTCTCGGTCAGCTATTTCTCGCGCGCGTTCCGCGTGTCCACCGGTCTGCCGCCGCACCAGTGGTTGCTTCGGCAGCGCGTCAAGGCGGCCAAGCAGTTGATGGCCGTTCGTGACCTGCCGCTGTCCGAGATTGCGATGTCCGCCGGCTTTGCCAATCAAAGCCATTTTACGCGGGTTTTTTCGTTCGCAGTCGGCGTTAGCCCGGGCACATGGCGCCGCGAGAAGCATAGCGGAAGGTGAAACGTGATCGGGAGCATGATAGGAGCCTTGTCCGGTCAGCGCGCCGTTGGCTGTGAGATGGCGTAGGTGGCGCAGCGCGCCGCAAATATCTCGTCCGGTGGATAGCCGATGCCTTCGGCGAGATTTGCCGGATTGAAGACCGGCTCATCGCACGCCTCGTCCGCTTCAACACCGGTGATGACGATCGTGCCCAGCCGCACCGCTTCGCGTGTGTCCTCATCCGGCCATCGGACGGTCACATCCATGACCGGGTCGCTGGGACAGCCGAGCAGCGCCATCACGCTGAAGCGGACATCGCGTGCCGCGATCCGCAGATCGAGGTCGTGTTTCAGGAAGTCAGCGGACGTTGCCCTGGCTTCGTCCGCGGTCGGCGTAACTGCTGTGCCCACCGGCTCGACCTTGAACTTGATGAACCGTGTCTCGCCTTTTGCGTTCACCGCAGGAAAGGCGTGCACGCCCCAATAGGTCGTGCGGGCAAAACTCCCTCGCAGCGGCTGCTCGGCGAGATATTTCGCCCTGCGCAACGTTTCGGGATTGGCGGAGGAGAACGCCTTGATCTTCTTCGCATTCGGCTTGCCATTCGGTCCGGGAATGCGTGCCTTTGGGAAAGCCAGCATCGCTTCGAGCGTCCTCGCATCGTGAACCGGCGCGCTTTGCGTGAGAATGTTCGAGCGCTGGTCAATTTCCCCGAGCCTGAAACTGAAGCCGCGCAGTACAAAATTGTCGGCATCCGCCGCTTTGGGATTGCCGTCGCCCACCGAGAAGCGCGCCAGCACGCGTGATGGCCTCGTGAAGCTCAGGGACCTCGTAATCTCCTCCGCCCGATCCGAGGGGATATACGTGCCGCGGACGCATCGGCCCTTCGCAAAGCTCGCGCGTAGTTTTGGTGAACGAACTGTCACGGCAGCTCCGGCGCAACAGCTTCAGAATCGAATCTTAGCCAAAGGGCGCTGATGCTTGGCACGCCATTTCGGGCCGGGGCCACGCATGTAGTGCAACTCGGGCCGGTAGCAGTCGCTTATGTCCAGAACCAGGTTTTGAACGACGCCGGTGAAATCGGAGATTGTCTCAGCCGCCTTGCGGGCAAAAACAGACACAGCGGACCAGCGCGCAGAATCCAGTGCGATCGGTATGACGATGGTTTTCCAGATCATCTTTCTTCTCCGTCCGATTGGATGTGGGCACGGTGATGATCTAGCGGGTCGGAGGCGCAGTTGCGCCAGAGCGATTGCCCTACCTGTAGAGCGATTGCTGCTAACGCCTGCGCCTCCGCCAATCGCTCGGGGTGCGCTGCGCAGCTGAAATGGAAGCGCGACAGACCGGCATCCGAAGCCAGCGCGGCAAGGGAGAGTCCGTATCGTCGCCCGAGTGCAAACGAGCGGCGATCGGACCGGCCGCTCGGCCTCCGTTATTGGCTGCCGGCTCAAAGCGGACGTCGAGCCGGCGAGTTGCAATTCCGTTGTTGGGGATGAGTGGACTTGGCTCAGAGTCCCAGAGCCTGCCATCCCAGGGTGAACGCGCTTGTAAGAGCGGAGAGTTGAACTTGGTTGGATTGAGGGATGGGGCCCCTAGACGATCCGAAACGCGAACGAAGAGTGAAAGCGTGTTCCACCGAGCGAACACCCATTCATACATCCGCAAAATTGCGGCCTCGAACCTTTCCGGGTTCCATGGTTTAGATTACGTTGGGCGGGCGCGGGCAATCGACGGGTGCGGAATGACGGGACACACGCAATTGGCAATCACACCGCGCGACCGCTTTATGGCGGCGGCGCAAAATGAACTGGCCGCGTTCGAACGACGGGAACGGGAGTTCATCAAGAAGGAGCGCGAAGAACGCGCCGCAGATCTGGGCATCCGGGAGGCTTGTAACAAGGTTGTCATAGACCGACAGTAATTGAGGCTGTCCTTCCCGTGATGGACATCAAGTAACTTAGGCCCGCCCTTCCTTGGGCGGGCTTCTTTGCCGCAGGTCGCCTCAGAAACCGTGCTAGTGATCCCGCGGCCGGTGACGCTCTCTACAAACGATCAGTCCCCGCGGTCCGAGTTTACCCGAGATAGCCGGAAACACCGTCCCACAATAATTTCAACGCCGTCACGACCAGCAATCCGTAGCACGCCCGGTAAATCTGGCGCTGATCCAGCCTCCCGTGAAGCCGCCAACCCAGCCACACGCCGGCGGGAATGGCGAGCGAGCAAGCAGCCATCAATATCCAGACGTTGGCACCCGGCTTCACCAGCAGCAGCCACGGCACCGCCTTGATCGCATTGCCGATGGTGAAGAACAGACTCGTCGTTCCCGCGTAAATTTCCTTGCGGAGCCCGAGCGGCAGCAGATACATCGCGAGCGGCGATCCCCCTGAATGCGCAACCATTGTGGTTACGCCGGAGGCTAATCCGGCGGCAAGCGCCTTTGGTTTGGATCGCGGCTGTATCGTCACGGTTCCGCCTCTGGCAAACCACAGGCCTACAAAGATCAAGGTGACGAGCGCCATTACAATCGCGATGGCGCGGTGGTCGAGGAGGCGGAACAACAGGTATCCGAGCCCGATGCCGATCACCAGCCCTGGCAACAGCAGCATCAGATCAGGCTTCGACCACGTCGAAGGCTTCCAATAGCGCAATGCGAACAGATCCATCGCGATGAACAAAGGCGCGAGAAGGCCGCCGGCGGTTACCGGATCCATCACGATCGACAGCAGCGGTATGCCAATGATGGCGAATCCGCCGCCGAATGCGCCCTTCATGAAGCAGATCAGGAAGACGCCGGCAAAGGCAATCAGGACCGTAGTGGCCGTCAGCTCCATGCTCTCGTCTCCACTATCGCTATTCCATGATACCCCGACCGATCGTCAGTTGCACAAAGACGAGGGCCCGAGCGCAGCTTGCACCGCTAGGCATGCAAGCCGCTGAGAAGTTTTTGGCTTGTCCTGGGCATCGTTGCGGACCTCGCGCGGCGCCGAACCAAGCACCTCGACAGTCGCGGTGGCTCCGGCAACGAGTTCGTTTCGCCCGGTGCTGTCGAGCGCGATCCGGACCGGCACGCGTTGGGCGAGCCGTACCCAGTTGAACGTCGGATTGACGTTGGCAAGGAGCGTTGCGCCATTGCTGCGATCGCGGTCCTCGATGCCGGCTGCGACGCTCTCCACCCTTCCGGGCAACATGTGATTGCTGCCGAGCAGCCGCACGTTGACGGCATCGCCGGGATGGATGCGCGGCAGCTTGGTTTCCTCGAAATAGCCCTCGACGCGCAGCGTGTCTGAATCAAGCAGCGCCATCACCCCCTTGCCGGGAGTGAGATAGGTCCCCGGACGCAGCTCCATATTGGTGACGACGCCATTGACGGAGGCGTGCACCTCGCTGCGCTCGAGGTTGAGCTTGGCAAGACCAAGGTCCGCAACGGCCTGGTCATGGGCGGCCTGGGCCGAGCCCTGAATGGCGATGACCTGGTCCATCCTTTGCGTGGAGACCACGACGCCGGGCGTCAGTGCACTATAACGCTTCAGGTCGGCGTTGGCCTGGTCGAGCATAGCGCGTTTGCCCAGCAGCACCGCCTCGGCCTGCTTCAGCGCGATGTCATATCGCGCCCGATCGATCCGAAACAACACATCCCCGCGCTGGACCTGCTGGTTGTCCCTGACGAGCACCTCGATGACGAAGCCGGAGACGTCGGGAGCAATCGGAACCACGTCGGCCCGAACGTGGCCGTCGCGGGTCCAGGGCGCGTCCATGTAGTAATCCCACAATCTGTAGCCGGCCCAAAGCGCGACCAGCACCACGACACCGGTGAGTGAGAAGCGACGTAACGAGTTCAGAACGGCTTTCATGACACCAACTCCTTGGAGACGAGGTTCGGCAGGGGCGCGACACCATCGCGGGTTTCTCGATCCCGGCGGCGCTTGGCGGCTTCGAAGCCGTGCATGCCGGTCTGCCATTGCAGGCCAACAATTGTCCCCTTCACCGGCTGCAGTAGAAAGAATGCCGCAAACCCGGTAACGGGTATCCAGATCAGCAATTGAAGCCAGACGGGAGGTGAATAGGCCATCTCGACGGCAAGAAGTGCCGGCACGACAAGGTGGCCAACGACAGCGATCACAAGATAGGCCGGAAGGTCGTCTGCGCGTTGTGGCGTGTAATCCTCGCCGCAAACCTCGCAGCTGCCAACCACCTTCAGAAAGCGGTCGAACAGATGGCCCTGACCGCAGTTTGGGCACTTCATCGTGAACCCGCGCCATAAGGCTTTCGGGAGCGAAACAGGGGCGTTCATGAGAAGAACTCCTTGGAAGCGAGGACCAGACTGCCGACCAGGCAGACGTAAATCGCGAAATCGAACAACGCTGCATGCCAGACGTGGCGGTACAGGCCGGCGCGCGCGACGAGCTTGCTGATGATGCGCGCGAGCACATAGGCCAGCACGCTCCAGAGCAGCAGGCTCGGGACGAGCACACCAAACAGATCAAGTTCATATTTCATGCTGCCATCCTCCCTTGCTCGGGCTCATGCGTCTGATACGCAGGCGCCTCGCGGAAAAGCCCGAAGCGAATCCCGGTAAGCCCGACGAGCGCCTCGTCGCGGGCTTTGGCCGCCGGTTCCTGCAACGTGAATGCGATCGTCTCGTCGAGCTGCGCGAGCAACTCGACCGGAAGCCGGCCGGCCATATTGACCCGGCTAACCGAGGCAAGACGCGCGAGCAGCGCTTCGATCGACGCTCTCGCGAGGCGTGACAGGCCAAAGCTCGCCTGCCTGACATCGATGATGCTCAGCGCTGCCCGAAGCTGGCGAAGATTGGCGGCGTCACTCCTTGCCTCGGCGGGAACCGCGGCAGCACGTGCGGCAAGCAGGGCCAGGCGATGCTGCATGAGACTGCTGACCGCAACGCGATCTTGCCGCGCCCCATTCCCGGCGACCGCAACCAGTGTTGTCCAGTTGCTGCGGAGCAGCCGGTTTGCGATCCAGCCCGTACCAAAGAAGCGAACGATGCCACAGACGACGCCCGCGAGCGCAACGCCAAGCACGAGCGCTATGTTGGAGTTGGCGAACGAATCGAAGCTCGCCGAATAGGACGGTTGCAGCGCCAATTGCACGGAAGTGAAGATGCCAAGCAGGGTGCCGACGCGGGCGGTCGCTGGCCGCGCAGCCATCCAGCCGAACAGGACGAACACCGGCATGAGGACGGCAACCAGCATCTCGATCGTCGTGATGCGCGGCAACACACCGAAGGTGTAGATTCCGGTTATTACAACGCAGATGAGGACGAGCATGCAGGAGTCGCGGTAAGCCGGAACGGGATCATCCACGCTGGCGAGAAAGGCGCCAATGACGGCGGCGAACAGCGCAGCCGACGCACCATCGACCCATCCGGTCGCGATCCAGAACGCGCAGCAGGCCAGCACGGAAAGCGCCGCAGCTCCGGCCGACCAGAGCGCAAGCCCGTGGTCTCGATGCGAGATGGTAACGCCCGAAGTGTCGCGTGTGAAAGCGAGCGGAAATTGCTCCGGATCGCGACCGTCGGCAATTGCCTTGCGCAGGGTAAGACAATCCTGAACGGTTCCGATGACGTGGCGCAGCTGTGTGACGAGGCCGGCGGCCATGATCTCGGTCCAGCCGCCATCCGTGGTCACCGGTTGGACTTCAGCCAGCGCAGCGCTCAACAAATCTGCTTCTTGGCTGTCCGCGCTGCCCTCACCCAGCCAGCGCGCAACCCTTGCGCAGATCTCGGCTGTGCCCGCCGGCATGCCGCCATGCGCGCTGAGCGCGGCCTTCTGGTCCTCGATCGAGGCGAGCAATGGAAGCAGCGACAGCATATGTTGGCGCAGAAGCTGCAGGCCGCGCACGGCATTTGCCGAAGCGGCGGTCTCATAGCCGAGATGAGCGGAAAGCTCGTCGATCTGGGAAGCCGCGGCGGCAAGGCGCATGCGTTCCTTGTCGCGCTCATGCTCGCTACCGCTGCCGGTCAGCACATCCGCACCAAGCCGGCGCGCAGCGGCAAGCCAGCTATCCGCTTGTGCTGCGATTGCAGAGGCGACGCTCTGCGGCAGCACGAGCATTGAAACGACGCTTGCGCAGATGATTCCGAGCGTGATCTCCTGCACGCGCGAGACCACGATGTCGAAAGTCAATTCAGGCGTCGAGACGATGGGAAACGCGAGGAGTGCGACGGTATAGCCGGCCAACATGAACACATAGCTGCGCGGCGTGCCGTCGATCAGCGCGAAATACAGAAAGATGCCAAGCCACAGCGCTATGCCAAGGCTGAGCAGTTCGGGCGAATTCACGAGGTTCGGGAGGAGGACGATCGTCCCGGCCCCGCCTATCAGCGTTCCCAGGATGCGATAGACCGCCTTCGACGAGGTCGCCCCGGTCAGCGGGCTGGAAGTGATGAAGACGGATGCCATCGCCCAGAACGGCCGCGGCGTATCCAGCCTGACCGCGATCGAATACGCCAGCATCGCCGCCGCAAAAGTCTTCAGCGCAAAGATGAGCGCGGCGTGCCTGACCAGGAATGACGATCGCTGGTTCATGGCGATCTCCCCGCACCAGCCTCGCCAGTTAACGGGCTCGGCGCTTTGCGGAAATACGCGGCAAGATCAAAAACGTCCTTCATGGTCGACTCCTGGATCAACCCCTCTCGTAGCCAGACCTAAGGTCTTCCGAGATTTGCCGCGATATGGCAAAATCGAGAACTATCCTTCCGAATTATGGAAGAGGATTTCGATGGATCGGCTGGAAGCAATGTCGACCTTTCTGACCGTGGTCGAGCAGGGCAGCTTGTCCGCGGCGGCGCGGCGATTGAAAACGCCGCTCACGACAGTTAGCCGCAACATATCCGAGCTAGAGTCTCACCTGCGGACGAAGCTCTTCAACCGATCGAGCCGGCAGCTGGTGCTGACGGATACAGGCGCTTCCTACCTTGCGGCTTGCAAGCGCATTCTTACTGATGTGACCGAAGCGGAGCGTACAGCGTCCGGTGAGTATACCGCACCGACAGGCGAACTAGCTGTGACAACCCCATTGGGCCTTGGGCGTGTCATTCTCATGCCGATCATCGTGGACTTCCTCAAGACCTATCCGGATATCAAGGTTAGAATGATCCCCACCGATCAAAAGTTGAGTCTGGCTCAGGAGCAAATCGACGTCGCGGTGCGCATCGGCGAGTTGCCGGATTCGAGTTTGGTTGCGTTACGGCTCCCC
>NZ_LLXX01000179.1:26880-43734 GCF_001440405.1 Bradyrhizobium valentinum
GGACGCGCCGAGTGCTGTGCGCCAGTCCCGCCTATCTGGCGGCTCGCGGAACGCCGCGCACGCCGGAAGATTTGGTCGGTCATGATTGCATCAGTTATGCCGGCTTCTCGCCACCGGATGTCTGGACGTTCGTCAGAGACAAGGCGACCATAGCGGCGCCGGTGAATACGCGGCTCACCGTCGGCAGCGCTGAGGCGGCTTGTGCCGCAGCGCGCGCCGGCATGGGAATTTCCATCGCCTTTGCCTATCAAATCGAGGCTGGTCCGGAGGAAGGAGCGTTGACAACCGTGCTGGACGAGTTCCAGCCGCCGTCAATGCCGGTGAATCTCGTGTATACCGCCAACCGGTTTCTGCCGATCAAAGTACGCGCTTTCCTGGACTTTGCCGCGCCGCGGCTGAAGCGAGTCTTCGCGGAGTAAGCAGGCATCGGCGCGACACTGCGAGCCCCGCTCTTGTGAGATGCGTTCCCTGCGAAGCGCATCCAGCGCGAAGCGGAGCTGGGGCAGAGTGTCAGTCGATTTGAAAGACAAAGCATTTTCGGCCTTCTTAGACCAAACCCGCCGTTTGAACTACCGCCAAAATGGAATTCCGCCTTCGACAAAACCTTGCTCCTCGTGCAGCCAAACGGTCTTGCGACGCGGCGTAGGTGTTGCAGCAAGCCTTTAAAACCAAACACACGCGGCCAGAGTAGCCTCAACCTTTGGTGTAGGTGCTCCATCGCTCAAGGCCACCATGCGCATCGAGAATTTCAGCCAGAAACTCGTTCATGGGTTCTTCTCCATCAGTAAGTGCGGGCAGTTACTCAAGCTGAGGGCCGCTCGCCTCCCCGCTTGGGGCGCGCCGGCGCTGCGATCTCCTCGCCGCAACGCTTTGGACGCTTCCGCGCAATGTCCGTGGCGTTCACACTACGGCGTTGCGTAGTCCCAAACATCAGGCGGCAGCTTATCCTTGAGCGATGCATACATGGCGTCGCGGAATAGTTTCACCGCTGGATAAGGTCGAAGCGCAATCGTGCGCTCCAGTATCAGCCCATGCTCGTTATCTACGATGATCTCCAAGCTCTCGATCTTGCGGCCGTCTATGGTTCCCTCCCATCGCAAGAAGGTGGTACGCCCATCGAGCTTGAACTCGGCCGTATAGGCACCGGAACCTCGCGTTGAGCTCGACTGGGCGAATATTTCTGCGATGACTTCGCGCCCCTCAATCGGCCGTACTAGAAAGGGGCTATTGAATACGATGTTTTCGGCAAGGAGCGCGCTCACCTGGGCGGGTGTAGCCTTTCCAGATTCCCGTAGTTTGCGTAAGGGATGCATCGTGATTCCTCCCGTTGTGTGAAGGCGAGAAGGGCGTCGTCGACGCCCCGACGTGCGGTTAACACGGTAGACGTACGCGATGGCAAAAAGGCTATGACGTCGATGAGAGAATTGTGGCGGTCTGCGCGACCGTTCTTGACACCGGTAACGCGATCCTACACAGCCGCCTCCCGAGCAACAAGATGACTCGACGTAAGAATGCCTGATAGCGAACGACCCGTGCGCCAAATTCCGTTCGCCTTGTAAAAATTCACCGGCGGTTGCTCTGCTCGGAACGCCATCACTTTGTTGTCAGCTGCCGTGATTGGCGGCGCGGACGTTCGGTCGACGTAGCCAGTCGCTCTCGGAGCATGAGCCTGGTCGACGAATGAGCCGATCACGATGGACGCAAGGCCGAAAATGACCGACGTTGACGTCCTTCCATTCGACACTTTCTGACTCTCAGAGCTACTAGAGGTGTCCACTCATTCGGAGGAGGTTTCATTCGTGCCAATCCCTAGCGAAGCGGCTCTTAATGTCCTTGGTAAGTATTCATGACATCGAATTGAAAGATTACTTTCAGTTTGCGAAGTACCTGCGTCGGCGAATGAAAAAAGTTTCTGGCCGGGTGGAGCAATCGTATACCTTCTGAAAGGGCGCGTTGCGCCCGACAAGGCTTGAGTGCTGAAAACCAATCGCCGCGCCAATGCTGGCGGATGACAGCGCGCGACAGGCGCACCACCCGCCTAATCAAGGGCGTCACTCTATCCACGCTCCTCAGCCTTATCTTTGCGCCAGCTCAGGAACGTCAGTGCCCAGCCCACTATTACAACCAGATTAATCGCAAGCAACGCTGGATCGCCGTACTGGGAGTAAAGCACGAACAACGCCGCGATGATGAAGCCGCGCACAAACAGAGTCACCGTATAAACACGAGACGCTTTATTGACGATCATCCCAGACGCGATTATTCCCAGCGAAAAAAGAAGTACCCCGAACATACGAAGGCCGAGGTCATCGTAGGCATGGTTGGTGAGTAACAAATTCATTGTCATCTGCGGGACGAACATCAGCGCCACGCCAACCGGAAGCGTGTAGCCAATGAGGTAATACAAACTGAGCCGCGTCCTCGGTAATTCACGGCTTTCGGCGGACGTGTCGTTCCCAATAGTAGCCGATATTGCACTCATGGCCTTTCTCCTTTGGCTTAATTTGGTCATTGGCGGGCGAGCCGCCCATTATCGAAAGAGATGGAGAAGAGACTCCGCTTTGACACCCCATGAATTTTGGAAGTATCCCTTCCGAAGTCTGAAAGGCCCGGACGGCCTCGGATCTCAGATCAATGCTTCTGGTGTCTGAGGTCCTGCTCACTCAGGCGAGATAGCCGGACACGCCGTCCCAAAGTAACTTCAGTGCCGTCTCGACAAGCAATCCGTAACAGACGCGATAAATCTGGCGTAGGTCGAGCGAACCGTGAAGTCGCCAACTCAGCCGCATGCCACGGGGGATGGCGAACAAACAAATCGCCACCAAGATCCAGACGCCGGCTCAATCTGAGAACGGGCCAGGCCAATGTCCCGCAGTGCGCGGTCGTCGAGATCGTGAAGGCATGCAATGGCGATCCGACGGCCGAGATAGCCCGCGCTCCCCTCGCATCGGCGCGACACTGCGAGCTCCGCTCTTGTCCCATTAGGCAGCAATCTCCGCCCGGTTTGCTCGTACGCACTACTTCAGCCTGATTGGTCTTTCCAAAATTTGGAAGGATGTCTTCCGATTTCCCCGCCTGTTGACCCCGACACTTCGCCCCATCTCCCAGCCAGCACCTGCCGAAACACGGCATTACAGTTGGAGGCGAATATGGGTGAGGTTATCCAATTTATCCCGAAGGCCGAGCGCGAACGAATCCGCCTGATACGAGAAGCCCGCGCGATCTACGACAGCGTTTTCCCGCCGTCCGATTCGGGCAACGAACAGGGCCTGCCAATGGTTCTTTCGGTCAACGGAGCCAAGGTTCATCAGGGCAGCGAAGTGCCGTCGTGATCAACAAGGTGGCCGTGCTCAAATCTACACCTCTCAGGACTGATAGGAGAAGCCGTTATGTCAATCCGCAGCATGCTTTTCGCCCTTGCATTCGGCATCGTCTCTCTGACGGCTGCCCGTGCTGAAGGCCTGCGCCCGATGGAGGGCAAGAGCATCGACCTCGGTGAGATATCGGGGATCGCTTACTATACCGTCGAACGTGATGGGTTTCACGTCGTCGCCACTCTTGCGCAGGGCGAGGCAGGAAAGCCCTTCCGTGTCGTATCTGTTCTTGCACCAGGCCAGCGTGTGATTCTCTCAACGCCGCAACAAGAGGGTGCGATCGAGATTAGCCGGAAGGGCGACAGTGTCCTCGTCCGCAAGGCGAACACGGCCTCGAACTGAACTGCGACCCGAAGCGGCACATTCGTCAAACGACATGGAACAAGGAAGCCAAGTATGTCTACGATCCACCTCCACCGCACAACCAACTCGACGCCCGAACAATACATCGCCGGATTGACCGACTTCGGGCCCGGCCGCTCGAAGCTCTTTGGCAACAGTGCCGACGAGTACCTCAAAGTGCATCACCGCGGTCGCTGGGAGGCCGGTGTCACAGAAGGCTCGGGCGGCATCTGGGAACGCCTGCATTATGACTGGTCCGATCCCGACCGCGTCGTCCTCAAGACGACCGACTCAAATTTGTGGGGAGGTGCGTCGGGCCATACCTACACTTTCATACGCCTACCCAACGGCACGACCGACATTGACTTGGTGGTCGTCCGCGAAGGCAAGAACTTGATGGGGCGCTTGCTTGGTCTTGTGCTCGGAACCATTGGCAGGGGCGTTTTGGAGAGAGCGTTTGAAAACTCCGTCAAGGCGATCGAAGTCCGGAACAGTGCGCCTATGCGTCTGGTCACCAGCAATTCGAGCCTCGATGCGCGCACAGCGCCGACGCGGGACAGCCGCGATTTCGCGTCGCTGGCCGACGGGTGACTGAGCCGCTTGGTATTGGCAAAAACAGACATCGCATATCATCGGGACGCAAGTCACTGACGAGTTCTCGTGGCGACATCGGCATCCGCGGCGTCGGCTTGGTCTGGCTTTGTCAGGATGCGTGAGAAAATCTCAGGCCGAGATATCTGGATGAGCGGCCAACAGCTCGTCGATTAGGGCTCTGGCATCGTCGATCGTCTCATTCGCACACCTGCTCGTTAGCGGGGCTGGTTCTCAATCCGGATGAGAGTCGGATCTCGGGGAGTCCTGCGCACCATCGAACAGCGCGTCGAAAATATGGGCGGCAAAAATACCGGCGCTTACTATTGTCAGAAACGCTACCAGCATTTTCTCAGAACCTTTTGATCGAGGACGCTAGCCCATACGATGGCGAGTATCCGATTGCGGCTGGCGCTACGCGGCAGCCTCTGGAACGGTTCGTCCACGGCTGTTTTCCTTCGTGTTTGCGCGGAACTGTTCCAGGTACTTCGACCGTCGCGGTACTTCCGGCAACGAGATCGTCTCGCTCGGCATCGTTGAGCGCGATGTGTTGTTTCAGCAGTGAGCGAAGCGCGGATCTGTATTGCACGTCCGAACTTCGGCTGCTGAAGCCGTTGCAAGGAGGGGCAGCCGCAGTCCCGACCGTGCGATTTTGCAATTGGCGGGTTTCGCCGGCGTCCGAACTGCGCCAATGTTGGCGGACTTCGGGCCGGGCCACGAATATCACGAGACACAGCACTTTGCCGGCGAGCACGGTGAGGCTCAAAACGTCTTTCATGTCACCTTCCAATCAGTCGGGTTTGCGCACTAGCGGCCCGCCGACTGCGGAAACATCCACGTGGAGCCCGTGCGCCAAGACCTGCGTCGATACGCGACGAAGTCGGCGTCATCGATATGCAGAAGCTCGTGGCGGTAAGATTCGATCCGTTTGGTCATTGAACTCTCCTCGTCGGTGCCTGAGGCCATGGTTGGCACACACCTTCATCGAAGGAGATGGACCATGATGGAATGCTTCAATAGGGGGTGGAATCGGAAGGCATATTTCCGGACAGCGGGAGGTCGGTCACGGGCACGTCTGCTCGCTCCGACGCGGACTGGGTCTTTCGAGATTTGGAGTGAAGTGCCAAAATCCAAGAATTTTCCGGATCATGGAAGGAAATCAGATGGATCGCCTAGAAGCTATGTCGACCTTTCTGACCGTGGTCGAGCAGGGCAGCTTGTCCGCCGCGGCGCGGCGATTGAAAACGCCACTCACAACAGTCAGCCGCAACGTATCGGAGCTCGAATCTCACCTGCGAGCGAAGCTTTTCAACCGATCCAACCGGCAGCTGGTACTAACGGACGCAGGTACTTCCTACCTTGCCGCCTGCAAACGCATTCTCGCTGATGTGACCGAAGCTGAGCGGATGGCGTCCGGTGAGCACACGTCACCGACAGGCGAACTGACTGTGACGACCCCATTGGGCCTTGGACGCGTCATTCTCATGCCGATTATCGCGGACTTCCTCAATACCTATCCGGATATCAAAATTGGAATGATCCCGACCAATCAGAGGCTGAATCTGGCTCAGGAGCAAATCGATGTCGCGGTACGCATTGGCGAGTTGCCGGATTCGAGTTTGGTTGCAGTACGGCTCGGCATGACGCGCCGAGTGTTCTGCGCCAGTCCTGCCTATCTGGCCGCTCGCGGAACGCCTCGCACGCCGGAAGATTTAGCGGGGCATGATTGCATCAGTCTTACCGGTTTTACGCTACCCGATATCTGGACAGTCGTCAGAGACAAGGCGACCATAGCGGTGCCGGTGAATACGCGGCTGGTCGTCGGCAGCTCTGAGGCGGGTTATGCCGCGGCCCGTGCTGGCCTCGGAATTTCCATCGCCTTTGCTTATCAACTCGCGGCTACCCACGAGGAAGGAGCCTTGACAACCGTGCTGGATGAATTCCAGCCGCCGGCGGTGCCGATCAATCTCTTGTATGTCGCCGACCGGTTTCTGCCGATCAAGATACGCGCTTTCCTGGACTTTGCAGCGCCGCGGCTGAAGCGAGTCTTCGCGGGCAGGTCGGTATCGGCATGACGCCGCGAGCCCGGGAGCGGGCCCAAAAGGGGACCGGGTCTGACCTCGTGGGCCCGGTTTCACTCATGCACGACGACTCAACCGGATCCGGGCCTGCCAAACTTCGGAAGGAGGCCTTTCGATTTCAGCGCCTGTTGACGTGGGCTCTTCGCCCTATCTGCCAACCAGTACCCGCCAGAACACGGGTTACGATGAGGGACATCAACGCTGCTGAATTGCGTGCCCTTCAAAACGCAGCTGCCGAAAGGCTTAATCAGATCGCATAGGAGGAATGGAAATGCATCACGTTCGTCAAGAGGACCTGCCCCGTGCCGGCAGTACCCATCAATTTGTCGGCGCCGATCAGGGCGACACCGGAGTGTCGGTCTTTCTGTTCCACGGGGAGCCGGGTTCCGGGCCAGGCCCGCATCGGCATCCTTATGACGAGATTCAGTTCATTCGTGAAGGTCGCGGAGTGTGGACCGTCGGTGGCAAGACTTTCGAAGGCCGTGCTGGCGACATCTTTGTCATTAAGGCCGGAGAGATTCACAGTTTCAAAGCGATCGGCGATTCGCCGCTGGTGCAGCTTGACGTACATCTCAGTCCGCATTTCATCCAAGAGAACTTATAGCCATTTGCCGCACGCCCGGCGCGCGGTGCCGCAATGCCGTTTTCCGGAATCACATTGGCAGCTCCCTAAACAGAACTCTTTTGCAGCCGGCGTGACGCCCTCATATAGCGGCGCTTCGCGCCGAAGCCTGCCGATTTGCCCGTTCAGCAACCCACCACATTTGTCTCCAATCTCAAGACGGCAAAATCGCTCAATATTGTTTTCCATCCTCTTTGACATTCCGTGCCGACGAAATAATGACCATGACCACGACAGCTGTTGGGCACTTAGCGGACATTCATCCGGCGCTGGTCGAGGTCCGTTATCGGGGGTGTGAAGCGGACATCGTGGAGCCCTGCGGCCAAGCATAGGAACGCCGCTATCGGATGCAGGCTGTTCAGATGGCTCAATAGGGCGATTGGACGCCGGTTTAGCGGAAGCCACCGTTCGAGCTCCGGCATCCTCAATCCTTGAACCGCATGACCCCAATTTTGGTAGCCGCCCGAACGACGTACGCGCGTTCCCTGTTATGCTCCTGAAATACCCTGTTCGCCAAATAAAATTCCCTGTTAGTTGGGGCAGGGAATTGACCCAAAACGCGCCGCACTACAGCGTTTTCTGGCTAGTGGTCGGGTCTCCGAGCCGCCAAAATTGCCAGAATCCCTGTAAAATTCCCTGTTTGCAGGGAATTTGCCCGGAGACAGGTGCGATCAGCACTGCGTCGCCAGCCACCCATTCCTGTTTTTTAGAGAATTTCCTTTTCTTGACGGGGAAGGCCCACCAAATGCGGGCTTTTCTTATCCTGGAAAGTCTCCGGAGACCGGCGTTCGCACTTTTTGGCCAAAAATTCCCGACAGTCTCCAGCCGAATCTAGGAAAACTCCCGTTTTTGGAGACCCGCCTTGGAGACCGAAGAATAAGTCCACTGCGCGCTAGTGGTGGCATTGAGTTTCAGTCTTGATCGTTCGGTTTCAGGTTGTCGCAGCAGTGACGACGCAGATCGCAATGTTGCAGGTAGTCTCGTGACCTCTTTGCGCCCCCTCAGAAATGTAAGCCGATCAAGGAGCGCTGATTCCGGTGGCCTCGCCACAGGGCGTTTTCTTATGCTAACGCCGCCGATTCCTCGATGGCTCTTCACAGCTCTAGGCGAGCCCAAGACCATTGCGTTATTTTCAGTATCCATGGATCAAATCATCGGTTTGACGGTGGGATCGAACGGTCGTTGGTGTCCAAAGATTCGCAGCGTGACTCTTGTTTGGACCATCAACGCGCCGGACGCAGGAGCTAATCGCAGGCTCTGGATTGAAGATATGGTCTGGAACAGCCAGAGGACGTTGGTATCAGCCACCGGCGGTCGGACGCTCGGTCAAAGCCAGGGAGCCTCCCGGCAGGTTCGCATGCGCGGGTGCGGGCTTTGGGATGATCTCAAAGCGTCACCTTTTCAAAGGCACTTTTGGGGTCGAAATGCACCTTATGCCTTGACAGATCCTTGCAACCCATTGAAATCGCAACAAATGCGTGCGCCCTCCGAGCGCACCACAAACCCACGTTGGCATTGAAGTCATTAGGCTTTTTACGGATGTTGCCCGGGAATGTTACCTCCGTTCTCGCGTGGTATGTCTAAGCCTCACGATCTGACTCGTCGCGGCGTCGATCGAGATAAGCGCGCAGTTCGGCGAGGAACGGTAGCGCGTCGTCGAGACGCCCGCCGAACACTGTTTCAAGTTCAGCGGTCACAGGCTCAAGCGCCTGGAGCGCCTCGGCACGGGCGCGCCGTCCGCTGGCGGTGATCGTGACACGCTTGGCTCGGCCGTCGGCGGGGTCGGGACGCACCATGATCCAGCCGTGAGCCTCGAGCCGTTGCAAAGTGGACGACATGGTGCCCTTGGTGACCTGAAACGCGCGCGCCAGTTCGAGCGGGCTGCTCGACCCCTCGATTCGCACGAAACGATTGAGCACCGTAAACTGTGCCAGGGTCATGCCGTCCGGCATGACCCGCTCAAACAGCGTCGCGCCAAGCTGGCTGATGATGCCGATCTCGTTCATCACCCGGAACGCGAGGGGGTCGTTCGCAAGCAATCTGTCGCGTGTGGGCATGTCGGGCCTTTCAGCGTGGTCGCTCTCCTTCACACGGGTTATCCGATTCGGCCGCGTTGGAATTGTCAGACGGTTCTGATCCGGCCTTCGAGCGGCCAACGTGCCGATGGCATCGCCGGCGCAGCATAACCCAGCCGCGCCAGCATCTGCAGCGTCTCGCCGTCGGCAAGCGACAGCCGGCGGCTGACCTCCTCACGCACCTTCGCCATCTCCGGGAATTCCTGCAGCGCCTGGCTGACTGGATGCATCGACAGGCCGGCACGCGCCGCCTGCAAATTCATGCGAACATAGACACGGCCGGCCTCGAGTTGATCGGTTCGCGCATTCGCGCGGCTGACAATCCAGCCATAGCCCATCGCCGTGGCGATGATCGGACGATACTTGTCGATCCCGACGCGAAACGCCGCGCTCGCAGGATTCAGCATCTGCTCGCGCGACAGAAGGCCCATGAGCGCCATCGCTTCAAAGCAAGGGGCCGCCGAGTGCAATGCCGTCAGGATTTGCCTCGATCTCGGCTTTGCCGATGCGCATCAGATCGACACTCTCCTTGAACGCCGCGTGTGTATTTGCCTCCATCATCCACGCGGTCCATGTGAGCGCGCGCAGGTCCCGCACCAGCGCCATGTCGTCCGTTCCGCTGACGCGGGCGCGGGCCGAGCCGAACGCCGCCAGAGCCTCGATGGCCGCAGACGGCACCGGCCGGCTGGTGTCGAACGGCTCCTTCACCGAGCGCCGGATCGCAATGGCACTGAACAGGGGGTCCGCGTGCGCTTCGCCCACAAACTTCAGATGCGCAATCGGCCGGCCGTCCAATCGTCCGGATGCTTCCGGCATCCCCTCGGGGAATTCCCGGATCGCGAGACTGATGCCACGCTCAGCGGCGGCGATGCGAGCGAGCTCGAGGAAGCAGCCGAAGCCGATCGTGATCTGCCGGTCGAACGGATCGGTAACCGGCAGACGCCGCTCGAGATCGCAATGGATCAGCGCTTCATCTTTGCCGACCAGCGTGATCAGCCAGGGCTGACGGTTGTGCGGGTTTGGCGCGAGGATCGCGTGACGGAAGGCATGAAGGCGCACGTCGTCCGCCGGGGATACCTGCCATGGCGCGAACGCTCGGTGCGGCGTTCGGGTCGCCGCGAACGCAGCACCCACGCCGAGCAGCGCAAGGCCGGCGCCGCCGGCCGAAATGAGCAGGTTTCGTCGTGACGGGATCATCGCGCGTCTCCTTCGGTTTGATGTCATACTATTTTAGCTTGATATCAAACCAACTCAAGTGACAAACGCTCCTGCGAGTGCGAATTTCGATCAAGCCCGCGTGAGGTCCACTCGACTAGCGCCCGCAGTTCCGCAGAGGCCGTGGGCCGTTTTCCGAACCAGAGCCCCGATGTTCCCGTTTTGGCTGTGGTCGAATGACACCAGCTTCTCCATCCCGCTGGCTCCCAGTTTGTCGCGCCTAGCCTTGGCAATGTGGTGAGCCGGCATCTTCGGGTTGGTCCAGCCGAACACTGGACTGACCCACGCTTCCTCGCGTTGATTGCCATTGGACGAAATTTGAAAGACCGCACGACCGACCGCGCCGGAAACGTCGCACTGAGGGCGATGCGTTGCCGATTAGGTGGCGGCTACTTTCCGTTTGTCGCCCGCTTCTAGGATGGAAAGGGGAGACGGATGTGTGCCGGGAGTTCGGCATATCCCGCAAAACCGGGTACAAGATCTTCGACCGCTACAAGACTGGCCGCTTTGAGTGATCGCAACTATACGGATTGAATTTCTGAGAGTGGCGCCTCTCCCGTCCCGTTGCGTACTCGTTTGCTGACGGTTTGCTTGCGCAGGTATAGGGCCTTCCTCGTGGGCCATTTGAAATTCAATAGAAACTCAAATAATCGCGGTGCTTCGCCAGCGCCTTTGGACGATAGGGCCGGTCGCCGGTCACGCAACGTGCCTTGGCTAAGCCAAAGCGGTTACGAACAAAGTCTTCATGTAGGATGTCCGGCCCATTGCCGTCTCGTACGCCTTCCCTGGTGCCCTCGGTCCAGGCGCGACCCCATCCGGTCCGCTCGTCGTGCTGGACGCCTTCGTATGACGGCTTCAATTTCAGCTTGGTCATATCCACGATGAGCGGATACTCGACTGCCATTGCCTCCTTGATCATCCACTCCAGTGCCAAATCGGATAGGCCCGTCTCGCGATAGCCACCGCCCACGTCGGAATGCACGCCGGGAAACCAAACCTGCTTGATACGACCGCGCGCTTTGGTTTCCGGCGTTTCTTCCGACTCGTCCCAAATCTCCGGCGCGAAGATTTCGCGGTTTTCGTCGATCGAGAGCGCTTGGCGTCCGTAGGGGACGTAAGGATTTAGCGAGGCATTGTGGAAGGCGTGACGCCACAAGACCAATCCGCTAGAGCCTGGAATGCCGAGCGCGCGCACGGTGTCCCAGACTCCAATGAAGTAGGGAAAGGGAGGGTTGCTGGAATCGATGGAAAGGCTCTGGTAGCGGTCGCGATATTCCCGGCCAAGGGCAATGCGCTCTTCTTGCTTCTCATTGCTTCCGTAGTGCTTGTAGACCGTCTCGACCGCCTCCTCGACAAGCGCCAATCGACCCTTCTTATTCTGAGGATCGCGGGGACTGTTTCCCGCGGCGTCGCGTTGCGGAATGCCACACAGCGACAGCACGCCGCCGAGACTACGTACGGTAAAGGCGCCACGGCTGAATCCGAATAGAAAAACGCGGTCACCCGGTTCATAGTATTCGATGAGTGCTGTATAGCAGTCCTTGATATTTTGCGAGATTCCGAGGCCGGTCGCCCGGCTGGCTAGATCGTACGCCCAACGCCACCACTCGCGCTTGTGCTCCGCACCCAGCCCTTCATCATAGAACGTTACCTGTTGAGCAGGGGCAGCCTTTTTCGTTGCGTCCCATAGCTTCCAGACGTTGGTGCGCACCGCCTTTGGCATGCTGGCACCTTGGCCAGTTCCGTCGGAAAATATCACAACGTTCTTCGCCATATTCTTGCTCCGCTTTTTTTACCCGAATGGGACGCGCCAGTCGGCGCTTTGGGACATGCACGGCCAGCCCTAAGCGAAGTGAAGCCGTCGCGGCTGGATCAGACAAGCAACAGGCTCCCGGACAGAAAGCAATGGGGGCCGAGTTGCACTTGCGGTGTTGCTGATGGCAATTCGAACTGAACAATAAGCAGGTTGCTCATCACTGCGGCAAGGACACCAGTAGCCAAACGCCCGCGGCCACACATGCAATGCCGGCAGCGCGCGCGATCCATCGTCCGACCGGCGTAACTTTCTCCAAAAGGACAAGCAGTGCCAAAAGCGCAATCCAAAGCACGTTCATCACCCCGCCTACGAACAAAAGCGCCATCAAGACCCAGCAGCAGCCGACACAATAGCCTCCGTGTCGAAGCCCCAGCAGCAGGCAGCCTCGCAGGTGGTTCTGAAAGCCGCCGTGGCGCATCAGGAACTGAAAGGGCGACTGGCATTGGGCGAGACAGACGTCCTTGAGCGGTGTCCATTGATAGACTCCCGCCGCGATCAGTACGATTGCGCCGAGAAGGTTGCTGGCGATCGCCATCCGGGAATCCAGCAAGGCTGCCCGCTCGATCACCCATTGGAGAAAGGTGGCTGCCAGCGAAAAGGCGCTCCAGGCGAGGAGATAACCGGCCGCAAACCAGCCGGTCGCGGCGAACGGCTTGCCCTGCGCTTTCCACTGTCGACCCACCCGGGCGTACATGAGGATCATGGGCGCTGCCGAGGGCGCCATCATTCCGACCATCATCACCGCCCACATCAGGAACACATACGCGAACTCGATCACTCGCCATGGCTCGTTGGCCGGCAACATGATTCCGATCCCGGCCATGCGGAGCCCGGTCATGTCCATTCCGCCCATGTCCATGTCGTTGGCGAGCCAGAGCACATAGCTCCATGCCAGCGCGACAATGATGCCGATGGCGCCGCCGACGACCCAGCGATCGCGCCGAAGCACGGTTTCCAGGGTGCTGTCGGTCATTTGCGATTGACGTTGCCGGCCTTGTCGCAGGGCCGGTATCAGGAGTTGCATTAAGCCTGGTTCGACCAGCGGATCGGCGCATAGAGGCCATTCTTGCCGGAATTATCCCAGCGCATGCCAAGATCGCTGAACGTATTGCCGGGGGCGCCGACTGCCAACGCCATCTTGTCGGGGCTAACCGGATGGCCGATGTTCGCCCACATTTCCCCGCCCGGATGCATGGTCGGCAATGGATCGACTGACATGTGCAGAATACCCGGGATTTCCGCGGACCGCGTCTTGCCGTCGATTCGGAATGTGATGGGGACCTTGCGCACCCCCAGGTTCTTGCTGATCAGCGGTGTGAACGCGGCCATCGGACCACCGGCGGCGCCGGTGAAGATCGCAGCTAGAGCCTCGGTCTGCTCATCGTTGGCGCGCTGATCGATATAGGCGGCCACCGACCAATCTCCGTCTGCCATGACCCCAGGTGCGTGGAGGATAACCAGGACATTGAGTCCATCGAGCACGAGGTCGCCATAGCGGCCGCTTTCGATGTGGAAGATCAGCGGTACGTTACAGAAGCCCTCGGTCGGTCGCGAGGTCAGCGGGGGAGCTGCCGATACGAGGCAGGGACACACGATGCTGCAACTGCAATTCTCGAAATAGTCACCGGAAAGGTGCCATGGGACGTCCGCCATCGTTCTCTCCCGCCAGGCCGACCCGATAGATCGCTTTCGAATGAACTACGTGTAGTTGAAAATTACGCTGCGCGGGGAAGTACCGCAAGCCGATTCCACTATCGAAATACGCCGAGGAAGGCGAGATCGACGTTGCTAGCGCCGGCAGACCTCCTTCTTCGGATTTCAAAGGTGTGCAGCTTTATTCGGCTAGCCTCAAACAAGGCTTGAGGATCGGCGGGGTTCATTTTGAACGATAGAACAGCACGCGTCCGGTTGGAATGAGTTGGAATAGAATGTCATGGTCGCTGACATTCGCGGTCAGGACAACCAGGCCGAGCTTTTGCGCTTGAAGGAACAGCACGCAGTCCTGGAGCGCGCGCACCGGAAACCCACATTTCGCATTGAAATGCATAAGCGTTTTCATCCAATTGGTACCGAACTTTGTTTTCGCGAGTTTCGTCATGTGTGCTGGTTCGCACGCTTATGGTTGTTTGTTCGAGGAACGAGGTGAGAGCGGTACTCGAAAGGTCCTGAGGCGCGCGAGCTCAGGAAAGCTGTCCGCGGCGCTGGCTGAGACCAACCCGACGACCGCGCCCGGAACTTCCTTGCCGACCAGCCGACCGATCGCTGTGGTTTGGCCTTTGCTCAGTTGGACTTCGAGCGCGCCCGCCGCTGCCATCGCGATCCTGACGCGGTTTATCGAAGACTCGGAATATCTATCGTCGATCGCAATTGTCTTGCCGGCGAGATCCGAGACCGACTTGACGTCGGGGCCCGTCACCAGGATGGCCACGAGGGCGTCCAGCGACGCATCCAATGTCGGGGCCGACATGCGTTCAGCGGCTGCGGAGGCGGCCGCCACCTGCTGCTCTGTCGTTCGGGTCTGCGGGACATCGCTCGTTGAATGCGGATCTGCGGCGCTTGCGCGAGCAGCTTCGGAAGCAGCGGCATTGCCTGTTGTCTGCTGGTTTGTTTGCGGGGAAGGAAGCGGTATCGGGACAGCAGACGCGGCTTTCGCCGCGACCTTGATTGGCTTAGGTGTTCGGCGGACGGCGTGGTCCGCGTGAGACCGGGGTGGCCTGTCGCCGCGCCAGGCGACGGTCGATACAGGTTTCGTCGTGGCAGAATCGCTTTCATCTGGTTCAGGTTCAATCGGCACATGAACCGCGGTCAGGCAGGCTAGCGGGTTCAGGCCAACGCATGATGGCTGTGTTGATGGCTGGCTACTGCAACCGACCAGGGTGGTAGCCAGCGCGCAAATAAGAGGCGTCCTCAATCGATCCTCCTGAAGAGGTTGAGTGCGGCCCGCAGTTCTTGCGGCGTGAAAGACGTTGCGCTGGAACGTCAATCAGTGAAGCAAAACTATTAAATGCGCATTAAGCGTAGGGCGCGCGCAGCCCGATACACCGGCATGGTTAATGCGTGGGCCGGATGCGGCTTCGAGTGAATAGAAGCGCCCAGGCCATCCCACGGCGCTTGTATTCACACGCTCGCCTTCTCGTTGCTTCTTTCGATGCAGGATTCCGCCACGAATCGGTCGCTATGTTCGCGCGCTGGGGGTTGTTCATCGAGTGATGGAAGGAATGACCGATGGCGAGCATCGAACGACTTCACCGAACTGCGCCGCTGGATTTAGCCAAGCTTGAAGAAGATGTCGTAGGGAGCCTTCCTGCGATCAGGGCGGCCCCGTCGGGGCCGATGCCGGACTATGTCGAGCATGAAGAGGGCGTTACGCGCGTCGGCGCGCTCACTGCCGAGGCTGTGGTACGTGACTATGAAGCCGCCGCCAAGGAGATCGAAGCCATGGGAGCCGAGCTGATCAACGCGGCGAAGAAATGCGAGGCGATGACCGCCGAAGTGCATAATGCCATTGCCTTCATGCGCGATACCGCAGCCTCGTATCGTGAGGAAGCCAAGAAGATCTTCAAGCGCATCGAAGAATGCTCGATCTTTACCGAGCAGGTTCGGAAGACCTGCGAGAGCGTCAAACTCAAGATGATCGAAGGCAAAGTATAGCCGCCGCGAGAAATCCGGAACATTGATCAGGTCTGTTTTTCGAATAGCGTGTGTGAATTGCGGTACACGCTGGTGCCGCGAATCAGGTTAGTTTGCAGGTTCTCCCTAGACTCGCACCCGCCGCAAATGGCGGGTCCTCTTTGCGGTACCCGACGGCCAGAACAGCCTCACAGCGCTGCTGCGGTGGCCGCACTGGCTGATAAGGCAGGTCCGCATCCGTTTGTAACACCGTAGTATACTTGGGTGATCCGATACCCTCCGAGCGCACCGCAATGTTGCAGTTTGGGCCGAATACAATTCTGCGAGGTGTTCGCGTGTCCGCAATGACACGGCCCCGCGAATCCTTTGCTGAGGGCTGCGGGTGGATATCCCTACCGTCGCACCGTTCGCGTAAACTGGACGGGCCGGCCGGCTGCTGATTCCCGCCGGCTTCGCCGTTCGGCGCTTCCAGGAAGTTCGACGCGACCAAGACCACCCGGAGCATCTTCATGCTGTTTCTGAGCTACACCTATCGATTCCTCTCCAACTTCGTGTTCCTGGCGCTGGTCTATTTCGCTCTGAATTTCCTCGAAAAGTACCAGCACCGCGTGGTGGTCGCAGTTCTCGTGCTGGTCTATGCCGGCATGCACGCGGCGTCGGCGCTGCGGTCGTTTCACTTCTTCCAGCGCATCGAGCGGCTGGAATTAGAGGCGCGCCGCCTCGTGGCGGCGCTGGGCGAGGGGCCCAATTCGACGTCTACGCGCAAGCAGGTCATCACCGACGTCGGCGCGTTCCGCCATGCCGGCGAGATCAAGGCCTATATCGACCTCCTGTTCCTCGCCATCGTCATCCTGCTCTGCATCGCCAAGATCGTGACGAATTGAGCCTGTCCTGATTGCGGGCTCAGGAAATGCATCAAAACAAATGATTAGAAGGCGGTCCTGATCCATTCGATCAGAACTGGCCCGATCAACGCTTCTTCAAACCGGCAACCCGAACCGACCGCCCATTCCGTTTGGCTTGCGCCGCCGGCTTGGGCGCGATCCCGTCGGCGTGTTGCGGCGCCTGCGCGGCTTGTCCGGCGGAAGCCGGCGGCTGGGCCGCAGCC
>NZ_LLXX01000180.1 GCF_001440405.1 Bradyrhizobium valentinum
GGGGGCTGGCCGTCCGTGGCGGCGGCATAAACTGCGGCTCACGCGCCGCGCGTCCACTGCGCGCCGGCGGCGGCTCGGCATCGAGGCTGTCGGACTGCGATCCAAAAGGGCCGAGCCACGCATCGAGCACGCGACTCATCTTGCCCTTTTTCCGCCGCTTCGGCCGGGCCGGACGCCGCGCGCCCGGACGTGGTTCGTCGCGCGGTGGATGCCGCAGCGGCGGCCGCTGGTCCTGCAGATTGTCCTGCTCAAAGGCCTGCCGCAATCGCTGCAGTTCGAGGATCAGCGCCTGGCCTTGCGGCGCAGCCGCCTCGGCATCCGTTCCTTCGAACCGGCTCCGCACCACTCTTTCGTCGGCATGGACGTGATCAAAATTCTTCATGACGAAACACTCTCGGCAAGCGATGCGCGCTGCTCTGCCTTGGCTTGCGGCGGCGGCTGCGACGGCGCCCCCTTGCCGTTGGCGTTGCGAACGCGCGCGAACACCTCTTCGCTCGGGCCGAACGCGATCGCTTTGCCCTCGTAGAGCACCATCGTCATATCAAGCGCGGAGAGCGCGCTCGGGCGGTGCGAGATGACGACGACGATGGATTTATTCTGACGCATGATGGAGATGGCGCGCGTCAAGGCGTTCTCGCCGTCGGCATCCAGATTGGCGTTGGGCTCATCGAGCACCAACAGGAACGGGTCGCCGAACACGGCGCGCGCCAAGCCAACGCGCTGCTTCTGGCCAGCCGACAACGATATGCCGCCCGCCCCTATCCGCGTCGCGTAGCCTTCCGGCAGGCGCAGGATGATGTCATGGACGCCGGCGATCTGCGCGGCCTTGAGGATGGCGTCGGAGGTCGCATTCTCGTCGAAACGGCAGATGTTCTCGGCCACGGTGCCGTCGAACAAGCCGACATCCTGCGGAAGATAGCCGATGTGCCGGCCGAGATCCTCGTTGCGCCATTGATCGAGCGCCGCGCCGTCTAGTCGCACGGCGCCGCGATGCGCCGGCCAGATTCCAACCAGCGCCTTGGAGAGCGATGTCTTGCCCGACGCGCTCGCCCCGAGCAGCGCCAGCCCCGCGCCGGCCTTGAGCGAAAACGTGACACCAGACACGATCGGCATATCGAAGCCCGGCGCAGCCACCGCAAGATTCTGCACGGAGAGTTCGCGGCAGGGACGCGGCAGCTTGACCGGCGGCGCCGGAGGCGGCGCGGTCGCCTTGCAGATGTCACGCAGCCGGGCGAGGCCCTGGCGGGCGGAAGCCAGTTGCTTCCAGGTCCCCAGCGCGATTTCGACGGGCGCGAGCGCGCGTCCCATCAGGATCGAGGACGCAATCATGATGCCGCCCGACGCCTTGTCGGCGATGACGAGATAGGCGCCTATGCCCAGCATTCCCGATTGCAGAATGTAGCGCAGCACCTTCGCGGCCGAGCCAAGATTGGCATAGACGTCGCTCGCGCGGATGTTTTCCTGCAGGTACCGTTCGTTGGCTTGCGACCAGCGCGCCGTCAATCGGTCCGTCATGCCGAGCGCCCGAACGATTTCCGCGTTGCGCTGCGTCGCATCCGCCAGCACCTGCCGCTGCGCGTTCATATCCATCGCCGCCTTGGCGGAGCCGCGCGAGATCCGCTCGGTCAGCAGCGTCATGGCAATGATCGCCGCGGTGCCGAGCAGCGCCGTGAAGCCGATCAGCGGGTGAAACAGAAACAGCCCGATCAGAAAGACCGGGATCCAAGGCATGTCCAGGAACGCCGTCGGCCCCATGCCCGACATGAAGGTGCGCACCTGATCGAGATCGCGCAGCGGCTGCTGCATCAGGACCGGCTTGACCCCGCGCAGCGGCAAGGTAGCGAGCGCCGAGTGGATCGATGTCTGCAGCCCGGCGTCGAACAGCGTTGCGATCCGGCAGAGCATCCGCGACCGCATGGCGTCGAAATATCCCTGCACCAGATAGGCAAACAGCACCATCAGGGACAGACCGAACAGGGTCGCAAGGTTACGGCTCGGGATGACCCGGTCGTACACCTGCAGCATATAGAGTGAACCCGACAGCATCAGGATGTTGATGACGCCGCTGAACACGGCGACGCCGATCATGCGGCGTCCGCTCGCGCGCATCGCGTTCGCAACGGGATCGTCGGCGGCCAGCGTCGAAAACAGGCCCGAAATCGCACGGGGCGCCGCCGCTGCCCGCGCTCGGCCCTGTGCCTGACCCTGAGCGATACCCATTGAACTGCCCTTTGACCCGCTTGAAGCGTCGGGTCTCCCTGCAAGCCTCCATGACGCGCGATGCAGACCATTTTTCGGCGAGAATACGACGAATGCCAATTGTTCGAGTTCACGTGAGGGTAGAACGATGGCAAATACTGCTTTGTTGCCGCTCCGAAGTGCACGATCGAACAACATCCCGGCGCGTGAGAGCAGACGCTTCGGATTCGTGCGACGGAAGCTGACAACAACCTCCCCGCGCGTGCTATTTTCGTCGTTTTTCGGCGCGGTGCGCGTCACGGATTCGTCCGTCTATCACCTTGCTTCAGCGCGCATTGGTCGCTGTGTCGGCCGAAAGACGCCATGAAGCTAAATGATCCTTCACCGTGCGCACATCCTGCTCCCCGGCGGGAGGCTGTGCCCACACGTCATGAAATTGCAGGGATAGCGGGGGACGAACAATAATGGCTCGCTTTGCTCACGAACATCAACCCGACGTTGATCTCGATCTCCCGATCGATCAAGTCGTCGATCCGTCGGTCGCTCCGGCTTCGCCGTCCACGATGCCATCAGAGGAAACGCTGCCGGACAACCCAACGACGACACGACCGATCGGTTCGAGTTTCTCCGACCTCGGCACCACCTTCAGCGGCATGGCTCGACCGCCGACGGATACTTCGCCGCAAAACGCCCTCGACCAAGGCGGCCAGGGAGCTGGCAGCACTGCACACCGCACCAACGATCTCACCACGGTGCAGAACAATCTGCTGGCCGAACTCAATACAGGCCAGTTTTCCGGCGCCGCGCTCGGCCATGTTCAGGCGATCTTGTCCGACATCACGAGCGCCATCTCGGCAGCCAACACCTCGGTGAGCGGTGGTGGCATGCCCGGCGCAGAACAAGCGCTCCGCGCCAGCCATCTCAGTATCCTCAACACCGTCAACACCGATCCCGTGCTGGCGAATCCGGCGGCGCAGAACGGGGTAACCGAACCAATCGCGGCGCCCGAGGGTGTCCGCGCTGACAGGACGGCGGCCACCGCGCCAGATGCCAATTCGGCGGAGACCACCAATCTGGCGGAGGCTTGCGACGCCGAGAACACGGCGCAGATCGACGAGAACCTCGATGCTGCGATAGCAGAGATGGAAGCGTTGATAGCTGCAAACCCTGAGCTGTTCGTTGGGTTGACCGTCGACGATGCCGACGAGATCGTGCAGCAGATCCAGCTCGAACTCAGCCATGTCAACAAGGGGGACGTCCCTGTCGGTGCGGCACAGGACAGCAGTGGCGATATCACCGATATCGTTACGGGCGATATCAATCTGGCAAGCATGACTGCACAAGGCCAGCCGAACTTGCCTGGACAGCAGGCCATCAACATCGCGGGCGCTAGCGAAACCCAGGCCGCGCCGCAAGTTGCCACTATCGCGATCGGCGATGTGCCGGTCCCGATTGTAACGACGGAAGCCCCCACGATCGTCGTCGATCACAGCCATTCGGACATGCCCGAATTCGCACATCATTTGCATCACATGTGGGGATAGCGGCGCGCGGCGCGGCCTCCAGCCGTCGCGGATGCTCTCGCGGCGCTGGAGGCCAATGCATCACATCAAGAAACGCGTTCGCCGATCCGGCTCACGCGGCGGGGCGTACAGAAGACCTTTTCATCGGCCTGCGTCCGGAAACGATCTAGACGATGACCTCAACAGCGGCTTTGGGATCATCATTGGTACGGCAGCGACATCGGCGGTTGGGGAAACGACGCCAACGGTTGCTGACCGGGAAGTGAAGTAGCGGGGCGTATGCGTGAGGCAGCGTAAGACGGACTATGGGACGATCATTCTACACTGGACGTTCGTGGCAGCCTTCGCCGTTGCGCTCGTCACCGGCTTACGCATTGCGACCGAAACGCCTGACCGGACCTGGATCAACTGGTTCGATGCCGTACTGCCGCGCGACAGCGTATGGATCGCCCATATGCAGGCCGCGATCGTCCTGGTCGCCGTGGCGATCGGCTACATCGTCTATATGGTCCGCTCCGGACTCGGGCGCCGCGTCCAGCTCGACAAGGTTCGCCTGCGCGGGCTGTTCGGCCGCGGGCAGGCGAGGTTAAGCGCCGTGATCGCCCTGATGTACTGGATTTTCTTTGTCACGATGCTTGGGCTGCTGGTCAGCGGCGGCGCACTCTATTTCGGCTTCTACTCCGGCTACGACGTGGCGATGCTGCATTGGGTGGGGACCTGGGTGATCCTCGCCTTTGTCGTCCTTCATGTGCTGACCCAGTACAAGAGCGGCGGCGCTTCGCAACTGCTGCGCATCTTTCGTCCCGCCCCGCTGCCTGCGCCGCCGCCGCGGCTCGACGCCGTCGAACTGCTGGGCCTGCTGGCCGAGCGGTCGGCGCGCCCGCCGGAATCCGAAAATCTCGATGCGCCGCCCGAAGTACCCCATCCGCTGCAGCCGCGCGCAGACATGCGCCGCGATCGAGCATCTGAAGCAGATCCGGCGCCCCGCCCGCCGGCCGGCCCTGCGCGATCGCGAAACCCGACCCTGCAGGCCAATGCGTTCGTGGTCGCGGCCGCCGCCGCGATCACGGGCGCGTCGCTCATCGTCGCTACCGATCGGCTGGCGGTCGACAGCGTGCAGATTCGCCGCATCAATCCCGCCGACGCACCAAGCCTCGACGGTGATACGTCCGATCGGGCCTGGCGCGGCGTCAAGCCGTTCTCGCTGCTCACCGGAGAAGGCGGAAACTTCGACGGCAAGGGAGAAGCCAGAATCGAGATTCGCGCGGTGCATGACGGCACCTATGCGTATTTCCTTTTCACCTGGCAGGATTCGACCCGCTCGCTGAAGCACCTGCCGCTCGTCAAGGAAGGTGACGGATGGCATCTGCTGCATTCCGGCTTTCAGCTCGGCGACGAGCATCAGTACAACGAAGACAAGTTTTCGGTGCTGCTGACCACGTCGGATGTCACGCTGGCCGGCGGGCGAACCTTCCATCCGGGGCCGCAGCCGGTTGCCGGCGCGCCAGCCACCATGAGCGGCCGCGGGCTGCATTACACGGCAACCGGCTATGCCGATGTCTGGCAGTGGAAAGCCACCAGCGGCGCGACCGGATGGATGGACGACGCGCATTTCGGGCCGCCGCTGAATCCTACCCCGATGCAAGCGGCCAACGTCGTTCCGTACAAAGGCGGCTTCGCGCCCGATCCGGGAACGGCAAGCTACCGGGACAATTTCACCGTCGAGGCCGACACGTCAGGTGGTCCGCGCCGCAGCCGCTTGGTCGCGCCGCTGCGCCTGCCCAAAGTCGTCGCTGCCACCACCGCCGCATTGGGGGATATCGATCTCGATCCCAACCATGGCGAAAGCGACGGCGCGCGCTGGTTCATGACCGATCAGGATTCAGTGCCCTATTCGACCGACACCGATGCGCGCATCCCGACCGGCACCGTGATCCCGGGCGTCATCCTGGGCGGGGAATTTTCAGGCGACCGCGCCGACGTTCGAAGTGCAGCCCGCTGGGCTTCCGGCCATTGGGCGCTCGAGGTGAAACGTCGGCTCGACACCGTCAGCCAGTTTGACGTGCCGATCAAGACCGGCGTCTTCATGCGGGTCGCCGCTTTCGACCACAGCCAGATCAGACATACACGGCACGTCCGGCCCATTCGTATCGAGGTGGAATAAATGTCAAAGATTTGCAAAGTCACGATCAACGACGAGCCGTTTCTGGCGAATCGCGGCGAGCTTCTGCTCGATTGGGCGTTGATGAACGGCGTCGATCTTCCGCACGATTGCCGCTCCGGAATTTGCGGCGCCTGCCGCGTGCGCCTCGTCGACGGCACGGTGTTCGGCGGCCACAGCCGGGGCGACGACATGATCCATGCCTGCCAGGCCAGAATCGTCTCCGATCTCGAGATTGCGATCGAAGCCGCTCCCGAGCCGGTGGCGTTGTCGGCGGAAGTGGCGCAGACCGTTCAGCTCGCGCCCGACGTGGTTGGCGTCGATGTGGAGCTGCCGAAGCCGCTCGATTACCTTCCCGGCCAGTATTGCAAGCTGCAGTTTCAGGGATTCCCGGCACGGTCCTACAGCCCGACCTATCCGCTGGAAGGCCCTCCCCACGATCGCCTGCTGCACTTTCACATCCGGAAGGTGACGGACGGGCTGGTATCCTCGGCGCTCGGCCGCGAAATCCGCCCCGGGCACCGCGTCAAGCTGACGGGACCGTACGGCCGCGCCTTTTTCAGGAAAGGCCATGCCGGCCGTATCGTTCTCGTCGCCAGCGGCACCGGTTTCGCCCCGATGTGGTCGGTCGCGGTTGCCGCGATCATGGAGCAGCCGCAGCGCGACATGGTCTTCATCGTGCAGGCCCGCAGCATCCGCTCGCTCTACATGCATGCCGCGCTGTGCCGGCTGGCGCTGTTTCCCAACGTCACCCTGATCCCGATGGTGTCGGAGCCGCAGCAAATCTCGCACGCGATTCAGAGCGGCAGGCCGACCGATCATCTGCCGAAGCTAACGCCGGACGACGTGGTCTATACCGCGGGCGCGCCGGCGATGACGGATGCGGTAGCGCGGATCGCGAAGGCTGGCGGCGCCCGATGCTACACGGACCCCTTCGTGCAGGAAGCGCGCACGGTCGAACAGACGGGGTTGATGTCGCGCCTCACCGGCTGGCTCAACGAGCCGAGGAGCGCACCCATCCCGCTGCAGCCGTCGCAAAAGCCGGCGCCGATGCCGCGAGGCGCAGCCGCAGTCGGCGTGGGTAACCGCTAGCCCGGCCGCAGAATAGCCGGGGTGGTCATGCTGCGGGGCAGTAGCCCCCGCATCTTGTCCCGGCGATGATCGACAACGCGGCGGACTTTCAGCCGGAGATCGCTGCGATATACCGCCGGACGGACATTTCGAACGCCACCCTGGCATTGCCTTCGATGTTGCGGCCCCACCACGCGCCATAGATGCGGTCGAAGACCAGCGGCTCGACTACACTTGCGATGCGGCGCACCGCGGCGGCATTGAGCGGAATGTAGTTTGGAAAGCTATACATGAAGCTGAGTGAGCGGCGGTCCATCGCGACCATCGCAACGTCCCCCGTGAGCAATGCACCCCTCCCCTCCGCGCCCGCGCGCCAATGAAGGATCGTGCCGCCGGCGAAATGTCCGCCGGTCCGCAGCAGAAGAATGTCGTCGGAGAGCCTGTGGCTGTCGCCGCTCCACGGCACGATGGTGGGATGCGGCCGGGTGACGAAGGCGCGATCGTCGCCATGCAGGTAGACCGGCACGCCGCCGAACGCTTCGCTCCAGTCGGCAACCGCGCCATAGTAATGCGGATGCGAGACGGCAATCGCCTTCAGGCCGCCGAGGGCGCGGACATAGTCGATGGCTTCGCGGGTAACCATCGGCACACAATCCCACATCACGCAACCATCGGGCTCCCGCACCAACAGTGCGCGTTGTCCGATCGCAAAGCCCGGCTGCATGCTGATGCCGGGAATGCCGAGATCGTCACGCCAGACGAGCTTGTAGCGTTTCGTTAGTTCCTCGCGCGTGAGCCATGCCTGACCCTTCCAGTTCACAAATTGCCGCTCGTCTTCGCAGACCAAGCACGCTGACGGCGGCTCAGCGCTTTCAGGAAACTGGGCCCCACATTGCTCGCAGGTCCATAACGGCATCGGCGTCACTCCAAATTGGAGGAGTGATAGCGCAAAACAAACAGGCCGGCCAATGACAGCCTCGTGCTTAGTAGCCGATCGCAGCTCCGTCGCTGCGCGGGTCGGAACCGCCGCTCAACATGCCGTTCCGCCGATCGATCGTGATGCCGTGCGCGTGACCGGCCATTTCGTTCCAGGCGTCCCATCGATTGATTGCGTGGCCGCGCCGCGCGAGCGCATCGATCGTAGCTTCGGGGAATCGGCTCTCGATATGCAGCGTGTCGCGCGCCTCGCCGAGCGCGAAGCGGCCGGACAGGAACCGCGGCATCTCGATCGCTTCCTGGATGTCGAGACCGAAATCGATCATCGCGGCATAGAGCTGGAGCTGGATCTGCGGCTGGCCATCCGCCCCCATGCAGCCGAGCACGCTCGACAGCTTGCCGTCGCGCTTGGCCATCGAGGCAATCAGCGTATGCAGCGGGATCTTGCCGGGCTCGAGGCGATTGGGGTGACTACGATCCAGCGAGAAATACGCGCCGCGATTTTGCAGGATGACGCCCGTGTTTCCCGCAACGACGCAGGATCCGAAGGCCCCATACAGGCTTTGAATCAGCGACGCCGCATTGCCGTTGCGATCGACGGCGGCGACATAAACCGTATCGCCGGACAGGCTGCCGAACGACGGCACCAGGTCCCATTTCAAGGCGGACGTGCCGTCGATCAGCCGGCCGCGCAGGTGCGCGTATTCCTTTGATATCAATCGCTCGACCGGCACATCGGCAAACAGGGGATCGGCGAGCACATGATCGCGGTCGTGGTAGGCGATCTGTTTGGCCTGTACCAGGAGATGGACATGATCGGGCCCGAGAAAATCCTTGTCGTGCAACTCGTGGGCCTCAAGGAGGTTGAACATTTCGAGCACGGTAAAACCCTGCGTCGGCGGCGGCGTGTTGAAGACCATGACGTCGCGGTAGCGGCCAACAAGGGGCTCGCCCCAGACGGCCTTTTGCCGGCCGAAATCGGCAAGCCGGAACAGCCCGCCCGCGGATTCCGAGAAGCGCGCCATCTCGGCCGCGACCGCTCCTTCATAAAAGCCGGACCACCCGTCATCCGCGATCGATTGCAGTGTGCGCGCTAGATTTGCGTTGGCAAGCTTCGTGCCCGGCTGCGCTGCCGCCCCATCGGGAAAGAAAAGCCCTGCGGCCTCTTGATCTCGCACCAGATCGTCGCGCGTCATCTCGATGAAGCTTGCAAGGCGGCCGGTAACCGGAAAGCCGGCGCACGCATAACCAATGGCGCTTTCCAGCACACGCCGGAGCGGCAGCCGCCCATGGACGCCATGCGCCTCGATCCAGCTCGCCACCGCGCCCGGCACCGTCAGGGTCGCCGGCACGATGCCCCGAAGCGGAATCTCGTTCAGCCCGCGCGCTTCGAGCGCGGCCAGCGTGGCACTCTCGGCTGCCTTGCCACCGCCATTCAGGTAACGGATCTCGCCACTCGCGCCGTCATGAATGAGCCAGAACGCATCGCCGCCGAGACCGGTCATGTGCGGATAGATGACCGCAAGCACTGAGCTCGCCGCGATCGCGGCATCGACGGCGGAGCCGCCGGCGCGAAGCACATCGAGGCCGGCAGCGGAAGCGAGCGAATGCGGCGACGTCACCATGCCGTTTGACGCAAGGGTGACAGGCCGGCCGGTGCGAATATCCAATTCAAGCCCCCGATATGCCAGCCGTCAGGCGCGGATCCGCCTGATTATTGGGCGATGGCGGGCGCCGCAAACCGGCCCCGGCGATCTTGAGGAGCTTCCTGCGATTCATGGTCAGTCTCCTTTTTGTAGAAATGAAAAGCGAGCGCGCGAACCGTCAGCCGCAGCACGAACCCTTATCCCGGTTGTCCCGGCTGGCGCTGTTCCGGTCAGGCGGCAGGTCCATCGCCGGATTCTCGGCAAAGAAGCCGTTCGGCTTCAGCGTGAAGCCGACGTACTCGACCGGCATCACCGGAAAATCCTCAGGGCGGCAGACATGCGTCGCCCCAAAACTGTGCCAGACCACGATATCCTGGTTTTCGATTGCGCGGTTTTTCGCAATGTATTTCGGCAGGCCGTCGCCGCCGGCATGCTGGTTCGGAAACTCGCCGCTGGCATAGCGCTCGTCGGGTGCGTAGCGCGTCACCCAGATATGCTTGGTCGCAAAGCCGCCGCGCTCGGTCATGTAGCAGCCCTCCTGCGCCAGCATTACGGGCGCGCTGTGCGCCAGGAGCTTGTAGGCCGTCGGGCCGCCGACGCTGTTCTTCTGATTGGGATTGGTGATCTTCCAGTACCGTCCGGTCCTCCCATCGGCCTCGCGGACCGCGTCGCGCTCACGCGAGAGAACCCGCGACGTGGTGTCGAATACGTTGCCATAGGGGTTGTCGGTGCCCCACGGCCGCGGCCGGAATTCGTGCTCCGTCACTGTATTGCCGTCGCCGTCCAGCATCATATGCAGGCGGGCATTAAAGAAATGCTGGTGGGTCGGACCACCGAGATTCTCAGCGACCATGCCGCCCCACGGATAGGGCTTGCCGGGCGCGATCGCCGCCGTCTGGATGATGCCGGTAAGCTTGACTTCGAGCTGAATGGTGCCGTCCTGGTAGAAGTACCAGAAGAATCCGTAATCGTAGTTTCCGACAGTGGTGAAGAAGGAGATGACGAGGCGCCGTGACCGCCGCACTTCGAAGGTCTCGTTGCGGAATTCGTAATGCTTCCAGAGGATCCCGAAATCCTCCTCGTGCAGGCAGATCGCATTCTTCATGATCGTGGGCTGGCCGTAATCGTCGGCGACCGGCACATCGAAATAATGGATATGGCCGAGGCAGTCGCAGCCGAGTTCGAGCGCGTTGGCGAGCTTGCCGAGCCCGTACTCGCCGGCGTCGAACGCACATTTCCAGAAATGGTTGGCGGTCGGATCGGCGTAGGGAACGATCATGTCGGTGACACTGGCCCGGTAGATGATCGGCCGCTCGCGCGCACCGTCGCGAAATGAGATCTGGTGCAGCACCAGGCCTTCGCGCGCGGTCCAGCCGACGCGGAACGACCAGTTCTGCCAATTAACCTTCCATCCCTCGACCGTGAAGTTCGGGCCGTCCTTCTGCACGACATCCAGTGGCTTCACGTCCTTGCGGGTTTGCGGGATCGATGCGCGGTCGTAGTTGCGCGATTTCTTCGGGACCGGAATGATGTCGGGCTCGTCGACCAGATGGACAATCCTGTTCTCGATCAGATCGACCAGCGCGACCACGCCTTCGATCGGGTGCGCATAGCCATTGTCCTTGAGATCCCTACGCCAGTAGGACACGGCGCTGACCAGCCTGCGGCCCTTCTCCACCTCCCGGTCGAAGTAGCCGGCTGAAAACGGGTCGACCTGAACCAGCTCGATGTCCCTGTCATCGAGCCCGCGCCGCTTCATCGCACGCCGCCAGTCCGCGTCGGCCTTGACGATGTCGCCGACCTTGAACACCTCCTCGATCGTGATCGGCGGCTGGCCGTAAGGATGGGCCTTGGTCGAATGCTCCAGCCACTCCGTCACGCGCCTCGAATCGAGATCTACCGTCGCGACATGCGTCGCACCGGTCTTGCTGTCGAACAGAGTGACGGCGGCCCGCCGCGGCAGCCCGGCCGCCGACTTCCAGCCAAGGACGTCGGACTTGGCCGGCTCTTCGAGTTGCACATGCGAAAATCGCGCGTGCGGGCCGAGCCTCTTTTCTTTCTTCAAGATTTCGGACGCCAGCGCGACTTCGGTCTCGCTGAGCGGATCGAGCGGATGACCGGCATCTATGCCGGCAGATGGCTTGGTGCATACCATATCGGACCAAATTCCCCGGGATTTGACGGCAGGTTACGGCGGGTCGAGACGCCGCGTCTTGAATGAACCTGCCACCTCCGGCCGGTTCGGCCCTTGCCAGAGCCACCGGTCCTGGGCGACGCTGGGGGTCCACAAACCGGATCTTGTTCGTACGATGCCGATCAGCGTCTCCACCGACCCGATCCGCCCGACGGAGCGTCAGGCCTTTTGGACCGAAGCGATCTGCCGGTCATTCGCCAATATCGAGACCAAGCCGCTCGGCTCCACCATCGTCAGCGGTCACTTCGAGTTCGTCGAGATCGGCGACGCCAGGCTCGTCCGTTTCGACAGCAGCCCGCAATGCTACACCCGCGACGCCAGGCTCGTAAGCCGGGCCGGCTCGGACGAATTCATGTTCGACTTCCAGCGCCGCGGGCGAAGCGCCATGGTGCAAGCCGGCAACGAGGGCACGATCAATCCGGGATATGGCGTGCTCTACGATGCGCGGCGTCCGTTCGAGGATCGGCTGTTCGGCCCCGAACAACGCGCCGAAGTGCTGATCGCAACCGTGCCCGCCGCATCCTTGTTGCGCGCCGTCCCCGAAGCGGAGCGCTTATGCGCCAGACCTGTGCCACTGTCGGGCACGATGGCGCGTTCGATCGCGGGCTTCGTGCACGCGGCCATCTCAGTGCCAAGCGCATCTGATAAGCGTGCCGGTCCTGACATCGCAGCCTATCTGTCGGCCCTGCTGCGCGTCGCCGCTGGGGCCAACCATCAACTCACCCGGCCGAATCTGTTTCACCTGATCGACGGCCATCTGAGGACAAATATCAGTAACGTTCGATCGGCGCCGATGCTCGCCGCCGAGTTCGGCGTCTCGGAACGAACGTTTCATCGTATCTTCGCCGACCGCGAAACCACGTTCGAACGCCACGTCCTTCATCTGCGTGTCGAATTGTTCAAAGACCTGCTGCGGCGGGCTTCGCTTGCGGACGTTCCGATCGCGAGACTTGCGCATCAATGCGGCTTCGCCGATGCCGCCCATGCCACGCGCACGTTCAAGGACAGATTTGGCGCCACGCCACGGGACTTTCGCGCCAGCTCGCCAACCGACTAAATCTCACAATAGCTGCGATACCAGCTCGCGAACCTGCGGATGCCGTCCTCGATCGGAGTCGCCGGCCGGAAACCTACGTCGCGCACGAGATCATCGACATCGGCATAGGTCGTCGGCACGTCTCCCGGCTGCATCGGAAGCATTTCCTTGTTGGCCTTGCGCCCGAGCTCCTGCTCGAGAATATCGAGCACGAGCATCAATTCCTGCGGCTTGTTGTTGCCGACATTATAGATGCGCCAGGGGGCGATGCTCGATCCCGGATCCTGAATTCCGCCCAGCGCAGGCCCGGGCTGCCCAACTTGCGGCGCAAGGTCGATCAGGCGCACCAAGGCTTCCGTCACGTCGTCGACATAGGTGAAGTCGCGAAGCATCCGGCCCCCGTTGAACAGCTTGACGGGATTGCCGCGGACGATCGCGTCCGCAAACACGAACAGCGCCATGTCGGGCCGATACCACGGGCCGTACACCGTGAAGAACCGCAAGCCGGTGCAGGGGATACCATAGAGATGGCTGTACGAATGGGCCATCAACTCGTTGGCCTTCTTGCTCGCGGCATAGAGGCTGATCGGATGATCCACGTTGTCATGCACCGAGAACGGCAGCTTCCGGTTGGCCCCGTAAACGGACGAGGAGGACGCGAACAGCAGATGACGGCAGCCATTGTGCCGGCATCCTTCCAGAATATTGGTGAAGCCGACCAGATTGGCGTCGACATAGGCGTGCGGGTCCTGCAGCGAGTAGCGCACGCCCGCTTGCGCCGCCAGATGGATGACGACGGGAAACCGGTACCGCGCGAACAGCGCCGGTATCGCAACGCGGTCCGCCACATCCAGCCTTTCGAAATGAAAGCGCGGGTCGTTGCGGAGGATATCGAGCCGGGCCGCCTTCAGCCGCGGATCATAATATGCATTGAGATTATCGAGCCCGACGACGCGATGGCCGGACTGCAGCAACCGCTGCGCTACGTGGAATCCGATGAACCCCGCAGCCCCCGTTACCAGAATTGCCTGATCCGGCATTATCATCCGTGCATCCTTAACCAGCCGATGTCATGGCGGCTCATGTGTCTCAGTAGGCCACCGATTTCGGCCGACCAACGCCGCAGTACAGAAAGCCGTTCCGCCTCACCTCCTCCGGAGAGTAGATGTTGCGCAGATCGACGATGACGGGGCAGGCCATGATGGTGGACAACTCCTTGAGGTCCAGCGCTCGGAACTGCTCCCATTCAGTCACGATGACGAGCGCGTGGCACCCTTTTGCGCAACGGTAGGCGTTCTCGCAGAAGGTGACATTCTCGAACACCTTCTTCGCCTGCTCCATGCCGACGGGATCGAAGACGCGAACCTCGGCGCCCATGTCCTGCAGCGCGGTGATCAGGGGAATCGACGGCGCGTCGCGCATATCGTCGGTATCGGGCTTGAAGGTGACGCCGAGGACCGCGATCGATTTTCCCCGGAGATTGCCGCCGAACGCGTTCGCGACCTTGCGCGCCATTGCCCGCTTGCGCTGGTCGTTGACGGCAACCACCGTTTCCACGATCCGCACCGGCGATTCATTGTCCTGGCCGGTCTTGATCAGCGCCATCGCATCCTTCGGAAAGCAGGATCCGCCGAAACCCGGCCCTGCGTGCAGGAACTTCTGACCGATCCGGTTGTCGAGGCCGATCCCGCGCGCGACTTCCTGCACATTGGCGCCGACCTTTTCTGCAAGGTCCGCGATCTCGTTGATGAAGGCGATCTTGGTGGCAAGGAAGGAGTTGGCGGCATATTTCGTCAGCTCCGCGGTCCGGCGATCCGTATAGAGGATCGGCGATGCGTTGAGGTGAAGCGGCCGGTACACTTCGGCCATCGCGCTGCGGGCGCGTGGGTCATCCGTTCCGATCACGATCCGGTCGGGATGCTTGAAGTCGCGGATCGCCGCCCCCTCGCGCAGGAACTCAGGATTCGAGACGACCGCGACCGTGGCTGTCGGATTCTCTTCGCGTATGATGCGCTCGACCTCGTCGCCGGTCCCGACCGGAACCGTCGACTTGGTGACCACCACCGCCCGCTCCGGAAGCACGGTCGCGATCTCGCGCGCGGCCGCATAGACATAGGAAAGATCGGCATGACCATCGCCGCGGCGCGACGGCGTGCCTACCGCGATGAACACGACTTCCGCCTCGCATACGGCCGATTTCAGATCGCTCGCAAATGACAGACGGCCTTGGCCTACATTTCGCGCCACCAGTTCGGCAAGTCCGGGCTCGTGAATCGGCATCTCTCCATTGTTGAGGCTCGCAACCTTCTCTGCATTGCTATCGATACAGACCACCTGATGCCCAAAATCTGAAAAACACGCCCCTGACACCAGCCCGACATAGCCGGCGCCAATCATCGCTATATGCATTACGGTTCCTGTCTGAAAAGCCGCACGCGGCCGTGAGGCGCGCCGACGGAGATGGAAGTGAAAGCGACGCGCTAGCTGCTCAGTATCGATTCACCATCGAGATGACGGGGGAAGAAAAAGAAGTTGTTGACGTAGAACTTCCCGTCCTTGCGGCCGCCGTCCGGTCGCAAGGCGTCGGCATCCTGGAGCCTCCGGGAATCGAACTGTTCCACGGCGATCACGTCGTTGTCTTTCAGGAAGAACCCCCGATAGGACTTGTTACGGAAGAACTCGAACACCAGGCGTGTCGCCTCGGCGCGATGGCGGTCTTCCGCCTCCACCAGGAATACCGGCTGGCAACGCTCCAGAAGTTCGACGGCGCCGTTCAGGACGTTCAACTCGTGGCCTTCGACGTCGATCTTCACGAACGCCACATCCTGGTTGATGACCGCGTCGAGCCGCGCGATCGGCACATGGGCAGAGACCAACCTGGCCGATGAGTCGGTTCGTGCCTCCAGCGAGGCAAGGCCATAAACCAGGCCATCGTCGCCTTGCGGGATGTACAACTCGGCATCACCGTCGTGATCCGACAGCGCGATCTCGTGGACGCTCACATTCCGCGCCGAGGTTCGGCGCAACAGCCTGGCCATCTGCTGCGAAGGCTCGAAGGCATGGACCTGCCGGGAAAGGCGCGCCAGCCGCCGCGTGTAAAGGCCGCAGTTGGCGCCGACATCGACCGTCACCGCGTCATCAGGAATGACCTTTTCGAGATAGGACAATTCCCGCTCCGCCGACTTGGGGCGCCGCATGAAATGCCATTGCAGCCATACCGAAGGAAACGCATCTTTCACCAGCTCTTTGACCTGTTGTTTTGCGTTCATTGCCGCCTCCCTTCGTGTCGCACGCAAATCTCGACGTGCGTCGTCCTTGATGCGGTTTCTGCCTCCCCCAGCCGCACCTCAGACGCGGTCATAAATATCCTGAACACGGACGATGTCGTCCTCCCCGAGATAGGAGCCGGACTGGACCTCGATCAGATTGAGAGGGACCTTTCCGGGATTCTCCAGACGATGCATGCATCCCAAGGGCACAAAAATCGACTCGTTCTCGCGCAGCAGGATTTCCTCGTCGTCGCGCGTGACGATCGCGGTGCCGTTCACCACGACCCAATGTTCGGCGCGATGATAATGTTTTTGCAGCGACAGCTTGGCGCCGGGATTGACGGTAATTCGCTTGACCTGAAACCGTTCGCCGGCGTGGATCGACTGATAGTATCCCCAGGGGCGATGGACGCTGTGGGTCTGGGTCGCCGACCGATGGCCGTTTGCCTTCAGACGCTCGACCAGTTTTCCAACATCCTGGTCGCGCTTCCGGCTGGTCACCAGCACCACATCAGGCGAAGTGGCGATGACGAGATCCTCGACCCCGAGCGCCGCGACCAGTTGCCCGTCACCGCGCACGTAGCAGCCGGAGGTGTCTTCCATCACTGCATCGCCAATCACCACATTGCCTGACTGGTCCTTTTCCGCCATCGACCACAACGCCGACCAGCTTCCGACATCGCTCCAGTCGAACGTGGCGGGAACGGCCACCGCATTGTCGGTCTTTTCCATGATCGCGTAGTCCATCGAGATGGACGGGCAGGCTTCGAAAGCCCGCTCATCGAGGCGAAGAAAATCGAGATCGCGCGTTGCGCCGGTGAGCGCCTTGCGGCAGGCGGCGAGAACATCCGGCGCCCGATGCGCCAATTCGTCGATGAACTGGCGCGCCGGCAGCAGAAATATCCCGCTGTTCCAGACATGCTCGTCGCAGGCCAGCAGCCGCTCGACCGTCACCAGATCCGGCTTCTCGACAAAACTTGCAACGTTGCGAATGGGGGACGCGGCTTCCAGCTCGTCGCCCATCCGGATATAGCCGAACCCGGTTGCCGCCGACAAAGGCCGCACGCCGAACAGGACGAAGCGACCGTACCGCGCCGCCGTGACGCCCATCGATATCGCGGCGCGAAACGCGGCGTGATCGCGCACCCAGTGGTCGACCGGCATCGCCAGTATCACGGCGTCGGGATCGTTCTCACTGGCGAGCAACGCGGCAATCGCGACAGCGGGAGCGGTATTCCTCCCGAACGGTTCGAGCACGATGGTTGGCCGATCGATGCCGACCGCGCGCAACTGCTCGCCGATCGCAAACCGATGCTCGGCGTTGGCGATCACCATCGGTTCGTCAAACAGCGAACGATCGTCGACCCGCAGTGCCGTTTGCTGCAGCAAGGTGTTTTCGCCGAGCAGCGAGAGCAATTGCTTGGGATAGGTCTCGCGCGACAGCGGCCACAGCCGCGAGCCGGCCCCGCCTGACAGGAGAACGGGCACAATACGGCCGCGCGGTTCGATCATCGCCATTGCATGGTCCTTCGATTCTTCTTGCGATGTATTGACGTTGCGGATGATCAGAATCCGCTTCCCGACAGGAATTCCTTCCGGATCGTGCGGATGATGATCATGATATCCAGGCGCAGCGACCATCTCTCGATGTAGTGGAGATCGTAATCGATCCGCGAAATCGCAGGCCCGGACTGGGCAGTGCTTCCCCTGCAACCGCTGACCTGCGCGAGGCCGGTGATGCCCGGCCGCGCCGTATGGCGCTGAAAATAATATGGCACGAGGTCTTCGTAGGGCAGATCCGCTGCCAGCATTCCCGGCACATGCGGCCGGGGCCCGACGAGCGACATGTCGCCCTTGATCACGTTGATCAGTTGCGGAATTTCGTCGAGGCTGGTCTTTCGCAGAATTCGCCCCACACGCGTCACGCGCGCGTCGCCCTGCACCGTCTGCCTTATGCCGCGCACGTCGCCCGCGTCGTTACGCATGGTGCGAAACTTGTAGATCTTGAAGCGGCGGTTTCGATAGCCGTACCGGTATTGATAGAACAGCACCGGGCCCGGCGACGTCGCCTTTATCGCCACTGCAATCGCGATCAGGAGAGGGGCGAAGAACAGCATTGCGCCGCTTGCCGCAGCGATATCGAAGATGCGTTTTGCAATCGACGACGACGGCTCAGTCCGCGCGACACGGCGCGAACGCCGGCGGCCTCGATACGCACCATACGTACCGCCGCCGGCAAACTCGACAGGCCGGACCGATATCTGGGTTCGTTCTCTCCGAATCGGCGTGACGTTGTTCCGATCGAAGTTGGCTGTCACGATCGAGGTCATGACTCTCCTCTCTGCTGGAACCGGATGGTGACCGAGGAATGCTCGAATTGCTCGGACAGAGCGTGACGATTCCGCAGCAGCGAACGTCAGCCCTTTCGCAGTCGCTAAGACTTTCCAGAATCTTGAGCGAAATTTGGCGCGAAAGCGAAAATGTCGCTCACAACATCGAAACTGAATCCGTCGCGCAGTTTGTGCGACGCGATATTTCGTTTTGTTCGGAGGCGCTTAGTTTCGATTTGCCCGGTTAATGAGCTGCGTGTGAATCGACGCTGCTATGCATTAGCGAAAATCGCGGAACAAAATCCATCATTCGATTCTCGACATTTCAATCGAACAAATGCAGCGCGCCGCACGGGCAACAAATGGCCGTCACGTCGTTGTTTTGAACGAGATTGTTGATCGAACACTATGCGATACGGCGCAGCCTAGCGACAGACACAGTGGTTAACGCGCACGCGCTGGCGCTGTCATCGCAAGGCTGCGGAAGAAAATAGAGACGGCAGCGATTCGCGAGCCGTCCACTTCACGGAACAATTCCGGGGAGGCGCCCATGATGGCCGAACGTCTGCATAGCCGCGCGCTGGTGCATCACGACAAATTGTCGAGATCGTCGCCCGACCGCAGGCTGAGGAACCGTATCCTGATCGGCAACGTGATTGCGTGGATCACGATCGCAATTCTGATCTATCTGATCTTCTTCTAGAGGGTGCACCTCGGCGCATCATGCATTGACCGCCGCGCGGTTCCATGGTCGATATCTCAAATCATGCACCGATCCGCGGCACCTTCGCGCTCCGTTAACGCTTCAGCGCCCGCCGATACGCGCATCTATGCGGTCGGTGACGTCCACGGTCGGGCCGACCTGTTGAGCGAGATCACGGCACGTATCGATGACGACATCCAACGTAGACCGATCGCGCGCACGGTCGAAGTCTATCTCGGCGACTACATTGATCGCGGTCCGCACTCCAGGACAGTGATCGATCTGCTCGCGGTCCGGCTCGTCGCCAATCGCGCAGTGTGTCTGCGCGGCAACCACGAAGCTGTGATGGAAGGGTTCCTTCAGGATCCGGCCATCCTGCAGTATTGGCAGCCATTGGGCGGCATGCAGACGCTTGCATCCTACGGCATTGAGCTGCGCGACGAGACCGAGACGGCTCTCGACCTGCATCGGCGCTTTCTTGATGCGTTTCCGCGTGCACACGAATTGTTCATGCAGTGTTTGTGCAATCAGTTCAGTTGCGGTGATTTCTTGTTCGTGCATGCCGGCATTCGCCCGGGAATTCCGATCGATCAACAGGATGTTAACGATTTGATCTGGATTCGGAACGAGTTCCTGGAGTCCACGCATAATCACGAAAGATTCATCGTGCACGGTCACACGCCGGTGCCCCATCCGGATATTCGTCATAACCGAATCAACATCGACACTTGTGCGTGGCGGACGGGAACGTTGACCTGCATTGCGATCGAAGGATCGACGATCCTGTTCTTGTGACACGCGTGCAATGACTTGTGATTTGCGTGCGCGCATCTTGGGCAGATGGAACTGCCGCATCACATTCTTTCGCCTTGTTTGCTTCTTTATCATCGGCGGCTGTACGTGCACTCACGGAGATGCAGCCATGCAGCAACGGTCGTCCAGCGCCGGCCTGACGCTTCACTTTCTTCTTTTCGTCCTTGCAATCGCCGGCATCAGTGCCGGTCTTTCAGTTCAAACCTCTGCACAAACGCCTCCCTCCGCATCATCTGCGGAGGGTTACATTCTTGGCCCGAACGACCGAATCAGGCTGAAGGTCTACGGCGAGCCCGACATCACCGGCGAATATGAAATCAACAATAACGGTCAGGTTTCGATTCCACTCGCCGGCCACATCAAGGCTGCAGGCGCGACGACGCGACAACTCGAAAAGTCGATCGCATCGGCGCTTGCAAAGGGAATCGTGCGTGATCCCCGCGTGAACGTCGAGATCGCACAGTATCGGCCGTATTACATCCTCGGCGAAGTCAAGAAGAGCGGCGAATACCCGTATCGTCATGGGCTCACCGTCCTGGATGCGGTCGCGAGCGCCGGCGGATTCACCTATCGGGCCAACGAAAACAAGGTCTTTCTGCGCCGCGCAGGCGCCGGTACGGAAGAGACCTATCCTCTCGACGCGCCCGTTCCGGTTTTTCCGGGCGACAACATTCGGGTTCCGGAGCGTTACTTCTAGCATCGTGGAACTGTAGATGAGGTGAGTGCGCTCGCGCGTGGATGACGGCGTTTGTGTTGCGCTGTCGTCACAATCGGCGTTTTGCAATGCGAAATATTTTGCGACGCGAGGAAAACTTTTTCCGGCAAGGCGCGTTGCAAGCGAGCGCATCACTTCAATCTCACAATTCGACACCTTGCGCCCGCGTACCCGAGTATGAGGCCTGCCTTTCTTATGCGCAGTCGACGGTCATTTTCTGAGCGATGGGCTTCGCCCGTTAAGTGTTCGCCGCCTTCGCGCTCCCGCAAGGGATGGGTGATGGGATTCGAGTTTGCACTTGCATGGACGAATGCGTCCGAAGGAAGCGGAGAACGATCGCATTCCATACGCGTATCCGGCCGACGCCGCTTCAACCTCTTGCCGGCGCCGGCCGCTGCAATCCTGCTGGGTCTCGGATCGTCGGCGCATGCCCAGGCGATCCCGTGGACCAGCGGAGAATTCGCCTCACCCTGGAACGCACAGAAAATCTTTGAGCCGTCATCCCTGCCAGACAGGACCGACCCGGAAACCCGCGAAGAGATACCGCCCGAGGACATGCCGGTGAAGAAGCGACAACAGCCTGGCTATGAACCCATCGGCATTCGCTCCGGCTCCTGGATGTTCAACCCGTCGCTGACCGCCGGTACCTTTTACGACAGCAACGTCTTTGCGTCGAACACAGCGCAGCGCTCCGATATCGCGGCGGTGATTGAGCCGACCCTGCGCGCACACTCATTATGGGGGCGGCATGGTCTCGACCTGAAACTGAATGCGCAGTCGACGGCCTATAGCCAGTATTCGAGCCTGAACCAGACCAATGCCAGTCTGAAGGGCAATGGCTGGCTTGATATCACGAAAGACACGATGCTGCTGGGCAGCTTTCAGATCGCGCATCTGAACGAAGGCGTCGGCTCGCTCAATTCGCCCAGCAACGCCATATCGCCGACACCGTATAATCTGATGTCCGGCGACGTCACGCTGCGCAGGGAATTCAACCGGCTGACGACGTCGATCGGCTTCCGCACTGATTCCTACGACTTCGGATCGACACGCGCGCAGGACGGCAGCGTCATCAACCAGGACGCCCGCGACGGACAGATTTACGCGCTCCACAGCCGGATCGACTATGCGATCTCTTCCACCCTCGGCTGGTTCGGCGGCGTGGAAGGCAATCAACGCGACATCAGGGGAACGCCGGGCCATACGCTGGACTCGCAAGGGTATCGCGCCCTGTCCGGCATCACGGTAGGCTTAAGCAATCTGGTTACCGGCGAATTCGGCGCTGGCTACGTCCAGCAACGCTTCGACGATCCGTCGATCGGCATGATCGAAGGCCCTTCCTACCGCGCGCGGCTGACATGGCGACCCACCCGCCTGCTCGACGTGCATTTCAATGCCGAACAGCTCGTCACGCAGACCACCGACACCAGCGCCACCGGCGTGCTCGCCAACGCGGTCCAGCTCGGCATGGACTACGAACTGCGGCGCAACGTCATCGTCTCGCTCGCCGGCGGATACGAGAACGACAGGTTCTTCGGCCAGCTCCGCAAGGACAACGTGCTCACGTCAGACACGCGCGTCAAATATCTCGTCAATCGCTTCGCGGCCGTTTCCGCCTACTACCGCTACACCAAGCGCGACAGTGACGTCCCCGTCTTCAGCTTCGACAAACACCTGGTAGGCATGAATGTTACAGCGCAATTCTGACCTGCCCTATGTGATCCCTGACGAGCCTCAGAGCCGTCCGGCCGAAGGCTGGCAGTATCCGACCGTCGATTTGCGCGAGATGGGCCGCATCCTGCGCCGCCGCTACAAGATGGCGCTGCTGCCGGCTGTCGCCCTGCTTGGCCTGGCGATGATCTATTTGTTGTTCACCACCACTCTATATACGGCGACGTCGACCGTGCTGGTCGATCCGCGCCGCGCCAATGTCGTCGAGACCAACCAATCCGTGCTGTCGAACTTCGGCACGGACGATGCGACCATCGAAAGCCAGACGCTGCTGATCCAGTCGGTTGCGATACTGGTGCGCGTCGTCGGCAAGCTGAAGCTGACGGAAGATGCGGAGTTCAGACCAAAACCCGGCCTCCTCGATCCAATCAAGGGGCTGTTCCGCAGCAGCGGGCCGAGCGACGGCGCCAGTCCCGAGGATGCCGCCAAGTCGCGATCGGTGGAAATCCTTCAGAGGCGGATGAAGGTCACACGGCAGGGCACTACCTTCCTCGTCGACATCGCCGTCAATTCGGAATCGCCGCAGAAAGCCGCCACTATCGCCAACGCGATTGCGGATGCGTATTTCGACGAGCAGGTTCGCGCCAAATACGAAGCCACCCGCATTGCCGCGAATTGGCTCAACGGCCAGATCGACGAATTGAAGTCGAGAGTCGTCGCCTCCGAAAAGGCGGTCGAGGACTATCGTTCCGCCAACAATTTGATGGTGTCGCAGGGGGTCACGCTGAATGACCAGCAGATCACCGACCTCAACAACAAGCTGATCGCCGCGCGCGTGCAAACGGCGGAGGCACGGGCCAAGTACGAACAGGTCCAGGACATCGCCAAATCGGGCGGCGATCCCGGCGGCATCAATGCGGCCATCTCCTCCGAAATGATCACCAAACTGCGCACCCAGTTCGCCGACATCGCCAAGAACGAAGCCGACCTGTCGAGCAAATATGGCGCGCGTCATCCTCTCGTCGCCAACGTCCGGGCCCAGCGGCGCGACACCCAGAAGCTGATCAACGAAGAAATCCGGCGAATACTGGAGAGCACGAAGCACGACTACGACGTCTCGCGTTCACGCGAAGCGTCGCTGCAGCAAAGCCTCGACCAGCTTCAGGGCGTATCCACTTCCTCAAGCCAGGCGCAGGTGCGCCTGCGCGAACTGCAGCGCGAGGCCGAAGCCAACCGCACGCAATATGAATCCTATCTGGCGCGCTCCAAGGAAACCACGGCGCAAGAGAGCCTGGAGATGCCGGACTCCCGGATCGTTACCAAGGCCAGCATTCCGATCAGGCCGTCATCGCCCAAGACGATGCTGATCCTCGGCCTTGCCGTGATGCTCGGCCTCGGCGCAGGTAGCGTGCTGGCGTTTCTCGCCGACTATCTCGACGGCCGCGTGAAGACACTCGAGCAGGCCGAAGCCATTTCGGGCGTGCCCGCGCTTGCCGCGGTTCCGTTGATCGGCGCGCGGGAGCTGGCCGGCCTTGCCCGGCGCGGCCGCAATGAACTCGGCCGCTATGACCCGAAGACCACGAAACTGTTGCCGCCGGCGCTGCAGCCGCCCTTGACGCGTTACGCGATCGACGAGCCCGGCACGTTTTTTGCGGAAGCGATCCGTGCCGTTCGCCTCGCGCTGCAACGCACGATGCGATCGCAGCCGGTGAAGGTCGTGCAGGTCACCTCCGCGCTCGACAGCGAGGGCAAAACCACCCTTGCCATCAACCTCGCGCAGTCGCTGGCCATGCTCGGCATCCGAACGCTCCTCATCGATGGCGACCTACGCAACCCGCAAGTGACCCGCGCACTCTGTCCGCGCGCCGATGCCGGACTTTTGGAAGTGGCGATCGGCCAGACCGCGCCTGAGCACGCCATTCTGGTGGATCGCAGCACCGGACTTTCGATTCTGCCGTCTACCCCCATCAAGGAAGTCGAATTCATCACAGAGCTGATGTTCTCCGATCGGATCGTCGACGTTCTCGATCACTTCCGTCACCGCTACGAGTTGATCGTGATCGACTCGCCGCCGCTGGTGCCCCTGGTCGATGGCCGCGCCCTCGCCGAACTGGCCGATCGCATCATTCTGGCGCTGGCCTGGGACCAGACTCCGGGCGAGGTGCTGTCCCATGCCATGGACCTGCTGGCCCCGGTCCGCGACCGGGTCATGGGAACGGTGTTGACCCGCGTCGATCTCAGCCGCCTGCAGTTCTATGACTATTACCGCAGCTCGGCCTATCTCAAGCCATACGGCGCCGCGAGCCTCCATGCCGGAGCTGCGCGGTGAGAGCGCGCGGACCGTTGAACGGGTCGACCGGCGTTGCCCAGGTGCATCGTCGCCCCCTTGCACTAGCGGCGCCGCGGCGGGCTTCCCATGCGCGCGGGCGCATCACCAATGCCGACGCGTTCCTCGAACGGATGGCGGCCGGCCTGATGCTGCTGGCTGTGATGGCAACGTTCACGATCTCGTCCTCCGTCCTGACCAACTTCAAAATCCACTATTTGACGGCGGGCGGAAACTTCTACGAAAAGCTGCACCCGGCGACCTATTTCACGCTGCTCGCATTTGCTCTCCTGCTGATACGCAGCCGCGGCCCGATCGGCGAGATCAACCGGATGTTTTCCGAATCGAAGCTGCTGCTGGCTTATCTGCTCTGCTGGCTGTTTCTGCTGATCCAGGTGTTTGTGCTCGAACGCCCGTTCACGGTGATCATCGACACGTTTCTGCTGCCGATCCTGATCGCGATGGTGATGTGGCAGTTGCCGGGCGCGCAAAAGCGCCCGCTGGCCTGGGCCATTCACCTGACGATCCTCCTGAACGTCTTGCTCGGATATTATGAGTTTTTCTCCGGCCATCGGCTGATCCCATTGACGCTCGGTGACGTCTTGGTGGCGGGAGAATGGCGCTCCGCGGCGCTGCTGGGCCACCCGCTGACGGCATCCGGCATCGTCGGCGCCTACGTGCTGGCGCTGGTGCTTCGTCCGGCGATTTGTCCGCCCCTCTTGGTGCGGCTGCCGCTGATCGCTTTCTGCCTGGGATCGCTGATGGCCTTTGGCGGCCGAACGTCGTTGGTCACGGTGCTGGCGATGATCGGGCTGGTCGGAGGCTTTGAGGCGTTCCGCCTGATGCGGGGCAGGCGAATGCCGCTTCCCGCGGCAATTCTCGCAATCTGCGTGCTGTTTGCTGCAGGCGCCATCATATTCGCCGCGCTCGACCTCGGCATTTTCGACAAGATGCTGCTGCGCTTCTCCTCGGACAAAGGCAGCGCGCTGGCGCGCTTCGCCACCTTCAACCTGCTCTCGCACTTCGATTGGCATGAGCTGATCCTCGGCCCCAACCCGGTTCGGGTGAATGCGTTGCAGGCGCAACTCGGCCTCAACTACGGCATCGAAAACTTCTGGATCTCCTCCATCGTTCAGTTCGGCCTCGTCCACACCATCGTACTGACGATCGGGCTGGTCTGCTTCTTCGTCGAATTGCTGCGCCGTTCGAGCGGCGCGGTATGGGCAATTGTGCTGCTGATCGTCGTCATCGCCGCCAGTTCGGTGAGCTTCTCGTCGAAGAACATTCAGCTCGCGCAGTTCGTGATCCTCATTTCGGTCTTGCTGCCGCGCGAGCAGCGGCGCGTTGCCGCGCCCCAGCAAGTCCGCAACCCTGTCAGCTACCGGTCCGTTCCGGCATAACTTTAGGATTCTCTTTCGCATGGCCATCTATGTCGACAACACCCACCTCGGACGTCACGTCACCGGTCTCGAACGCATCACGCTTGAGCTGTTCTCCGCGGCGGCGCTTGCGCCGCTCGATGTCGTGCCGGTGAAGGCGCAGGGGCTTCGCCAGATGCTGACGACGCAGACCCTGGGTTTGCCGATGCGGCTCGCCGCTTCGTCCTCTATCCTGCTGTGTCCCGGCTTTCCGCCAAGTCCGCTGCTGCGGCCGTTCGCTTCGCGGGTGATCCCCTATATCCACGATGATTTTCTGATCACGCGGCGCGCCGAGCTCAACATGCGGGCCCGACTTTATATGGCGGGGCCGTTCAAGTTCGCGCTGCGTCACTACCCGCGCTTTCTGGCCAATTCCGGCGATACGAAGCGGAAACTTGCCGCGCATTGCCGACCCGACGCGGAAGTGACGCTCTATCGGCCCTCTGTCCGCAACGTATTTGGCCTGGACTCGGACGCGCGCACCGAACGGAGCACACAGCCCCGCCCCCTTCGGCTGATCGCGCTGGGCACGGTGGAGCCGCGCAAGAATTTCCGAGCGGCGGCGAAAATCCTCGACGCGCTGCGCGTGCAGGGATTTCCGGAAGCGACGCTGGATATCGTCGGAAGGCCGGGATGGGGCAACGACTGGCAAGCCCTCGAGACCTGCCCCGGAGTCACCTTGCTCGGATATCAGCCGGCAGACGAGGTCCGCCGGCTGCTTGACGCCGCCGATATGTTCATTTGCACCTCGCATGACGAAGGCCTGGGGTTGCCCCTTTTGGAGGCGCAGTATGCCGGCCTTCCGATTATCGCGCCCGATGCCGCCATTTTCCGCGAAGTGCTCGGCGAGTCCGGCATCCACATCGACACCGCCGATCCCGCCTCTGCGGCCGCGCGGATCGCGGCGGCGCTATCGAACGAGAATTGGCGCTCCCGATACGTGACGCAGGCGGAGCAGAATCTGGACCGCTGGAACGATCTGGCAAGCGGCGACCGCGAAGCGGTCATCAGCCTGATCGCCCGTCTTGCCGCCTGACATCAGCCCTTCCAGGAAATTCGAGTCCGGAGTACCGCCGCCTTGCATGACACCGACGCCACAAGGCATCAGGATGGGTTGCGGATCATTGCGGCCGGCGCCGTGGTGATCCTGCACTATTCCGATTACTTCAAGGACGTGCCTGTCGGCCGCTTCTTGGTCGCGCACACCTGGCATTTCAATCTGTTCGTCGATCTGTTTTTTGTCGTCTCCGGCTTCGTCATCGCCCGTCAGTATTTCGGCCGCGTCAACGATGCCGCATCGATCGGCCGCTTTCTCTGGCGTCGCCTTGCGCGCATCTATCCGCTGCATCTCGCCACGCTTGCCTTCTATGTGGCGCTTGCCGGCGCGCTTCATTTCGGCGCCGCCCGAACGGACAACCCGGCCCGTTACCCGCTTTCCGACCTGCCCGCGCAGTTCCTGCTGCTTCACGCCTTCATCGGCGAGCGCCTGACGTTCAACTTCCCGAGCTGGTCGCTGTCGGCGGAGATGTTCTGCTATCTGCTTTTCCCGCTCGTCGCGCTGATCGCGCAACGACGTAAGGAGGCGGTCATCGCGCTGGTGATTGTTACCGCGCTCGTCAACTCCCTTTGGGCATCGGCAGCAGGAACGACGCCCTGGGCCGACTGGATCAACCAAGGCGGCGCCTTCAGGGCGCTGCCGGCCTTCAACCTCGGCATGGCCTGCTACCTGTTTCGCGACCGGATCGCGCATTGGCCTGCGATTCCCGGCGCGCTGGCCGCATCGCTGGCGGCGTTTATCATGCTCGGCTCCATGCTGCCGACGATGACCGCCCTGGTGGCGATCTACGCCATCGCGGTGCTCGCCGTTCAGGCGGACTGTGCGGGGCGCGAGACGCTGCTGTCGCGGCTCCGTTTCGATCGCTGGTCGCCGCTGACCTATTCCTGCTACATGCTGCATATTCCGGTTGCGACCCTCGTCATCACCTTCGGATCGCGGCTGCTTTCCCTGTCGCCGCATGAGCGGCTGATCCTTGCGCCGGTGGCGATCGTCGTACTTGCATTCGCAAGCGTCGTCTCACTGCGCACGTTCGAAACGCCGCTGCGGCGATATCTGACCGAGGCTTACGACCGCCGCGCTATCAGGCCCGCGCCGTCCCCCGCGATCTCGCGGCAGGAGAGCACATGATGACGGTCGTGGAGCGCATAGCGGCAAATCCGCGATCCCTGAGCGTCGCGCATGCGACGGCCAGAAGCCGCGACGGCGTCGTCGACGCCATGCGCGGCATCGCCATCCTGATGGTGATCGGAATCCATTCGCTGCCGCAGCCGCTCGACGCTATCTGGGCAACATCACTTGACGCGGCGCTGCGGCCCTGCGTGCCGGTCTTCCTGTTCGTATCAGGATATCTGACGGCGCTTTCCGGCCGCGTGCCGCTCGCGAAGCGGTTAAAGGCGGCCTTGATCCCCTATGCGATCGCATTCGCCGCCGCCTATGCCTACATGGCGCTGCACAATCCGGCGATGGACCACCGCATCACCACGACGCTCGCCCGGTTCGGGCTGGGATACGTGTTCGTCTACTATTACGTCTTCGTCTATATTTGTTGCACGCTCGGTCTATGGCTCGTCTTTGCGGTTGGCGGGACCGGACGGCCGGATTCAAGAAAACGGATCGCGGCTCTGCTGATACTCTCGATCGGCTGCGGCTTGCTTGCCGGCAGTTACCTCGACCCGGCCATCTCCAGACTCGGTGCCTCGGACGCGTTGCTCGACGAAGTCCGCATGCGCGACATTCCATTCTGGTTCTCGTTTGTCGCGCTCGGCGCACTGACCGCGCTATTCGCAGACCTGACCGACCAGAGCATTCGCCGCTCGTTGCTTGGCGCCATGCTTGGGGCCTACATGCTCTATGCCGCCGTGCGCATTCTCAACCTGGGCGACGCTGCCACCTACGATTCGACCGCGTTCTTCCTCTATGCAGCCCTGTTCTGCATTCTGCTGTTCGCCATCCAGCCGGGATCGCCGCTGCTTGGATGGATCGGCTCGGGCAGCTACTTCATCTACCTCTGGCACATCTTCATCGTCATGGCGCTGCGCGATCACACCACGCTGCGCCACCTCGGCGGCGTCGCTAGCTTTGCCGTTAGCAGCGGCTTGACTGTCCTCGTCAGCGCCGCCGCGCTGCTGGCCGTCCGGCAGCTCGCCTCCCCCCGGCTGTGCCGCTGGTTGGGGGCCTGAGCGATGCTCTTGAAACACACCCTGCTCTATCTGCCCGCGCAATTCGTCGGACCGCTGTTCCAGCTTCTGGCGATGATCGTGTGGACGCATGTCGTCGATGAGCACACGCTCGGCGTCATCACGCTGATCACCGCCACGCACGAATTGCTGCAGATCGGCTTTCTCGCCTGGTGGTCGCAGTATGCGCTGCGCTTCCTCGGACGGTATCAAGACGCCAACGACGCGCCTCGCTTCTATCGCACCGAAAATGCGGTCCTGCTGACATCCATTGCGTTGCAAAGCGCGGCCGTCATCGGAATTCTGCTTCTGGTCATCGCGCCCGGCGCCAGAACGGGCCTTCTCGTTGCCACCGTCGCCTATGTGATGACCCGGTCTCTCAACCTCTACATCGGCGAGCGCGCCCGCGCGCAGCAGCAGATCCGGGTCTACACGATCCAGCAGGTGTTCGGGCCATCCGTCGGATTTGTCGCCGGCCTGGCGTTGATCGGACTATTCGGCAAATCGGCAGAATGGCCACTTGCCGGCTATGCGATGGCGCAGTTGATCGCCGTGCTTATCGTTCTGCCGCGAATTCGCGGTGGATACAGCCTCTGGCCAGTCGACCGGGAGATCGTCGTACACGCGCTGCGCTACGGCATTCCATTGATTGTCGGCGGCGCGCTCGGCTGGGTCGGCCTCAACGCGTCGCGCTTCATCGTCAACCAAATGTCGGGCGTGGCCGCAGCCGGACTGTTTGCGGTGGGTTACGGCCTCGGCCAACGCGCCGCGGCGGTAGCCGCTATGCTGGTGACGGCCGCCGCGTTCCCGCTTGCGGTAAAGAGCATGGAACAGGAAGGTAGCCAGGCCGGCATGCGCCAGCTTGCCGCCAACAGCGCGCTGCTTGCCGCGATCCTGGCGCCGAGCCTCGCCGGCATATTCATGCTGAGAATGGAGATCGTACATTTATTGATCGCAGTGCCGTTCCAGGAGGTGACGCTCGCCATCCTGCCACTCGCTACGCTTGCCGGCGCGATCCGCAACCTGCGCGCCCATTTCGGCGATCAGGTATTTCTCCTGCAGAACCGGACGCGCTGGATGATGGCCATCGCAGCGATCGACGCGTTGACGACCGTGGTGTTGAGCGCTCTGTTCCTGCCGCGATGGGGCCTCACCGGCGTCGCCGGCGCAACCGTGCTGGCGGCGCTGGCCGCCGCCATCGTCAGTTTCTCGATCGGGTTCACCAAATTTGGCCTGCGTCTTCCGGTCGGCCATCTCGTCCGCATCGCATTGGCCACGATTGCTATGGCGGCGTTGCTGCGGATCTTTCCGGAAGCTCGCACCATTGCCGTGTTGGCCGCACATGTCGCGGCGGGCGCCGCCGTCTATTTCGCGGCGCTTGCCCTGCTCTACGCACCGACGCTGGTGCGAATGCTCCGCCCACGCCCCCAACATTCGGGGGCATGAGCGTATCAGGCACGATCGGACCCTACGACTTCCTGGCATTCTCGAACGCGCGCGCCATCGCGAACCAGAGCGGCTTCTTTTGCATCGACGAATCGAACGGTAGCGGCCGCGGCAGGCGTTGCGCGAGAGGATCCTTCTTCTTCGCCGCATCGGTATAGAACGAGTAGTTATCGGCCAGTTCCCAGGCTATCACCATCTTGACCGCCGGAACGCGCAGCGCGTTGTTCAGGAACTTCTCGGCCGTCTCGGCGATCATGGCATCGCGGGTCGCGATGTCATCGGGAAACGTGTCGTCGCGCACGTCGAATTCGGTCAGATAGATATCGACACCGCGTTTGGCGAGCGCGTGCAGGAATTCGGCAAAGCGTCCGGGGTCGTGCGGATACCGCGGCTGCAGGTGGCTTTGCAATCCGACCGCATGCAACGGCACGCCGGCATGCTTCAATTCGTCGACAAGCTGCAGTAGGCCGCGACGAACCGCGAGACCGACGTCATCGTCGCGCTCGCTCTGCGCTTCGTTGAGAACCAGTTTCGTCTTCCGGTCGACCGTCGCCACGCGCTCGAAGGCGCGGCGTACGTATCCCGTTCCGAACGTGTCGTACCACGGACCGAGCCTGTAACCACCGGGTGCCTTGTGCCCGGGCCAGAACGGTTCGTTGACGACATCCCATGAGTGCAGCTTGCCGACATAACGGGCAGCCACTTCCTCGATATAGGCATCGAAGAACCTCTCGCGTTCGGCGCTGCTCATATTTTTGATCCATTGCGGAACCCATTCGTTCCAGATCAGGCAGTGGCCCCGCATCGGAATGTTGTGGCTTGCACAGAATTGCAGCAGACGGTCCGCGCTCTCGAATCGCTTCGGCCCCGGTTGCGGCGCGATGGTTCCCATCTTCATCGCAATATCAGTCGTAACGATGCGCGTCTGCGTCTGATAGAGCTCGCGATAGGCATGATCCTTGTCGATCACCGGACCCGCCGCCGCGCCGAACACGATTCCGTTGCGCGCCGCGATGGCGCCGAGACTCTGCGCGGGCTGCGCGGCGAATACTCTGTTCTCGTACGACGCAACACTTGCGCCTGCGATGAGAGCGAGCGCATTTCGCCTCGACCACTCCTGCATAGCTGATCTCCATCATGTGAATGATTCGTCGCAACGTCTTGTTGTTCGCAGCGCGACATCGCCATCGTTGCGTCGCATTAGTTCGTTTTCGTGACGATGCCGGTCGAGAATTTTTCGGAACGCAGTTCCCGTCGCGAAGCAACGGGCATGTCGATGTTCAGCGTAAATGCGTCCTCGATCAAATCATCAGCAGGAGATCGACATTGTCGGAACCGCCAGCACCGTTGCAGCCCAGCCTCACTGTTGACGGGATAACCATCAACGTTCCCTCGCTTCCGGAAGCGGTCTCGTCGATCGTGTCGGCCGCGCAACATGGCGACAACTTCAGCGTCTGCACGCTCAATCTCGATCACGTTGTCCAGTTGCAGCAACACGCCAACTTTCGCGCCGCCTATCGCCGTGCTCGATTTGTCACAGCCGACGGGTTCCCGATCGTCGTTCTGAGCCGTCTCATGGGCACACGAATCGAGCGGACGACCGGCGCCGATCTCATCGAACCGGTCTGCGCGGAAGCGCGAAAGAAAGGACTCCCGGTCTTTCTGTTGGGCGCGAACGATCTCACGCTGAAGATGACGGCGCGGCGTCTATCGGAACGATTCAAGGGATTGCAGATCGCGGGTTGCCTTGCGCCGGGACCGGGGTTTGATCCCTATTCCAGCGAAGCCGACGCTGCGATCGAGCGTATTCGCGCATCGGGCGCCAGACTCTGCTTCGTCGCACTGGGCGCGCCACGGCAGGAACTATTCGCGGCGCGATGTCTCGACGAGTTGAATGGAACCGGCGTGCTATGCATCGGGGCCGCGCTCGATTTCATCGCCGGCACACAGAGTCGCGCACCGTCCATCGCGCGCAGAACCGGGTTGGAATGGGCGTGGCGCATGCTGCGCGAGCCGCGGCGGCTCGGTCCCCGCTATGTCAAATGCATGAGCGTGGTGCCGCGTCTCGTTGCGCGAACCATTCCGCAAATTGTCCAGGCACGCATGAGGAAAGCGGCATGACTTCAACATTGACCCTGGCGCTACGCGCGCGAAACACCAACCGTATCAAGCCGCGCTACCAGATCTGCCTGATCCATCCGTTCGACCCGCGCGGCCAGAAGGTCGGCGGCCTCGAGACCTACATCCGCGACTTCATCACGTTCCATCCGACCGACACCGATATCCTTTTCATCGGCGTCGACTCGACGGGCGATCTGGAGCTGGGAAAGCTTCACAGGCTGACATTCCGCGGCCGCGGCTTCGACTTCCTGCCCATCCTGCATTATTCGGACCAGCAGGCGCGCGAGGCGGCCCGCACGATCCGTACGTCGCTAACCGGGCAGTTTTTTATGGCGCTGCTCCGCCACTTCGGCCCGATCGCAAGGCTGATCCGCGCCAGGCGATGCTCGGTCGATCTGCGGCGCGTTGAATTTTCGTGGCTGCCGGCAATCCTGCGGCTTCCATTCGTGCAGATGCTTCACGGCGAGGGCGCGCCGAAATTGCAGATGGATTCGCTGCTCCGCAAGTACGCCTTCGTCCACAACACCGGCGAGCGGTTTGCCGTCGCCATGAGCGAAAAATTCCTTTGCGTCAATCCGTTCATCACCGAGCGGTTGCAGCAGACCTATCCGCGCCGCAAGGACAAGATCGACACGCTCTGGACATGGGTCAATACGGATATCTTCAAGCCGCAACTCTGGCCGTTGAACTCTTCGCCGTTCCAGATCGTGTTCGCCGGCAGGCTCGATGAGTTCAAGGACCCGCCGCTGATGTTTCGTACGATCCATCGCCTGCGGCGGCGATTGAACGGCGATGTGCGGTTTCACTATATCGGCACCAGCGATCCGCACCGGTTCGAAGAATTCGCTGCCATCGAAGACATCACCGTGCGCCACGGCTTCAAGGATGCCGCTGGCATGGCGGAGACGCTGGCAAGCGCGCATGCCGGCATCCTGACCTCCGAGTTCGAGGGCATGCCGCGTTGCGTGCTCGAGACCCTGGCGGTGGGCCGCCCCGTCGTTGCCATGCACCTGCCACAGCTCGAGCGTGTGATCCGCCCTGGCGTCAGCGGTTATCTCGTGGCGCGGGACGGCAGTCCCGACGACATGGCGGATGCGCTCGTCCAGCGGTTCGTCGACGTCCGGACTGCCATCGAGTCGGGCGTGATGAATCCGGTACAGGTCGCCGACTGTATCAGGTCGTTCACCCCGAGCACCCAGCTCGCGCGGGTGTTCCGCTATCATCAGGAAATTCAAGACGCGCGCGGACTTGCCGCCGCGGCGCCGACCTATTGAGGGCGCCGGCTTGAACATCCTGCTATTGACCAGCGAGTTCGCTCCCGCGATGGGAGGAATTGGGACTTACGCCCGCGAAATCGCGGCGGCCGCCAGTCGGCTCGGCGCCAAGGTCACCGTGGTGGCGCCCGATTACGCGCGGCAGACCGACGATGACGATCGGTCGCTGCCCTTCGAGGTCGTTCGATTTCGCGGCGGTCTCCATTCAATGCGCGACATGCCGCGCAAGATCATGCTGGCGCGCCGCGGCGTCCGCGGTGATCGATACGATGTGGTCCATGCTGCCGATTGGCCGTTCTTCATTCCGCTCGCGCTTTCGAGATGGCGGACACCCGCGCGGGTATTGATGACGGTGCATGGCACCGAGATCAACGAAACGCAGACGCCGCTGAAACGCATGGCGATACGCAGCGCCGGGGTGTTCGGGCCGCGAACGGAGGTCGTCGCCAACAGCCGCTTTACCGAGATTCTGTTCCGCGAGCGGTTTGCCGTCGACCCGCGCAGGATCAGCGCTATCAATCTGGGCGTATCGGAATTCTGGTTCGGCGCGCAAAGGAAACGCCGCGAGGTTCGCCTGGCCTATCGTCTGCCGGAAGACCGGCTGGTGATGATCACGGTCGCGCGGATCACGCGCCGCAAGGGCCATCATCTGACCCTCGATGCACTGTCGCGACTTCCCGACGACCTGCGCGATCGCATCACGTGGCTCGTGATCGGCCCGGACGGCGAAGGCGATTATGTCGGCGATCTCAAACGGGCTGCCGGCCAGGCGGCCTGCGACATTCGTTTCCTCGGCCCGCAGCCGAACGAGGAAATCCGCGATCTCTACGCGGCGTCGGATTTCTTCTGCCTGACGGGACTCCCGGACGCCACCGGCCGGGTGGAGGGATTTGGCTTGGTCTATCTCGAGGCCGGAGCCGCCGGCCTGCCGAGTGTTGCAACGGACGTCGGCGGGGTGCCTGACGCCGTGCTCGCCGACGAAACCGGAATTCTCGTGCCGCCGTCGGTGGAGAGCATCTCGCAGGCGATCGCTGAGCTCGCCGCGGATCGGGGCCTGCGCGCCATTCTCGCGGCGGGCGCATCCGCCCATGCCCGTGCCCTTTCATGGGAACGGTGCGCGGCGACAACCTATGGCCTGGCCTATGCCGGCAAGCGGACATCCGCGGGCCTCGCCTTCGGAACAGTGGCATGAAGCAGATGGTCGCGACCGCCATGCTGCTTGCGCTCGCGACTGGCGCGGCGGGGGCGGATAGCGAGAACTGTCGCAAGAGCCGCGAGTATCTCCTGGGAACTCCTGGCGGGGAGCTATCCCTGACGCCGCAGGCCTACAACGACCTGTTCAAGACCTGCATCGCGACATCGGCCATGTCCAACGTGAAGGATGCATACATCCTGAGAGATGGCGGCATCGCCGTGATCCCCAAACAGGACAGCGTTTCGGCAACGGCCGCCACGCTTGCGCAGTTCTGCGACGCTCATCCGCACGGCGTGCTGCGCTTCATCACGGCTAAGGAAAAGCTTTCCATCCGCTCCGTAACCGACGTCGCACGGATGTCGTCGACCTCGTCGACGCCTTGCAAGAAAATCAAGGGTCTTTCATAGGCCCGCGCGCGCTTTCGAAGTCTCACTTTTGCCGATTGTAGTATTCCGGCATGGCGTGCGGATCCATCGCCTGTTCGGCCCTGCGACCGAGAAAGAAGAAGCCGCTGGCTGCGTCTGCCGCGGCCCGGCCACGGCCGAACGCGTCGAGATACCTGATCCAGAAGAACGGCAGCACGATCAGGCGTGACAGCTTGTTGCCCGCGCCGAGCGCGCGCGAGAAATAGCGGATCGACCATGTCAGCGCCACGCCGGCGCCGCCGACCGGCCCGGCGCTGATTTCGGAAAATCGCCTGAACAGCCAGCGGTGGCCGCTCTGCGTGAAACGCGAGAAATCGTAGGCCCGCTCATGGACCTGCTGCATGAATGGCGTCTCTGCGTACACCAGGCCCTCCAGCCGGAGCACACGATGCAACTCGGCAACGACGGTCGCGGGTTCCAACACGTGTTCCAGCACCGCCTGCACCCAGACACCATCGAACACGCCGTCCTCGAACGGCAGTTTGTGGGCGTCGGCCACCAGCACGGTGTACGGCGAGGCATAGACGTCGGTGCCGACGAGTTCGATGGAATCATCCCGGTAGAGTTCGTCTGCGCCCGAACCGATCGTCCCGCCGCCGACCACGAGCACGACAGGCCGCTTCGACTCCCGCTTCAGCAGATCGATGAATTTCGTGGTGTTGGAGACTGCCACCGGGTTACCCCCGAAGGTAAGGCGATGCAGCCGCGATCCGATGGAACGGCGGCTGACGTCCCGCTGCAGCACCGAGCCGCTCTCGGCATCGTACATTCTGCGTTCAAAAATGCTGTCTGCAAAATCGATCAGCACCGGTTGCGCGCCGATCATGGGAAACCCGGCCCTGCTATATTCGCAGGCACGGTTCGAACAGGACGGCTGTGACCACGCGTTCCGCAGCGCCGACGAACAGCGAGGACAGCGAAGACGTTGCTTCCAGTTAGCAGGTTCCGTATTCGCTACCGAATGATCGACGGTAGAAAGCTGCAAAGAAAGACCTCGTATATCATTTCTTGCGCCCTGCCCGCTCCTGGTTCGCAATCGATGCTATTTCGAATGCGATAACAGCGCAACAATGCGGGGCCGGGGAACAATTCGGATGGTTGCAATGTGGATGTCGCAGGCAGGTGCAGCCAGACGCCACCGTGAGGGCATGCCGAAACGCAACGCACGAACCCGCCCTGTTGTTTCGAACAAAATTCTAGGATTGCTCAAAACGCCTACCCACCGGCTTGCTTCGCATGGCGAACCGGCCGGCCGCACCGGCCTCAGCAACCCAGCATTCACGACACGACCGATTGGGGGTTCCTGGTCACGTCATGTCCAGTGGTGTGGGCGGATTACAAGACTCCCCTTCGCTCATGTTTGCGTTGATCGCGGCCGGATATGCGGCTCACCGATAAAATTGTTTGATAGCTGATAGAAGCAACCTTTGATACCTCGCAAGAATAACCTTTGATACCTCGCAAGAATAATGTCAGTTAAGACTGAGCGATCGTGTTGCTGCGGGCCGATTTGCTCAGGGCCCTCACAAGAACTGCCCGATATCCATGGAGTGAACTCGATGCGTCTGTTTGCGGTGATGATCGTGGCTGCCCTGACGACCGTGTCTGCAAATGCAGGCGAACTGACGGGAACGCTCCAGAAGATCAAGGAGACGAACAGAATCATCCTCGGCATTCAGGAAGCCTCGGTGCCGTTCAGCTATCTGGACGGGGATCAAAAAGCGATTGGATACGCCGTCGATATTTGCATGAGGATCGTCGACGCGGCCAAGCGCGAACTCAAAGCACCGAACATTGCCGTCGAGACGCTTCCGGTCACGTCGTCCAATCGCATTCCGCTCATGATGAACGGAACGGTCGATCTCGTCTGTTCTTCCACCACCAACAATGCCGAGCGGCAGCGCCAGGTAGCGTTCACAAATTCGCATTTCCTGTCGGCGACCCGCTTTGCCGCGAGGAAATCCGACAACATCACAACGATCGACCAGTTGAAAGGCAAGCCTGTTGTCGCGATATCGGGCTCGACCAACATGGTGCAGCTCAACCAGGTCAATACCGTACGAAATCTCGGCATCACGGCGCTCGCCGCCAAGGACCAGGCGGAGGCGTTTCTCATGCTGGAGACCGGCCGCGCGGCCGCCTACGTCCTCGATGACGTACAACTCGCCGTCGCGATCGCGAGATCAAAGGACCCCTCTGCCTACATGATCAGCGAGGAAACCTTATCCAAGGCCGAACCTTATGGGATCATGCTGCGCAAAGACGATGCCCCCTTCAAGGCCTTGGCCGATCGAGCGACCGCGGAGCTATACAAGAGCCCGGAGATTGAAGCGATCTACAGAAAGTGGTTCGAATCGCCGGTGCCGCCCAACAGCCTCAATTTCAAGACTCCGATGTCGGCGGTTTTGCGCAAGGCGCTTGCACATCCATCAGACAGTCCGGACCCTGCAAGCTACGAGCGTTGAGGGGGTCTACGGGCCTACGGCCACCAGCACGCTCCACGAGACGTCGCTTTCGCCGACCTGTCCGTGTTCTCAGGCAGAGCGGTGTGACGGTCACAGGTCCTTTTCGGCGAGCTCGCGAAACTCGTCGGGAACGGAACGAGAGGTGCCCAGCGTCACCGAGCCGTATCCAATTGCATCCCATCCGAAGCGATCGCGGATCTTATCGACGGCACGGTCGGCCGCCCATCGTGCCATGCCAATTTTGGTGCCGGGGCAGCGGCGTTCATCTTGAAGTCCAAGCGGAAGTTCAAGCTCCAGATCCCAGTGCTCTTCGAGATGCGACACAGAGATCGCCAGCAGCGAGATGGTCTTCTCATCCGGGTGTTCTGCGAGGGCCGCGCGCACCAGATCCCCGGCAATCTCGGCGAGGATCACGGTCGCGGAAATCGGTGCGTCGAGCGTCATCGACCGGGTGACCGATTTCAGATTGGCGAAGCGAACGCGGACCGTCACGGTTCGGCCAGGCCTGGATTTGGCGCGGAGCCGGCTGCCGATTCGGTCAGCGAGGTGCAGCAGGGTTGGTCTAAAAACGTGCTCTTCGGCAGGCTTCCTGCCAATTGCCGATTGCGCTCCTGCCGATCGAGCCCGGCGGCGAACCTTGATTTCCCGTCGATCGCGATTCCATGCCAGCGCTGCAAGTTTCTCTCCTGCCGCGGGACCGAGCAACCGCTCAAGCGACCATCCCGGTGTCTTTGCCAACTGCCCGATAGTCAGCACGCCCATCTCGGCGAGCCGCGCCTTCGTGACCGGACCCACTCCCCACATCAACTCGACAGGCAGGCGGTGAAGGAATTCCAGCTCGATCTCGGGATCGACGATCAGCAGTCCGTCGGGCTTGGCCACTTGCGAGGCAATTTTTGCCAGATGCTTGGTGCGCGCCACTCCGACTGAGATCGGAAGGCCCAGCTCCGCTCGCACGCGCCGGCGAATCGCTTTTGCAATTTCGTCGGGCGGACCGAAGAGATGGGTGCAGCCCGCAACGTCGGCAAAGGCCTCGTCAATGGAAATCCGTTCCACGAGCGGCGTGAAATCGCCGATAACCTTGATGGCGGCGTCGCCCAACCGTTGGTATTCCCTAAAATGCCCGCCGACAAAGATGAGTTGCGGACAGAGTTCGCACGCTTGCCGGCCCGCCATGCCGCCGCGAACTCCAAAGGCTTTAGCTTCGTAAGAAGCGGCAAGCACAACGCCACCACCGACGGCAATGGGTTTGCCGCGCAACGAAGGGTCAAGCAGTTGCTCTACCGAGGCATAGAAAGCATCAAGATCCGCATGCAGGATGGTGGCTGTCGTTGCCATCCGACCGTTCGCCCATGACGTTTTCGAAGAGGGTTCTCGCAGACAAGAACATAATGAGAACAGCAACGACGAGTGTCAAGTGATCGGTGAAGATTTCGCGCTCCTTAAAGGCGGCTCGGCACTCGGCGGTAGAGCACCTGGCGATAGAGCACTGGCGATAGAGCACTTGGCGATAGATCGGCATTCAACCGTGATACGCAAACAGCTCGATTGGGTCGTTGAAGCCGCGCACCGGATATTCGCCGACGCGTTCGAGATCGAAATCGCTTGCGACAAGATCGGCGAATGCGCGGGACAGCAGCACCGTTCTCCCCAATTGTTTGGTGAGGGCTTCCAGGCGCGACGCCATGTTGACCGCAGGACCGATAACGGTGAAGTCGAGCCGGCTGCGCGACCCGATATTGCCGTACATGACGTCTCCGACGTGGACGCCGATGCCGTAATTCAGCGGCGCACGACCATTTCCGCTGTTCTTTTCGTTCAGGGCAATCATGGCCTGGCGGGCTTCGGCCACGGCATGCAGCAGATTTGCGCAGGCCGACGGCTGGCTCAGCGGAAAAATGGCGAGCAGGCCATCGCCGATGAATTTCAGTATTTCCCCGCCATGCCGCGCAATCGGCTCCGACATCGCGTCGAAATAGCCGTTAAGAAGATCAATGACGTCATCGCGGGGCCAGTTGTCGGAGATCCTGGTGAAGTCGCGCAGATCGCAGATCATGATGGCGGCGCGCACCGTCGTCCCGCTTCCGCGCCTGGTGGCGCCGGCCAGAATGAGCTCGCTGGCATGCGAGCCGACGTAGGTTTCGAGTAGCGTGCGCGCCAGACGGTTCTTGACACGGATTTCGCTGACCAGCGCCAGAGCCGGCAACAGCTTCAACAGGCCGGCGATATGCGCGTCGTCGAAACCTCCCGGGTGGTCGGTTGCAAAGGTCACGATATGCCGCTTGCCGAGCGTATGGTACAGCGGCCACGCGACATAGTCGGTCAGGCCTTTCTCCCGCATCTCGTCATAGACGGCGTGCTTGCGGCCCAGCGAGGGATCGCGTGCGAGATTCTCGCGCACCTCGGTGGCGCCGTCATAGATTTCGTTGGCGGGACTATCGATGTATTCGGATCGCTCCCTGACGTCGTAGTCTACTCTCGAAATCTCGGCCTCGCGCATCCCGTCGGCCCACATGATCCGGGCGCCAAGCCATTGCGGATGGTGGATCAGGATATGAAGCGAAGCCCGCTTGACGGGAATGCCCGCTCGCTGGAGCCGGATACACAGTTCAGCGAAAATATTATCAATGAAGCGCTCATCGCGGGTGCCGTTTGTCAGCCAGTGCACAACGTCGCCGTGCGCGGCGACTGGATCGATGGGCGGCGCGTTCATATCTTGCTCCTGGGCTGTGGCCTGGATCGACGGTACAGGATATGTCGTGTCGCCGCTCGGCGGCGTCAACGGAGTGCGCCGCAATCTCCTTGCACACACCGGTTGTCGACGGAGCCGCTCGCTGCGGAAAAGGTCGAGCTGCTGACGGAAACGCTCAACAACGCCGAGGATCGTAATGAGGCCGCGGAAGCAACCTGCGCGCTGGTTGAGAGGATAACGCTGCGCCGTGGCCCGAACCGCGGCGAAAATTGACGCTGTGATGCGCTGTGGTGAAAGGGCTGTGTCCTACGCGATATAACGTCACCACGAATAAATTCCGCTGGCCTCCTGATCGCCGGAAGTCGCATTGCAGGATGCCGTTCCTCCATGCCGCCGGCCATCACGCGGGGTTTGTCGGCTTACCCTCAAAACGAAAACCCCAGCCGCGAGGGCTGGGGTTTCGCAATTGTTTGGTTGCGGGGATAGGATTTGAACCTATGACCTTCAGGTTATGAGCCTGACGAGCTACCGGGCTGCTCCACCCCGCGTTAAACCGTTGCACTGCCTTCGAAAACCGGACCGGAAGTGAACCGGCCAACGCGTGTTCGGCGCCGATCGATCCCGTCCGGAGGCTTCCTGAGAAGGCAACCCGGGCAAAGCCATCGGGTGCGAGGGGTATGTATCAACGTCGCCCTGCTTTGGAAAGGGGCAAGGACCCGCTTTTGCAGATTTTATGACAGTAAAAACGGGGGCTTGGAGCGCCAAAACCGCCCCCTGGAACCGCTCTTGCCATAAACGCTGCAAAAGCGGAGTTTTGCGGCGGCCAGGCAGGCCGCCAGAACAAAAATTCGGGGGGAATGAGCGTGACCGATACCTTCGATCTCGTGGTGGTGGGCGGCGGCTCCGGCGGCTGCACGGTGGCGGGGCGGCTGTCGGAGGACCCGACCATTTCGGTGGCGCTATTGGATGCCGGCGGCAGGAACGACAATTGGGTGGTCACGACGCCGTTCGCACTCGTGCTGATGGTCGCAGGCAACGTCAACAACTGGGCCTTCAACACGGTGCCGCAGAAGGGCCTCAACGGCCGCATCGGCTATCAGCCCCGCGGCAAGGGGCTCGGCGGCTCATCGGCGATCAATGCGATGGTCTATATCCGCGGCCACCGCGCCGACTATGATCAATGGGCCTCGCTCGGCAACGCCGGCTGGTCGTTCGCCGACGTGCTGCCCTACTTCAAGCGGGCCGAAGACAATGCTGATTTCGACGGCGAGTATCACGGCAGGGGCGGGCCGCTCGCCGTCAACAAGTCGCGCACCGGCAATCCGGTGCAGCAGATCTTCCTGCAGGCGGCGCAGGAAGCGCAGTTCCGCCTGCGCGAAGATTTCAATGCCGACGAGCACGAGGGGCTCGGCATCTATCAATTGACGCAGAAGAACGGTGAACGCTGCAGCGCCGCGCGCGCCTATATCCACCCCCATATGGCAAATCGCACCAATCTGCGCGTCGAGACGCATGCCCACGCCACCCGCATCCTGTTCGAAGGCAGGCGCGCCATCGGCGTCGAATACCGCCAGGGCAAGGAGCTCAAACAGATTCGCGCCCGGCGTGAAGTGATCATATCTTCCGGCGCGTTCCAGACCCCGCAGCTCCTGATGCTCTCGGGCATCGGCGACGGCGCCGAGCTTGGCAAGCACGGCATCGCTACCGTGCACGATCTGCCCGGCGTCGGACAGAACCTGCAGGATCATCCGGATTTCGTGTTCGGCTACATGTCCGACAATCCCAATTTCAACGGCATTTCGATTAAAGCCCTGCCGCGGCTGGTGCGGGCGATCCGCCAGTACCGCCGCGAACGCACCGGGCCGATGACGTCGAATTTCGCCGAATGCGGCGGCTTCCTGAAAACCCGGCCCGATCTCGAGATTCCGGATATCCAGCTCCATTTCGGCATGGCGCTGGCAGACGATCACGGCCGCAAGCGCCATCGCGGCACCGGCTTTAGCTGCCATGTCTGCCTGCTCCGGCCGAAGAGCCGCGGCAGTGTCTCGCTTCTGAGCGCCGATCCGCATGCGGCTCCGGTAATCGATCCGAACTTCTTCGGCGCGGCGGACGATCTCGAAACCATGGTCGCAGGCTTCAAGACCACGCGGCGACTGATGGAGACGCCGGCGTTGCGCACGTTGCAGAAGAAAGAGATGTTCACGGAAGGCGTGCATAGCGACGACGACATCCGCAACCTCTTGCGCGCCCGCGTCGACACCGTCTATCACCCGGTCGGCACCGCCAGGATGGGCGTTAACGATCCGATGGCCGTGGTTGACCCGAAGCTCAAAGTGTACGGCGTCGAGGGATTGCGCGTGGTCGACGCCTCCATCATGCCGACGCTGATCGGCGGCAATACCAATGCGCCGACGATCATGATCGGGGAAAAGGCCGCCGACATGATCAAGGCGGAGATGCGGGCACATTGATCCCGCCGTCATTGCGAGGAGCGCCAGCGACGAAGCAATCCATCTGCCTGTTATGCCGTGAGGTGGATTGCTTCGCTTCGCTCGCAATGACGTGGAGAGGGCTGGACATGCTCGGATACAGCCGATTTCCGGGATCGCAATATGCATTATCAGCAGGCCTCGGTGACTTATCAGGCGCGCGCGACTTGGCTAGAGTAGCTCCATCAACTTCAACCAATCACCTGACACAACGGGAGAGAAACAGTGGATCTTGGGATCAAAGGTCGCCGCGCCATCGTCTGCGCATCGAGCAAGGGCCTTGGGCGTGCCTGCGCCATCGCGCTGGCCAACGAAGGCGTGCATGTCACGCTGACCGCGCGCGGTGCGGAGGCGCTGAAAAAGACCGCCGACGAAATCCGCAAAGGCAATCCCGATGTGACTGTGACCGAGATCGTCGGCGACATCACCACGCCTGCCGGCCGCGAGGCCGTGCTGAAGGCTTGCCCCGAGCCGGATATTCTGGTCAACAATGCCGGCGGTCCGCCGCCCGGCGATTTCCGCAACTGGACCCGCGACGACTGGATCAAGGCGATCGACGCCAACATGCTGACGCCGATCGAGCTGATCAAGGCGACGGTGGACGGCATGATGGCGCGAAAATTCGGCCGCATCGTCAACATCACCTCGGCCGCGGTGAAGGCGCCGATCGATATCCTCGGCCTTTCCAACGGCGCGCGCGCCGGCTTGACCGGCTTCGTCGCCGGGCTGTCGCGCAAGACCGTGATCAACAACGTCACTATAAATGCGCTGCTGCCGGGACCATTCGACACCGACCGCCTGCGCGGTGTGGGCAAAGCGGAAGCCGAGAAGCGCGGCATTACGCCGGACCAGGTGTTTGCCGAGCGCGCCAAGCAAAATCCGTCCGGCCGCTTCGGCGACCCGGACGAATTCGGCTATGCCTGCGCATTCCTGTGCGGCGCCAAGGCCGGTTTCATCACCGGCCAGAACATCCTGCTCGACGGCGGCGCATTTCCGGGCACGCTGTGAAAGCGGTCTGGTACGAGCGCATGGGGCCAGCACCCGAGGTGCTGGCCTATGGCGAGATGCCGACGCCAATCGCCGGCCCGGGCGAGGTGCGCGTGCGGCTGGAAGCATCCGGCGTCAATCCCGCCGATGTCGGCCGCCGTGGCGGCGGCTATCGGCCGATGGAATATCCGCGCGTCATTCCGAACAGCGATGGCGCGGGAATCATCGATCAGGTTGGCGACGGCGTCACGCGGCTCCAGATTGGCCAGCGCGTCTGGCTGTTCAACGGCCAGCGCAACGGCCGCGCCTTCGGCACGGCGGCTGAATATATTGCGCTCGCCGAACATCTGGTGACGCCGCTGCCGGATAATCTGTCGTTTGCCGAAGGCGCCACCCTCGGCATTCCCGGCATGACGGCATGGACCTGCCTTTTCTGCGATGGTCCGATAGTCGGCAAGACGGTACTGGTCACCGGCGGCGCAGGCGCCGTCGGACATTATGCCGTGCAGCTCGCCAAATGGGGCGGCGCGCAAGTCATCGCCACCGTCAGTTCGGCGGCGAAGGCCGAACAGGCACGGCTCGCAGGCGCCGACCTGGTTATCAATTACAGGAACGAGGACGTTGTCGCCAAAGCCATGGCCTTCACCGGCCGGCGCGGCGTCGACCGGGTGGTCGATGTCGATTTCGGCGGCAATATCGATACCACGCTGAAGCTGATGGGCATGAATTCGACCATTGCCGTCTACGCCAGCAACGGCAACCGCACGCCTGTGGTGCCGATGCGCGAATTGATGGAGAAGTGCATCGCGGTGCGCGCGCTGGTGCTGTTTGCGCTGCCGCCGCCGCTATTGGCGGCCGCTCAGGCCGACATCACGAAATGGCTGGCGGCAGGTCCGCGTATCCACAACGTCGCCGCGCAGTTTGCGCTTTCGGACACGGCGCAGGCGCACCTTGCGGTGGAGAAGGGTGATAAGCTCGGCACCGTTATCGTGGATTGCGCTCGTCTTCGTCCCGCTGGCTGACACTGGAGGAATCCGCCGCGGTTCGCTCCCGATCCCAGGTCAGGCCGAACTCGTCGAGGCCTTGCGCCAGCAAATCGCCGAGCATCGGCTCGCCCAGTAGGTAACGCGCGGTGTGACGCTCACGCTGGCCGGCGGCTTCCCTACGCAAATCCCCCCATTCATTAATGGAGGCGTCGCCACGGCCGAGCCGCATCAGGGCGACCAGATCGACCTTCTCCTCTTCGGAGAGCGCGTTGATGAAGCCGGTGATCTCACGGAACACCGGATCATGCCCATTGTCCTGCAGCACATCGATCATGTCGTCGTCGGCGGCGTTCGATCCGGAATCAGGATCGGACGTGGCCTCCTTGACGTCGAATTGCCGGGCCTTCTCAATCAAAAAGCCGACTTTTTCCGTCGAAATCCCGAGTTCCGGCATCGCGCGCTCCTGGTGTGATGCCGCGATAACGTTCCATCGCGCCATACGATCCATTGCGCCTGCCTGCGGAAACCCGCATCTTCGCGGCCAACAACATCAAAAGGGAAACGCCGGGATGCACTGGACCGTGGGCAGGGTCAAAATCACAGAGATCATCGAGATGGAGACCGTCGGCAGCACCCGCTTCATCCTGCCGCTCGCGACCAATGAGGAAATCCAGAAGCTGCCCTGGCTGATCCCACCCTTCGCGACCGAGGAAGGGCGCCTGAAAATGTCGATCCACTCACTGCTGGTGGAAACACCGTCGCGCCGCATCATCGTCGATACGGGCTTAGGCAACGACAAGCAGGGCCGCAACGTGCCGACCTGGAACAACCGCCAGGATCCCTTCCTCGACAAGCTGACTGCGGCAGGCTTTCCGCCTGACAGCATCGATACCGTGCTGTGCACGCATCTGCATGTCGACCATGTCGGCTGGAACACGAAACTTGTCGACGGCAGATGGGTGCCGACCTTCGCCAATGCGCGATATGTGTTCGGCAAAACCGAATACGAGCACTGGCGCGACCATAGTGATGCGCCGGACAAGCTCGCCGTGTTCAGCGATTCCGTGAGGCCGATCGCCGACGCCGGCAAGGCCGATCTCGTCGCCAGCGACGATAGGCTTTTAGACGAAATCACCCTGATCCCAACGCCCGGCCACAGCCCGGGCCATATGAGCATCCATATCAAGTCGGACGGCCAAGAGGGCCTGCTCATGGGGGACGTTGCCCACCATCCCTGCCAGATGGCGCATCTCGACTGGTCCTCGACCGCCGATTCCGATCCCGGGCAATCGGCCAAAACCCGCCGCGAGCTGTTCTCGCTCTTCGCTGACACGCAGACGCTGGTGATCGGCGGGCATTTCAGCGCTGGTTATATCAAGCGCGATGGGGACGCGTTCCGGTTCGTGGCGGTGGGATGAATCCGGATGCATTCTCTGCCTGCCCTCATGGTGAGGAGGCGCAAAGCGCCGTCTCGAACCATGTAGGCTCCACCGTGGCCACATCCTTCGAGACGGCCGCGTTGCGGCCTCCTCAGGATGAGGGGCTGGTATGTCACGCGCCAAGGCAGGTCAGCAGTTGAATTTCCGCGCTCGCTGTTCCAAGAAGCGTCTGAAGGGCAGATAACCCCGACAAATCCCCAAGACCCCGCAGGGAGTGACAAAATGAAGCTTGTTCGTTACGGCGCCATGGGTGCGGAAAAACCCGGCCTGATCGATAAATCCGGCCAGTTGCGTGATCTTTCGGCGCACGTAAGGGACCTCGACGGCGAGGCCTATTCGCCGGCCTCACTGGCAAAGTTCGCCGCGCTGGATACGTCCGAGCTTCCTGCCGTCAGCGGCTCGCCGCGCTTCGGCGCCCCGGTTACCGGCATCTCGAAATTCGTCGCGATCGGCCTGAACTATGTCGACCACGCCAAGGAAACCGGCTCGCCGATCCCGACCGAACCGATCTTCTTCATCAAGGCCAACACGGCATTGAGCGGTCCGAACGATCCGGTCGAAAAGCCGCGCGGCTCCACCAAGCTCGATTGGGAAGTCGAGATCGCTGCGATTATCGGCACCCGTGCCAAATATGTCAGCGAGGCCGACGCGCTCAACCACATCGCCGGCTACTGCATCTGCAACGATGTGTCAGAGCGCAATTTCCAGATCGAGCGGCTCGGCCAGTGGACCAAGGGCAAGTCGCACGACACGTTCGGCCCGGTCGGCCCGTGGCTGGTCACCAAGGACGAAATTCCTGATGTGCAGAAACTGTCGATGTGGCTTGACGTCAACGGCAAGCGTTGCCAGACCGGATCGACCTCGACCATGATCTTCTCGATGGCGAAGTGCATTTCCTATGTCTCGCAGTTCATGACGCTGTTGCCCGGTGACATCGTCACCACAGGTACGCCGCCCGGCGTCGGCACCGGCATGAAGCCACCGCAGTACCTCAACGTCGGCGACGTCGTTACGCTCGGCATCGAAGGGCTCGGCGAGCAGCGCCAGGAAATCATCGCGGCGTGAGGCGACCAGGCCGCGTGCGCTGTCGTCGTGCCCGGCCTTGTGCCGGGCATCCACGCCTGCCCCTCTTGCCGCAAACAAGACGTGGATGGCCGGGACAAGCCCGGCCATGACGGAGGAAACAATCAAGGAAACAAGAAAATGAAACTCACCTTCTCCCCCGCCTCCCCGTTCGCCCGCAAGGTGCGGATCGCCGCGATCGAGACCGGCCTGATCGACAAGATCGAATTTGTCCCGGCCACCGTCGCGCCAGGCCAGGCCAACGAGGATTATTCAAAGATCACCCCGCTGAAGAAGCTGCCGGTGCTGATCCTCGACAATGGCGACGTGATTCTCGATTCGTATGTGATCGTCGAATATCTCGACGAGCTCGCCGGCGGTGGCAAGCTGATCCCCGCCTCCGGCCCTGAGCGATGGAAGGTCAAGAGCGACCATTCGCTGCTGCAGGGCATGCTCGATGCCATGCTGCTGTGCCGCTACGAGGGCATGGTGCGGCCGGAGCCGCTGCGCTGGAAGGCGTGGTCGGACGATCACTGGAACCGCGCCTGGACCGGCATGGCACGCTTCGAGAACAAGCCCGACGTGCTGTCCGGGCCGTTCAACATCGTGCAGATCGGCTTGGTCTGCGTGCTCGGCTATGCGGATTTCCGCTTTGCCGATTGCGGCTGGCGCAAGGCCTTTCCGAAGCTGGACGCCTTCCACCAAAAAATGCTTGAGCGGCCATCGGTGAAAATCTCGGCACCGCCGCCGGCGTAACATCAGAAGCGGAGACAGCGGCATGCGCGAGGGTGGCAAACGATTGCGGCGCCTCGGCTTCGCCGCCGTCTTCATGCTCGCGGCGTCGGCTACGCAGGCGCGGAGCCAAGGAAATCCGGCTTGCGGTGTACCCGCCGCCCTTGGCGATGGCTGGATCATCGATTCTTCTGAAAGCGTCGGCCTCGATAGTGCACGGCTGTGCGCCATCGCGGCGCGGCTGAAGGAAACCGAAGCCAACGTTCACGCCGTGGTCATTGTCCGTCACGGCAAGCTCGTCTTCGAACAATACTTTGCAGGATATGACGAGCCCTGGGGCCAGGGCGGCGGACAGCACGATTTCGACGCCACCACCAAGCACGACATGCGCTCAGCCTCGAAGAGCGTGATCTCGCTGCTGGTCGGGATTGCGATCGACCGCAAGCTGATTGCCAGCGCCGATGAGCCCGCCGTCAAATTCTTTCCGGAATATGCCGCGGTCAAATCACCGGGCTGGGACCAGGTTACCCTCCGCCATCTCCTGACGATGTCATCTGGCATGCAATGGGACGAGAACCGTGGCTGGAAGGATCCCAGGAACGACGAACCGCATTTGAGCATCGAAGCCGACCCGATCCGCTATATCCTGTCGAAGCCGATCGCAAAGCCGCCTGACACCGTATGGACCTACAATGGCGGCGGCACGGACCTGCTCGGCAACATCATTGAGCGTGTCTCCGCCAAGCCGTTGGAAGCGTTCGCGCGTGAGGCGCTGTTCGCTCCCCTAGGCATCTCCGACTGGGAATGGATGAAGTACCGGAACGAGCATGTTGCCTCGGCGGCTGGGCTGCGGCTTCGCCCGCGCGACGCCGCAAAGATCGGCCAGCTCGTGCTTAACAAAGGCGAGTGGGCCGGCCGGCAGATCATCTCGCCGGAATGGATCGAGCAATCGACCCGGCCGCGCTTTCAGGCGATCGGCTATTTCAGCGGTCTTTTCTTTTATGGTCAGCAATGGTGGATGGGCCGCTCGATTGCGCAGGAGAAGGAAGTGAAGTGGATTGCGGCGATGGGTTCGGGCGGCCAGCGCATTTTCATCGTGCCCGACCGCGACCTTGTGGTGATGACGACATCGGGCCTCTATTTTCGGCCGGGCCAGGGTGACGGGGCGCTCGACATGATGGCGAACTACATCCTTCCTGCCGTTCGCGACAACGCGCGCTAATCTAGAACAACAAGGCAAGAAAAAACATGAGCCTCAAGTTCACCATCGGTGATCTCACCATCCACCGCATCATCGAGCAGGAAACCACCTTCCTGCCGGCACTCGAGATGCTGCCGGGCCTGACGCCGGAAGTCCTGGCGGAGAACCGCGCATGGATGCGAGGCACCGGCGCGCTCGACGATAAGGACGTGCTGATCCTGTGCTTCCAGTCCTACGTGGTGAAGACGCCGCACCATACCATCCTGATCGATAGCTGCATCGGCAACGACAAGCCGCGGCCGCAGCGTCCGAAATGGAACATGAAGACCGACGATACCTATATGCGTGGGCTGGCCGCCGCCGGGATTTCCGTCGGTGACATCGACTACGTCATGTGCACGCATCTGCATGTCGATCATGTCGGCTGGAACACGCGGCTCGACAATGGCCGCTGGGTGCCCACCTTCCCCAAGGCGCGTTACGTGTTCGACAAGACCGAATTTGACTACTGGACCGAGACGCACGCGAAAACGCCGGTGCCGCCGTTTGCCGACAGCGTCCTACCGGTTGTCGAAGCCAGGCAAGCCGAGATCGTCCGCAGCGACTTCGCGATCGGCGATCACACGCGCATCCTGCCGACGCCGGGCCACACGCCCGGCCATGTCGCCTTCACCTTTGGCCGCGGCAAGGATGACGCCGTATTCTCGGGCGACCTGATGCATTCGCCGCTGCAAACGCGCCATCCGGAATTGTCCGTCAAGTTCGACGTCGATCAGGCCCAAGCGGCAACGACGCGGCGCAATTTCATGGAGCGCTACTGCGACACCGACACGCTGTGCTGCACCGCGCATTTCCCCTCGCCTTCGGTCGGAAAGATCCGGCGCAGCGGCAGCGGATTTTCCTGCGAGGCGACATGAGTTCAAACCCGTCCACTTTCGAGACGCTGCTGGTCGAGCCGGTCGACGAGCATGTCACGATTATCAGAATCAACCGGCCAGAGGCATCCAACGCGCTCAACACCCAGATGGGCCGCGACCTCGTGCGCTATTTCGAGGATGTGGCGCTCGATCCGAAGAGCCTGCGTTGCATCGTGCTGACCGGCGCCGGCGACAAGGCGTTCTGCGCCGGCGGCGATTTGAAGGAGCGCCGCGGCATGACGGATGAGGCATGGACGCGCCAGCACGTCATCTTCGAGCGGATGGTGCGGGCATTGATCGACTGCCCCGTCCCAATCGTCGGCGCCATCAATGGCGCAGCCTATGGCGGCGGCTGCGAGATCGCGGGCTGTTGCGATTTCCTTTACGCCGCTGACAGCGCGCGTTTTGCGCTGACCGAAGTGACGCTCGGCATCATGCCGGGCGGCGGCGGCACGCAAACCCTGCCGCGCGCCGTCGGCGAGCGCCGCGCCAAGGAGCTGATCCTGACCGGCAAGCCGTTTACATCAGGAGAAGCGCGTGAATGGGGTTTTGTGAACGAAGTGTTTCCGCTGCCGGAGTTGTTGCCGGCGGCGCTGGCGACCGCCTCGCGCATCGCTCGCAACGCGCCGATCTCCGTCCGCCAGGCAAAACTGTCGATCCATCGCGGCCTGCAACTATCCCTGCGGGACGGCCTCGCGCTCGAGATCGAGGCCTATAACCGCATGGTCCCAACCGAGGACCGCCGCGAGGGCGTGCTGGCCTTCAACGAGAAGCGCACGCCGAACTTCAAGGGCCGGTGAAGACTCTCAATCGAACAGGCTCGGCGTGTGGTTCACCGCCGCGCCTTCGATCGTCAGCATTTTCAGCTTCGTCACCACCCCGCCATTGGCGGAGAAGCCGCCGGGCTTGTTGCCCGCCGCGAGCACGCGGTGGCAGGGCACGACGATCGGACAGGGGTTGCGACCCAGCGCCTGGCCGACGTCGCGCGACAGCTCGACGCCACCGAGTTTCTTGGCGATATCGCCGTAGGTCATGGTCTTGCCCGGCGGAATAGTGCGCGCGATGTCGTAGACGCCGCGGTTGAATTCGGGAACGCCGTCGAGATCGAGCACGACGTCGGCGAGGTCATTCGGCTTGCCTTCAAGCAGCTCGACGATGCCGTCGATCGCGGCCTGTACCTTGGCCGGCGGCTCCGCCTCGACGAGGTCGTCATGACGCTGCTGCAGGCGGGTGCGGGTCTTCTTTTCGTCGCCCATCGGCAGTTGCACCGAGGTGATGCCGCGATCGCCCCAGACGATGCCGCAGCGGCCGATCGCGGTGTCGAATATCGTAAAATGGTGCCCGGTCATGGCTGGCTCCATATTCTCCTGTTCAATGCCACCCAGCTTCCTCTCAGGCTCAAATCTAGGCTTGGAGATTATTGCTATCCACCCGAAACCTGAGGGAACTTGACGGCATGAACAACTTCCGCTGATCTGGTGTTCTCGCCAGCGCCCTTCAATGGCCTTGGTCCCCCACCTCACGAGATCCCATGCAAACAATAAACGTCAACGGCTATGACATGGCCTATCTCGATGTCGGAAAAGATGCCTTCAATCGTCCGCCGCTGGTGTGCGTGCACGGTTCGCTGTGCGACTTCCGGATCTGGTCGTCGGTGCTGGGACCGCTGACGCGCAAGCATCGCGTGGTCGCGCCATCGTTGCGGCATTTCTTCCCGGACCATTGGGACGGCGTCGGCGACACCTATTCGATCGCGCAGCATGTCGAGGACGTCATCGCCTTCATCGAGAAGTTGGACGCGAAGCCGGTCGACCTGATGGGCCATTCCCGCGGCGGCCACATCTGCTTTCGCGTCGCGCAGCGGCGGCCTGATCTGTTGCGCAAGCTGATCCTGGCCGAACCCGGCGGCGAACTCGACGCCACGCTCGATCCCGCCTACAAGCCCGGCCCCTCGCCGCTGGCCGCTCAGATCGCGGCCTCCGCCGAGGCAATCGTCAAAGGCGACATCGACGGCGGCCTGCAGATCTTCTTGGATGCGCTGGAAGGCCCCGGCGCCTGGAAGCGCCTGCCGGCGACGCCGAAACAGCTTTTGCGCGACAACGCCACGACACTGGTGGGGCAAACCCGCGACCAGCGTCCACTGCTCTCCAGGATGGATGCGGAAGCGATCAGGACACCGACGCTGTTCATCGGTGGCGCCAACACCAAGGGCACGTTCCCGCGGGTGCTGCATGCGCTGGCGGCCAACGTGAAGGGATCGCGCACCGAGATAATCCCGAACGCCACGCATCCGATGTTCGAACAGGCACCGCAGAAATATTGCGAGATCGTTTTGACATATCTCGCGGAGGATCGATCGCCATGCAGACCTTGACCGTCAACGGCTATGACATGGCCTATCTCGATGTTGGCAGAGGTTCCGACAACAGCACGCCACTGGTTCTCGTGCATGGCACACTCGGCGACTTTCGCACCTGGAACGCCGTGCTGGGCCCGCTTACAAAAAAGCATCGCGTGATTTCGCTGAGCCTGCGGCGGTTCTTTCCGGAGCACTGGGATGGTGCCGGCAACGACTATCTGATGGCGCAGCACGTCGCCGACGTGATCGGCTTCATCGAAGAGCTGAATGCGGGACCGGTCGATCTGATCGGCCATTCCCGCGGCGGCCATATCGGCTTCCGGGTGGCGCAGGCGCGGCCGGATCTGTTGCGAAAGGCCATTCTCGCCGAACCGGGCGGCGATCTCGAACCATCACTGCAGCCAGCCAGTCCGCCTCCCGGCCCGGTGCCGCTGGGGCCGCGCATTCCGCTCGCAGCGGAGATGGTGCGAAGCGGGGACATCGACGGTGCGCTGGCTCTGTTCGTCGACGGGATCGACGGCGAAGGCGCGTGGGTAAAGTGGCCTGCGGTGGCGCGGCAGCAATTGCGCGACAACATCCATACGCTGCTCGGCCAGGTCGGCGAGAACCGCAAGCCGTTTTTGAGAAGCGAAGCGGAATCGATCAGGACGCCGACCTTGTTGATCGGCGGTGGAGACACCAAGGGCGCGCTGGCGGTGATCTGGCGCGTGCTGGCCGAACATATTCCGGGCGCGCGGACGGCAGTAATCCCGGGCACCCGTCACTGGATGTTCGAACAGGCGCCGCAGGAATTTTGTAACGTCGTACTGGAGTTTCTCGCGGCGTAGGCCGGCGGCCGGCCGCTACTTCTGATCCAGCCGCCACGCACCATCCCAATCGGCGGCCGGCGGATCAGCCTGAAAGTGCTCGACACGTTGGGCCATCGCTTTGGATGGCCCATCGCCGGGGACCGCCTCGAGCGCCGCCTGGAAGGCCCGGCGCGCATCATCCCAGCGGCGCGTCCGATAGGCCGCGAGGCCCTCGGCGTACCGCGCCAGCAGTTCAAGTTGCTTCTCGGTCAACTCGCCCGCGCGCCCGATGATCTCGAACACCGTTTCGGGACGGGTCTGGCCTGCGACGACCAGCCGGTCAATCTCGCGCGATTCCACCGCATCGCCGGCCGCCGTGATCGCAGCCTCGGAAACCAGCGAGTGGCTACCGTAGATCTTGTTGACGTTCTCCAGGCGCGACGCGAGATTGACCGCGTCTCCCATCACCGTGTAGCTCATCATGAACTCCGAGCCGATGCTGCCGACGAGGACCTCACCGGTCGCAATGCCGATGCGCACTTCGCAGTCGCTTGTCACGGTGCGCACGCCAAGCAATTCGGGCAGTTCGGTGCGCAGCGCGGTGCCGCGATCAGCCATCTCGACGGCGGCAAGGCAGGCCAGCCGTGCCTGTTCGCTATGCTCGGTAAACGGAGGGCCCCAATAGGCCATGATCGCATCGCCGATATATTTGTCGATGATGCCGCGATGGCTGCGGATCGGCCCCGACATCGTCGAGAGATAGTGGTTCATCACCTTGACGAGGCCCTGCGGCGTCGTGCCCTCGCTCAGGCTGGTAAAGCCCTTCATATCGCAGAACAGCACCGTCATCACCCGCCGCTCACCGTCCCTCGCAGTCAGCGACTGCGGGGCGATCAAGCCTTCTACGACGCGCGGGTCGACATAGCGGCCGAACGTTTCGCGCAGGCGCTCCTTGTGGCGCAACTGCTCGACCATGTTGTTGAAGGCCGTCGTGAGCTGGCCGATTTCGTCCCGCGTGGTGACGTCGATCGATTCGTCGAGCCGGCCGGCTTCCACCGCACGGGTGCCGTCCAGCAGCCGCCGTACCGGTCGCGTAATGCCGGTGCTGATGAAAAGCGAAAACATCAATCCGAGGATGCCCGCAAGCAAGGTCAGGACAACGGAGATGACAGTGGCAGTCCTCTGGTCACGCATCGTCACCACGGCATCGCTGCGGACCTGCGCCAGCATGTCCGTGCGGATGTCTTCGATTCTTTGGTTGAGTTCGTCGCGCAGTGTGTCGGTCCGGGCCAAGCTGGCCCTCGCCTCCATGATATTCCCGGCATCGAGCAGGGATAATAGCCGCTTGTATTCTTCGCCGAGATAGCGACGAAGATCGCTGGTCACGCGTTCGATTCGATCGTCGATCCGGCCGAGCTGGGCGTTGTCGGAGTAGGTGGAGACATCGTCGATGATCGCATTGATCAGGGCACGCGCCGCTTGCGCTTCCCGTTCGATCTCCTCTCCCTTCGCCTCATAGACTTTTCGGTGATCAGCGGAGAATGCCATGTCGGGCGGCGACTGCATCCTGCCGATCACGATCCGGCGCAGCGCCAGCGCCTGTTCCAGCGAGCGAACATTCATCCGCGCCAGATGTCCGTAAGCCTCAACGTATTTGCTGCTGAACTCGTCGAGCTGATGGGAAATCTTGCGTGTCATCACCGTCGACAGCGCAGAGGTGATCGCCATCAGGAAGATCAAGCCGATGGCGATGCCGAGGATCCGCTTTCGGATGGTCGGTCGCAGCATGGACAGGCGTTCTAAAGGGACAGACATGATCGAGAAACGGTATGAAAGCAACAATAGCGAAAGCCCGGCCGATCGTGGTCTGGCCGAGCTCGCCTGTTTAGCGCGCGCCGGTGAATTTAGCACGGTCCGGCGCGTTAAAGTTGATGATAGTTTGGGGAGATATGTTCGCAGCTATACCTTCCAGACGCCAACCGGCTGGCGCACGGCCACGTTAAGCCTGTTCCAGACATTGATGTTGGCGATCGCCAGAATCAGCGCCGCGAGCTCCTGCTCGTCGAAGTGCTTGTCGGCCTCGCCCCAGACCTCGTCCGGCACCGGATCGGCGCGGTCGCTGATCCGGGTCAGCGCTTCCGTCAAGGCCAGCGCGGCGCGCTCGGCTTCGGTGAAATAAGGCGTGTCACGCCAGGCGGCCACCGCGAACAGGCGCTCGTCGGTTTCGCCGGCCTTCCTGGCGAGTTTTGGGTGCATGTCGACGCAGACGCTGCAGCCGTTGATCTGGCTGGCGCGCAGATGCACCAGTTCGAGCAGCTTTTCCGACAGGCTGTTTTTGGTCAATTCGCCCAGCGCCTGCAGCGCCTTCATGGCATCGGGAACGACCATCACCGGGTGATTCATTCGGGCTTCCATCATTTTGCGCTCCATATGGTTTGTTCCGTTTTGACGCGCCTTGCGCCGATTTGCTGTCACATCGGCGCGGTTTCGTTCGTCACAGCCAAGACGGAACGCGACATGGGAATGTGACCGAATGGACGAGAAAAAGTTTCTGGCTAAGCAATTCGAGGGGCCCATCTGCGGGCTGTGGCCTACCGCATGCTGGGCTCGACCAGCGAGGTCGACGATGCCGTGCAGGAAACCTGGCTGCGGCTGAGCCGTTCCGATACCAGCGCGGTCGAAAACCTCGGAGGCTGGCTGACCACGGTCGTCGCCCGCGTCTGCCTCGATATGCTGCGGTCGCGCAAATCGCGGCGCGAGGAGCCGATGGGGCCGCATGTGCCGGAACCTGCCGATGACGATGCGCACCAGCGCGATGTGGAGATGGCCGACTCGGTCGGCGCAGCGCTGCTGGTGGTACTGGAAACGCTGGGGCCGGCCGAACGGCTCGCCTTCGTGCTGCACGACATGTTTGCCGTGCCGTTCGAGGAGATCGCGCCGATCGTCGGCCGCACGCCCGCGGCGGCGAGGCAACTGGCCAGCCGCGCCCGCCGGCGGGTGCATGGCTCGCCGCC
>NZ_LLXX01000181.1 GCF_001440405.1 Bradyrhizobium valentinum
GCGACCTTTTGAATCAGACGCTTTTTCTGACTCAGTAAGACTAGCAGTCTGCTGAAAAACCCAAAGAATTGGGCGTTTGTTCTGTCGCGGGTCCCATTGTTGGGATGATTTGTTCGAGAGTTTGAAGCGCTTTGGTGGTCTGGACACCGGGTTGGCTACGCTGCAACCAGTTTGGGGATGCGGATCAGGTTATAGGCGATCAGATTGAGCATGAAGTCGGCAGCGACCCCAGCGATGCCGCGATGTTTGGTCTTGCGCATGGTGCCGTGTTGCTTGCCCCAACCGAAGATGCACTCGGTCATCGCCCGGCGTGATTGCGACATGCCGTACCCCGGATGCCGCGTGGTTCGTTCATCGATGGCGCTGTTGCGGGTCTTGCCGGTTTTGGTGACGGCCTGGTTCTGCGTCACATGCGGTGTCACGTTTATGGCGCGAAGATTGGCCACATGATCGGCAGTATCGTACGCCTTGTCCTCACCGGCCGTGATGCGGCGGCTGGCAACTTTGCTTTTGGCCTTCAGCATGATCTCCGAGGATCGGCGTTCGGCGGTGCCATTGGCGTGCGTGACCATGCCGGCCACCGCCAGCCCATGCCGGTTCTCCGTGGTGGCGTGGCCCATATAGCAAAGCTTCGCCTCCCGCCCGGCGGCTTTGCGGTAAAGTCGGCTGTCGGGGTCGCTGGTACTGGCATGAGTGTCGTTCTTGCGCTTCTGGCCGTGGAAGTTCGCGCCGTCATCATCGTCACCGCTGCCATGCTTGGGACGAAAGCTCTTCTGTGAAGCCCAGGCTTCGATCAGCGTTCCGTCCACTGAAAAATGCTCGTCCGAGAGCAGCGGCTTGACCTGCGGATGGTTCAGAAGCCTGGTCATGAACTTCGTAAACACCTCGCCGTTCTGCAGCCGGTCGCGGTTCTTGGTGAAGGTGGTCGGGTCCCAGACTCGGTCATCAGGCGAAAGTCCCACGAACCAGCGGTACAGAAGATTGTAGTCCAGTTGTTCCATCAACTGGCGTTCCGACCGAATGCCGTAGAACACCTGTAGCAGCAACGCGCTCAGCAATTGCTCCGGAGGGATCGAGGGCCGTCCTTCGCTCGCGTAAAGCCTGCCAAGGCTACGGTTCAGCTCACTCAAAACATCGCGGACAAGCCCTCGGATCTTCCTCAGCGGGTGGTTCGCAGGCACCCGTGCCTCCGGCGAGATGTACGAAAACAACCCGCCCTGATCCGCAAAAGCGCCCCGCATCCGAGCCCCCGACGATTCATGATATATAATTGAATCATCAACCGCGCGCAGTTGCGAGGGCTTTTTCAGCAAACTGCTAGTCTTACTGAGTCAGAAAAAGCGTCTGATTCAAAAGGTCGCGGGCGAGG
>NZ_LLXX01000182.1:0-72324 GCF_001440405.1 Bradyrhizobium valentinum
GCCGGTCTCCTCCAGCACGGGAGAGAACTGATCGAGCAGCGTCCGTTGCGTCAGCATCAGCGCCGAACCGCTGTCACGCAGCATGTGCGCCAGCCGCTCCGGCGGGTAATCCGGATCGAGCGGCAGATACGCCGCGCCCGCCTTCAACACCGCCAGCAGCGCAACCATCATCTCGACACTGCGGTCGAGCGCCAGCCCGACTACCACATCGGTTCCGACACCACGATCACGCAGCCGCCGCGCCAGCCGATTGGACTGAGCGTTCAGCGCGGCGTAGCTCAGCTTCTCCTCGCCGAACACCAGCGCGACCGCGTCAGGTGATTGACCGGCCTGCGTCTCGAACTGCGCGATGAATGAGCGATCTCGTCGATATCGAGACTGCGTTCGATTCCACGTCTCCAGCAAAAGCTGGCGCTCGTCGTCAGGCAAAACATCCAACTGCCGCACCGGAGAACGAGGCGCGCGCTCCAGGGCCTCGGCCAGTTGATCGAGCGCCTGCTCCATCAAGGCGCACACGCGATCAGGTGAAACCGGGTGCACCACTTGCACCGTCAACCCGAGTGCCTGACCGTAGTCCTCGATCGCCAGCATCAGGGGATAGTTGGTCCGCTCTTCACCACCCAGCCACTCGATGCCGCTCAAACCTGCGCTGTTCTCATCTGCGGTCGAGTTATCCGGCATCGCATTGTGACGGTAGTTCAGGATCGAACTGAATAAAGGCGCCGGCGCCGCGACACCACTGCATCGTTGCGCGAGCGCCAGCGAAGCATGCTCATGCGCCATCAGTTCGGCCAGCTGGGCATGCGCATGGCGAACGCTGTCTTCGATCGCGGTGTCATCAAGATCGAGCCGCAACGGCAATGTATTGATGAACAATCCCATAGTGCGATCGCCACCAGCGCCGGCATGCATGCGGCCGAACAGGACGGTGCCGAACACGACGCGCTCGCGACCGCTGCTTCGGGCCACCACCTGGCCCCACGCGAGGTGGCAGAGGCTGGCAAGGCTTACGCCGATGTGCCGCGCTACAACGCGGAGCCGCGCGTTAAGCTGTTCCGGCAGCGTTCGCCGGGCTTCCGCCACGCCGCCACCATCACCGTGCACCCGGTCCAGGCCAAACGGCGTGGTCGGCTCATCGATGTCAGACAGCATGCTTCGGAAAAAGCGCTCGTGCTCCGCCGTCGCTGCCGATGCGCGCGACTGCGCCACCAGGCTTCGGAACGGATATGAAGCCGCCAGCTCGTGACCGCGCCCGGACAATATCTTTCGGACCTCGTCGTGCATCACCTCCAGGGTGGAGTGATCGCCGATCAAATGATGCAGCAATACCAGCAGCAGCCAGCGCTCCTTGCCGGGATCGTGGGCGACCGCAAATCGCAATAGCGGCGCCTGGCCGAGATCGATCCGGTTGCGGCGCGGGTCGAAACGCCGCGCGAGCTGTTCATGCGCCGGGCTGTCACGATCCAGCACGATTTCGGTAACGACCAAGGAAGCCCGCCGCCAAACCACCTGCGCCGGAGTGGACAGGCCATCCCACGCAATGGACGTGCGGAGAATGTCGTGACGATCGATCACGCGCTGGACGGCGGCGAGATAGCGGTCGAGCAAGTCGCGGCTTGCAAACGCCATCTGGCCGACCAGCAAATAGGGATCACCCTGCGCCGACAACAGATGGTGAAACAGGATACCATCCTGAAGCGGCGACAGCCCGTAGATGTCCTGGATGTTGGCAACGCCACCGGGCACCCTGGCCACGATGCTATCGATGTCGGATTGCTTCAATGCAATCAGCGGCAACAGCTCGGGCACAATCGCCGTCGTTTGCGGCGTGATCAGATTGGCCGGAACATCGGCTTCTTCGCCGCCACTGAGGCTGACAGCGAAATCTGCCAGCACGGGCTTTGCGAACAGCGAGCGCACATCCGCGCGGAGCGAATGCCGCTGCAGCCGTTCCAGCATGCGAACCGCGAGCAGCGAATGGCCACCCAGCTCAAAAAAATGATCGTTGCGTCCAATCCGATCGATCCCCAGCAACTCGGTCCAGACCTTCGCAACGACCTCCTCGATCTCGCCCCGGGGCGGCTCAAAGCTACGTCGTGCGAAGGCATCATCCTCTGGCGCAGACAATGCCTTGCGATCGACCTTGCCGTTCGGCGTCAGCGGCAATGCATCCAGGCGCACGAAAGCTGACGGCACCATGTATTCCGGCAAGCGTGCACGGAGGTGGCTGCGCATCGCAGCCGCGAATTCACTGGCATCGAGTCTCGCGTTGTCGTCCTTCGCGGCCACATACGCGACCAGCCGCGGGTCGCCACCGTCCTGACGCACCAGCACCACTGCATCGGCCACGCCGGAATGCTCATTGAGACGGAATTCAATCTCGCCGAGTTCGATGCGGAAGCCGCGGATTTTGACCTGATGATCATTGCGACCGAGGAATTCGATATTGCCATCCGGCAGGTAACGTCCGAGATCGCCGGTGCGATACATGCGTGCGACAGCGTCGCCATTGAAGGGATCGCACACGAAGCGCTCCGCGGTCAGATCGGCGCGATTGAGATACCCGCGAGCGACCCCTGCCCCGCCAATGTAGATTTCGCCGACCGCCCCGCGCGGAACGGGCGCGCCGAACCTGTCGAGCAGATAGATCCGAGTATTGGGAAGCGGCCGGCCGATCGGGACGACATCGCCATCAAAGCCCGCCTGCCGCAGCCAGGTGGTGGCGCAGACCGTTGCTTCCGTCGGCCCGTAGCCGTTGAAGACGGCCACGCCCGAAGGCAGCCCCTTAACTAGTTCGGCCTTGGGTAATTCACCAGCGAGGACCAGCACCCGCAGCGAAGCCAGCCTGTCGAGATCGGTGCGTCCCTGCAACATGGCCGGCGGCAAGGTCGCGTGCGTGATGGCGTTGTCCGCGAGATAGCCGAGCAGTTCCGATGTATTGCGGTGCTGTTGCGGACCGATGAGAAACAGCTCAGCCCCCGAGCACAGGGCCATGACGATTTCCCAGGTACTGGCGTCGAAGCTGAACGACGCAAACTGCACAACGCGGCTGCGTGGGGAGACTTCAAACAGCGCTCTCTGGGCCAGCGCCAGATTCACCAGGCCGCGATGCTCGACCATCACCCCCTTCGGCCTGCCGGTAGAGCCGGAGGTGTAGATGATGTAGGCGAGATGCCGTGATGTAAGGCCCGCGACGAGATCACCCGGATCTGATGTCGCCAGACTGGCGATGACCGACGCGCTTGCCTCCAGATCGACAAGCTCGCACGTCGTATTCGCGAATGTCGCGCGTGCGACATTATTGGCGATCAACAATCCCGGTTTTGCGTCATCGACGATCTCGCGCAACCGCTCCGCCGGATAGGCCGGATCCAGTGGCAGATAAGCGCCACCTGCCTTGAGCACGGCCAGCAGGCTGACGACCATAGCGACGCCGCGCTCCAGGCAGATTGCGACCGGCTGGTCCGGACCGACGCCCAAAGCGATCAGGTGCCATGCGAGCTGGTTGGCCTTCGCATCAAGTTCGCCATAACTCAGGCGAGCGCCCTCATGAACCAATGCGATGGCTTCGGGCGCTGTACGGACCTGTTCTGCAAACAGCTCGTGGATGCAGCGCTCGGACGGGAACGGCACAGCCGTCTCGTTCCATGTGTCCAGAAGCAGCTTGCGTTCTTCGACGCCTGTCACATCGATCCGGTCGACGATTTGATCCGCGTCGGTGACCATGGCCCGCAACATGGCGAGCAGGTAGCCCCGGTGACGCTTGATCGTCGTTTCGTCAAACAGCGCCGTTGCATAGTTCAAGGCGCCGACGATGCGGCCACCGGCCTCGCCTAAATTGAGCTCGAGGTCGAACTTGACCTGCTGCAGCGGGATATCGGTAATCTCGGCCCGGAGGCCGGGCAGCTCAAGCGTTGCCGTTTCGTTGCTCTGCCAGGCGAACACGACCTGAAAGACCGGCGTATGGTCCAGTCGCCGCGGTGGCTGAATGATCTCGACGAGTTGCTCGAACGGCAGATCTTGATGATCCTGAGCCTTGAGCGCCGCACCGCGTGTGCGGCTGAGCAGCTCCGCCACATCAGGCTCTTCCGACAGGTCCACGCGGAGCGCCAGCATATTGACGAAGAAGCCGACCAGACCCTCGGTTTCACGCCTGTTGCGGTTGGCCGTCGGTGTACCGATCACAAGATCGGTCTGGCCCGAAAGTTTTGACAACACCGCCGCCCATGCCGCCAGCACCGTCATGAATGCCGTCGCGCGATGCGATTGGCTGAGCCGCCTGATGCCGAGCGCAAGATCGGCGTCGATCTCGATCGGCAACGATGCGCCGGCGAGAGACCTAACCGTCGGCCGCGGCCGGTCTGTCGGCAGTTCGAGCACCGCGGGCGCGTCGGCGAGCGCCTGCCGCCAATAGTCGACCTGCCGCTGCAATCGTTCGCCCGCCAGCCACTGCCGTTGCCAGGCGGCGTAGTCCGGGTACTGAATTGCCAGCGGTGGCAGCGGATCGTCCTGGCCGGCCACAAATGTCCGGTATAACGCACCTAGCTCGCGCACAAGCACACTCATCGACCAGCCATCGGATACGATGTGATGCTGGGTGAGCAGGAACAGATAATTCCTCTCCGCGACCCGGATCAGGCGGCCGCGGATCAATGGCCCCGTGGTGAGATCGAACGGCGTACCGGCCTCCTCGCGGCACAAGCGCGCGAGTTCCTGTTCAGCATCTTCCCGTAGCCGCAAATCATGTTCGAGCACCGGCAGGTGTTCGTCGGCAGGCAACAATTCAACGCTCGGCTGCCCATCGACCACGCGAAAGATGCTGCGCAGCGCTTCGTGACGCGCAAACAACCGGTTCAGGCTACGACGCCATGCACCGACGTCGAGATTGCCCGATAGGCGAAGTGCGCCACGGATGTGATAGTTGGAATTGACGCCATCAAGCTGCGCCAGCAGCCAAAGACGCTGCTGTGCAAAGGACAATTCCAGCGGCTCGTCGCGGAGGACCGCCGGAATCGAGGCGGGTCCGCTCCTGTTGGCGTTTCGGCCGCGGTCCCTGGCCAACGACAGGAGCTTTCTCACCTCCGCTGGATCCAGATCCTGCAAATTTGGCTTTGATGAAGCCATCATGTTCACCGCCCCGCCGCGATCAGATCCTGGAGTTCTTCTGCATCGAACTCCTGCTCGATCAGCCTGATCGACACGACGCGCGCGAATGACGCGAGTTCGGGATGAACGAACAGATCTGAAACCGGAATGGACACGCCGATCTCCTGCGACACCCGGCTGAGCACCCGTACGGCAAGCAGTGAATGTCCGCCAAGCTCGAAGAAGTGATCGTTGCGCCCGACTTGGCCGACACTCAGCAGCTCGGCCCAGATCTTCGCCAGCGCAATCTCGATTTCGTCCTCGGGCGTCTCGTAGCCACGGCGGGCCTGCGCGTCCTCGTGCGGTGACGGCAACGCCCGCCGGTCGATCTTGCCGTTGGGGGTGAGCGGCAATTGCTCGAGCACCACGACCGTCGATGGCACCATGTAATCCGGCAGAACGACCGATAGCGCATCTCGCAAGGCGCGGCCGTCGAGTGTCGGCTCACCACTGGCATAGGCAATCAACTGGCACCCGGTCCTGCTCTCGCGCGCCACCACGGCCGCGGCGCGCACGCCGCGCTGCTCGAGCAGGCGCGCCTCGATCTCTCCCAACTCGATGCGGAAGCCGCGGATCTTCACCTGCTGATCCGCGCGGGCGACATATTCGATCACGCCATCCGCCCGCCACCGCGCGAGATCGCCGGTACGGTAGAGGCGATCGCCGTTGCCGCTGAACGGATCCGGGATAAACCGTTCCGCCGTCAGTGCGCCCCGCCTCAGATAGCCCCGAGCCAGCCCAACACCGCCGATGAACAGTTCGCCGGTGACACCAACCGGCACCATGTTGAGGTCAGCATCGAGGATGTGAGCGGACCTGACACCAACGGGTCGTCCGATCGGCGCGGGCTGCCCCGGCACCAACGCGGCGTCGTCGACCAGCCACGCCGTCGGCGCGATCACCGTCTCGGTCGGGCCGTAGGCGTTAACCAGAAGATCGACATCGGCGGCCTGGCGAAGCGCCTGGATTCCGGTATCCGACCAGGCTTCGCCGCCCACAATGCAGGCCCTGATCGAGAGCCTGCGTCCGCTCTGCCGCAGCGCCGCACTCAATTGATCCGTATAGGCCGGCGGCAGAAAGATCGTCGAGACCGAATTTCTCTCAATCTCGCCGACGAGGTCGTCGATCAGCAGACCTGGCTTCGACGGCAGGACGAGCGCTCCGCCCGTCATCAGCGGCACCAGCCATCGCTCGTGGGCGATGTCGAAATTGATCGAGGCCGACTGAAATTCCCGGTCGCGCGACGTCATGCGGTACAGCCGGCCGATCGCCTCGCAATGCATGGCGAGCGGCCCGTGCGTTACAGCCACGCCCTTCGGCATTCCGGTCGATCCCGACGTGTAGATCACGTAGGCAAGGCTGTCCGGATGGATTTCGACATTCAGGTTGCCGGTGTCTTCGCCAACGATCTGCTGCGGTTCGTCGATGCACCAGGCCTCGGCCCCGGTCTCGCGCAGCACCGGTGCGAGCGGTTCGAGCAGCGCGCTTTGCGTCAATACCAGGGTCGCCGCGCTGTCGCGCAGCATGTGGGCGAGCCGCTCGGCCGGATAGTCCGGATCGAGCGGGAGATAGGCGCCGCCTGCTTTCAGCACAGCCAGCAGCGCCACCATCATTTCCGGGCTGCGCGCCAAGGCGATGCCGATCAGGCGATCCGGACCGACGTCCCAGAGACGAAGCCGTCGCGCAAGCTGGTTCGCCCGGGCGTTCAACTCGCCATAGCTGATGCGCTGGTCACCCCACACAATCGCAACGGCAGAAGGCGCCTGCGCGGCTTGCGCCTCGATATACGTGACGACGCCGCCATGGGAAGCAGGCGACGAAGGCGCTGCACCGCTCCAGTCCAGGATTCGCCGGGCTTCGTCATCGGCGGCTGATCCGAGAGCGCCGAGCGGACGGTCCGCATTGGCTGTAATCCGCTCCAGCATTCCGTGCAGCAGATGCCGAAGACGCAGTACTGCTGCCTCGTCGAACCGGGCCCGGTCGTAATTGAACTCCAGGTCGAGCCCGTCGCTTCCGGCGAACACGGCAACCCCCAACGCATAGTTCGTCGGCGTCACATGGTCCACGCGTCCCAGGCGCGGGCCGCTCTCGCCGGCCCGCCGCAGCGCTTCGTCGATCGGATAGTTTTCGAACACCAGAATGCTGTCGAACAGCGTCTGCCCGGCTTGGCCAGCGAGGCGCTGGATTTCGTAGAGCGGCGTCCAGCCATGCTCGCGCAAAGCCAGGTTCTGCTCCTGCAACTGACGCAGCCACTCGCCGACACCCGCTTGCGGATTTGGCGCGTCGACGATCGGCAATGTGTTGATGAAGAGCCCCACCATCTCCTCGGAGCCCGCCAGTTCCTCCGGCCGGCCCGATACGGTCACCCCGAAACAGACGGCGGCCTGCCCCGAATGCCGCCGCAGCAACTGCGCCCACGCGCCCTGTATGAGCGTATTGAGCGTCACCCGCTCGCGCTTCGCAAAGACCATCATCCGTTCGGTCAGCTCCGCATTCACCGCAAGCGCAATGCTGGCGTGCCCGTTGGCCTCCGATGCCTTGTCGTTCGCTACCAGCGCATTCGCCAGCAGGGTCGGCGCCTCCACCCCTGCCAACGCATCGCGCCAGAATTTGTCGGCCGCTGCGTGATCGCGGCCCTGCAGCCATGCGATGTAGTCGCGATAGCTGCCCTGCACCGCGGGCAGCGCGCCACCGTTAACATGCTGCAGCACCTCTGCAACCAAGCGGGCCGAACTCCAGCCGTCGACAAAAATGTGGTGATGGGTCCAGATCAACCAGTGACGCTTGTCGTCGAGCCGGATCAAGCGCACCCGCTGCAACGGCGGCTGCGAGACATCAAAGCCGGACTCGCGTTCCCGCCGGGATACTTCCGCCCGCGCGGCATCCAGTTCCGCGCGTCCGCTGTTGCGTTCGAGCGCTGCCGTCCGGTTGCACCAATCCTCTTCGACGAACGGTACCTTCACATGACGGTGCACCACCTGCTGCGCTGTGCCCGACAGATTCTGCCAGACAAAGCCGGTCCGCAACGCGGCGTGCCGGTCACTCACCGCCTGCCACGCCATACGAAGCTCTTCGGCATCGAAGCCGAACAGCTCGAGCCCGACCTGGTTCACATAGGCGTCGTTGTCGCCATCGCGGAGCGCGTGGAACAGCATGCCCTGCTGCATCGGCGAAAGTGGATAGATGTCCTCGATGCCGCGGAGATCCAACGTCGTTCCCAGCCGATCGAGATCAACCTGACCGAGCCCGGACAGCGCAACGTCCGACGGCGTGAGACCAAATGCTCCGCTGCAGCAATGCGCCACCAAGCCGTGCAGGGCCGCCTCGTAAAGCCCTGCCAGCCGCTCGATCGCCTCGCGTCGATAGCGCTTGCGTCCATATCCGAAGGACAATTGCAGACGCCCTTCACGCACCAGACCGTTGATGTTCAGCCGCCCACGCAAGGGAGCGGTGGCGCTGCGAGACGGACCTGCGCTCTCGGGCGCAAAGGCGAAGCGCTGGGAAGCGCCAACGCTGCCATCGAACCGGCCGAGATAGTTGAAAACAATCTGCGGCTCGGCCAGTTGCGCCAGCGCATGGCGCTGATCCTCGGAGCCGAGATAGCGCAACACGCCATAGCCAAGCCCGCGGTTGGGGATCGCGCGAAGCTTTTCCTTGACCGCCTTGATGAGAGACGCGTCGTCGCCCGCGCCGCCCTGTAGCCGCACCGGGAAGGCCGTCGTGAACCAGCCCACGGTGCGAGAGATATCCGCCCCGGGAAATATGTCCTCGCGGCCGTGGCCTTCGAGCTCGATCGTCACATCGTTGCATCGGCTCCAGCGCGAGACGGCGCGCGCCAGGCTCGCCAGCAAGAGATCGTTGACCTGCGTCCGATAGGCGGAAGGCGCCTCTTCAAGCAGCCTCGACGTCAATTGGGCATCGAATACCAGCGACACATCCTCGACGTCACCGACGAGATCGACGCCGCCATGGTCGTGGTCGTGTGGCAGGCTCGGGCCCGCCCCGCAATCGAGCCAGAAGGGCAGTTCGTCCGCGAGCGACGGGGTCGTCGCGTAAGAATGCAACCGCGCGCCCCAGGACGCAAAGGATTCGCTCTTTGGCGGTAGCGTGACGGCGGTGCCGCCTTCCTTCAACTGATCGTAAGCCGAGACCAGGTCTTCCAGCAGGATGCGCCAGGATACGCCATCGACAATCAAATGATGGATCGCGACCAGCAGCCGCTGGCTGCCATCCGCAAGGTCCATCCCGACCGCACGCAGTAAAGGCCCGGAAGATAGCGACAGGCTTTGCTGTGCGGCAGAGGCAAGCGCGGTAACCTCCGTGGCGTCGGCGACATCGGTACGAATCCACAGCAGTTCTGACAGCGCCGGCGGACCGCCCCGCTCTGCCCGCCACGCGCCGTCCACCTGCTTGAACCGCAGGCGCAGCGCATCGTGGTGCTCCACGATTGCGTTAAGCGCGCCTCGCAGTGTCTCCCAGTCCATCCGCGTTTGCGGGACCAGCAGCACAGCCTGGTTCCAGTGATTCCGATTGCCGATATCCTCCCCGAAAAAGCGAGCCTGGATCGGCAGCAAATGACGCATGCCGGTAGCCGGATCGCCGCCGGCCGACGTCTTCGTGTCCGGCTCCTCTTTCCTTGCCGCGGGTGCTGCTGTGATAGCGGCAACGGTAGCCAACCCGGCGATGCTTTGCTGTCCGAACACCTGCTTCGGCGTCAGGCGAATGCCGCGCTTGCGCAAACGGGCGATGATTTGCAGGCTGAGAATGGAATCGCCGCCGAGCTCGAAGAAGTTGTCGTTGCGGCCGATGCACTCGCGGCCGAGCACCTCACGCCACACCGCGGCGATAGCCTCCTCGGCGTCGCCCACAGGCGCGGCATAGCTCGACGCAACCGCCTGTTCGGCGAGCGCCGGCAACGCCTTGCGGTCGATCTTGCCATTGGGTGTGAGGGGCAGTCGCTCCAACATAATAATGTGTGACGGCACCATATATTCCGGTACCACCGCAGCCAGTTGCTGCTTGATCAGGTCCGGTTTCGGCGTGGCGTCGTTGCCGGGCAGACAGTAAGCTACGAGTTCCTGCCGCTCGGCGCTCGCACCGATCGCGCGCGCGACAACCACCGCGTCATCGATCCCCCGCAGCGCCTTGATGGCGCGCCCGACTTCGCCGAGCTCGATGCGATAGCCACGTAGCTTGATCTGGTCGTCGGCGCGGCCAAGGAATAGCAGTCGGCCTGCCCGATCGCAGCGAACACGATCACCGGTCCGGTACAGCCGCTCTCCGGCCGACCCGAACGGATCAGGAATAAAGCGCTCGGCGGTCAAGCCGGCCGCGCCACGATACCCCCGCGCGACACCGGCGCCCCCGATATAGAGTTCGCCCGTGACGCCGATCGGGACTTCGTTGAGCGCATCATCCAGAACGTAGACGCGTAGATTAGCAAGCGGCAGGCCAATCGGAACCGGTCCCGCCTCGCTTGTGGGCTCGCATTCATAGGTCACCGCACCAACCGTCGTTTCCGTCGGCCCGTAGTGATTCAAAATTCGACATTGCGGCCGCAACTGCCGGATCCCGTCCAATAGTGCGGCGTCGCAGGCCTCGCCACCCAGGATGAGCGCATCGCGTGGCAGGAGATCGGCCGAGCGCGATGCCTGCAGCAGGCCGCGCAGATGGCTGGGCACGATCTTGAGAATGCCGACGTCGCCGTCCCGCATGGCCTTTGCGAACGCATCCGCATCGAACACGGTTTCCGGAGACAGCAGATGCAGCGTCACGCCGGAGGCGAGCGCGCCGAACAGGACAGTGTGCCCGAGATCGGCTGCCACGGTCGAGACCATCGCCATGTTCGATAATGGCTGCGGCTGCAGGCGTTGCAACAAGGCCTGCACGTAATTGGCCAATGCGCCGTGCGAGACGGCGACGCCCTTGGGCGCCCCGGTCGATCCGGAGGTGTATATGACGTAAGCGGTCTGCGCCGGGTGGATGGAATTGTCGGGCGACGCACTCGACGTTTGCTCGTGCGCCGCTTCGGCGTCAGCATCGAGCACAAGGCAATCGAGTGCAAGCGCTTCCGCCAACTTCTCGCCCGCGGCCAGCACGATATCGATGCCGCCATCCTCCAGGATGCGCTTGATGCGCTTCAGCGGCCATTTCGGATCGAGCGGCACATAGGCACCGCCGGCCTTCAGCACCCCAAGCAGCGCAACGACAAAAGCCGGCGAGCGCTCGATCCACAGCGCAACCGGAGCCTCGCGTGTCACGCCCTTGCCTGCGAGCATATGGGCAATGCGGTTTGACCTTTGCTCGAGGTCTGCAAAGGTCAATGTCTCATTGCCGCAACGGATGGCAATCGCTGCCTGCCTACCGACTGTCACCGCGCGATAAAGACTGACCACATCGGTGAATCCAAACACGGCGGTCTGGCTCGGCACGACCTGCCGGTTCGCATCGTCAATGACGAAGTCCGATATCCGCCGCTCCGCATTATCAGCGATCTGGCGCAGCATCGAACCGAATTGTGCCGCCAGCCGCGCGATCGTCGGGGAGTCGAAGAGATCGGTGGCGTAGTTGAAGGTCGCCTTCATGCCGCCCGCGCCATCGACGATATCAAGCGCGAGGTCAAAATGCGAACCGGCGAGGTCCATGATATCGATCTCGGCGGTGAGCCCTTCGACACCATCGAACCCGCGTGGCGCCGTCATGTAGTTGAACTTGGCCTGGAACAGCGGATTGTGACCGCCGCTTCGTTCGGGCCGCAGGCCGTCGACCAGCATTTCGAAGGGCAGATCCTGGTGCGACAGCGCATCGATCACCGCTTCCTTGACCTGTCGGAGCAGATCCGGGAAGGTCGCTTCATTTGCGATCTCCGCACGCAGCACCAGCGTGTTGACGAAACATCCGATCAGCCGTTCGAGCTGCGCATGCCGACGTCCCGCGACTGGCACGCCGACGCGCAAATCGCTCTGTCCGGAATAGCGAAAGAGCAGCGCCTGGTACGCGCCGAGCAGCAGCATGAAGACGCTTGCACGATGTTTCGCAGCAACCTCCCGCAGCCGCGCGGCAAGCGCAGCGTCGATCGCAAGGCCGATCGTATCCCCGGCATGACTTTGCGTTGCCGGACGCAGCCGATCATGGGGCAGAGCCAGCACCGGATGCGCATCGCCCAGCTTTGCGCGCCAATACGCGAACTGCCGGTCTCCCTCACCGCCCGCGAGCCAGTTTCGGTGCCAGGCTCCGAAATCCGCATACTGAATCATCGGTATCGGCGGCGCACCCGCGCTCTGCCCGATGCCGCCCCGATAGAGCCCAGCCAGCTCTTCGAGCATCACATCGAGTGACCAGCCATCGACGACGATGTGATGGGCGAGCAGCAGCAGTTCGTGCGCGTCATCTGCGAACTGAAGCAAAACTGCCCGGAACAGCGGCCCGTTCACGAGGTCGAAGGGCCTCGCGAGTTCGGATCGCCTGAGCTCAGCGGCATGCTCAGCGCGGTCACGCGCGGAATATGAACGGAGATCCTGGTGCCTGATACCAACGCTCACGGCGTCGTGAATGATCTGCCTTGCGCGACCGTCGGCGGCGACGAACGTGGTGCGCAGCGCCTCGTGGCGCCGGACGACCTCTCCGATCGCGCGCGACAAGGCGGCATGATCCAGCTTTCCTTTCAGGCGGATCGTGCTGGCAACGGTATAGGCCGTCCCAGTGGGGTCGATATTCCAGAGGAACCACAGCCGTTCCTGCGCATGCGACAAGGTCGCGCGATCGGTCGCCGGTGCCCGCGGAATCGGCGGCAGCGCCCGCTCCGCGCCGGTCTGCGCCAGGCCATCGACATGGCTCGCGAACGCTGTGAGCGTCGGCGCGTCGAAGAAGCTGCGCAGTTCCAGCTCGACGCCGAAGCGCTCGCGGAGCGCGGCTGTGACCTGTCCGGCCGCGATCGAGTTTCCGCCCAGCACGAAGAACTCGTCCTCGCGATGCACGGCCCTGACGCCGAGCGCATCGCGCCAGATCGATGCCACCGTACGCTCGGTATCGCTAACCGGAGCCGTCAATACGGCCCCGTCGCGGCGGCGCCCTCTTTCGAAGACCATAAAACTGTCGAGCGTATTGTCAGCCCAGCGCGCGGCGCAGGCCGAACGCTGCAGTTTTCCGCTGGTTGTCAGCGGCATCGCTTGCGGATTCAACAGGACGATCACGGCCGGATATTCCTGCGCCTGCCGCAGCACCGCCTCGCCGATCGCATGGGCGAGCGCTTCGGGATCGCTGCGCTTGAGAACAGTGCGGCTGAACTCCGCCGCCACGCCAATGCTTTCCCGCCCGTCCATCTCAACCGCAAAGGCGGCAACCCGCCCGCTGCGGACCAGCCCGACATCGGCCTCAATCGCCTGTTCGACGTCCGTCGGATAGACGTTCTGCCCGCGAACGATCAGGAGATCCTTGAGCCGGCCGGTGACGACGAGCGCACCGTCCCGGATAAAGCCAATGTCTCCGGTACGCAGCCAGCGCACGTCGTCGCGCTCGACGAAGGCCTTTTGCGTGGCCTCGGCGTTGTTCCAGTATCCAAGCGCAACGCTGGGACCGGCGACCCAGATCTCGCCGATTTCGTCCACCTCGGCCTCCGCCGATCCATCGGTCCACATGATGCGCGTGGCATGATCGGCGACCGTTTGGCCGCACGCCACCAGGTCGGTGCCTTCGTCCGCGGTTGCAACGCGGCCTGCGGCAAGCGCCGGCGTGTCGAGCGTGTAGCAGACGGTCTCAGCGGTGATTTCACCTGCCGTCACCAACAACGTCGCCTCGGCCAGGCCGTAGCAGGCGGTTAGCGCACGCCGGTCGAACCCGGCCCGTTCGAAGCGTTCGCCGAATCTCCTCAGTGTGCTCTTGCGGACAAATTCCGAGCCGGAGAATGCGAACTTCCAGCGGCTCAGGTCGAGCCGACCGATCGTTTCATCGGAAATGCGGTCGGTGCACAGTGCGTAAGCGAAATCAGGTCCGCCGCTCAACGTTCCGCCGTGACGATCGATCGCCTCAAGCCAGCGTCGCGGCCGCTCGAGAAAATTGCGTGGTGACATCAGGACGGCGGTAAATCCAGTGAACAGCGGATTGAGCAATCCACCGATCAATCCCATGTCGTGATAGAGCGGCAGCCAGCTTACGAAAACATCGTCAAGCGTTCCGCCGGCCGCGGCCTGGATGGCTTTCTCATTGGCCGTCAGATTTCCGTGCGAGACGCAGACGCCTTTCGGCTGCGACGTCGATCCCGACGTGTACTGCAGGAAGGCGATCGCATCCGCCGCAGGCCTCGTCTCTCGCCATTCCGCAGCGAGGTCGGGCGGGATCGTATCCACCGCAATAATTTGGGCGTTGGCCAGTTCGGGAAACGCTGCTTCCACAAGAGAACGCTGGGCCGTTTCCACCAGGATGAAGCGCGGCGCTGCGTCGCGCAGAATGCCGTTAAGACGTGCCGCATAGCGCTCGGGGCCGCCTTCCGGCGGATACGCCGGAACCGCGATCACGCCCGAATACAGGCACGCGTAGAAGGCGACGGCATAGTTGATCCCGCTCGGCAGCAGGATGACCGCCCGCTCGCCCGCACCGCCCAACCGCTGCAACCGGGCCGCAACGGACCTTACCCGGGCGTCGAGCGCGGCGAATGTCAACTCGTCGGCGACATCGTCCCCTTCCAGGAAGCGCAACGCCGCTTTGTTCGGACGGAGCGTGGCGTGTTCGCGCAATCGTTCGACAAGGCTGTCTCTATACATCTTTTCGAAATCCTGTCCGGACGCCAATCGAAACCCCTCACCTTCCAGGTGACAGACGCCGATCAACTCTGCCGATGGGCTTCCGCCATCGCGACGATCACCTTGCGCGGCCCCTTGAACGGTGCGCGCGCATGTGCGGTGAGCATGTTATCGAGCATCACCACGTCGCCGGCCTGCCAGGGGAAGCTGATCTTATGCTTTTCGAGAACGCTGCGAACCGTGGACAACGTTTCATCGTCGATCGGCGAACCGTCGCCGTAGAGGACGTTGCGCGGCAGATCGACCTCGTCACCGACCACATCGAGCAGGCTCTCGCGCACCTCCGGCTCGAGATTGGAGACATGAAACAAATGGGCCTGATTGAACCAGACCCATTCTCCCGTCACCGGGTGGCGCGCCGTGCCCTGGCAGATCTGGCGCGTGCGAAGCTCGCCGTCTTCCTTCCACTCGCATTCGATGTCATGCGCGGCGCAGTAGGCCTCGACCTCCGACCTGGAGTCGGTACCGAACACCTGCTGCCAATCGACGTCGAGACCGTTGCCGTAGTTCCGCACATACATCACGCCCTTCTCGGCGAAACGCTCGCGTATCGCCGGCGGCATGTCGCGATGGATGGCGCGGCTGTCGGCAATCGGCGTCTCGCCGCCCTCCAGCGCCGGCTGCATGCAATAGAACCAGATCTTCATCGGCCAATCGCGCGTATAGGCCTGCTCGTTGTGCAGCGGGATATGCTGGTGCGGCGGATATTCGGTGGACGTGTAGACCCCGGAGGTGACCTGCGAGCGCGGCGTCGATCCAAACTCGTAGGTGAGCAGCGGATGACCGAAATCGGCTGCGAACGCGCGGAACGCGTCAGGACCGTCGAGTGAGAAATCGCGAAAGACGATGCCGCCACAATCCGTCAGATGCCGGTCGATGGTGTCGCGCAGCGTGGGAAGCGCTTCGCCAAGCGGCTGCCCAACTGTGCCGGCCTTGAGCAACAACGGAAGGCGCTGGCCCTCAATGAGTGGCTGGACGGAGAACACGCTCATGATCCTCGCTCCGATGCAAACCAATCGATCGCCCCGATTGCCGGGCCATGGCCGCTCCGATCAAGTCGATCAGTTCAGCCTGCTGGGTGTGAATGAAGAAGTGATGCCCCGGCAACATGTGAAGCGTGAATGATGCCGAGGTCTCCTGCCGCCAGGCCTGGAGCGATTCACGGCCGGTGTCGTCGTCGACACCGCCAAAGACGTGCACGGGGTACGGCAACGGATGCCGCGGCCGGTAGACATAAGCGCCGCACATCAGGAAGTCGGCACGGAGCACCGGAAGCGCCGATCGCATCAACTCTGCATTCAACAACGCTTCGTCCGGCGTGCCCTGAAGATCGCGCAATTCCCTGAGCAACTCTTCGTCGCTCAATGGCAGGCGCCATTTGCTGCCATCGCGAACGGCTGGGGCCTCCGCCCCTGAGGCAAAGAGCATGGCCGGTGCTGGCGCGCCGCGATCGAGCAGGCTATGCGCGAGCTCGAACGCGATCAGCGCACCAAGGCTGTGCCCGAACAATGCGTACGGCGCGTCAAGTTGCGCGCCAAGCTCGCGAGCGAGCTGCGATGCGAGCGCGCCGGGATCGGTCGCGAGCGGCTCGTTCATGCGCGCGCCGCGCCCGGGCCACTCCACCGGGTAGACATCGATCCATGACGGCAGCAGCCTGCGCCACCGCGCATAGAACATGGCGCTGCCGCCGGAGTAAGGCAGACAAAGAAGCCGCATCGGAAGACAAGGCTCCGTTTGCTAGGCCGACTGCTGCGGCGCTGTTTCGTCCATGAATTTTCGGAGCGTCAGCGGGCGCATGTCGGTCCACACCTGTTCGATGTGATCGAGGCATTCCTTCTTGCTGCCGCTCTTGCCTACCGCTTTCCAGCCGTTCGGAATTTCCTTGAACGTCGGCCAGATGGAGTATTGCTCTTCGTGATTGATAACGACGGTGAAGGTGACGTCGTCTCTGTCGAACACCATCATTGGCTCGGCCCCTTCTTAGAAAACGAAAGCAATGGCGTTTGAGTAGGTCAGAAGCAAATGATGGTCAAAGCAATATCGGCGCCGAAGTTTTTAATAGCTCCAAGGTGGCGATACCGTGACACAATGCAACCTCCGCGCTTGCGGGCAACATGCATGACAAGTCACTGATTTGCAAAACGATACGCAGTTTCTTGCAATTCTAGTTTGTGAGGTCGGAACAATTTTCGAGATTCGAAAATCGCAGCAGTGTTCGGAAGATTCTTTTCATCACATTGTCATCAGTTTCGATAAGCGAACCTTTGCTGACAATGCAGGTCAAAGAAAAACCGCCGCGGACGAGATCCGCGGCGGCGCGTATTGCAGGCGACCAGATTGGCGCTGCGTTCAGAAGTTGAACGTCGTCGACAAGAGATAGGTGCGCGGGGCGGCAAGCGTGATCACACCGCTGTAGGCCGACGCCCAATAGGCTTCGTTGAAGACGTTCTCGATATTGGCGCGGATCACGATCGGCTTGCCGTTCCAGGGCGACGTAAAGGTATACCGCGCTCCGATGTCGACCCGCGTCCACTCAGGCAGCGTGAGGGTATTTCCGACGTTGGCATATTGAGAAGAGGTATAGATCACCCTACCGGAGAGTGTAAGGCCACGCACGAACGGGGTATCCCACTCCGCGCCGATATTAGCTGTGACTGCTGGAACGCCGGGCGCCTTCTTGCCGTCGTTGGTCCCATTTTGAGTCTGTTCCTGTACACCATCGATTAGGGCCAGGCCCCCAAGAAGGCGGATGTCGGGCGTGATCTCGCCGAACACATTGACCTCGGCGCCGCGATTGCGCTGCCTGCCGTTGAGTAGTTGGGAATTCCCGGTCGCCCCCGCGACCGTAATGATGCTCGGCTGCGTGATTTCAAACAGACTCAACGTCGTGGTAAAGCGGCCAGTATCTATTTTCACGCCGGTCTCTGCCTGTGTTGTTCTGCTGGGTGGAAACACCGTGCCGACGTTGATGAAGTTTCCAGTCACCACATGCGGCGTCTGAAAACCTTCGATGTAGTTTGCATAAAGCGAGATATTTTCAACCGGCTTCACCACGATAGCGTAGGCAGGAGTTACCGCCGAAGCCTCTCTCTCCGGCCTGCTGTTACCGGGCGCGAAATAATTCGTAACCTGGCTTCCCGCCGTCTGATGACGAACGCCAACCGTCAACTGAACGCGCTTGTTCCAGAACGACATCGTATCAGAAACGCCGACGCTTTCGAGATTGACGTTGGTTAGTTGATTGGCCGCAATAGTATTGAGAGTGGGGCTCGGAATATTGGTCGGCTCGTTGTAGAGGTTCCAGAAGATCAAGTTGTTGGCAGGCAGGGCCGTACGAGCCCAAACCTGCTGCCTATAGGTTCGATCGTTAATAGAGTAATTGACGTTCACCGCGTGATTGATGGGGCCGGTATCAACTGTTGCACGGACGCCGGCCTCACCTGCGAGCGTCTCATACGTCTCCTTGCCGCGTATTGGTTGTGACGACAGGCCTCCCAACTGGAATACGCTGCCGGGTGGGGCAGTCATGTTCGTAAGGATGGGTGAAGGGTAGGTATAATTGATATTACTATCATGATAACCAAACGCGGCATAGGCCGTCACCCAGTCGGTAACATCAACCTCGCCTTTTACGGTCGAGAAGAAGTCCGTCGGCGCGTAATACGCCCACGGCACCTGAAAATTCGTTCCGGGTTTCGGTGGCGGAGGAATGATGGTTGCCGTCGGGCCGAGCGTAAAGAAGCGCAGCGGCGGCTTCAGAACGTCAGCCTGATAGCCGACGTCGACGGCCAGACGTGCATTCTCGCCGAGATAATCAAGCGCCAGGACCGCATTTCCAAACTCGTCGGTCTGACGATTCCAAGGAGTATTGCCGTTAGAGTAAGTGCTGTTTAGTCGGACGCCCCACTCCTTGCGTTCGCCGTACCGCCGACTGACGTCGATGTGCTCGCCAAATTGCGATTTGGACACGTAAAATCCCGTCAGTCGCGTAATATCAACGTCGGGAGCATGCTTGGTGATAAGGTTGATGCTGCCGCCAACGGCACCGCCGCTCGCTACACCCTGGCCGCCAGTGGTCATGCCGTTGAGCACGGCGCTCGGGCCCTTCAATACCTCGACGCGCTCGATGAAGTTTGCCCCGATGGAATAGTACGGCGCGATTCCGTAAAGACCGTTCAGCCCAAAATCGCCGCTGTCATAATAGAAGCCGCGGATGAACAGACTATCGGCGCCGCCACCCGCCGCCTGCACCACTCTCACAGAAGGATCGTTCGCCAGCACGTCACGGATCGTTCGAGCCTGCTGATTCGCGATCAACTCCGCCGTGTAGCTGGTCTGGTTGAACGGGGTATCCATCACGCCGCGATTGCCGAGAATGCCCAAGCTCCCGCCCGTCGCCACCTGTCCGCCAGCATAGGGCGCGGGCGGCGCGCCGACCGTTCCAGTCGAAGGCGTCACATACGGAACCGGCTCCACCCGACGCGGCGCCGGCGCGGCGACGCGCCGCTGCACGCGCGACGTGGACGTTTGCGTTCTCCGTGCTGCTGCAGGGCGCGCTCGTTGCTGGGTTGGAGCATCGACGGTGACGGGCGGCAAATTCTGCGCAAACGCCTTCTGAGCGCCACTCGAAAAATCCAGCGAAAGCGCGAGATAGCTCACCGCTCCCAGCGAAACAGCGCGCACAACATTTCTCGCAGCGACTTGATATGTCATACTTCCACCCCAAAGCCCACAAGCAGGTCTGGGTGCTCGTTCTAACTTCCGAAGTGGAAACAGCGAGTAGAAGCCATCTAAGGTGATGGTGTGCGCGCGCAACAGATTGCGTCAGTGGCGATAGAGCAACACCACGCACTTTCTAATTGTTCAGAATTGTAGCACCAGGATTTTTAAGCGTTCAAACACGCGCTCAAGCGAATCAGTTTCGTTTCGCGAGATTCCACGCGCCACGACGTTTTGAATCTTTCTAGTTTTTATCCGTTCTAATCTTCTGCATGAGCATCAAGCGCGGCAACAGATGGAATCATCATTGCGCCCTTGCACGCGTTCAAATCTTTTCAATCCAGCAGATTGCGCAGAGCCCGCATGAAAACTTTCGCACCAATTTCAATGAGTTCATCGGGAAAATCATAGTTCGGCTCGTGCAAGCCGGGATGCTGCTCCCCTGCGCCAAGGAAGAACATCGCGGCCCTGGATCGGGCGTTGAATCGTCCAAAATCCTCCGAACCCCGCATCGGAAGGCCTTGCGTAGAATGACGCACACCTTCTGCATCGAGCGCGGCTTTCAGATGGGCAACGGCCTCCGCATTGTTCAAGCAGTGACTGAACACGTCGCGGTAGGTGATTCCGACCTGCAGCCCTTCGCTCGCCGCCACGCGTTGTACCAGATCTTCCGCCTGCAATTGAATCCGTTCCATCGTCGAATCGGTCAGCGTCCTCAGCGTCACCCAAAGCTCGGCCTGACCGGGCGAGATGCCGAACGCCGGCTCGCCGAGCCTTGCATGGGTGACCGTCACCATCGAGAACGCTTCATCCAGCGCGCCGCCCCGTCCCAATGCGGTGATTTCGTTTAGCAACGTTGCTATGGCTCGTTGCGGCGAAACACCGAACTCAGGGCTGGAGGCGTGTGCGGTTCGTCCGGTCAAAGCGATCTGCATCCCGCGCGACGCGCAATTGACCAAACCTTCGGCAATTGAAGCGTGCCCGAGCGGAAGTCCCGGCAAGTTATGCAACGAGAAAACAAAATCGGGCCGCACCTCTTCGAACTTCGCATCGGCAAGCACCGCTGCCGCGCCGAAGCCGTCCTCTTCAGCCGGCTGGAACAGGAGCACAGCCCGCCCCCGCTTTGGGCGTTGCCGCCCCAAGCCGCGCGCGATCGCTGCCAGAATTGTCATGTGACCGTCATGACCGCAGAGATGCGCTTTTCCTAGCATGAGTGACCGGTACGCCAGTTCCGAGGTCTCCTGTATAGGCAATCCATCCAGCTCGGCCCGAAGCATGATGGTCAGGCCGGGCGTGTCCCCTTCATAGATTCCGAGCACGCCATGACCGCCAAGCCCCGTAACGACCTTGTCGGCGCCGGATGCATGAAGAAGCGCCTGCACGGCTTGCGCGGTCTTCTCCTCCTGTCCTGACAACTCAGGCTTGCTGTGGAGCTCGCGGCGCCACGCAATCAGTTCAGTCCATTCGTGCTCGGCCAGGAACATGAGATCGCTCATACATTCGGGTAAATGGGCCAGACTTCGGCTCGACGGATTGGTCAGGGAGCTCGACGACCTGAAGAACGCCGTGAAACGTGCGACCGAGGAAGCCCGCGCCTTGTTCTAACGGCGCAGCTTGTATCCCGCGGCATCGCGGTCCCATGCATCGGCTGTCCTTCCGGCCTCGCGCAGCGCGACCTTCCGGATCTTGCCGTTCTCGGTCAACGGCATTTCGGCGACGATCCGGACAAAGCGCGGGACCGCGAAATAGGCCATGTTACCCTCGCAATGCCTGACGATCTCGACGGGGTCGAGCGCGTGGCCGGGCTCGAGTTGAACGGCGGCCGCAACTTCATCCTCGCCGAGTTCGGACGGCAGCGGATAGACGGCGCAGGCAGCGATTGCCGGATGCTTCAGCAGCACCTGCTCCACCTCCCAGGATGAAACATTCTCGCCGCGCCGCCGGATCGAATCCTTCATCCGGTCGACAAAGCGGTAGTGGCCGTCTGCGTCGCGCACCACCCGATCGCCGGTGTGAAACCAGAGATCTCGCCAGGCTTCGGCCGTCTTATCAGGCATTCCAAAATAGCCCGTCGAGAATGCCAGCGGCTCGCGCGAGCGTAGCAGCAGCTCGCCGGCCTCACCGTCAGGGAGAGGCGCGTCGTCGGGGCCGACGATGCTGGCCTCCACGCCCTCCACGAGATGGCCCATGGTGCCGGGACTATCGGACGGGACCGTGCTCGCAAACACGAAGTTCGTTTCGGTCGAACCGTAACCATCGAGCAACGGCACGCCGAAGCGCTCGAGAAACGGACCGTGAAACTGGCCGGGCACTCCGCCGCCGAGCGCGACGCGCAGAAAATGCGCGGTGTCGTTCGCCGACGGCGGCTGCGCCAGCAGCATCACGGCCATCGCACCAAGGAGATAGCTGACCGTTGCCTGATGCCGGCGCGCCGCCACCCAGAAACCGGAGGCAGAGAATTTCGGCTCGAGCACGTAGGTGCAGCCGTTGAGGAGCGCCTGATAGAACGCGTTCAGAGCATTGGTGTGGAATAGCGGGAGTGTCGTGAACAGGACATCGCCCTCAAGGATACCGAGCGCACGCGCCGAATAGACGCCCCACCAGAACATCTGCGCCTGCGGGCAGCAGACGCCCTTGGCAGGACCTGTCGTGCCCGACGTATAGAGGATCGCGACCGTGTCGTCCGGCCGCACGGACCCGGGCGAGGCTCCCTCGCCAAGCGCAGGCAGCGGCGAGATCGATTCCCGCTCGACCGGAGACGCCGCGCCCTCTCCGATCGTCCAGATAATGTCCGGCAGCGTAACGTCGCGTTCCAGCGTTTCGATCGCCGGCATGAAGCCTGACTCGATTACCAGCAGCTTCGGCGTGGAGTTGCGCAGGATGTGGCTGAGCTGGATGCCGCGCAGAGCCGTGTTGATCGGCACGGTCACGGCGCCCATCCAGGCGCAGCCGAGATAGACTTCCAAAAACTCAGGCCGGTTCGAGCACATCAGCGCGACGCGGTCACCGGCACGGATTCCCGCCTGCATCAAACGGCCGGCTGATGCCGCCGCGATCGCGGCCGTCTCGGCATAGCTCCATCGTGTTTCGCCGAAGACAAACAGCGTGCGATCGCGGTATTGCGCGGCCTGCCGCGTCAGAATAGTCGGGAGAACCCGGTCCGCCGGCGGGAAACGTTCAGCCGCCTGCGACCAGATCGGCGTACCCCGCCGGTGCCTGGCCGCGCTGCTCTCACCTATCTGCATACACGCCTCCTGAAGCTCGCCGGGCTGGTCTGCGATAGATCGCACTTGGCCGAGGAGATAGTTTAGGCTTAAAGTATTCACGAAAGCTGCCACCGCAGCAAGGGCTGCGCGCGGGTTCCGGCTGCTATCCCTTGCGGCGGCTGGAGGCATGAACAGGAGCTGTGTCCGCAATGAGCCTCGACACTCCGTATCGATCGCCATCAGATGCCTTCGCGGCCACGGCCGCAAGGCGGCCGGACGCGCCGTTCCTGCTCGCCCCTGCAAGCGCGCAACTTCCCTACGCGCCGGAGGGATTCAACATCGCCTACGGGGCGCTCAAGAGCGAGGTTGACCGGCTGCGCGCGGAATACGCATCCGCAGGCTATGGACGCGGGGTGCGGGTTGCCCTGCTGCTCGAAAATCGCCCGGTCTTCTTCCTGCATTGGCTCGCGCTCAATGCCCTCGGGGTTTCGATCGTTCCGATCAACCCCGATGTTCGCTCCGACGAATTGTCCTTCCAGCTCGAGCTGTCGCAGGCTGAGCTGCTGGTGGCGACGCCGGATCGCATTCACATGACCAAGGATGCCGTGCTCAGGCGCGCCCGCCTGATCGATACCGACAGCCGAATCCCGCCATGCCACGCGGACGTCGCCGCCCAAGATTCCGATTTCAACGGCGAATGCGCGCTGCTGTTCACCTCAGGCAGCACCGGCAAGCCGAAGGGCTGCATGTTGTCAAACCGCTATTTCCTTCAGGTCGCCGACTGGTACCTCGCGCAGGGTGGCGTGGCCGAACTGCAGCCGGAGCGCGAGATCAACCTGACGCCGTTGCCGATGTTTCACATGAACGCGCTCGGCTGCAGCGCGGTCGGCATGATGGTGCTCGGCGGCGCGGTGGTTCCGCTCGATCGCTTTCATGCCAACCGCTGGTGGCAGTGCGTGGCCGACAGTGGCGCCACCGTCGTACATTGCCTGGGCGTTATCCCCGCCATTCTGCTTCAACTGCCGGTAACCGAGGTTGAAAGGCAGCATCGCGTGCGTTTCGCCTTCGCGCCCGGCGTCGACGTCCGCCACCGCGCCACGTTCGAGGAGCGTTACCGCATCCCGATCGTCGAGGCCTGGGCCATGACCGAGACCGGAGGTGCGGCGGCAACAACCACCGCGCGCGAACCGGCGGGGTTTGGCGCACGCTGCGTCGGGCGGCCATCTGAAGGCATGGAGTATCGCCTCGTTGACGATCAGGGCGTCGGCGTCGCGCCTGGCAAACCCGGCGAATTGCTGGTGCGCGCGAAAGGCAAAGATGCCCGCGCCGGATTCTTCAGCGGTTACCTAAAAGACGAGGAAGCCACCGAAGCGGCATGGCAGGACGGCTGGTTCCACACCGGAGACCTCGTCTTCGCCGATGAGGACGGGCTTCTTTATTTCTTCGATCGCAAGAAGACCATCGTGCGGCGCAGCGGCGAGAATATCGGCGTGCTCGAGGTCGAAAGCGCGCTTTACATGGATACGCGCATCGGCGGCTGCGCGGTGACGCCCGTTCCCGACGACATCCGCGGCGAGGAAGTTTTTGCCTTCATCGTGCCGAACGCCGGGGTCGATGACGCCGCTGCGCTCGCGGCCTCGATCGTCAAGACCTGCGCCGAACGGCTCGCCTATCACAAGGTGCCGGGCTACATCGCCATCGTCGACGAACTGCCGCTGTCGTCGACGCGCAAGCTTGCCCGGGGCGAGATCAAGGCGCTTGCGGCCACTTCCGTCACCGGCAACCGCGCGATCGACATGCGCGCGATCAAGGCGAAGCTGCGCCACGCCTGAGCCGCGGGCGCCGGCGCTCTAGAGCGTTTTCAAGCGAAGTGGATACCGGTTCGCGTCAAGAAAACGCGTCAAAACAAAGGATCTAGAGGCTGGTTCTGATGCAATCAGAACCGGGCTCTAGGGCAGCAGCTTGTATTTTCCGTTTTCGATCTGAACCAGGATGCGCGCGCGGCTGTCGACGCCATGACGGTCGGCCGGCGTATACGTGTAGATGCCGTGCGCGCCGACGACATCCTTGGTCGTGAACAAAGCCTCGCGCAGCGCGTTGCGGAACGCCGGCGTTCCCGATGCCGCGCCGGATGCCTTTGCGCGTTTGGCAGCATCCGTGAATACCAGCCAGCCATCGAACGCATAGGGCGAAAACGCGTCGGCCGGCGCCTCGCCATTGGCCTTCTCATAGGCCGCGCGGAACGCAAGCGCGACCTTGCGGATCGGATTGCTCTCGGGAAGCTGTTCGGCCGCCGTCACCGGCCCGGTCGGACAGATGATGCCCTCGGCGGATTTGCCGGCAAGCCGCAGGAAGTCCGCGCTGATCATGCCGTGGTTGCCGTAAAGCGGGCCCTTATAGCCACGCTCGGCCAACGCGATCACTGGCAGTGCGCCTGGCGTTCCGGTGCCGCCCAGCATGATCGCATCGGGGCGCGCGGAAATCGCGCGCAGCAGCTGCGCGGTCACTGAGTTGTCGGAGCGCGCATAGCGTTCGTTCGCGATCACCTTGATGCCAGCCGGATCAGCGCTTTGCAGCAGCGAGTTGTACATCAGGTCGCCGAAGGCGTCGGAGAAGCCGATGAACGCCACCGTCTTCACGTTGCGGTTCTTCATGTGATCGACGATACCCTGAACGAGAAGCGGCGTCGGCTGCGGCGTTTGCACCACCCACGGCCCGCCCTCCCCGGCCGGCACGGGTGCGATCGGCGAGACCGCCACCATCGGCACCTTCATCTCGATGGCCGCGGTGGCCATCGCCAGCGTCTGTGGTGCGCCTGACGTGCCGATCAGGAAGTCGACCTTTTCCTGCTCGACCAGCTTGCGGGCGTTGCGTGTCGACGCAGCCGGGTCCGAGCCGTCATCGAGCTGGATGACGCGGACTTTCTCGCCATCGATCTCGCCGACATAGGCCTGGCCCGCGGCCAATCCCTTGGCGTTCGGCACGCCGATCGAGGACACCGGTCCGCTCAGGCCGGTGACGAAGCCGACGAGGATGTCGGCACGCGCCGGCGCCAGGGCGCCGAGCAGGAGCGCGACGCCGATCAATGTGGCTTTCTTGTTTTTCATGATCTCACTCAATGTGGGAGAAGAGGCTCAACCTTGCCCTGGTACCAGCGCAAGCACACGCAGCGGACTGCCGGAGCCATTCTGGATCTTGAGCGGCGCAGCGAAGATCACTGCGCCGGTCGGCGGAAGCTGATCGAGATTGCACAGGCATTGCAGGCCGTAACGTCCGCCACCGTGAAGGAAATGGTGCGCCGGATAGGGCGGATCGAGATGACCGGCTTGGCCGGCATCCGTTCCGATCGTTTCGGTGCCGAAGCCGATAACGCTGCGCTCCTCGACGAGCCAGCGCATCACGGCGGCATCCGGCCCGGGCGTATGCGCGCCGTCATCCTTCAGGTTGGCGTAGTCGCGCCAGCCCTTCTTCGACCAGTCGGTGCGCAGCAGCACCCAGTGCCGTTCCGGAATCCGCCCGTGGTTTTTTTCCCAGGCCTCAATGACCGGAATCGTCAAAAGGAAATCCGCATCCTGCGCGGCCTGCGCCGAGCAATCGATGACGCAGGCCGGCGCGATCATATCGCGCACCGGCAGCGTATCGACCGCGTTGTTCGGCAGGTCCTTGCCGGTGAACCAGTGGATCGGTGCGTCGAAATGCGTACCGGTATGCTCACCGAACGTCAGGTTGTTCCAGTACCAGGCAGGACCACTCGCGTCGTAGCGCGAAATCTGCTGGATGCGCACCGGCGCGGCCTGGCCAAACTCGGGCGGCAGCACAATGACGGGGAAATCCGGGCTGAGCGTGAAGGTCAGATCGACGACGCGCACTGCGCCGGATGCGACTGCGCCGGCAAATTGCATGAGACCATTGCTGTCCATTGCACCTCTCCCGTTTTCAACAAACCCGCCTATGCCCCAAGCTCGCGCTCGACCGCCTTGGGATTGGCGATAAGGCGCTGGCGAATGTCCTCGGCGACGTCGCCCACGAACACGTCTTCGAGCCCGCGCTTGAGTGCAGATACGATCGCGGCCGCGACCGCGCGGGGCGCGACCTTCGGCGGCGGCACCGTCTGGAACCACTCGATGTCGAGTGGCCCCGTAAACACGTTCACCACCTTGACGCCGCCGGGCCGAAGCTCCGCCCGAAGCGAGTGGGACAATGAAAGACAGGCGGCCTGCGACGCCGAATACGCGCCGAACACCGGCCAGTTCGCCAGCGCATAGACCGACAGGATATTGACCCAGGCAGCCGCACTGTTGACGCCGTCAGATCCCCGCATCCGCATCGCCGGCCCGAACGCCTGCGCCAGATGCACGAAGCCGAGATAGGCCTGGTCGATCTCGTCGCGCACGATGCTGGTGCCTTGGCGATCGAGCAGCCCGCCGGCGCGAACATGCTCGGTGGTGTTGACGAGGATATCGACCTTGCCGCCGATATCGGCCGCCAGATCGGCGACGGACTTCTCGTCACCGATATCGAGCGGTACGATCTCGACGCCCTCCATCGCCCGCAGCGTATCCTCGCCCTGGAATGGCTTCCACGGCTCGGCGACGCCGACGAACACGATCGACGCGCCGGCTGCCTTCAGCGCGGTCACTGTCTCCTGGCCAACGATGCTCCGCCCGTTCGTCACCAGAACGCGCCGGAATTTCGGATCGGCCGTCATCTCACGCCACTGCCTGTCGTCCGTCATGTTGGGGGTCTCACGTTCGGGATGCGCGAAGGCTACCGCCTGCCCGCTCTTGTCCAGTTGAAACGACATCACGACCGGACCGCCCTCTTCGCAGTCCGCATGCAGGTGCGCCACCAGCCTTGGCCCGCATTCCATCGCGACCAGGCCGACGCGCCATGGCGCGCGCTCGCGGAAGTACACGTCGGCCGGGACGTGCAGCGTGGTTTCGCACAACAGCTTGCTGCGCCGCGGCGCGTCCGCAAAGACGAGATCGGCGGAAAGACACGTAGGGCACGCATCCCGCGCCGGATAACAGAAGGTCCCGCAGGCGCCGCAGCGCTGCAGCATGAAGCGGCCTTCGGCGGCGGCCCGCGTAAATCCGTGCGACGCGCGGCTGCGCGCGCGTGGCGGCGACGTCGGCAGCCGCGTCCGCTTTAGCGGATTCTTTCGGCGCGGCTTTACGATCGGTTCGATCATGCGCCTGGTCCCGCGAGGATCGCCGCGCCCGAGGCGAGGCCGCGATCATAGTTGATCATTCCAAAGCCCGACGCCAACCCGATGCGCGCATCCCTAACCTGCGTCGGACCGGCCAGCCCGAGGACCTGGCGCAGCGCCTCGACCACGCCGAGATAGGCGCCGCCAGCGCCCGCCTGCCCGACCGAGAGCTGGCCGCCGGAGGTGTTGTGCGGGAACGTGCCATCGATTGTGAGATCATGCTGCCGTACGAAGTCGGGCCCTTCGCCCTTCTGGCAGAAGCCAAGATCCTCGAACTGCATCATCGAGATGACGGGATAATCATCGTACGTCTCGACGAAATCGAGATCATCGGGCTTGACGCCAGCCATCGCGTAGAGCTCATCGATATCCATTGCCCATCCGCCCCGCACCTGAACGGGATCGTCGCCGAACGCATTGTGGCGCTCGATCGTGGCGAGAATTTTGGCCGCAGGCAGATTCAGCGATGCGGCGACATCCTCGCTCATTACGAGGAACGCCTCCGCACCGGCACACGGCATCACACAGTCGAACAGATGGATCGGGTCGGCGATCGGCCGCGCCGACATATACTGCTCGATCGTCAGCGGCGATTTCATCAAGGCATTGGGATTGCGCAGCGCGTTGCTGCGCTGGGTAACAGCGATCTTGCCGAAGTCCTCGCGCCGCGCGCCGAACGTCCGCATGTAATTGCGCGCGATCAGCGCAAAGCTCGCATTGGCGCCGCCGGCCCCATAGGGATAGACCGCATCCTGATTGAAGCGCGAGAAACTTTCGAGCGTAGCGCGGAAGGAATCGACGTGGTTGGTATCGCCGGCGACGCAAGCCACGATGCGGGCATCGCCCGCCTGCACCGCACGCGCGGCACGGCGCAGCGCGGCAATGGCGCTCGCGCCCCCGAGCGGAATGGTGTCGATCCATCGCACGCATAGGCCGAAATGCTGGGTGAGACCAATCCCGCTATCGAGCCCCGCCGTGAAGCTCGACACACAGAACCCGTCGATATCGCGCGGCATGATCCCGGCACCATCCACCAGCGCCTTCAGCGCGCGACCGATCCACCACTGCGCGCTCTCGATCGAGTAGCGCACATAGGGTATCGTCACCGGCACCGCCATCACGACCCGGTCATAAGGTGTTCGGATGGAGCTCTGCATCGGACTGCCGGGTTCCTGTGGGCCGTTCAGAGCACGGTCAATTTGACGTCGATATTGCCGCGCGTTGCGTTGGAATAAGGGCAGCGCTCGTGAGCGCCGGCAACGACTTCCTCGGCGGCGGATTTCGCTACGCCGGGAAGCTGAACCTTGAGTTCGACGGTGAGTGCATACCCAACCGCGACCGGCCCCATGCCGACCTTGGCAGTGACAGTCGGCTCCTCCGATGGCGTGATCTTGCGCGTGCGTGCGACGAGTTTTACTGCGCCGAGAAAGCACGCCGCATAGCCGGCGGCAAAAAGCTGTTCCGGATTGGTTCCGGGCCCGCCAGGACCGCCCAGCGATTTCGGCAGCGACAGCGACACCGACAAAAGACCGTCGTCGCTCGCGGCCTTGCCGTCGCGCCCGCCGGTCGCCGTCACTTCGGCTTCATACAGAATCTTGTCTGGCTGCAGCATGTCTTGTCCTCAGGGTTTGTCGGCTTGCGTGCGCGCCACCAGCGCACGGAAATCCTGGCGGGCTCGGTCGTTGGCCAGCGCGAAGCTCGGCCCCCGGCTCGGCTCAGTGCCGTTGAGGCGCTGCAACTGCACCCACATCTCGGCGCTCTTCAGCGCAACCGCCGCGCAGTTCACCACCGGCGCATAACCGATCTTGAAGCCGTGCTCGCTCGCAATGAGCAGACCCGGCAGCACGCCGGCCGGAATGATGACGTCAGCGCCGCGATCGACGAGCGGCTGCGCGCAGGCCGCAAAGTCTCTCAGCATGCGCGCCCTCGCCGTCGTATCGCCTGCAAATGCGGCGCTGAAATCCTCGGGACGGCAGCCCATGCCGGTGACGTGCACCACGCGGCCGGAAAGTCCGTAACGATCGGCCTGCTCGTAATGCCAGACCTCGAACGCTGAATCGAGTGTGACCAGGCCGAGGCGTCGCCCGAGCTGCGAGGCCGCAAGCAGCGTGGCCTCGCCGGCGCCGATCACCGGAATCGTAAGCGCCGAACGCAGTTCGTACAATCCGGGATCCTGGAAGTGGCCCATGACATAGGCGTCGAAACCGTTCTCCTGAGCCGCGAGCCCGTTATCGACCGCCTGGATTGCACAACGGAATTCGCTGAGGCGACCGAAGTCGCGGTCGGCCGGCGTGATGCCCTCGACGTGGACGCTGGTGCCGGGCGCCGCGATCTCGTTCAGATAGGCCGCAAGCCGCGCCATGTAGGGCGCGCTCGTAGCCCGGTCGACGAAGCTCTGCCAGAAGATGCGCACAGCGGACATCCTGTTCACAGGCGAAGCGTGCCGATCTTTGAGCCTCCGCAGAAGGCTGACGACACGCACAAGCCGTTCGTAGTGAGGGCGCGCCGAAGCGTAACGCCATTCCATCGACCGAAATATTTCAACCACAAAATAATTTTGACGTCAATTGAACCGCGCGTCGCTCCCCGCTGCACACGACAAGATCGCATTGCCGAAAGCACAGGCAAATTGCGCCTCACCCTTTTGCACAGGCGAATTCAGCTTTCGCGGCCGCACGCGCCGCCGCAAACTTTTCCGCAGGGCGCGAAACTGGCGTATTGACGTTCCGCCGACAAATACTTTAGGCTTTAAACAATTGGCAGGCACCGGAGCCTGTGCAGGCGCATGTCGCACTGGTAGTTGCGTTGATAAAGGCTCATCAATCGTGGCTGAGATTATCGACCTTGGAACAGCACGGGCTCCAGGCAGATTCGCATTCGCCGCGATTGGGCCGTGCGTTGCATCTGCCGTTTCAGCTCCTGGCCACCTGCGCAGCGACGAAGTCGCGGACGAGGCCGGCGAAGGCCTCCGGCATCTGATCGGGAAGCGGCACCATGCCTCCTGATAGCTCGCGCAAGATACCGCCCTCGATCGCTCCAGCGACTTTTGGAGCCACCGGATGAACATGCGGATCGCCCGTCGGAGCAATGACCAGCGTGGGACAATGGATGTTTCCCAGACGGTCTTCCATCCGATAGCGATTCACCACCCGATGGCCTTCCGCCGCCATCTCGCCGGCCCGCAGCGCATCGATCATGAAGCGCTGCAGCAAATCGATATCATCAGCGGGATAGAACGGCTGCCGGCGCGCCCAGAGCTCGGTCAGATGGGAGCCGTCAGCACGTGCCTCCACATCGTCGATGACGCGCATGCCCTCATGTTTGGCCCGGCGCGCCGCATCGACAAAGGGACAGGCCGAGAGCACCAGCGCGCTTACCCGCGAAGGCGACGAAGCGGCCATTTCGACCGCGATCACCGCGCCGGTGTGATGACCGGCGATCGCGGCGCGCGGCTCCTCCAGCGCATCGAGCAGCGCGAACGCCCCTTGTGCCCACAGTTCGATCGAAGGATCGCCGGCGGGGGAATCGGAATCCCCAAAACCGAGCGTGTCCATCGCGATCGCGCGGAAATCGCGGCCGAGCAGCGGCAGCACGTCGCGATATTCGTCCCACGAGCGCGGCGTCTGATGCAGCAGGAGAACGGGAAAACCGGTTCCCGCCATGGCGACATGGATGCGCCCAAGACGCGTCGTAACAAAGCGGCGCTCGACGTCGGAACCGGCTCTGGTGGCGCTCATTTCATCACTCCATGCGGACGCGAGCACCATGCCCGCGCGGGCTTTCGGCGGCAATTGCGGCATCGATCGTGCTGGTCCGACCTCGATCCATGCTGACATCTCGCTCAGGTCGCGGCTGTTTTCAACCAAGGGGAATGCAATGCGCAAGATGTTGAGTTTGACTGCACTCATCGGCAGCCTCGTGGCGGCCTCGACCGCGCAGGCCGACATTACGGTCGGATTCGTAACGTCCCTCAGTGGACCCGGCTCCTCGATCGGCATCCCGTACGGGCGCGGCATCCAGGCCGCCATGGAATACAAGAGCGAAGTCAACGGTGAGAAAATCCGCCTGATCCAGCTCGACGACGGCTCCGATCCCTCGGCCGCAACCCGCAACGCGCGCAAGCTGATCGAGGAAGAGAAGGTCGATCTCCTGATCGGCACCGCAACCGCCCCATCGACCATCGCGATGATGGCGGTCGCGACCGAACTGAAGGTGCCAATGATCGCCGTCTCCCCGGTGATCGGACAGCCCAACCCGGCGGACCAGTGGGGCATTTCCGTTCCGCAGCCGGCCTCGCTGCTGGTCAAGGTCGTGGCCGACCGCATGAAGCGCGATGCGATGAAGAACATCGGCTATATCGGCTTCTCCGACGCCTGGGGCGATCTCGTCTACAACGGCGCCAAGGCGGTGGAAGCCGAGGACGGCATCAAGGTACTGACCAATGAGCGCTATGCGCGCGTCGATACGTCGGTCACAGGCCAGATCCTCAAGGTCCTTGCGGTGCGCCCCGATGCCGTACTGATCGGCGGATCGGGCACGCAGGGCGCGCTGCCGCTGCTCGCGCTCGGCGAACGTGGCTTCAAGGGCAAGACCTACGGCACGGTCGCGCTGGTCAATCCCGATTTCGTGCGCGTCGGCGGCAAGTCCGCAGAAGGCATTCAGGTTTCGGCCGGCCCGGTCATCGTGGCCGAGCAGCTTCCCGACAGCCATTTCGCCAAGAAGCTCGCGCTCGAATTCCGCACCGCCTTCCAGAAGGCCAACAACCTCCCGACCACGGACGGCTTCTCGGCCTACTCCTTCGACGGCTGGATGATCTTCACGTCAGCCGCGGCGCGCGCGCTGAAGACCGCGAAACCCGGCAGCACCGAATTCCGCAAGTCGCTGCGCGACGAGATCCTCAACACCAAGGAGCTATCGGGCGTGCACGCGGTCTACAACTTCAAGGCCGGCGCCTATCACGGCGTCGACGAGCGCGCGCTGGTGATCGTCCGCCTGAACAACGGCGCCTGGACCTACCAACCCTGAGCGAACCCAAAGGGTAACATGGAAGGACGACTGAGGGCATGACGGCAGACATCGCAGCGATCCTTGCGATCGACGGAATAGCGACCGGGGCGGTCTACGCCCTGGTCGCGATCGGGACCGTGCTGATCTTCACTGTGACACGGGTGATCTTCATTCCGTTCGGCGACATCGCCGCCTTCACGGCGCTGACGCTGGCAGCACTCGATGCCAAACAGCTTCCCGGCACAGCGGGGCTGGTTGTCGTGCTGGCATGCATGGCCTGCGTGATGGAAGTCGCCTCGCTGGCGCGTGCTCGCGAGCTTCGCGCCGTGCCGAAGGCCGTCCTCGGCTATCTCGTGTTGCCCCTGATCGTCGTCGGGATCGTCTGGCTGACGATGCGCTTCAATCCGCCGATGCCGGTCAGGATCGTGCTGGCGCTGCTTTTGATCATGCCGATCTCGCCGCTCCTGGACCGCATCGTGTTCCGCCCGATCGCGGATGCCTCGGTTCTGCTGTTGCTGACCGTCTCGGTCGCGCTTCATTTCGCGCTAGTCGGGCTTGGCCTGTTGTTCTTCGGCCCCGAAGGCGTCCGGACCGAACCGCTGACGTCGATGGCGATCGAGATCGCCGGCGTGCACGTTTCCGGACAGACGGTGCTGATCCTCACCGCGGCGCTGGTGTTCAGCGGCCTATTGTTTCTGTTCTTCGACTTCACGCTGATCGGCAAGGCGCTGCGCGCGACCGCGCTGAACCGGACCGGCGCCCGGCTGATGGGCATCAGGCCCGCGCGCGCCGGAACCGTCGCCTATCTCCTGGGATCGCTGATGGCGGGCGTCTCCGGCATCCTGATCGCTCCGGTCAACACGATCTTCTACGATTCCGGATTCCTGCTCGGCCTAAAAGCTTTCGTCGGCGCCATCGTGGGCGGCATGGCCAGCTATCCCGGCGCGGCGCTCGGCGCGTTCGGCGTCGGCATTATCGAGAGCTTCGCTTCGTTCCAGAGCAGCACCTTGAAGGACGTCATCGTGTTCTCGCTGCTGATCCCCATCCTGCTCTGGCGCTCGCTCGCCTCGCAGCATTCCGAAGAGGAAGTCGAGGAATGACACCGCAGCAGATCCGTCTCATCATTGCCGCGGCGATCGCCTGCCTGGTGGCGGCTCCCTTCGTGCTCAATCCGTTCAGCATTACATTGCTGAACTACATCGGCATCTACGCGCTTGCGGCCATCGGGCTGGCGCTGCTGACCGGGGTCGGCGGCATCGTATCGTTCGGCCAGGCGGCCTTCGTCGGCGTCGCGGCTTACGCGACGGCGTGGGTGACGGCACTGAACGGCTACTCGCCGTGGCTCGGACTGGTGCTCGCCGTCATCCTGACCTGCAGCATCGCCGCGATCCTGGGCTTCGTGACGCTGCGCCTGCAGGGCCACTTCCTGTCGCTGAGCACGGTCGCCTGGGGACTGGCGATCGCGTTCCTGTTCGGCAATATCGATGGCCTCGGTCAGCACAACGGCATCTCGGGAATTCCGCCGATCTCGATCGGCCCGGTCGCCCTGGTCGAGAGCCGGCAGATCTATTTCCTGATCTGGGCCATCGTCGCGGCGGTCCTGCTTGTCTGCTACAACCTGCTCGACTCGCGGATCGGCCGCGCGATGCGCGCGCTCCGCGGCGGCAATACCCTGGTCGAAAGCCTCGGCATCAGCGCGTTCCAGATCAAGCTGGTGACCTTCGTCATCGCCGCCTTCCTCGGCGCGCTATCCGGATGGCTCTATGCCCATCTCGGCCGTTTCGTCAGTCCCGGGCCGTTCGAAGCCGGCATGGGCATCGAATATCTGATGATGGCGATGGTCGGCGGCGCCGGCAGCATTTTGGGCGGCGTGGTTGGTGCTGCGATCGTCACGCTTCTGAAGAATTCCGTGCAGGACTACCTGCCGCTGATCGCCAAGGGCGCCTCGGGCCAACTTGAGATCGTGGCGTTCTCGGCGTTGTTCATTCTGTTCCTGCAACGGGCCCGTCAGGGCATCGTCCCGTTCCTCGCAGGTTTTCTCCCGGACCTCAAGCTGTCCCGCCCGCAACCGGCGGCCCCGTTGCCGCGCCGCGAGCAACCGCCGCCAGGCACGCTGCTTCTTAAAGTGAGCGAGGCGCAGCGGCGATTTGGCGGCCTGGTCGCCGTCAACAATGTCAGCTTCGACGTGAAGTCCGGCGAAATCCTCGGCCTGATCGGGCCGAACGGCGCCGGCAAGACCACGATGTTCAACCTGCTCACGGGCGCGCTGCGCGCCAACAGCGGCGAGATCGCGTTCGCGGGACGGTCGATTACCCGCGACCAGCAATTCCACATCGCTCGCGCCGGGATCTCCCGCACCTTCCAGCACGTCAAGCTGCGCCCGCGCATGACGCTGCTCGACAATGTTCTGCTCGGCACCTATTCGCGCACCAGTACCGGCCTGCTCGCTGGCGCCCTGCGCCTCAACCAGGCAGAAGAGGCCAGCGCGCGCTACGAGGCGCTGCAGCAGCTCGAACGGGTCGGGCTCGGCGACAAGCCGTTCGAGCTCGCCGGCAACCTGCCGCTCGGTAATCAGCGCGTGCTCGAGATCGCCCGCGCGCTCGCGGCCGATCCGACGCTGCTCGTGCTCGATGAGCCGGCGGCCGGCCTGCGTCGCCAGGAAAAGCTCAGGCTTGCCGAACTGTTGCGGTCGCTGCGCGCCGATCACCTGACCATTCTCCTCGTCGAACACGACATGGAGTTCGTGATGTCGCTGGTCGACCGCATCGTCGTGCTCGATTTCGGCTCAAAACTCTGCGAAGGCGAACCGGCGGCGATACGTAGCGACGCCCGCGTCCAAGAGGCTTACCTTGGAGGTGTCGCGTGACGCAGATGTTCTCGATCGAGAATGTGTCGGTCGCCTACGGCAAGGTGGAAGCTGTGCGGAACGTCTCGCTTTCCGTCGAGCAGGGGCAGATCGTTACCGTGATCGGGCCGAACGGCGCTGGCAAGACGACCCTCCTGATGGCGGCGATCGGGCTGCTGAAGTCCACGGGGCGCATGGTCTTTCAGGGGACCGATCTTGCGCGGATCGATGTCGAGGGCCGCGTCGAACGCGGTCTCTGCCTCGTGCCCGAAAAGCGCGAGCTATTCGCCGACATGTCAGTCGCCGACAATCTGTTGCTGGGCACCTACAGCCTGCGCGATCGCTCGACCACGCGGAAGAGCCTAGACGATGTGTTCGACCGTTTCCCGCGGCTGAAAGAACGCAGCAGGCAGGCCGCCGGCACGCTGTCGGGCGGCGAGCGGCAAATGCTGGCGCTGGGCCGCGCGCTGATGGCGAAGCCGAAACTCCTCGTGCTCGATGAACCCAGCCTCGGCCTTGCGCCGCTCATCGTCCGAGAAATCTTCCGCACCATCGCCTCGCTGCGGAGCCTCGGCGTTTCGGTCCTTCTCGTCGAGCAGAACGCCCGGGCCGCGCTGGAGACCGCAGATTTCGGCTATGTGCTGGAGACCGGCGAGATCATCCAGTCCGGGCCGGCGGACACGCTGATCCACGATCCGAAACTGATCGCGGCCTATCTCGGCGGGCATTAGAGCGACCAAGCGCGGGACCAAAAACTACGAGAACAACCCCATGCAAAGTAAAGATGGGGCCTCGCATCATCCGAACACACCAAATCTAGCTAGGACAGCGCGCGCTACGCTACGGGTTCGCGGGCGAGCCCCATGGCCCGCAGCGCCGCAGCAAAGGCCGCAAGTCGCTGCTCGCGGTAGGCGGCCTGGTCGACGCCTTCATAGTTCATGAATCCCTGCCCGGTCTTCATGCCGATGCGTCCTTCGCGCATGTTTGCCTCTATGATCGGCGGCGCGGCGTAACGGCTGTCGCCGAGTGCCTCGACCAGATAGCGGCTGGCGTGATGCAGGATATCTCCGCCGCCCCAGTCGATGAACTCGAGCAGGCCAAGAACCGCGAAGCGGAATCCGAAGCCATAGATCACGGCCTTGTCGATATCCTCCGCCGAGGCAACCCCCTCCTCCACCATACGGGCGGCTTCGTTCATCGCCAGCGCCTGGATTCTGGGAACGATGAAGCCCGGCCGCGCCGCGCAGACGACCGGCACTTTGCCGATGCCTTCGAGCAACGTCTTCATCCGCACTGTGACTTCCGGCGCGGTGAGCCGCCCCGGAGACAATTCGACCAGCGGCACGAGATAGGCCGGATTGAGCCAGTGCGCATTGAGGAAACGGCCGGGATGCTCGATCGATCCGGCGAGGTCGTCGACCAGGATCGTCGAGGTGGTCGAGGCGATGATCGGGCCCCCGCCCGCCAGCCGCGAGGCCTCGGCCAGCGCCGCTTGCTTCAGCGAAAGAATCTCTGGCATCCCCTCGAAGATGACGTCGCAGCGCGGCAACACCGCAGCCGCCTCCTGCCGGGACACGATCGTGATCCGCTCGGCAATCGTGGCCACATGCTCTACCGAGAGCAGGCCGATGCGCGAGAGAATCTCGAGCGTCGAGCGGATTTCAGCCCTCGCCTCGGCCGCAAGCGCCTCAAAAGCCGGTGCGTCCCGCTCCTTGAAGTCGACGACGACAACCTGATGACCGGCGAACGCGAATACAACCGCGATGCCGCGGCCCATTCGGCCGGCGCCTAGACATCCGATAACTGGCATCATCGAAAACCCTCGGCGAGATGATTTTGCAAGGCTGCCCGGTCGAGATCGCCGAGGCCGAGCGAGGACAAGGTCCGCCCCGTCACCGCAAAATCCTTGCCAGTGATGGCGGAGCCGATCGCCAGGAACGCCTTGGCGAGCGGCGTTTGCACGCCCGCGAGGCCCGCCACCGATGCCAGGAACGACAGGCCGAGCCGCACATCCTCCAGCATGTAGCGGTGCTCCGCGAGAATGAGGCGTTCCGACCAATCGCCTGATTCCGTGAGCTCGTCATGCGCATCGCGCGCATACATCCAGGGCTCGCCGTCCTTCGAATAATGGTCGGCAAGCGGAAAATGCGGCTTTCCATAACCGAGCGCCTCGCGGATGGCGATACGTTCGGCATCGAGGGCGTCCGTCACGCGGCGTATCGCCGGCTGCGTTCCTTCCTTGTGGATGTCCCATTTATCGAAATGCTCGATCGGACCGGCGTTCATGGTGATCAGCGGCGGATGAATGATCGGACCGGCATTCATCAGCGCGGCCGAAAGCGCATCACCGCATGGCTCGATGGCGTTCGGAAACGCACGTTCGATCACGCCAAGCGCGTGCGGGGCACGACGTAATGGAAACACGCCGGTCGGCAACCGCGCGCCCCTGCCCGAGATGCGGACGGCGTAAGGCCTCTGTTTGCGCGCCAGCCAAGGCAGGGTCCCGGTCTCAGCGGTTGCGATCTCGGCGCGGTTACCAGCATCCCGCGCGGCGCGGGCGAAGATGTAGGAGCCGAACGTGCCGGGAGGCAGGAACACGACCTGCCCGTCGCGCAAATGCGGCGCAGCCAGTTCGGCGATCGCAGCCTGCGCGAAGGCCGGCGCCGGACACAGGACAAGATCGGCCGCGTCGATGGCCTCTGCGATCGAGGACGTGATTGTCGCGAGCCTGATATCGCGTCGTCCCGACCGATCGATGACCGTTATCGTGCCGCCCTGCGCGCGATGCCCCTCGACGTCTTTGGGATTTCGCCGCCACAGCCGAATTTCATGACCGGCTAGCGCAAGATCGCCGGCGGCCGCGAACGAACCGTTTCCTCCACCCAACACTGCGATCTTCAAGCTGTCCTCCGCTTCATTGCCGATCGGCGCTGTTCGATCTGTCGCCAATGCACAAACGATGCCGGTCCGAGCGAGGCTCGGCGCGCAGAGAGCGCTACGCCGTTTCCGCCTTGACGTTCTTTTCCTGCCACGCCGCCCAGCTCGGCCGATCGATCTGGAACAGATCGCTGGAGCGTGCATACCAGCCGCTTCCATGCATGCGGGCGATCAGACGCAGCGCCTGTGTATCGATGTGGCAGCGCTCCTTGTCCAAAATCACAGCGTCATCGACATGGGCGCGAACGACACGGCCGATCACGGCGGTCTGCCGCGGCCCCGTCACCAGCGAAGTGAGGACCCGGCATTCGAACGACACCGGCGATTCCGCAATGCGCGGCGGACGCACCGCATTCGAGGCAACCGGCGTCAGTCCGGCCAGCGCCAGTTCGTCGACATCGGGCGGCGCGTCGATGCAGGTGACATTCATGGCCTCAGCATTGCGCTCGGCGACAAGGTTCACGACGAACTCGCCGGTATCGAGAATATTTGCCGCCGTGTCCTTGAAGCGTCCCGAACCGGCCAGAAGCCCGATCGCGACGGTCGGCGGCTCATGCCCTATCACGTTGAAGAAGCTGAAGGGCGCGGCATTGATCACGCCGCTCGCGGAGAGCGTGGTGACCCAGGCGATCGGCCGCGGTGTCACCGTGGCCGTCAGGATCTTGTAGCGGTTCTGCGCCTCCAGCGTCTCCATGTCGAAGATCATGTCGGCCCCTCAGATCGCCACCACCGGGTGGCGCAGCCGGCCGATGCCGACCACTTCCGCTTCCACCACGTCGCCCGGCCACAGCCACTCCTGCGGCGAGCGCCCGGCGCCGACACCTTCGGGCGTGCCCGTCGCAATGATGTCTCCCGGTTCCAGCGTCATCGCCGCCGAAATATCAGCGATCAGGAGCGGCACCTTGAACAGCATATGGCGCGTGTTGGAGCGTTGCTTTTCGACGCCGTTCACCGTCAGCCAGAGATCGAGCGCATGCGGATCGGTGATTTCGTCTGCCGTGACGATACACGGCCCGAACGGCGCGTAGGTGTCCTGCCCCTTGGAGTAGATCCATTGGCCGGCGCGGCGATTGTCGCGGGCGCTGACGTCGATCATCACGCTGTAGCCGAACACGAAGCCGAGCGCATCCGCCTCCGATACCCGCCGCGCGGTTCGTCCCATCACGACGGCAAGCTCGACTTCCCAGTCGAGCTGCTGCGTGATCGCCTTGTTGTGTTGGATGGCTTCGTCCGGCCCGATGACGCTGGTTGGCGGCTTCGAGAAGATGATGGGCTGCTTGGGCAGGTCCTTTGCCGTGTCGAGGGCGCGGGACGATTCCGCGACATGCTCGACATAATTGAGGCCGATGCCAAAAATGTTCTTGCGCGGACGCGGGATCGGCGCGAGCAGCCTGACATTCGCCAGCGGCAATGCGGCGCCCACAGGCCAATGGTCCTTGCCCTCGTTCAATATCTTCTTGAGCGCCGCCAACGCCGGCGGCCCGAGATCGATGAAATCGAGCATCGATGACGGAAGGGAAGCTCCTGCATGCAGGCCCGCCTTCTCGACGTCGACAACGAGGTCGTCAACAACCGCGCCAAGACGAGCGGCAGCCTCAACGGTGCTGCGGTAAGTCACTAGACGCACTGGTTTCTCTCCTAGGATACGAGGGGCTGCCGGCCGCCATTGTCGCCAAAGGCTTCCTCGCGGTAGAGCCCGAGCGCGTGCATGACCGGCAGGTCGTTGAAGGTGAAGAGGCAAGCGTCCTCGCTGGAGGAGGCGTTGACGTGCTCATGCCAGGCCCAGGACGGAACGCAGAAGATGTCGCGCTCCTTCCAGTCGAAGCGCTTGCCGTCGATGATCGATTGGCCGCGTCCCTTTGCGACCTGATAGATGAAGCTGCCAGTGTGACGATGCGCGCGCGTGCTCTCGCCCGGCCGCAGCATCTGCATCGACGCGCCGATCGTCTGCATCACCGGCCCGCCAGTCACCGGATTCACATAGTTCATGAGAACGCCGTCATACGGCGAGCCGTCGGTCGCCTTGGCGTAACGCTGCAGCGCCTCGTAGGTCGGCCCCCACTCATATTTCAGTAGCGGCGAATATCCTTTGGACCATTCGGCGCCCGCCGGACGCAGGCCGGGGCTTCCCCAGGTGTGCGTCATGTCGTCGACGGGATAGCCGACGCTCTGCTGCAGGTCGGGATGAACCATGTAGAAGTTGGCTTCGAGCGCGTTGACCAGGGGAATGTCGAGGCCGTCCTGCCAGATGCAGGGCGTGCCGTCGCTGGAGACGCCGTGTTCGTGCCAGGTGCCGTTCGGCGTCAGCACGAAGTCGTTGGCGCCGAGGGTCATCTTGTGGCCGTCGACGATGGTGTAGGCGCCCTCGCCTTCCATGATGAAGCGAAGCGCCGACGCCGAATGAGCGTGGGCGGATGCGACCTCGCCCGGATGCATGACCTGCAGGCCCGAATACAGCCAGCCGACCGCGGCGGCGTGCTCGCGCCGGCCCGGATTGTTCAAATAGATAACGCGCCGGCCGGCCTTTTCGGGCGAGACCAGTTCAACAGAGCGCAACACATGCGCGCGGAGGTCCTCGTAGCGCCACAAGACTGGAACAGAAGACGATTTGGGCTGCCAGGGCTCGATCTTGTTCGCCACCGTCCAGAGTGCGCCGGCCTCCAGCCTTTCAAGCTGGTCGTAATAGGCGAGCAATTCCGGCGTGTCCTCGACATTGGCCCGTCCGGCCACGTCCTCCCGATGGTTTTCGCGCGCTTTCGTTGCCATCTCGCCCTCCTGTGGGTTGGCGCCGTCTTCGGCGTTGTGTCGTCAGTTCATTGGTCAGGTACCATCGCGATCGCCTGGATTTCGACCTTGGCGCGATCCTCGACCAACCCCGAGACCTGTAGCGCCGTCATCGCCGGAAAGTGTCGGCCCATGACGCCGCGATAGACCACGCCGATCTCCTTCAGGCGCGCCGAATATTCCTTGCGGTCGAGCAGGAACCAGGTCATCGACACGACGTGCTCGGATGCGGCGCCGCCGGCGCGCAAGACGTCTGCGACGTTTCTCAACGTCTGGCCGATCTGTTCCACCAGGTCATCCGACTCGAACTTGCATTGTTCGTTCCAACCGATCTGGCCTGCGACGAAGATCATCTTGCCGCGGCCGGCGACGCCGTTCGCGTAACCGCTCGGCTTGGCCCAACCGGGCGGCTGCAAGACTTCGAACATTACATGCTCCCGTAGCAGGACACGACTGGGCGCCCACGCGGCTAGGCCTTCAGGACGTCGCGTCCGATGATGAGTTTCTGAACTTCGGTGGCGCCTTCATAGATGCGCAACGCGCGTATCTCGCGGTAGAGATGCTCGACGATTTCGCCCGAACGGACGCCGCGGCCGCCGAACATCTGCACGGCGCGGTCGATCACTTTTTGCGCGGTTTCGGTGGCGACCATCTTCGCCATCGCCGCTTCGCGCGTCGTGGAAGCTTTCTGCACGTCGCGCCGCCAGGCTGCGCGATAGGTGAGAAGCGCGCTGGCATCGACGCCCGCAGCCATGTCGCCGAGGGCCGCCTGCGTCAATTGCTGGTCGGCCAGCACGCCGCCGAACATCCGCCTGCTACGTGCATGCACTGTTGCCTCATCCAGCGCGCGGCGGGCAAACCCCAGCGCGGCGGCTGCGACCGAGGCGCGGAAGATATCGAGAGTGCGCATCGCGATCTTGAAACCTTCACCCGGCGAACCCAGCAGCCGCGCGGCCGGAATCCGGCAGCCGTCGAAACGTAGCGTCGCCAGCGGATGCGGCGCCATCACATTGATACGATCGGCAATTGAAAAGCCGGGATCGTCCGGAAGCACCACGAAAGCCGAAATGCCCCGCGCCCCCGGCGCCTCGCCGGTCCGCGCGAACAGCGTGTAGACGTCGGCGATGCCGCCGTTTGAAATCCAGGTCTTCTCGCCATCCAGAATATAATGATCGCCTTCGCGCCGGGCGGTGCACCCCATCGCGGCGACGTCTGAACCCGCTTCCTTTTCCGACAGCGCGAAGGCGGCGACCCACTCGCCACGCCGCGCCTTCGGCAGCACCAGCGCGCGCATTTCGGGTGAACCGGCAATCGCCACCGCGCCGGTGCCAAGCCCCTGCATCGCAAAGGCGAAATCGGCGAGCCCGCTGTGCCAGGCCAGCGTCTCGCGGGCCAGACAAATCAGCCGGGAATCGATCACCGCATCGGGCCGATCGCCCGCGACCGATGCCTCCAGCAATCCCGCGGCGCCAAGCCTGCGAACCAGCGAACGGCAGGTCTCGTCGACGTCACCGCCGTGCGTATCGCCAAGATCGGCTGCAAATGCATCGAGCGCAGCTACGTATTCGCCGTGGCGGGAATCGAAGAACGGCCACCCGAGATGTTCGCGCGACGGCCCGCGCAATGGCGAAATCGGGGTCATGCTCAGTCTCCCGCAAAGGCCGCTTTTGCGCGCGCCGCCAAATGCAACGCGCATCAATAATGTTTCATGGCTAAAATATCCTGTCAAGCGAGCCAGCCCTCGCCCGGAACGCGGCTTCTGTGCATGAAGCCTACGAAATAGGCTGCAAAATGCATGGCAATGCGCGCACGGTGTTTTGCTGCGCGCAGTCCTGCAAGTTCGATTGACATCATTTTTGTTTGATGTCTAAAATTATATTCGGTCGCCCAGAGTTCCCCGCAAAGCCGAGGAGACGAGCATGGCAGAACGCTCTTTCGCGCGCGAGGTGGAAGACTTAAAGCTCGGCGCCGGCCAGGAGTTTCGCGGCGAGGGTATCCTCGCGATCACCAAGGCATTGCTCGAATGTGGCGTCAGCTATGTCGCCGGCTACCAGGGCGCGCCGATCTCGCATTTGATGGACGTGCTGTCGGACGCCCAGGATATTCTCTCCGACCTCGGCGTGCATTTCGAATCAAGCGCCAGCGAAGCAACCGCAGCCGCGACGCTTGCGGCTTCCGTGATGTACCCGATCCGCGGCGCGGTCACCTTCAAGGCGCCGGTCGGTATCAACGTCGCGTCCGACGCCCTCGCCAACCTGTCCTCGGGCGGCGTGACCGGCGGCGCACTCGTCATCATCGGCGAAGATTACGGCGAAGGCTCCTCCATCATGCAGGAGCGTTCGCATGCCTTTGCAATGAAGTCGCAGCTCTGGCTGGTCGATCCGCGGCCCAACGTGGCGTCCATCGTCAAAGCCGTGCACGATTCCTTCGAGCTGTCCGAGGCGTCGAATACGCCCGTGATGCTGGAGGTGCGGATCCGCGCCTGCCATGTCCATGGCCGCTTCGCTACCCGCGACAATGTCCGCCCCACCTTTCCGCTGGCCCGCGCGCTTGATCAGCCGTCGCGTGACACCAACCGGATCGTGCTGCCCCCCGCCTCGTTCCTGCACGAGAAGGAGAAGGTCGAGCGCCGCTGGCCCGCGGCGGTCGAATTCATCCACGCGCGCGGCATGAACGAGACGTTCGACGGCGATATCGACGATATCGCCATCATCATGCAGGGCGGCATGTATAACGGCGTTATCACCGCGCTGCGCGAGGCCGGGCTTGCCGATATCTGGGGCGAGACGCGCGTGCCGCTCTATGTGATGAACGTGACCTACCCGATCGTCGACCGCGAGGTGATCGACTTCTGCCGGGCTAAGAAAGCGGTGTTGATGGTCGAGGAGGGACAGCCCGAATTCATCGAGCAGGCGCTGCACAAGGTCCTGCGCAACGCCGATATTCCGGCCAAGCTGCACGGCAAGGACCTGTTCCCGATGGCCGGCGAGTACACCGCGCAAGTCATGGGGGAAGCGATCGGCGCCTTCATCCGCCGCTGGCGACCCGACGCGCTGCCCGATGCCGCCCGCGCGCCGAACATCGATCGCGTCGAGGTCGACGACAAGATCCGCGCATTGGCCGACGTCGTGCCGCCGCGCCCGCCCGGTTTCTGCACCGGCTGTCCGGAACGGCCGATTTTTTCCGCGATGAAGCTGGTGGAGAAGGAGCTCGGCCCGCATCACATCGCGGCCGATATCGGCTGCCATCTGTTCTCGATTCTGCCGCCATTCAATATCGGCGCCACCACCATGGGTTACGGTCTCGGCCCGGCATCGGCTTCGGCTTTCAACGTTCCTGCGGGAAAGCGCTCGATCTCGATGATGGGCGACGGCGGCTTCTGGCATAACGGGCTGACCAGCGGCATCGGCAACGCCGTGTTCAACCAGCACGACGGGGTGATCGTCGTCGTCGACAATTATTATTCCGCCGCCACCGGCGGCCAGGACATCCCCTCTTCCCGCGCCGACAATCGTTCGCGTTCGACCAAGCATCCGATCGTCGAGGCGGTCAAGGGCGTCGGCGCCAAATGGGTGCGCCAGATCGATCGCACCTACGACGTCACGCGCATGCGCGACACGCTGCGCGAGGCGCTGACGACGGAGGAGAAGGGCCCGAAGATCATCGTCGCCTCGTCGGAATGCATGCTGAACAAGCAGCGGCGTGTGAAGCCGCAGGTCGCGGCCGCCGCCAAGCGCGGCGAGCGCATCGTGCGCGAGCGCTTCGGCGTGGACGAAGACGTCTGCTCCGGCGACCATGCCTGCATCCGCCTGTCGGGTTGCCCGTCACTGTCGGTGAAGCCGACCAGCGATCCCCTAAAGGACAATCCCGTCGCCGCCGTCGACAATAGTTGCGTCGGCTGCGGCCATTGCGGCGAGGTCGCCGATGCCGCCGTCTTGTGTCCCTCCTTCTATCGCGCCGACATCGTTTCCAATCCGAGCGCGTTCGAAGCGCGGCTCGACCGCATCTGGCGGCGGCTGGTCGGCGCGTTGCAGCGTTGGCGCGCGGGACGGCGGATCATGTTCGAGCAGGAGGCGGCATGAACGTCTCGCTCGCGCCCTCCTCCATAGGCCTCAGTCAGGCACGCCCGATCACCGTCGCAGTACTGGCGATGGGCGGCCAGGGCGGCGGCGTGCTGGTCGACTGGATCGTGGCGCTGGCCGAGCGGCGCGGCTGGTTCGCGCAATCGACCTCGGTGCCCGGTGTCGCCCAGCGCACCGGTGCCACGATCTACTACATCGAGATGATTGCGCCCGACGCCGGCAAGCCCGGCCGCCACCCCGTGCTTTCGTTGATGCCGGCGCCGGGCAAGGTCGACATCGTGATTGGCGCCGAATTGATGGAGGCCGGCCGCGCCATCCTGCGCGGACTGGTCTCGCCCGACCGCACGCTGCTGATCGGCTCCTCGCACCGCTCGCTGGCCGTGATCGAGAAGACCGCGCCGGGCGACGGCACCGCCGACGCGGGGCAGGTCTTTGATGCTGCCAATGTCGCGGCCAACCGCTTCATCGCGTTCGACATGGCCGAGATTGCGGATGCCACCGGCAGCGTGGTCTCCGCTGTCCTGTTCGGTGCGCTGGCGGGCTCCGGCGCCCTACCCTTCACAACAGAGGATTTTGAAGCGACGATCCGGGCTGCGGGCATCGGCGTTGACGCCAGCCTGCGCGCCTTCACCGCCGGCCGCGAGCGGGCCGTCGCGGAGCTCAAGCAGTATCCAAAGATCAAACCTGCTGCGAAACCGCCGCTTGCCAAACGCTTTCCGCGCCTCAAGCCGATCGGCCACGCCGACTACGACGCACTGGTCGCACGGGCTCGGCTATTGCCGGAAGAACTGCACGGCATCATCGCCGCCGGCCTGCAGCGCGTCGTCGATTTTCAGGACGTCACCTACGGCAGCGAATATCTCGACCGGCTGGAAGCGATGCCGCGCGACGCGACCGGGCTGCTGCATTCCTTTGCCAAATATCTTGCGGTCGCGATGGCCTATGACGATGTGATCCGCGTGGCGGACCTCAAGACCCGCGCGGGGCGATTCGACCGGGTGCGCCGCGAGGTGCGGGCCGGTGACGAACAGGTTCTCGCGATCACCGAATTTTTCCATCCGCGGATCGAGGAAATGGCGGGGCTCTTGCCGCCGCGTCTCGGTGAAAAGGTCGAGCGCAGCGAGCGGCTCGCCCGGCTCATTGATCGCGGGCGGAAACTGCGCACCACCGCGCCGTCGTCGTTCCTGCTGCTGTACTGCGTGGCAGGCCTGCGGCGATTCCGCCGCGGCACGCTGCGGCACGCCCGCGAGATGCGCCATCTCGACGATTGGGCGCAACGTGTCAGAAAATTCGCCGCCAATGAGCCTGCGCTCGCGACCGCCGTGTGCGAGGCCCGCCGTCTCGTCGGCGGTTACTCGGACACGCATTCCCGCGGCGAATCGAAGTTCGACAAGGTCATGCAGGCGTCCGAGCGCCTGGCCGGCCGGCCTGATGCCGCCGAATGGGTGCAGCGGCTGACAAAGGTAGCGCTGAAGGACGCCGACGGCGCCGAGCTCGCCGGCGCGCTGCGCACCGTCGAGACCCTGTTCGAGGACGCCTGAGGATGGATCAATTCGAAGTCGTCGTGTCGAAGGCCGAGGCGCTCACGCCGCGCATCCGCGAATTCGTGCTTGCGCGCCCCAACGCCGCACCGATGCCGGGCTGGGCCGCGGGCGCCCATATCGACGTCCATCTGCCCGACGTCGGTCGGCGCTCCTATTCGCTGATCGAGACGGCTTCGCCGCGCGCGGCCGCCGAACATCCGACCGCCTATCGCATCGCCGTGCTGCAGGAAAGTAAGAGCGGCGGCGGCTCGACCTATATGCACGGCCTCAAGACCGGCGATCGCCTGACGATCTCGCCGCCGGCGAACAATTTTCCGCTTCGCGCCGGCGCAAGCGAAATCGCGCTCGTCGCGGGCGGCATCGGCGTGACGCCGCTGCTCGCGATGGCCTGCGAACTCTGCGCGGCGAAGCGGCCGTTCTCGTTCTACTACGCCGGCCGCAGCCGCAGCGAACTCGCTTTCCTCGGCGACATCGAGCGGCTAACCAGCGCAAGCGCGGCCATCCACGCCGACGACGAGGTCGGCCGCTTCTTCGACCTTGAGGGCCTGATGACGCGTCTCTCGCCCGACGTGCCGCTCTATCTCTGCGGACCACTACCGATGATCGAAGCCGCTATCGCGCTGGCGAAGCGGCTGAACTGGCCGCAGGGACGGCTGCATTTCGAGATATTCAGCGCCCCCGACGAGAAGTCGGGAGACTCCGCCTTCGAGGTCGAACTCAGGAGCAGCGGGCGCATTTATGAAATTCCCGCCGGCAAGACCATCCTCGATGTGCTGCTCGAGGCCGGCGAAGACCCAATGCACGACTGCAAGCGAGGCGATTGCGGCATCTGCCAGACCACGGTGATCTCGGGCATTCCCGATCATCGCGACTACATCTTGAGCGAAAGCGAGAAGGCGTCGAACAAGGTGATGCAGATCTGTGTTTCGCGCGCGAGAACCGAGAGACTCGTGCTCGACCTGTGATGGAGGAACGCATGACCCGATATGCCGGCAACGTCGCGGCCATTCGCGCCCTGGTCCGCGACCAGGAGGTTCACCGGGACGTCTATGTCAGCGAGGAAGTTTTCCAGCTCGAGATGGCGCACATGTTCCCGAATAGCTGGGTCTATGTCGGCCACGACAGTCAGGTGCCCAATGCCGGCGACTATTTCAGCACCACGATCGGCACGCAGCCGGTCCTGCTCGTCCGCCATACCGACGGCACGGTAAAGGTGCTGCACAACCGTTGCCCCCACAAGGGCACGCGCATCACGTCCGAGACCTGCGGCAACACCGGAAAGTTCTTCCGCTGCCCCTACCATGCCTGGAGTTTCAGGACCGACGGCTCGCTGCTCGCTATCCCCTTGAAGAAGGGCTACGAAAACACCGGCTTCGAGCAGAGTCACGCAGCGAGCGGCATGGCGCCTGTGCGCCATGTCAGAAACTATCGCGGCTTCGTGTTCGCCAAGATTAACGACGGCGGCCTCGACTTCGAGGAGTTCTTCGGTGAAAGCCTGTCGAGCTTCGACAACATGATCGATCGCTCACCGGTCGGCCAGCTCAAGGTCGCCGGCGGCGTGCTGCGCTACATGCACAGCTGCAATTGGAAGATGCTGGTCGAGAACCAGACCGACACCTGCCATCCGATGGTGGCGCACGAATCCTCCGCCGGCACCGTGGTCGAAGTCTGGAAGAAAGCGCCGCCCGGCACCAAGAAGCCGATGGCCGTCGAGATCATCGCCCCCTTCATGAGCCCATACGAGTTCTTCGAGAACATGGGTATCCGGATCTGGGACAACGGCCACGGCCACACCGGCGTGCACCACTCGATCCACTCGGACTATTCGGCAGTGCCTGGCTATTTCGAGAAGATGACGGCGGCCTATGGCGAGGACCGCGCCAAGGCGATCCTGGGCGAGAACCGGCATAACACGGTTTATTTCCCCAATATCATGATCAAGGGACCGATCCAATTGTTGCGGCACTTCAAGCCGATCGCGGCGAACAAGACGCTGGTCGAGTCCTGGACGTTCCAGCTCGTCGATGCACCCGACATGCTGCTCGAGCGCACGCTGATGTACAACAGGCTGATCAATGCACCGACCTCCATCGTCGGACACGACGACCTCGAAATGTATGAACGCGCGCAGGAGGGTCTGCACTCGAACGGCAACGAATGGGTGAACCTCCAGCGCCTCTACAGCCCCGACGAAGCCGAACAGACCAACGTGGCGATCAACGGGACCAGCGAGTGGCCGATGCGCCACCAGTTCCGGGCGTGGGCCAAGTTCATGACGATGAGGATGTGACATGAGCATGCTCGCCGAGGCTCCCCTCAAGAGCGCCGTTCCGACCGACCAGGAATTGATCGATTTCGTCGTCCGCGAAGCCCGCCTAATCGACCAGCAGCGTTTCGACGAATGGCTCGAACTGTACGCCGACGACGCCTTCTACTGGATGCCGCTGGAATGGAATCAGACCGATCCACGGCTGACGTGCTCGCTGATGTACGAGGACAAGCTGCTGCTCTCGATCCGGGTCGAGCGGCTCAAGGGCGCGCGGACCTTCAGCCAGAAGCCGAAGAGCCGCTGCCATCACGTCCTGCAGACGCCGCAGGTGGATTCGCGCGACACCGCCGCCAACCGCTACGTCACCTGGACCCCGATACATTATGTGGAGACCCGACTGGACGAGCAGGCGCTCTATGCGGCCTGGGTGACGCATCATCTGGGCGTCGAAGACGGCAAGCTGCGCATCAAGCTCAAGCGCGTCGACCTGATCAATTGCGATGCTGCCTTCGGCAACATCCAGCTCTTTATGTGACGGAGAATGAGCGTGGGCCATCACACGGCGATCGTGAGCGGCGGTAATACCGGCATTGGCGCGGCGATCGCGCGCGGCCTCCTCGCCGAGGGATATGACGTGATCTCGCTGTCGCGGCGCAAGCCCGACTGGAGCCATCCAAAGCTTTCCTCGCGCGAGGTCGACCTGCTCGACGCGGCTGCGACGCGAGAGGTGGCGTCTGAGATCGCCGCGAAGGTTGCGATCACCCACGTCGTTCACAATGCCGGCGCGATCCGCCCCAAGCCGCTGGAAGAAGTCGCCGACGAGGATGTCGGCGCATTGGCCCAGTTGCATTTCGGCGCCGCGATTGCGCTGGCGCAGGCGGCGCTGCCGGGCATGAAGCACGCGCGCTTCGGCCGCATCGTGCTGCTGTCCTCCCGCGCCGCGCTGGGAGCTGCCACACGCACGGTCTATTCGGCAACCAAGGCCGGCATCATCGGCATGGCGCGGACCTGGGCGCTGGAGCTTGCGCCCTTCGGCATCACCGTCAATGTCGTAGCCCCTGGCCCGATCGGAGATACCGAGATGTTCGAGAGCGTGATGTCGCCGGAATCCGAACGCGCGAAGAAGCTGGCGCAGTTGATTCCCCTCGGCCGCCTCGGTAAATCCACTGACGTCGCGCGCGCGGTCAGTTTCTTCTGTTCACCGGATGCCGACTTCATCACCGGGCAGACGCTGTATGTCTGCGGCGGAGCCAGCATCGGATCGATTTCCATTTAGCCCGGTGAGATCCCAGCCATGGATGCCACAGTCAAACGAAAGGCCAGATCCCCGAAGGGGGGGCGCGCGCAACCGTCGCGGCCGGCCGAGCCGGCGCACGAATCCGACGGCGCGCATCTCGAACTCCGCATCTGGCTGCGGCTGCTCTCCTGCGCCACCCGGATCGAAAAGGCGCTGAACGCGCGGCTGCGCAAGGAGTTCAACACCACGCTGGCCCGCTTCGATCTGCTGGCGCAACTCGCGCGTAAACCGGCAGGCGCGACCATGTCCGAGGTCTCGGAACTCCTGATGGTCTCAAACGGCGCGATCACTGCGCTGGTGCAGAAGCTGGAAGCCGACGGCTTTATCCATCGCGAGGTCGATTCCGAGGACCGCCGCACGTTCCGTCTGCGCCTGTCGCAGGAAGGCGCCAAGGAATTCGGCCGCATGGCGCGCCGGCATGAGGAATGGGTGATCGCCCTGATCGGCGAACTGTCACACGTCGCGCAGTCGGATCTGCTGCAACATCTGACCCTGCTCAAGCGCCGCCTCGACAAGCACGCCTGATGCGCATGCCGGGCGTGTGATCACCTGCGCCCACTAACAGGCGCCCCCTTTCATTCGTGAGCTAACGAGGGGCAACAGCAGGCGTAAGCTCGCGCGCTATGGACTGCCGTTTCCGACCAGCACAAAGGGAGCCCAGACACTGGGATGCGCATTCTCGCTGCCCTTAGCCGTCAAGGCCGAGATCGAGCGGCGAAGCGCCTCGGCGGGGCCTATACCGGGATGTGCCGTCATCGCACTGGTTGCACCAGTGGTGATAGTGACGGCGGCTTCCGAATTGACCGGCCAGTGGGAGACCAGCAGGGCGCGCGTGCCTGCGTAGAAAAACGCTCTTGCAAGGCCGGAGAATGCCTCTGAATTTGATGCCTCGCTGCCCGCCGTGTTGCAGGCTGAAAGCACGACCCAGTCGGCGTTGAGCTTGAGTCCCGAAATCTCCGATGAGGAGAGGTAGCCGTCATCGGTCGGCGTGGCGGTAGCCGGTGGTGTCAGGACCAGTCCTGGCTCGATAGAGCCACGCGCCTGACCCGAAAGCGCTCCGTGTGTTGCAAAGTGGAGCATACGATATTGTTCCAGTCGGCCGCTTTCGCTGAGCGATTTTATCGCGGCTTCGGTCGCCTCCTTGCCGAGATAAACATCACCCTTGATGGGCGAAAAACTGTTCGCCACCAGGCATAGTTCGATAGCGGTTTCGGGCAACGGCGCAAGGTGCCTGAGTTGCTCAATGTCCGTCGTGCCGCCTGAAAGGGCAACGATCGAACGTCGCCCTCTTTGAGCTGATTGGCTCATTCGCGGCTCCGGGCCTAGTCCGCAACTCTGACGAAGGCGGGCCTGCGCGGCGCGGTCGACATCGAAAGCGTTCCGGGCATTTCCGCTCAGCAGCGGGTTTCCAAAGCCAATAAACGGCTTCGGCGCCCTGCTCCTTTGAGCGACCTGACGTAGCGCCTTGAGGCTGGAGACGGATGGCAATACGGTCGTTGCAAAGCGTTTGACCAGCCAGGGTGCTTTGGCAAGATCCTGCCGGCCGGTGTTCGGCGCCGGCCTCTCGGTCAGCAGAACCTGGAAAGGCAGCGTCGCCAGCGGGCCAGATGGAACAAGAATAAGCTCCTTGCCTTCAATGTCCGTTGCGACCGGTTCAAGAAGCGCCTGATAAAGCCCGAACGCCCGGTCCAGGTCGAACGGCAATTGATCACCGGCAGCCGGCGGACGATCGCGGCCGAGCTTTTCGGCACAAGCGTGGGACGTTTCGGTCCACGCTTCCGCGTCAAGACCACAGCGCAGAATATTGATCGTTTCTGCCAGTTGCTTGGCGCCGATCGACGCGGCGTGCCAACGGACGCCTGCGCGCGTGACTGTCCAGACGAAGGTGGAGCGTGAGGTCGTGGCAAACAGCAACAAGGCCTCATTCGGGTTCAGCCGCCTTTGAACCTCTTCGATGGAAACGGGCATCTTGGCAACGAGCCCGGCGTAATCAGGGAATTGGGTAGCGATCAAGCGATCAAGCTCTCTTATCTGGTTCGCAACGTCAGATGCCTGGGTCCGAAGCGCCTGCTCCGTCTGCTGGTTGCGCACGGCATTCGGCTGTGAAATGACCGAGATGAGCAATCTATCGATGGCAAGCGCCTGTTCGCTTAGGTCCTGCCGCTCACGAACACGTGCCGATAGATCGCCGCTGCCCGCCGCAATCCGGGCGGACATTCCCGTAATGGCGCGTGCCGCCTGTTCGTCACTAATCCACTGCGCAGCTTCGAAAGCCTGGGATCGCAACGCGATCGCTTTTTGGCTGTCGGACGTCTCTGCTAGCTGGTAGGCGGCAACGATGGCTCCGGGGAATGGATTCGTGGCGCCATGGACCTTGAGATCCGCTGCTGTCTGTCCCTCGCTTGATTCCTTGGTATTGCGGCCTATCAAAATCGATGAAGCGCGAGCAAACGCGTCGTGGGCTTGCTGCCAATCCTTTGAATCCAGATAATGTGCGCCGAGATTGTTGAAACTGTTGGCGACGTCCGGGTGCACTTCGCCAAGCGCACTTACGCGAATGTCCAGCGCTCGTTTCAGGAGCGGTTCAGCGTCCTTTGGTCGTCCGACGCTGTCCAGGACAACAGCGAGATTGTTGAGGCTGCTTGCCACCAACGGGTGGAGCTTACCGAGCGCTTCCTCGCGTATGGTCAGAGAGCGGCGAGCCAGCCCTTCGGCTTCGCTGTAATGCTCATCGTCGCCGAGCAGCACCACAAGATTGTCGAGAGAGACGGCGACATCAAGGTGGTTCGGACCTAGGCTTTTTTCGCGAATGGCCAGCGACCTGCGAAACAGCCCTTCGGCTTCTTTCTTTCGGCCGGAGTGAGCCTTTGCATCAGCGAGGTTGTTTAACGCAATCGCTATATTGGGGTGATCCGGTCCGAAAGCCTTTTCCTGGATGGCAAGCGCACGGACAAGCAGACCATCGGCTTCCGGAGCTCGACCCTGCCTTGAGAAAACGAGCGCAAGGTTGTTAAGGCTGGCGGCGACATCGGCATGATCGGGCCCCAGTGCTTTTTCTCTGATAACCAACGTCCGCCGCGCCAACTGCTCGGCCTCCTGGAGCCGTCCCTGCAGGCGCCTGAGCTCTCCAAGATTGTTCAGCGTTGCAGTCAGATAGAGATTATCGCGGCCATGGCGCTTTTCCTGAAGACCAAGCGCTTCAAGGAATCGCTCCTCGGCGAGTTGCAGTCGGCCTTGCGTCTTATGGATTTCTGCGATGTTGTTGAGGGCAACCGGGACCATGATATCTGCTTGGCCCGGTGCATTTTTGAAGACTTCCAGTGTGCGGCTAAAGATATCGAGCGCCTCCGCTTCTCTCAATTGACGGTGGCGAAGATTGCCGAGCTGCATGCGCGCCAACGCGGTATTTAGGTTGTCGGGGCCGAGAGCGCTTTCATCGATAGCTATCGCGCGTAAAGTATCGCGTTCGGCGTCTTTCAACCGGTTTTGACTAAGCGCTATCTGGCCAAGCGTAGATAATACAGCGGCAACGTCGGGGTGATTGGGGCCAAGCGCCTTCTCGCGGATGGCAAGGGCTCTTCTTAACACCCTTTCGGCTTCGGCCATTTCGCCTTGGGCCTGTAGAGTCTGAGCAAGCACAACAAGGGTCGTTGCCGTTAAAACTGACTGCCGACCCGAGGTTCTTTCAGCTTCAGTTGCAAGCTTTCTTGCCAAGGCTATCGCCTCGCCGTATCGCCCTTCCTGAGCGAGCGCCGTAATCCGGCGCATCAGTGGCAACATTTCCTGGGGATTGGCTTGGCAAGGCGACGCAACGATGCACGCGAACAGTGCGATAACGATAAACTGTGCAATAGATTTTTGCCGGAAAGCTCGCATATCCTGATAGCCTCGATCCGCTTTTCAATGCGTTTGCTATCGCTGCTCTCTAGGGCCGCAGCAAGGCGAAACCGACTTCAGCCCGCTGCGGACATTCAAGCGGTCAGCTCGGCACGAAAAGTCGGCTTTCGAGATTTTTCTGGACCTCTCGGTTCACCCGCCGTTCTGCTATCGTTCGCGAAATGCGCGGGCAACCTGGTCGAATAGCGGCTTGGTCAGGTAGGAACCAACCGTCCGATCTGCCGTCTTGATAAACACTTCGACCGGCATGCCGGGCACAAGCCTGACATCGCCGAGGCGAGCGAGTTCGTCGGGCCCGATAGCAATGCGCGCCGTGTAATAGGTCAGGCCGGTGCGCTGCTCGGTCGTCACGTCGGCCGCAACCCGGCTGACGACTCCGTTGATTTCCGGGGTCGTGCGTTGGCTAAAGGCGGAAAATCGCAACGCGGAAGCCTGGCCGACCCGCACCTGATCGATGTCTTGCGGCGTCACCCTCGCCTCGACCGTCAAGCGATCGGATGCAGGCACGATCAGCATCAATTGCTCGCCAGCGCTAACCACGCCGCCGACCGTGTGGACATTCATTTCGTGGACGGTGCCCGAAATCGGGGCCCGGATGTCGATTCGCCGCAATTGGTCTTCGGCCGCCACTTTCCGCTCGGCGTATTCACCTGCCTTGCCGTCGATCTCACGCATTTCGCGGCCGACTTCGCTCGCCAACTCGCGATCGATCTGGGTAATCTGAAGTTCGATCTCGGATATTTTGCCTCGCCCCTGCGCCGCCGCCGCAATTAGCTGCGCCCGCTCGCCATCAAGCCGCGCTGCTTCGCGCTCGAGCGCCGTTAGCCGGTTCATCTGGATCAGTTGCTTGGACCAGAGTTGCCGCACGCCTTCCAGTTCATTATTGACCAGAACAAGCTCCTGGGATTTCGCGGCCTGTTGGGCAATGATCCCGTTGGCTTCCTCGTTGAGCTGGGCGATCCGCTCGCGCAACTGTCGTTTTTGCCCGAGCCGCGTCGTATTGCGCAGTTCGAAAAGGCGCTGCTCGTCGGCCATCAGCTCGACAACACTTTCTTCGTGCTGTCTGCTCCTGAACGCAGAGGGCCATGGCACCTCCGATGCGCCATCACGTTCGGCCCGCAACCGCGCGCGCCGCGCCGTCACCTCGTCCAGGGTCTTTGATACGATCTGCAGATTGGCCCGCGTCATCGTTTGGTCGAGACGGACCAGGATATCCCCGGCCGTCACGTTCATCCCATTGGTCACCGCGATTTCGCCGACGACGCCGCCGGTTGGATGTTGAACCTTCTTGGCATTCGACTCGACGACAACGCTCCCCGCAGCGATCAAGGCGCCCGAAATTTCGGTGGTTGCCGCCCATCCGCCAATTCCGCCGGCAATGAGCATGATGGCAGCCAAGCCCGCCACGATATGCCGCCTGATCGACGGGCGCGCGTCAATTAAATCCGTATCGGGCATCGCTTTACCCTTGAGCGGTCGCGACAACTTTGGGTGCGCTGACGACGCTGTCGCGCCGCAGCACCTTTGCCAGCACCTCGTCTTTGGGGCCGAAGGCTTGCTGGCGCCCGCCATTCAGCGCGAGCACGTGATCGACCCCGGACAACGCACTCGGCCGGTGCGCCACCACGACGACAATCGCCCCCCGCGCCCGCGCGCCGAGAATGGCCTTTGTCAATGCCTCGTCGCCTTCGACGTCAAGGTTGGAATTCGGCTCGTCGAGCACCACCAGAAACGGATCGCCATAAAGCGCACGTGCCAGCGCGATGCGCTGTTGCTGGCCGGCCGATAGTAAGGAGCCCTGTTCGCCGATCTCGGTGTCATAGCCTTGCGGCAGCGAAAGCACGAGCTCGTTGACGCCCGCAGCTTTCGCCGCAGCGATGATCGCCTCCGACGAGGCGTTAGGGTCGAATCGTGAAATGTTTTCCGCAACTGTCCCTTCGATCAGTTCGACGTCCTGCGGCAGATAACCGACGTGGCGCCCGAGTTCGTCGGGAACCCACTGGTCGAGCGTCGCGCCGTCAAGCCGGACGGCGCCGCGCGCCGGCGTCCACAGACCCACCAGAACCCGCGCAAGCGACGATTTTCCCGATGCGCTCGGACCGATCACACCGAGCCCGTTGCCGGCCTTCAGGGAGAAGGTCACCTCGTGCACGACCGCCCGCTGGACGTCGGGCGGCGCCGCACTGACGTTATCGACAGTGAGTCCGCGTTGCGGCTTTGGCAGAGACGTCGGGTTTCTCTGTTCGGGCAGTAGCACGAGCAGCTTGTTCAGACGCGCGCGAGCCTGCCTGGCGCCGACAAAGCTGCGCCAGTGGGAAATCGCAAGATCGACAGGTGCGAGCGCCCGCGCCGATAGAATCGACGACGCAATAATGACGCCGGCGGTGGCCTGCTGGTTGATCACAAGATAGGCGCCGACGGCAAGCACGCCGGACTGCAGCATCATTCGGAACGTCCGTCCCATGGCGCCAAGGCCCGCGGCGAGATCGCTCGAATCGGCGTGGCCCGTGAGGAATTGCCGGTTCAATGACTGCCAGCGGCGGGAATTCCATCTGACCATGCCGAGCGCAGTCAAAGCCTCGGCGTTTCGACGGCTCGTCTCCGCCAAGCGTGCGCGTTGGTTGCCGATACGATTGGCGTCCAGCGTCGACTGCCTTCCAAGCAGCTCCGACAGCAGCGTGAGCGAAACCAGTATCAACGCGCCCGCCAGCACCGTGACGCCAATCCAGAAATGGAAGGCAAAACAGATCGCGAGATAGAGAGGCACCCAGGGCAGATCGAAGAACGCAGTTGGTCCAGGGCCCGACAGATAGGCGCGCACTGAATCCAGATCGCGCAGCGGCTGGATCGACTCGCCGCGCTTTGGCGCCTGGATCGGCAAACGCATCACTGTCGCATAGACGCGATCCGACATGGCCTGATCGACGCGGATGCCCACCCGAACGAGCAACCTGCCGCGCAGGGCATCCATCAAGCCTTGAAAGACGTAGAGGGTGAGCACCAGCGCAAGCAGACCCAGCAGCGTCGGCACGCTCCGGCTGGGCAGAACGCGGTCATAGACCTCCATCATGAACATGGAACCGGTCAGCGCCAGAATGTTGAGGATAGCGCTGAAGCCGGCGATGGCCAGGAACGCCGGGCGACAAAGCGCGAGCGCGGTATCCAGCTCCCCGCGGGCACCTCCGGATTGTTGCCGACTGGCTGTCAATGGCTGCGCTCACTCATCCCACTTTGGCGGTAGCCGAGAATTGTTACAGATATCTGACAATACAAAATGGGGGCGCGTGCGCCCCCATTTAAAGGATCAATCCCGCGATGGACGTCAGGCGAAGCGGAAGTCGTCCACCGTGAGCGTGGCCTTGTTGACCCCGACGAGCGTGATGCTGGACCCGTCGCTGTACTCGATCTCCGTACCGATCTGGGTGTTCGATACCGCGCCCGACTGCATCAGCGCATTAAAATCGGCAAATGCAGCGGCATCGAGCTGAATGACGTCATCCGAGCCGGCACCAGACTGGAAGTCGAACACGAGATCGCGTCCGTCCCCTCGCTGGAACACGAAGGTATCGTTACCCTGACCGCCGTAGAGCTGATCATTGCCCCGGCCGCCGGCCAGCGTATCGTTTCCGTTCTCACCGAACAGGATATCCCGGCCGGCTTCACCACGCAGGATGTCCTTACCAGCGCCGCCAAACACGAAATCATTACCGGTCCCAGCATTGACGACGTCATCGCCGCCTTGGGCGAAGACAAAATCAGTCGAGCCACCTGCGTTGACGAGATCGACCCCTTCGGTACCAAATAGCAGGTTGCTACCGTTTGTGCCGTTGATCACGTTGGCGTCGGTCTCGCCAGTGACGGTCAGCGTGAAGTTTCCAGTCGATGCAGCGTTGGCGGCATCTCGCGCCGTGTAGCTGATCGAGACGGTGGCGCTTTCGCCCGTATTCAAGCCGTCGAACAGGTTGCCCGGAGTAAACTGTAGCTGGCCGCTTTGGTTGATCGTGAACGCGGACTGCGCGTTCGCGTTGCTCAGATTGATGCCAGATACCCCCGTCACCTCAAAGGCGGTCAAGGTTGGCGGTACACCATCCTCGACGTCGGAGTCGTTCGCCGTGAGGGCGAAGGCCTTCGACTGATTCTCGCCGACGGTCGCGACGTCATCCACCGTGACCGGCGCGTCGTTCACCGGGGCGACCGTCACGTTCACTACGGCGTCAACCGGCGGCGCAATGCCGTCGCTGACCTTGATGATGAAACTGTCGCTGCCGTTGAAATTAAGATCCGGCGTGTAGATGTACTGGCCCTGCGCATTGACGCTGACCGTGCCGTGCTGGGCAGTACCAGCCTGGTAGCTCAGCGCGTTGCCGTCCACATCGCTTGCGACGATCTGGCCGACCAGTTGGGTGTCCTCGTTCGTGTTCGCGGCAACCGGCGAGGTCGCCGTCGGCGCGTCGTTCACCGGTGCAACCGTCATGTTCACCACCACGTCAACCGGCGGCGCAATTCCGTCGCTGACCTTGATGATGAAGCTGTCGCTGCCATTGAAGTTCAGAGCCGGCGTGTAGGTGTACTGGCCCTGCGCATTGACGCTGACCGTGCCGTGCTGGGCGGCAGTACCGACCGCATAGCTCAGCGTGTCGCCTTCGGCGTCGGTCACTGCGATCTGGCCAACGAGCTGAGTATCCTCGTTGGTCTGAACCGCAACCGGCGTGGTCGGTACCGGCGCATCGTTCACGGCTGTCACCGTGAAACTGACCTTGCCAATGTCCGAACCGCCGTTACCGTCGCTGAGGGTGTATTCGAACGAAGCGGCCCCGTTGAAGTTGGCGGCCGGCGTGAACCGGATGCCACCGACTACGATTTCGGCCGTGCCGCCCACGATATTGGCGAGAGCCGTGATGGAGAGCGCGTCAAGATCGGCGTCGGTATCGTTGCCGAGGATATCGGCGAGCGGGATGACGAACGCTGCCGCATCTTCCGCAACGGTTGCTGCCGTGTCGTCGACTGCCAACGGCCCGCGATTCACGATCGCGCCGTTGATGCCGCTCCGATCGAGTTCCTGACCGTTGGCGAAGGTCACCTTCTCGACGCCGCCGCCTACGCGCTGATCCTTCAACGTGATCACGCTGCCGTTGGACAGCTCGATCCGGGTGTCGTTACCAAACCGGCGGAACGTGACGTCCGCAGCATTGATGTCAACCAGCGCCAGCGTATCGGTATCGGCTGGGGTATTGGCCGCTTCGGTAATGATGTCGGAGCCGTCGCCCAGCTTGTAGGCATAAGCATCCGAACCCGCGCCGCCGTTGACATTATCGTTGCCAATGCCGCCGGCCAGCATGTCGTTGCCGTCATTGCCGCGAAGACGATCGTCGCCGGCACCGCCCAGCACGGTATCATTACCCGCATCGCCGAAGACGAAATCATTGCCCTCGCCGCCCTCGAGACGGTCATTGCCGTCGCCACCTTCGATGACGTCGTCACCGCCGCCGCCCAGCACGAGATCGTCGCCGCCAAGGCTACGAACGCGATCGTCACCGTTCTTGGCAAAGATCGAGTCTTTTGCGGTGGTACCGGAGAGGTCATCCTCACCGTCGGTTCCCATGATCGGCAGAACGGTGTCGTTGCCGCCGTTTGCAACCAGATTCTGGATGCGCTGATCCTGGGCCGGATCCGTATCTGCCTGCCCGAACGGGGTATCCGAGAAATTCGCCGCGAGATATTCGGCCAATGCGTCCTGCTCGAAGCCGTCGTCGGTGAACCTGCCGGCGCCAGTGCGGGCCGCTACGTCGTCTGCCGGCAGATTATCCGGAGACAGGTCGACGCGATTGGCAAACGCCGGGTTGGCCGCGATGTACTCGGCAAACCGGAAGCCGTCGGGCCGGTTGAACCCGCCCGGAGCGTTGGGATTTGCCCCACCGATCAGGAAACTCAGCGTCACCATGCGGATCGCCGCCGGCGCATCCGCAACCACTTCGCCGTCGGCGACAATAACCGCGATCACATGCTCATTTTCATCGACCAGCGTGACCGAGCGAACCCGATCCCCCGCAGCGCGCGTCAGATCATAGCTGAACCGGAGGCCGCCGACCTGGGCGAAGATGCCGCCCGGATTGGAAACACCGTTTTCAAGAGCCTCAAGCAGTTGCTGCGGCGTCAATGTGACAAGGCTGAGCGCGTTGTTGAAGCGCAGCGAGTTCTCGATGTCGAGCTGGCTGACCTCGCCCGCTTCCTTGCCGACTTCCGGATTCGCAGCCGGCGGCAGTTCCGCGCCGTCGCCCTCGGAGCTGATCGACCCAATCGAGTCGCGGATGCCGCCGCCGTTCTTGATCGAGATCTGAACGGTGTCGTCATAGCCGGACTTGGCGTACCACAGGTTGGCATCGGCGGAGAGGTTACCGAGATTGGTTTCCTGCGAGCGCACCTCGCCACGTCGGCCTTCAAGGTATACATCGGTGCGGCCGAAGGTAACGGCATCCTTCTGGGTGATGATGCCGTCGATCACGGTTGTGATATCGCGCACTGTGTCACCACGCGAGCCCTCGGCGAACGGATCGATGCCGGAGCCTTCATAAACACGGGCCAGGCCTGCATCGTCAGTGGCATAGGCGCCATTGATGCTCGGATCGAGGCTGGCGGGAATGATGTCGCCGTTGGCATCGAACTCGAGCACCAGCCGGCCGACATACTTGTAGTTGCCGTCGGTGTTGACGAGAACCGTGTTCTTGCCTTCCGCGTTGGTGATGATCTGGGCGTATTCGCCTTCGCTGACATCGCCCGGACGGAGAACGTCGTTGCTGTCGGAGAGCAGCGTGTTCGAGCCGCCGCCGATCACAACGTCGACGCCCTTGAGGAAGGTGATGAGCTTCTGCTCGTTCTTCAGCTCCTGCAACTGCGAAACGATTATGACCTTGTTCACGCCTTGGGCGATGACGGCATCGATCGCCGGCTGGATAATCGCTGCAAGCGCGATGAAGTCGGCGTCGGTTTCCAGTGTGCGCGGCCCGACGATCCGGACTCCGCCCGGCGTCGTGATGTCTTCGAACACCGGCGTGGTGACGCCGACAACGCCGATCTTCTCGCCGTTTTCCTCTAGAATGGTAGACGGCGCGATCCGGCGGCCGCCGCTTGCGCCGACACCAAACGTCGCTTCAGTCAGCGGCGTGGTCTGGGCATTGGGCGCCAGGTCCGGCTCGCCGGCGAAGTTCAGGTTGGCGGCGAGATAGGCAAATTGGGTTCCTTCGTAGCCGCTCAGCGGGCCAGCCCCATCGGGATCGGCGGCGGGGCGGATGAGATTCTGCACATCGCGCGGACCCGGATCGAACTCGTGGTTGCCGATGACGGACGCCTCGATTCCGATCGAGTTCAGGATGCGGATATCGGCCCGGCCGATGCTCGGCGGGAAGAACGACGCCAGCGCCGGATCACTGGCTGCATTGAAGAACGGGCTCGGAATGTAATTGTCGCCCGACGCCAGCGTGATCGAGTTGGCAAACGTATCCTCGAGCCGGTCCACGATGGCTGCGAAGCGCGGCGCATCGTCGATCGCCTTCAGGCCTGCCTCGAAATCCGACGCGTGAAGGATCTGCAGCTTGTAGGTCAGCGGCGCCGCGACGGTGAAGTCGAGATCGTTCTGCGCGAGGCCAGTGAAAGCGTTGCCGGCGACGTCGGTGATCACGCCCGACGCCAGCGTGACATCATAGGTCGCACCGGCAGCCAGATCGGCCGTCGGATTGATGGTGACGGTGTTGCCGGAGACGGTGACCTGCGACGCATCGCCAATCGCAATCGTCCGCGTGTCTCCCGCACCGTTGCTGATGACGATGCTTCCGGTACCCGCCGCGACGGCTTCGTCGAAGGTGAGCACGATGTTGTTTCCAGCCGCGACCGCAGTCGCATTGTCCGCCGGCGTCGCAGCGGTGAGCACGGGCCCCGTTGCATCGGTCAACTCAGCGGCCGTGAGCGTCCGATCCGCAAACTCGAACCGTTCGACATTCGAGACGGTGTCAATACCGTCCGATGAGCCAGTGCGGTTATCGGTGATGACGAACGAGCCACCCTGCACAGTGACCGTGTAGTTGCTGCGCGCACCAGTGAACACTGCGACGTCGCCCGCCGCTCCGTTGCTGCCACCGTTAATGGCATCATTGCCGCTGCCACCGGCAATGCGATCATCGCCGCCAAGGCCATCGATCGTGTCGTTGCCGGCGAGGCTCCCGCGCACGCCGAACTTCGCCGTATACGCGGCCTGGTCGAACACGTCATTGCCTGAGGTTGCGATCGCAGCCGAACGGGACATCACGAGCGACGACACCGACGGATCGTGATCGGAGAGCTGGTCGATGAACTCCGAATTGATGTGCACGATGTCGAACTGAGCGCTGTCAAACAGGTTGTTCGAAACCAGGATGTGATCCAGCGCCTGCGCATTGCCGTCGAAATTGTAGGAATACCGCTCGTTTTCCGGGAGTTTGCTGATCAGCTCCGAAAGCACTGCGGTGCCGGGCGCGAAGATGCTGGGAGTCCCGTCCGGGCTCGCGGTGGTGCGAGTGAGCTGTCCCGTGATGAGATCGACCACCGGGAAGAACTGAAAGTCGTTCAGATCACCCAACACGACAATACGGTCGTCGGTCGCCGACGCGTTGGTCAGCAGCCCATCGACGAACGCGTTGATCGTTTCGGCCTGCCCTTCACGCTCGTTCGAAGTGCCGGTCTGTTGCGCGGATCCGTTGATCGGGTCGGCGTAAAGCGGCAGGTCCAGCAACGTGGTGTAAAGCGGCGCTGAACCGCCCTTCGAGGAGAGATGGTTGTTGACGGTCCAGAATGTGCCGCCCTGATCGTCGGTGTACCCCACGGGCGACCATTCCATCGGCAGCGACTTACGCGTGGCGGTGAAGTCGGTATTGCCCTGCCCGATCTGGTTGGCGCTCGCGAACTGCTGAACCTTCACGCCATCAGCGTCGCTGACAATATCCGTCAGGCCGTTGCGCGCAGTCGGCGAAACCGCCTCCGGATTGTACAGGTAGGCAACTCGCTGATTGCCGTTCGGGATACCCCCGATGTTGTCGATCGGCGGTGAGTCAATAGCGACATAGCGCGGTCCACCGGCAGCGACAATGGCATCGATGAGCTGCGACAAGGTCTGCGAAGCGCTTGTGGTGCTCGAGCTGGTGGCGCCGTCATTGTCCAGCACCTCCTGGAGCGCAATGATCTCGGGCGCCTTGAGGTTGCCGACGATAGCGTCTGCAAGACCGGCGAACTTGCTTGCCGGCGTCGCCACACCGTCCACCGGCTGGCCAACCGGCGCCAGGTTTTCCACGTTGAAGGTCGCAACGCGAATCCGGTCCAGGTTCTCCACGATGGTTGTGGTTTCCTTTTGCAGGTTCGCGGCCGTCACCGGACCATAGGCCTCGGTCGTGTTGATCTCGTACTGGCCGTTTGCGTAGTTGACGACGCCGGTTACATCGCCCAGGCGGTCACCGGTCTGAAGGCCGGTGGGCAGCGCCACGCCTGCCTCGTCGTCCAGTTGAATTCGCTCTGGATTGAAGTCGAACACCTTGTCGGCAGGCTGCGTCGTTCCGGGCGTGGTGTCGCTGATGGTCAGGCCGCCACGCGAATTGCTTGAGGGGTTGGCACCGACGTTCGGGGTGACGAACTGCTCGTCAAAATTCGAGTGGAAGGGACTGGTGACGCGCACATCTTCAAGCGTGACGCGCATACCTTCCAGGGATTCCCAGAAATCCGATCCTTGATTGACCGGATCGTAGGTACCCGCTGGGGGAGCGATATCGACATCATCGTCACCGAGCGACACCAGGGCCGGCTTACGCTCAAGGCCGGTTGTGAGGTTATCGACATCGCCCACGCGGACGGCTGTCGGCAGTGCATTGCCGGTCGACAGCACGCTCGTCGTGCCAGCCACCGGATTGAGCTGCGTCACCGAAAGCTGGTTCGTGCCGGCGAACTCGCTGACGGTTGCGGTCAATTGCACTTCCGCACCAACAACGATGCCGCTTGGGATCGTGACGTTGGCACCCGTACCCAGGAAAACGAAGACAGCATCCGAGGTCCGGTAGTCGCCGTCGCCGACCGCATCCTGAATATAATAGCCGACCGGGTTGTTGCCGCCATTCTCCGTGCCGGACGCGTCAATAGCAGTGACGATGCCGCGGACGGTCACCTGCTGGCCCACGAATTCCGAGCGGTGTCCGGCGCCCTGGACGTCGTAGATATGCGCCACATCGTCGTTCTGGATCGTGCCGGTCGCGATCGCCTGGGTGGCGCTTACCGCGGCGGTAACGCCCGCTTGCGTCGTCGTCGCGCTGGTGATGGTGGCCGTGAAGTTCTCGCTCGCTTCGAATGCGGTATCGCCGGCTACGTTGATCGTGACCGTCGCCGACGCCTGACCGGCCGGAATGGTGACCGTGACGTTGCTCGGCAGGTTCATGACACCCGCGAAATCCTGCGCGTTGGCGCCGTTGCTCGCACCCGCCGCCAACTGCAGTGTCACATCGACCGCGCCGATGGTGCCATTGGTGCGCTCGATAGTGAAGGTGAACGCAGTGGTGCCGGTGTCGCCTTCCACCTGCGACACGCTGGTCGAGGACGAGGCGATCCGGATTTCCTGGCTGTAGTTCTGCGGCAGGACCGCATCGACGGTCAGCCCTGCGCCCGCAAACCCGGCGCTCGAGTTGCCTTCGTTCGCGGTAAGCAGGAGCGCCGTGCCAGTCGGAGAATCCGCGGCGCTGATGAACTTCGTCATTTCGGGCGCATTACCCTCGCCAGCCAACGGAGGCCGGTAGCCGACGTAAGACGCATTGGCCGGATCGGTGATATCATAGACCATGACACCACCAACGCGCTCGAGGCCGACGAAGGCGTAAGTACGCCCATTGATGACGCCGATATCGACGCCCTCCGGCTCCGGACCCTTGTTGTCAGAACGATTGTCGACGGCGCCGCCTTCAGCCGTGTCGATGTTGAAGCGCGTCGCAAAATCGCGTGCAATGATCGCCTCGAACTCACCGCCGGTCTCGCGAACCTTGGTGATAGTGCCGTCGGCATTCTGCTTGAAGATCGAAATGCCACGGCCGCCGTATGCGAAGACCTGGTCGACGTCGCCGTCACCGTCGGTGTCGCCGAGGTCGGAACGGACACGAAGCCGACCAAGGCCGGTGGTATTGTCCTGGAGTGCCGCCGCATTCGGATAGGCTGTCGGATCAAGCGTCACGCCTGCGAGATTGGACTCGTCATCAAGTCCCACCCGCGCATCGCCCTCGTTGGCAGTAACGAAATAGGTCTCGCCCCCGACCGCAAAGCTCGCGATCGCGTCAGGCTGAAGCAGGCCGACCACGTCGGCATTCTGGATGTTGATCCCGCCACGGTCGATACCGTCGAAGGCGTTGCCGACCAGGTTGCGATCGATGCCGCCGAGCGGCAGAATCGCCAGCGGCTTGGTCGCGCCAGCGTCGGTGAGATCGATCACGGCGACTGCGTTGACCTCCTGCAACGTCACATAGGCGCGGGTTCCATCCGGCGATACCGTGATGTATTCCGGTTCGATGTCCGCGGATGCAGACTGGCCGTTGAGCAGCGCAACGCCTGCCTGCTTCAGCACCGCCTCGAACCCGTCGAGGCCTTCGAACGAAATCGTGTTGGACACGGTTGCGTTGGCGGCGCCACCCGAAAGATTGATGATGGACACGCTGCCTTCCGGGTTTACGAGCTGCGACCCGCCGCCGGGGAGCGTGATCGACACAGGCTCGGCTTCGTTCGCTACCAGCAACTTGGATCCATCGGCGTTAAACACGATCTGGTCGGGGCCGGTACCCACTTCCACGGTGTTGATGAGCGCGCCGTTTGCGCCGAACAATGCGACAGAGCCGTTAGTGCCCGGCAGATCGCTGGCATAGACCACGGCGAGAACACCGTTCTTGACCGCGACCGAGTTTGCCCCGCCAAACCCGTCAAGGACGGTCAAGTCGATCGAGGAAACGAGGCTCACCGTGCCGCTTGCGCTGATGGCCACAATGTCGATCGTGTTGCCCACGGTATTGAGCACATAGGCGCGACCGGTTGAAGGATCGAACGAGACGACTTCGGCATTGGTGCCGGCGGCCGGCGTGAAATTGTCGAGCCGCACGAGCTGAACTGGGTTGGTTGCGTTCGGCGTCGTGGCCGACCCCTGCAGCGACGGCGCCTGGTCCAGGATCGTGATGCCACCGATCACATTGCCTGTGGGCGCGTCGTCGTTCTGAATCGTACCGATTGCGGTGGTCTGGGCGCCGAGCGAGGTGGAAACCGCCGCGTTGTTGTTGGTCGCCGTCTGCAACGTCAGCGTAAAGCTCTCGTCAGGCTCGATCGTGGTGTCGCCATTGATCTGGACGATCACGGTTGCCGAAGCCTGGCCGGCGGGTATCGTCCCGCTGAACGTAAACGGGACAGCCGCAGCCCCATTGAAATCAGCGGCATTTGCCGCTGCCGAGGTCAGTTGGCCGCTAAAGCTGACATCACCGGTCGTGCCGCCGGTGCGCTGCACAGTGAAAGTGAAGGCCGTCGTTCCGGTGTTTCCTTCCACATGGGTCGAGACAGAACCGGTGGCGAAGGCGACCGTCTGCGGCGGCGTGCCGACCTCGGTGGTGAAACTCACCGGAGAGAACGGAATGTTGCCTAGACTATCGTCGCCGCTGTTGTTCAGCTGGGTGAAATTTGCCGGATTGTTGATGATTGGCAGATAGTCGGCAAAGCTCGCCTGGTTGTTGCGCAAACCGTTGAAGACGGCGAGATCGATGCCGCCAGTCAACTGAAGTGCCGTTGTACCGGCTGCAAGCCCGGTATTTGTAAGAAGTCCTGTAGTCGTAGCATCGGTGAACCCGTTGCTGGCGACGGCAGCGAGAAATACTGTCGGCAGATTTGGCGTGGCGGCAGGCGCGAGATAAGCGTAAACGGTCTCGCCTCCATTGGAGAACCCGCGGTTGGAGCTGCCGCTCACCGTTACCGTGCCGACGGTGCCGAGATCGGAGCGGTTGGTCGAAATCGGATTGCTGGCGTTGTTCGTGAAGTTGTCGATGCTGATTACGGTGCCGGCTTCGACGTCTGCGGTCGCAGTCCAGCGCGTATAGCTTTCACCCGTGTTGAAGGCCGAACCATCCCACTCGTTGTCGGAGAAGTAGATTGCGGTTCCTGCAGCAATTGGCTCCAGCACAACAAACGCGATGTTGTCCTGACCGTCCGCGTTGAAACCGACGAAAGCAATCGAACCCGGACCGAGAGCCATTTATGATCTCCATTGCAAAAAAGACAAAGACCTGCCGCTGCGGCACGAGCGGCTCGCGCAGCATTGAAAAGAGGGGACGTGTGACGTCAGCGGCGGGAATATAGACTGGCGAAAATTACAGCGAGGTGACGGTTTATTAACCATTGTGCATTGTCCAATGGAGACCTCTGGCGGCGTGTCTGCCGAGGCGTACCGCTGAGATCCTTGAAGAAATCTGTCAGCTCGCTCGCGAGCAGATGCCCGCTGGTGTTCGCGAGTGCACGACCTAGCTCGATCCTCGGCCGAACGGAGCGCTGAGGAAGCGGAGCATATTGGGATCGTTCTGCAGGGTGTGAGCGCCGATCCCGAGCCCTCCGAGCGCGTAGACGCCGATCGCGATGCCGCCCAGAGCCCAATAGCCTGTTGCGATTCCGCCCGCGCCCAGTCCCAGCCCCAGCGCCATTCCACCTGCGCATACGAGGCCGAGGCTGATGCCGCCGAATGCCGCAAGACCCATCGCGACGCCGCCGAATGCGACGAAGCCGATGGCGATATTGCCCACCGCAATGATGCCGCGGGCAGGCTTGAAGCCGATAAGCCATGTCGGGCCGAAGATGACGTGGACGAGCGGCAGGCCGAACAGAATGATCTGAGACTTGTACTCGTAGAAGTAAGGTGGCCGCCCCGCCCACTCCCCGCTCGCAGCTACTGTGGGACCGCGTTCCTGCAACAGCCTGCCGCATCCGGGGCAGGCCGTCGCCTGGTTGCTGATCTCCCGGCCGCAATCCGGGCACCGCATCAAAGTCATTCCGGGATCTCCCTGGATATCGCCCCTGACTCCTGAATGTGGAGGCCCGCCCCGTCGCTCAAATCGGACCTGGATCAGTTCCACATGTGGACGGCGATGAGGCGGCCTGTACTCCCGTGCGCGAGCAGGTTCATCCAGTTGCCCTTGTAGAGCTGCAGACCGCCTGCATCGGGTCCCCGAAGTTCCCATCGGCCCGACACGACCAGAGACGCGTCCTTTGCGAACACATCACCAACCTCTACGGCATAATCGCGAAAACCTTGTGCGCGGATGTCGGCGAAGAACATGCAGATCGCTTCTGCGCCGACCAGGGTTGATCGCCCGGGCGGCACGATCCGTGCATCCGCGGTGTAGAAGCGGGCCAGATCGGCGACCCTTCCTGCGTTGAATGTCTGGGCCCATTCATCGACAAGTGCCTGTGCCTCTCGCTGCATATCCGACGATTTCCCCTTCAACTGGATGCGAAGTCGTTATGTGCGGCGGCCCGCTGTCGTGCTGTCCCAAGCAGCGGCCAGAACACCCAATCCTCAAGCGGACAGAGGGACACGGCCGACTCGTCCGCGCCGATCGGCCGGATGCGCAGGCTGTCCGTCGACGGGTAGTCGAGCACGATGCGCGGCGCCCCGAGTCGACGGGCAAAGCTCTGCGAGCCGGAGAGCGTTTCGACCTGAAGCGCCGGCCCCGGCCCATGGGTGAGCAGAAGACGCGATCGGCCCCGCTCTTTCCGCGCCGCGTGTGGGAACGCCTCCGGTGGCATGTCGGTCAGATAGTAGATGACGGTGTCCGGCGTCGTAAGGCGCCCGAGGCGCGCGAACCAGTTTCCCTGGAGCGGAAGCAGCACCAAAGCGACGCCGTGCGCCCGGCGCAGCAGGTCGGCAATAATGCGCAGCCGGGGCTCCGGCCGCTGGCCCTGGTGCAAAAGGACCACCTGGCTGAACTTCCGGTTCTTGCCAAGGAATGCCGCAAGCTGAAACAGCACGGAGAAGACGCAGACATGGTGGATCGTGTCGATCCAGAGCGGACCGGAGCAGTCGAGCCCGCCCGCCTCGCGAACGTGGAGCGTGTTCTCCACCGCCCCTAGATATCTCATCGCCTGATCCGTCGACATGTTTTGCATCACGATCGGCTCAAAGGCGAAATCAATAATGTTCAGCGCGGCTTTCCGATTGACCGCGTCAGACACGGTCACGCCGCTGCGCGCGCGCAAAAGCAGGTGGTCGAGGCGTCCCCCGTCAACCTGCGCGATCAGGCGGTCGCGCACGTGGCGGCTCTCTTTGCTGGCGGCAAAGCTGTTGGAGACAAGGCTGTCGAACCTGTCGGCGGTCAGATCGAAGGCGCTGGCCGGAGGGATCGCGTTCACGGCTCTGTGCTTTGCAGCGCCCGGTCTGCCTCGGTCGGCGCGTGCGAAGGCACAGCCTCCAGCGCCGGTTCGCCGGCAAAGAGCATCGCGCTGTCGATCTGCCGTCCGTGCAGCACGCTGACCTTATCCAGCACGCGCGCTTGCGCTGCCTGCAGCGTATCAAGCGAATGACGCTCGCCGGATTGCTTGGCTTCGACGGTTGCTTCCTCAGGGACCCATTTGTCGGCCGAGACCACCCCGAGATCCTTGGCGCGACTGAAGATGTATTCGGCCGTGTTCCATTTCCAGCTTGGGCAGGGCAGCGCCGCTTCGGCCGGATTGCTGTAGATGAAACGATGTGCGCAGAAGCCGCCGCACATCGGCAAGATCTTGCACGAAGCGCAGACCGGATTGTCGAATGGCGTCCATTGCGACCACAGGCTGGCGTTGACGCTGGCGTGCAGCTTGTCCGGCTCGAAGATGCTGCCCGTCCGCTTGCTGGGATCGTGCGCCGTCTCCCAGCACTTATGCACGACCCCCTCGCCCGACACGACATAGCCGCCATGCGAGGCCGCCACGCACATTCCGGCGAAGCCGTTCGACGGCGCCTGGATGGATGCGAAGCCGAGACGTCTCGCGCGCTCCTCCAGGGCGAGGACCTTGCGGTTGAATTCCGCGCGGGAGAGCCTCTCCTCGTAGGCGCTCCCGCTCTCCGGCGTCGAAGCCTCGATGGGTGCGAAGTAGACGCTGAAGTTGCCGCGCCTGGTGAAGTTACGCTCGACGAAACAATCGAGCATGGCGTCCACATTGTCGACGTTGCTCTGACCGACATTGACACGCGCATTGATCGAGATCGCAGTCTGGTCCAGCGCCTCGGCGATATTGTCGAGGATGCGGTCGAAGGTGCCATGACCTGACGTCAGGGGCCGCATCTTGTCGTGCGTCCCGCGATCGCCGTCGACGGTCACTTGCACCCAGCGGACTCTGCGGGTGTAGAGCTGAGCTGCCATTTCGCCGTTCAGGAACCAGGCGTTGGAGACGATTCCGGCGCTGTAGGCGATCTTGTGCTTGTCGCAGTAGGAAATCAGCAGGTCTGACAGGCGAAAGATCGAATCCTTGCCCATCAGGGGCTCGCCGCCGTACCAGACGACACTCAGCGACTTGAGGTCCTTTTTCGCCTTGACGAAATCGACGATGGCGTTCTGCACATCAGGCTTCATCTTCGTGGTCGGCTTGTTCAGGCCCTGGAAGCAGTATCCGCAGGCGAAATTGCAGGCCATGGTCGGCGCGATCGTGAGCGTGAGGCTGCCTTTAGCGCCCCGTGTCGCTTCGTAGCTGTCGCGCACGACGGCAATCTCGTCGACCATCGCGCCCACGACGTGGCCGCCACCGACGAGTGCTTCGAGCAACAGTCGGTCGCTGACCTGACCGCCTGAGAAGGCCGATCGTTCGGCGAGCTCCCGATAGATCTGGGCCTCGCCATCGGACAGCAGGATGAGCGACCGTGTCCGTGAATTGAAAAGCAGCGCGGCGCCATCGGCAAGCCTGACCGGAATGTCGTAGCGCGAGACCTTGTAGCGGCTCGCCGCCGCCTCCCGCTGGCGGCCATGAACGGTCGACAGCGCCTGCCGGGCCGCCACCTCAAGTGCGTCGGCCCGCGCGGAATCCTGCGCCATCAACGCGACCTGTTGCTCGCCGTCCTGGGAAACCTGACATTCGAAATCTGGCATGAACTGTCCCGTCCTGCTTAGCGCGTCCGCGACGGGGCGGATCGTGCCGCCGCGATGTGCGCCAGTGTCGTTTCCGCCAGATCGGCAATCATGTCGTTCCACAAAGCGAGAAACACGTCAGCTCGGACCGAGGCATCAGCGATGGCGGCGCCGGAGGCCTCATCGAGCGGCAACCCGGTCAGCGTGACCACGCGCCTGTTGACGGCCATGGTGGTGAAATCTCCATGGCGGCCTGCTCCAGTCACGCGCAGAGCGAAGCGGCCGCCCAGCGCCTCCAGGTGGCGTACGTCGTAGAGCTGCGGCAGCAATCCGAGCATGAGATTGCGGAAGAACGCGAAGTTTCCTGCCGCTCCAGCCGAGCTACGCCATGCTCCTTCCAGCAGCACCTCCGATGTAAGCCGCACGCCTGCCATGAAGCTCGCGAGCGCGATCGGGCTCGACGCATAGCGGCGGCCCG
>NZ_LLXX01000182.1:72416-72933 GCF_001440405.1 Bradyrhizobium valentinum
GTTGCGCATGTCGATCATCAGCATGACGGCAACACCGGGATGACGTTCACCGCGCAGAACGAAATTGGATCGAGCACCGGCGCATCGACGCCGCAGACGCCGCCGAGATTGGCCGCACAGACACCGGTATCGACACCGCAGGCGTCGGCGCCCGCCTTGGCGGCGCAGGCATCCGCATCGGCACCGCAGGCATCGAGCGACGCGTTGGCGGCACAGGCATCGGCATCGGCGGCGCAGGCGTCGGCAGACGCGTTGGCTGCACAGGCATCCGCATCGGCCGCGCAGGCCTCCGCGACCGCGTTGGCCGCGCAGGCGGCGCTGTCTGCGGCGCAAGCTTCGACGGCCGCATCGGCACCGCAAGCATTGCTGTCCGCCGCGCAGGCTTCGGCGCCTGCATCTGCGCCGCAAACATTGCCGTCAGCTCCGCAAGCTTCGACGGTCGCATCCGCGCCGCACACATTGCCGTCCGCGACGCAGGCATCCGCGCCGCCGTCGACGCCGCAAGCGTTGCCATCAG